>NWBJ01000062.1:0-43640 GCA_002633115.1 Muribaculaceae bacterium Zag1
ACACTAACTTCTACAGAACCAAAGAGCTTTTTCAGAGCGCCATCAAAAAGTTCTTTGACCGAATAGGCGACTATAAGGCAGAGTTGGAGTCCCTTCTGACTCTCAGATTCAGTTTGGTCAATTCGCAATATATTTCGCTTTAACTATTAATACAACGACCTGAGTTTTGATTTCTACGATAATTCCGACCAGCCGGTTTACTTCATCGGCTATGAAAATTACCTCACCTCGACTGATGATTTCCAGACCGACCTGCATGTATTCGACTGGGACGGTAACCTGCTCGCTACAATTGTTGAGAATGCTACCGACTTCATATCTATGAGCGATGTCGAGGGCTACGAGACACAGTTCTGCTTCTACCTCGAAGACGAAGACGTTTTCCGCTTTGTGGATGTGCCATCATGCGAGACAGTGGCTGAAATCCCCACCCTGATTGAAGGCGCAACTTATATCTCAACCTCGATTGACCGTATCGCTGAGGGACGCACCTATAGCTACGTTTCTTCGCTCAATACTGCTGATGTTGACGCTGACAACAATGCTCTCCACCGCCTGGCATGGTTTGACAAGAATGGCAACTTCGTGCGCTATGAATATATCAATGTCGGCTCAGACGTGACTTTGGCGCAAGTGTATGTTGACCAAGTCGCTTTTGACCCCTACCTCTTCAATACTGACTCAAAGCGCGAATACCTCTTCCTGGTTAAGGTTCTCGATGATCCCAACTCTTCATCTTCGGCTACCAGCGAGTATCTGCGCCTCTACAACGAGGATGGCGATATACTGCTCTCACAGGGTCCCGACACTGAGACTGGTGCAAAACTCAGCTCTATCTATCTGCAAAATGCTGGCACCTCGCTTGCCAAGCTGATGGTAATTTACTATCAAAGCTCGACCGACTCGTTCTATGCCAACCATTTCGCTCTGCCCCTCTCGCGCTTTGCTGGCGGTGATGGCACCTCAGAAAATCCCTACCATCTGGCTACTGCTGGCGATGTGATGCAAATCAATTCAGCTCCGGGCGCTCACTATGTGGTCGACTGCGACATCGACTTTGACTACTATGTATGGGGTGGCAATGATTGCACCTTCACCGGCTCAATCGATGGCCAAGGCTACGCTATCGAGAATATGCGTCTCACTGGTACTGGTCTGGTATCCAATATGTTCAGCGGAGCGTCAATCAAGAATCTTTACATCGTGGACTCAGAGCATACTGGCGAAGGCGGCGGTTTTGTTGCCGGATATATGGGTGGTAGCACCAGTGGCCCAACCCGCATCGACAATGTGCATGTCAAGAATTGCGTGGCTGAGAGTTCAACCTACCAACCCTTTGGCGCTATCGCTGGCAGTCTGACAGTGTATTCGCAAATCAACGATTGCTCAGCCACCGGGGTTGACTTCAATATCAGCGGTGATTCACAAGTTGGCGGCATCGTAGGCGAGATGAGATCAAGCGCAAGTGTCAGCAATTGCTATGTGACCGGCACAATCGCAGGCAACGTTGTCGGCGGTATCACCGGTGGCACTCTCTCTGAGGATGAGAACATCGTCAATTGCCATGTTGACGCTGCTGTGATCGGCGGCTCCTGCGCTGGCGGCATCGTTGGCGACTGCGCTCGCTCAAGCGTAAAATTCTGCTATGTCGAGGGCAGTGTCGAGGCAAATGGCGATTCCAAGGCACAGGCTGGCGGCATCGCCGGATACATCAACACTTACTATGAGGGCGTAACCTCAAAGTCAACCCACATCGGCAATTGCATCGTAGCCGCTGAGAGCATTACCGCCAATCCCGATGCTCCTACCTCAATCGCTCACCGCATTGCTGGCAGCACATCTTACGACCGGCCTGAAATCGATTGGGATCATGTGACTTCAGACATGGAATATGCCGATTATCCTCATCTCGATCCAGTGGTTGAGGCTTACTTTGGCGACAACTACGCTATCGGCCTCGCACTCATCGACGGCACAGTTGAGGACGCAACCACTACCACCGAGGGCAAGACTATTGCCATCGAGGATTTGGAATCGCATGTGACATCTACTGGCTGGGCCCTTGGCGAAGATTCAAGCAATCCATGGAAGGTGCTCGCCGAAGGCATGGCTCTTTACTATGAGGATGCTGTCAACGACTTCTCTGGCATCGTGAGCGCAGTAGCTCCCGCTAACAAGGCCATCACCTTTGATGGCACAACCATCAAGGCCGAGGGTCAATTTGCTGTATACAATACCTCGGGCATGCTCGTGCTCAAGGGCAATGGCGAGGCCAACGCCTCACAGCTTGGCAAGGGCATCTACATCGTAGCTGCTGCCAACTCTACCCTCAAGATCGTGATTCGATAAGGTTACACAAAGGCATTAATAGTGCCCATAATCGTTCCCAACAGGGCTCCGAGCCAGATAATGGCTCGGAGCTCTTTGTTCATTACCGAGAATATGAGCTTTTCGGTTTCTGCCATATTCATCTCATTGATGCGGCTCTCGATGATGGCCGGGATATTGATGGTAGCGAGGATTTTGGGCAGTTGCTCAGTTATGAGCTTGCGGTACATGTTGACCACGGCATCGCACAGCTGCTGCAATTGTTCATCTTTGCCAGCGAGCAATTCCTTGACTGGAGTATCGGCCAGTTTGGTCACTTCCTTGTCCAACAATCCCCCGATGATCTCTTGTCCTCGGTCGCGCAGCAATTGGTTGATGTTTTTTGACAGGAAGCTGCGAGCCGGAGCTTGCATCAGGTCGGCTATTTGTCCCCACACTTTCTTGCCTATCAGCCCCGACAGAGGCACAGCCAATCCATCGATTCTCAATTTGGCCGACATGTGGGCCACCACGGCATCGGCTATCTGGTCGCCCAAGCGAGAATCGCTCAAGCGCGTGCCTACCTGAGCCGCCAATTCATCCTTGATATTCGCGATTGCCGCATCAGCCTCTTCAGGTGTTAGGTAGTGTGCCAAGAATTCCCTGACAGTCTCGTCATTGGCCTTTTGCTGGGCCACAAAGCTCTCGATGCCCTGCCTTACTTTCTCAACCATTTCGGGCGATAACAGATTCTTTTCGAGCACTTCTTGGTTCATCAGGTTATCGCTGATGGCCGTGCCGAGCGAGATGGCAATTCGGCCCTTCTCTTTTGGTATGATTCCCGGAGTAAAGGGTATCCTCCAGCCAAAAATGTATTTAGCCTTGTAAGGCCTAAAGAGCATGCGTATGGCCAGGGCATTGGTGATATACCCAATCACTCCGCCCACCAAGGGCCCAAATATAAATTCCAAATTCACCATAATAATAAGGATAAAGTATAAGTTATAAGTGATAAGGTGGGCTGACGCACACTAATCATTTTTCATTCTTCATTTTTCATTCTTCATTTTTCATTCTTCATTTTTCATTCTTCATTTTTCATTCTTCATTTTTCATTCTTCACTATTTCTTAACTCTTGGTGTCGGTTTTTTGTTGAATTTCAGAAAAAATTCGTAACTTTGCACTAAGGTTTCCAACTATACCCAAAAGCCAAACACTTATATCCAAAAGCCAAACACTAAAAACCAAAAACTGACAATGGCTGATTTTTCATTTGAAATTCTTCCTCCTCTCAAAGGCAACAGCATATATCGAGTTTTCGATGTAATCGACTCGTTGCGCGAGTTTGATCCCAAATATGTGAATATAACTACCCACCACAGCGAATATGTGCTTAAGGAGAATCCCGATGGCAGCCTTCGACGCATCAACATCCTCAAGCGTCCCGGCACTGTGGCCATCGCCGGAGCAATCCAAGGCAAATACGGCATCAAGGCCGTGCCTCACATAATTTGCAAGGGATTCACCAAGGAAGAGACTGAGTATGCGCTGCTCGACCTCAACTTCCTCGGCGTAACCAACCTGTTCCTGCTGCGCGGCGATTCTAAAAACCTGGAAATTCCCAAGGGAACCGAATCGCAATATCACGAGCACGCTACCGATTTGCAAGAGCAGGTCAACCAGTTCAATCGCGGCATAGGCCTCGACGATATGCGCATCGAGGGCATCGACACGCCTTTCACCTACGGCATGGCTTGCTATCCCGAGAAGCACGAAGAGGCCCCGAACACGGCATCCGATTTGCGCTATGCCAAGCAAAAGGTTGACGCTGGCGCATCTTACCTGGTGACTCAGATGTTCTTTGACAATCAGAAATATTTCGACTTTGTAGAGCGTTGTCACGAAATCGGCATCAGCGTGCCCATCATTCCCGGCATCAAGCCCATCGTGCTCAAGAATCAGCTCAATGTGCTGCCGCGCGTCTTCCATATAGACCTGCCCGAGGAACTCTCGCACGAACTCGAGAAATGCACCAACAACCAAGAGGCTAAAGAGGTAGGACGCGAATGGTGCGTCAAGCAATGCAAGGAACTCATTGCAGCCGGGGTGCCGTCGCTGCATTTCTACAGCTACCTCGCAGCCGATATCATCAAACAAGTAGCCAAGGAGGTATTCTAAAGGATAAGGTATAAAGGATAAGTGATAAAGGATAAGTGATAAAGGATAAGTTATAAAGGATAAGTGATAAGGTAGGTCCAAAAGCCAAAGACCAAACACCAAAGACCAGATGAAGGCATTGTTTTTTGATATTGATGGTACATTGGTGAGTTTTAAGACTCATCAGATTCCTGAGTCGGCTGTCGATGCTATCAGCCGCGCCCATCAGGCTGGAAATAAGATATTCATTTCTACAGGACGCCCAAAGGCGATAATCACCAATCTCGGCGCCCTCGAGAGCCGAGGCCTGATTGATGGCTACATTACGATGAATGGAGCATATTGTCTGGCCGATGGCAAAGTGCTGTACAAGAGCGCAATACCCGAGGCTGATGCGCGATTTATCAGCGAATATTGCGAATCTCATGGCTACCCGTGCATCTTTGTCGGTGAGGAGTCTATGACCATTGCTGGCGACAGTCCGCTATCACGTCGCATATTCGCCAAGGACCTCAACGCTCCGCTTATCCCACGCACCTTCTATGACTGGCCTCTGCGCCATCCTCTGTTTCAGATTACTCCATTCTTTACCGAGAAAGAGCAACCTGATATCGAGGTTGGTATGCCCGGCTGCGAGTTTGGCCGTTGGCATCCGGCATTTGTTGATATCACAGCCAAGGGCAACACCAAGGCTCACGGCATCGATATTCTGCTCTCGCATTTCGACATTCCACTCGAGGATTCTGTAGCCTTTGGCGATGGCGGCAATGACATACCGATGCTTCGCCATGCTGGCATAGGGGTAGCCATGGGCAATGCCTCACCCCAAGTAAAAGAGGCAGCCACCATGGTGACCGCCTCAGTTGATGACAATGGCATCGCAGATGCAATCGATTTGTTAATGAAAAATGAATAATGAATAATGAATAATGAATAATGGCCATCCGGCTGAATCCGGATGGCCATTTTTCATTATTCATTCTTCATTTTTCATTAAAGAAGTTTGACTGAGCGTTTGATGAAGTCAGAGAGCTGTTCGCCCTTGAGCAGACCGTTGCCGAGGAGAGCGAGGTCAAGCAGTTGTTTAACCACCGGTTGCTTGGCAGCGTATTCGCTGATGGTGGTTTCTTCCTGAGTGCGCAGTTCACCGACCTTTCTTTCAAGGTCTGAAACATGCTGATCTTCTTCGGCCGAGAGTTTGCCATCCTTGGCGGCCGAGCGGATATCCGAGACTTTCTTATTGGCCTCGTCAACCATATTGGCAAGAGGTTCGATATCCTTGCCGATAGCCTCGACTGCCTCGTTGCGAATCTTGACAATCAGCGGGTGCTCGGTGTTGACCACGATATTGTAGCTGTCGGGCAGGTCGCCATAGAAGCTCATGCCAGGCTGCAACTGTGCCATCTCCTTCATACGGCGCATGTACTCATTCTGAGTAATCACGATAGGCATGGCAGTAGGCTTGAGGGCCTCGAATGTCACGAGGAAGTTTGCCTTGTCGACTGTCGGGAGTTGCGAACGGAAGACAGTGGTCAGTATGTTTCTCTGCAGCGGGGTCAGGTCGACAGTCTTGGCATTGTCCTTGCGGATCAAGTTCTCAATAATATCGCTATCTACGCGCACAAGCTGGGTCTTCTGCAGTTTCTGCTCAAGCAGTCCGATAAACGGAGCATCGAGTTGACCATCCATCAGCAGCACATTGTAGCCATGCTCGTTGGCATTGTTGATATAGGTGTATTGGTCTACAGGGTTGGTAGCGTACAGATAGATGATGTTGCCATCCTTGTCAGTCTGCTCCGGCTCGACCAATGCCTTGTATTCATCCAGGGTATAGTATTTGCCTTGGGTGTCCTTGAGAAGCACGAATTTCATGGCAGCATCGCAGAATTTCTCATTGCTCAGCATGCCGTATTCGATAAACAGCTTGATGTCGTCCCACTTGGCCTCATAGTCGGCGCGGTCGTTCTTGAAGATTTCTTCCAGACGGTCGGCCACCTTCTTGGTGATGTAGGTCGATATCTTCTTGACAGCCGTATCTGACTGCAAGTAGCTACGCGACACGTTCAGCGGGATGTCGGGCGAGTCAATCACACCCTGAAGCAGCATCATGAACTCAGGCACTACGCCCTCGACAGAATCGGTGACGAACACCTGGTTGCAATACAGCTGGATGCGGTTTTTGGTCAGTTCGAGATTGCTGTGGATCTTCGGGAAGAACAGTATGCCTGTCAGGGTGAAAGGATAGTCAACATTAAGATGGATCCAGAACATTGGGTCATCTTGCCCCGGATACAATTCGTGATAGAAATTCAGATAGTCGTCCTTGGTGAGTTCCGACGGTTTCTTCATCCACTGCGGTTCGGTGCTGTTGATGATTTTGTCGCGATCGGTGTCGACCATCTTGCCGTCCTTCCACTCTTGCTCCTTGCCAGAGATTACGGGTACGGGCAGGAAGCGGCAATATTTCTTCAGCAGAGCATCGACAGTGGGCTGCTCCAGGAATTGGAGGTTGTCATCATCGATGTAAAGGATGATGTCGGTGCCGCGCTCTTTGCGGTCGCCCTCAGTGAGTGTGAACTCAGGCGAACCATCGCACTCCCACTTGACTGGGGTTGCGCCTTCTTGGTACGAGAGGGTATTGATGACAACCTTCTTGGCCACCATAAAGGCTGAATAGAATCCCAGGCCGAAGTGGCCTATGATCGAATTTGCAGTGTCTTTGTATTTCTCCAGAAACTCCTCAGCACCTGAGAATGCGATCTGGTTGATGTATTTGTCAATGTCTTCGGCAGTCATACCAATGCCTCGGTCGCTCACAGTCAGAGTCTTGGCATCTTTGTCGATGCTTACGCGCACATCGAGTGTGCCAAGGTCGCCCTTGTAGTCGCCAAATGTTGAGAGGGTGCGGATTTTCTGTGTTGCGTCTACAGCGTTGGATACCAACTCGCGCAGGAAGATTTCATGGTCACTGTAGAGGAATTTCTTGATTACCGGGAAGATGTTTTCGGTTGTTACACCGATCTTTCCCACTTTCTTTTTTTCTAAATCCATCGTATATGAGGTTTGTTGGTTAGTTACCTAATTTATGTTCTTAGCTATCGGGCATAATGCCCCATTATTCTAATAACAAATAACACAAATCTTATGCCAATTTGCCTCACTGACATATTGTCACATTTCCAAATTTTTAACTCTTCTCAGATGGCAAAAAGAGAGGGACGCGACTGAGCCGCGCCCCCGATATGGTTTAATACATTTGGTAGTCGATGGATAGCACTTGAAATTCTGTGCGTCGGTTGATCTGGTCTGCTTCGTCTTGCAATTCTTCGGGAAGGCCCAGCACATATTCCTCGTTAAGAAGCGTCCCTTCGGGGAAATCTGGATGCTCCCTGGCCAACTTTTTAGTGATAGTCTTGGGCCGCGACTTGCCATATCCCTGCGACTGCAAGCGGTCAGGACTGATGCCCACGGCAATCAGATAATCGATTACCGACTGGGCGCGACGACCCGACAAGTTGATATTGTATTCCTCAGAACCATGGCGGTCGGTGTGCGAGGCCATCTCGATGGTAACATTGGGGTTGTCGCGCAGCACCTGAGCCAGCTCGTCAAGCGCGGTCTTTGATTCGGGTCGCAAGGTGGCCTTGTCAAAGTCGTAGAAGATGTTGTCAACCACCACTGGCTTGTTGATCGAGGCGAGGATAAAGTCAATGCCGTATTCGGCATCAACCTCGGTAGTGTCGCTGGTAAATTCCTGGCGCGAATTGAGATAACCCTTGGCTCCAGCCAGCATCACATAGCTCACGCCTCGGTCGAGGGGGAAGGAGAACGACCCATCGTTCTTTGCCACCTGCTTTTGGTTGCTGCCATCGTTGCCGATGATGCGGATTACGGCATTGGGCACTGGCTCCTCGTCCTTGTCAAGCACCCAGCCTGAAATGAGGATATTCAAGTCGGGAAGTTCAAAGCTGAAGATATGGTCATAGCCGCGAGCATCGCCGCGATTGCTTGAGAAGAATCCCGACTCACCCTCGCCAAAGGTGATGCCGAAATCATCTGCCGGTGAGTTGATAGGGAGGCCCATATTAGTGACATTCCAACCGCCAGATTTGGTGAATTCGGCGCGATAGATATCCAAGCCTCCGTATCCCGGTCTGCCATTTGACGAGAAATAGAGCAACGAGTCGGTGCGCACGTAAGGGAAAACCTCATCGCCAGGGGTGTTGATCCATTCGCCCAGGTTTTCAAGGCTGCCTCCGCGTTCTTTCAGGTTGATGCGCCAGATATCCTTGCCGCCGCTGCCGCCGGGCATGTCTGACGAGAAATACAGCCATTGCCCATCGGGCGACACTGCCGGATGGCCATAGGATGATATGGTGTCGGCTGTGATTTCAAATTTCACTGGGGCGCTCCATTGGGCATCGCTGCGCTGCGAGGTGTAAATCTCGACTGCGGTATTGGAGTTGGGTTCACGCCTTGCGCGTGTCAGATACATGGTGCTCCCATCTGGTGAGAATGAAATCGCTCCCTCATCGGCATCAGTGTTCAGTTCGCCTTCTACTGCTTGTGGTCTTTGCCATTCGCCTTTCTCGTTCTTACGGATTACCCAAATGTCGCCCTTTTTCATGCCGGTGATCTCGCTCTTGTGGTCGCCAGTTACTTTTTCGTTGGTGGTGGTGAAATAGAGCTGGTCAAGACTCTTGTCGAAATACATAGGACAGAAATCGGCGCGACGCGAATTTACGAGCTTAAAGTTCTTTACCACATATCGCGTCGACGGATTCTTGGCTGCGGCTATCCTGACTCCAGCCAGCCCGTCTTGGGCCAGTTGATTGTCAGGGTCGTAGGTCAGAAATTCCTCATATTCCTTGATGGCTGCGGCATACTTGCCATCGGCGTGGAGGGTTTGCGCTAAGCGCAGATGGATGATCGAGTCGGTCTGGCCATAGCGCAGAGCATTCTGATAAGCCGCCGAGGCTCTTGCGTTCTGCGAGAGCATACGGTGGCATTCGGCCATCTTGTAGGCGACCTCGCCGCGCAAGGCGCGTTCTTCTTTCTTGGTGAGCTTATTGTAAACTTTGCGATAGGTCTTTGAGGCATCGAAGTATTCGCCTCGGGCCATCTGCTCGTTGGCGGTCGAGAGCTTGGCTCCGCCGCACGACGAAGCTGCATACGCCAACACGACGCACGCAACCACCTTTATGATAATTTTCGAGAAAGCTTTCATTACAATGATTTAACGAATAAATTACATGGATATTTTATCCGTAAGGTAAAAACCACGTATTACCACTGGGATCAGAAATTATAAAACCACGGATTACACGGATTACACGGATTGCCACAAAGACCATAATTTAAAACCACGGATTACACGGATTGCACGGATTGCCATCCGGATGGTATCCGTGTAATCCGTGCAATCCGTGGTTTTATTGATATACCATGGTTTTATTGAAATACCGTGGTTTTAAATGGATTCTGTGGTTACTTGCGGTATTTGTCTTCGGTGCTATCTTCGAGGATGCTGAGGTACGAGGCATAGCGCGACTGAGCGATGCGGGCATCCTCTACGGCCCGGCGCACTGCGCAACCGGGTTCGTGAGTATGGGTGCAGTTGTTGAAGCGACAATTTTCTGACTCCTTGAAAATCTCCGGAAAGTAATGCCCCACCTCTGCTCGGTCAAAGTCGATGGTGCCAAAGCCTCGGATACCGGGGGTGTCGATAATCGAACCACCTTCGGGCAAGTGAAAAAGTTCGGAGAACGTTGTGGTATGCATGCCTTGGTCATGCGCAACTGATATTTCGGCAGTGCGCAAGTCGAGACCTGGAATCAGGTCATTAATCAGAGTGGACTTTCCCACCCCGGAATTGCCTGAGAATAGGGTCACCTTGTCTTTGAGCATCTCGCTCAATTGCTCCAAGCCAACACCGGTACGAGCAGAAATCAGTACCACAGGATAACCGATCGAACGATAAAGATAAGCGAATGCTTCGAGGTATTCTTGTCCCTCCTCGTCATCGAGCAGGTCAATCTTGTTGATGGCGATTATTGGCGGCACGCTGTATGCTTCAGCAGTGGCGAGGAAACGGTCAACAAATGTAGTCGAGGTGGTGGGATGTACCAAGGTCACCACCAGCAGGGCTTGGTCCAGGTTTGCGGCTATGATATGGGCTTCCTTTGACAGGTTGCTTGCGCGGCGTATGATATAGTTGCGGCGAGGGGCAATCTTGGTGATATAGGCCACGCCGTCAGGACCGGGAGCGCCAATTGTCACATTGTCGCCCACAGCCACAGGGTTGGTGGTGCGGATGCCTTTGATGCGAAAGTTGCCCTTCACCTTGCACGGCACCAGCTCGCCCGTCTCGGTCTCCACCACATAGTGCGACCCTGTATTCCTTATCACTTTGCCTTGGACCATAAGTACATAAGATTCATAAGGACATAAAATATTATCTCCTCAAGTCAACCTTGGGGTGACCTGAGACAATCATTTTCATTATACAGAAACAAGAAAATCGAAGTCGGGGTTCGGTGGTACGAGATTTAAAATTCCAGAGGCGAGGCAATTATCCGATGCCTGGTATTCGCTCGGAGTGAAATGGCCACCATTTTTCTGTACCATTAGGGTGCCTTCCGCTCCCTCCGGCAAGAGGCTCTCAGACAGGCGAATGGCAACCCAGCCCATAGTCATGCGCAAATTCACCTCGACGAGAGGGTCAATCAGCCCATCTTTTGTGGCAAGCATATCCACTCCCAAGATGCCCGAGTAATGAGAGCCATATATCTTTTCGATTTCTTGCGTCAAAAGGCTTGCGGCTCGGTCGAGAGCGCCCAAATCGCAATGGACCCCTACTCGCTCGATGCGTTTTTGTTCGCTCGCCAAGAGATTGCCGGAATAGGCGCCCTTGTCATCTGTCAAGAAAACCGAGGTGCCGAGGCATTGGCATTTTCCATCTTTCAGCTCAAAAATCTTGGCGAAATCAATGGCTTTGTCATAAGCTGGTTCAATTGATACGCACCCTTGTGCGCGGATGCCATCTTCAACTACCTTCCAGGCACTCTTTTCGCCTGCGATGGCTGAATTTACCACGCCCCGACCGCTGCTCGACCATGGCAGCTTGACAATCCAAGCTGCGCCGATAGCATCAACCGCTGCTTTGGCTTCCTCTATACTGTAGCAAGTGGTACCGTAATTGCTCACCAATCCAGTGATGCCGGATTCAGTGAGAACTTGCCTTATTGGGTCCGAGGAATAACGAGCAGAGAGACGCCTATGCTCAGCAAGCCACTGGTCTGTGGGCAGAGCGTCGGCCGGGAAGCCTTCGGTAAGGAAGTTGCGGCGCGAGGCGAGGGACCAGCCCCAAGGCTGAGGAGTAAGCGAGAAGTCTTGATGATCAAAGATGTCTGTACCGAGCCCGAAATCGTGCTGCATCTGCTCGAGCCATCGAGCATTCACGCCATAGCACAGCACTCGGTCGCCTGGCCGTCCGTACCACAGAGGCATCAAAGCCCCCGCTTGGCGCAACTTGCGAGCCGGCGCCGGCGCAGTGTAATTGTCCACGCCCATGGCCAGCGCCACATCATTTTCCGGATTAAACAACAGACACTTAGACATCTATCTAGATATTTATTTCAATAAAACCACGGATTTCACGGATTACACGGATTGCCATTAGAATCGATAATGTAAAAACCACGGATTGCACGGATTGCACGGATTGCCATCCGGATGGAATCCGTGTAATCCGTGCAATCCGTGGTTTTTACATTAAATTCCTAGTACCAGGAGACGCCGTTGGAGAGCGATGAGCGCTTGTCATACTTGAAGTCGCTGAGCAGTGCCGACTTGACGGCTATGTGGAAGTTATAGCTCTTGTAAGGTCCAACGGGTACAAACGAGGCGGTCATTGTGAAGCAGTGCAAGTCGCGCGAGATATTGCAATTCATGTATGACAGCTTGTGCGTGTCAAAGTTGTAGCTCGCCGAGAACGAGAAGTTCCAGTTGGGCGTGGGCGTAATATTGCCCGAGAAGCTCAGATTTTGAGTAATCTTTGAGTTATACTCGAGTTTCTCGTAGTTGAACGACCCATAGCTGTAATTAATCGAGTAGTTAACCGACAGGTTCCATGGAATGCTCCATGCCATGTAGCCATCGCTGCCAATCTCGGGCTCTTCCTTGGTCTTACGATTGCGCTTTTTGTTGGACTGCTGGTTTATGTCGGCGCCCATTTCATCGTCCAAGCCCTCGGTGCCATCTGGGGAATTATCCCCTTTCTTATTCTTGTCCTTATCCTTGTCATCGCCGCCTCCAAACCATTTCTTGAAGGTGTCGTTGTTGAACGAATAAGAAAATGACGTACCCGTTGATTTCAGTTTGCCATAACCCTTACCCTGAGATATGCGCAGCTTATTCACCTTCACCGGGTTGCCCGATGAGTTGAGCGCATAAGTGTAGACATCCCAAGTCGCACTCAGGTTGAGGTTGAATCCCTTGGTGAGGCGCAAGAGCATCGTTGTGCTAAGATCGGAGAATCGCAACGAGTCGGCCGCGAAGTTGTAACTCTGCGACAGGGTCAAGTTCTCAATAAGCGATATCTTTTTCTCACCTGTCGAGTCTCGGTCACTTCGCACCTTCATCTCCAGGTTGTTGGCCAGCGACACGCTCACCGACCCAGTCTTGCCTTGGCCCGGCACGCCGTAGAGGGTGTTGGGGAACATTGAATACTTGGTCTTCGTCACCGTGCCATCTGTCAGGGGCTTCTCATAGCTGCCATAGTAGCCAAAGAAGGGCGAACTGAAGTCAGGCGAAGCCGTGAAAGATATGGTTGGGGTGAGGACGTGGCGAATCATCTTGACCTTGTTGCCGAGGAATGGCAGCGGCTGGAAGAAACCGTAAATCTTGGTATCCATTGACACTGATGATGAGAAATCCCACACATTATAGAAATTGTATGTGGTATCCATCACCTCGATGCCCTGGTCAACATCCCAATGGCGCTTTACCTTGGTGGTGTACATGCGGTCGGTAAGACTGATCGACGGCGTAATATTGATGTATTTGAATACATTGAACGTAGCTGAGATAGGCACTGAGTGCTTCATGCCATTGCGCCAGTCCTTGATAAGGGATTTCTTGAAGAACTCATTCTGCTGGGCAGTCAGCGAGTTTTGGAACTGGCCAGAATATGAAAGCTTGATCTTCTCATACCATTTGGCATCTCCTACAGCCTTCTTGCGCTTGAATGGATAGGTTTGGCTCATCGTCACTGTGAAGTTAGGGAACGACACCGTGAGCGTAGAGTCCTGGGTGCGCTGGCTGAGGCTCATAGTGCTCGACACCGACCACTTGGAATTAGGTATCTTATAGGTCATGTTGATGGTTGAACTCTTGGTGCTCTCTGTGAAAGCGCTCGAATAGTAAGATGCCAGATTGTTGCGCGAATAACCGCTTGTAGTGAAGTTCACACTGGCCGAGAGGGTCATATTGGGGTTGGCCTTGGAATCCTGCGAGTGGCTCCACAGCACCTGGAAGTTGGTCTGTGCCGAATAGTCTGCGCTGCCCTTCTCACCATAGATGGTCTTGAGGTAAGAGATGTTGAAGCTGCCGCTGTATTTGTAGCGCTTGACATAGCTTGACTGCGCTCTGGCACCCCAAGAGCCCTTGGTGTAGATTTCGCCAGTAAGGGCCAAGTCGATATTGTCGCTGATGGCGAAATAGTAACCGCCATCGCTCAGATAGAAGCCGCGAGTATAATCGTCGCCAAAAGTCGGCACGATAATGCCCGAACTATAACTATCAGTGAAGGGGAAGAATCCGAAAGGCACAGCCAGGGGCAATGGCAAACCGGCAAGCACCATATAGGCTGGACCAGTCACCACATTCTTGCCAGGAACAACCTTGGCCTTGGTGAGCTGGAAATAGAAGTGAGGGCACTCGTGATTGTCGCAAGTCGAGTAGGTGCCGTTGGCGGTGTAAAAGTTGCCATCGGCATCCTTCTTTGTGGTGCCTCCCGACAGATAACCCTCGCCTTGTTGGGTCACAACGTTGGTGATGAATCCCTTCTTGGTCTTAAAGTTATACTCCATCGTTTGCGATTCATACTCAGTGCCTTTCTCAGTAAAAATTGGTTTGCCTATCACATTGCCAACCGAGTCGAGGGTACCCACGGCAAACACCGTGCTATTGGGCAGGCACATCTCGATATTGTCAGCTGTAAGCTTGATATCACCATAGTCGACCTTGCTATCACCATACATCATGGCTGAGTCACGGCGTATCATGATCATAGAGTCGGCAGATGAGAACACTACCTGGGCATCAAGGTCAACCTTCTCTTTGCGCATCTTCGACGGTCCTCTGACCGTGCCGGGGCGTGGTATCTCCTTGCTCATGGGTATTGTTGAGGCCAAGCTGTCGCCTACAGCGCTCCTGAGGCTATCTATTAATAAGGAGTCGGGCACGAATGGCAGCGTAGCCAAGGTGTCAGCCTCCAATTCGCCAAATAGCACAGAATCGGCAGCCGCGTAGAGTGAATCTTTCTCAAAATCGGGAAGTGATGAACCAAACACGCTGTCAGCCATCGCATCGTCGACAGCAGAGGTATCGACCCTGGCCAACCCTCTCACTCCGGCTTGCGGCACAGAAGGGTCGACAAAGACACCCCTCTGACCTTTGCCAGAAGTAGAACATGAAACGAAGGCAGGCCCCAAAATGGTGATCGCCACAAGGGCCAATATGTATAGCAGAATGGTTCTCAAGCTGCGTACAGGTGTCAGTCTTTTTTATTCAACAGAGGGAGACAACCGGGCATTTAGCCCTCTCCCTATTGGGTTTGTGAGCACAAAATTACAAAAAATTTTCTTACTCAACCCCCTATTCATAGATTTTTTACTCATTTAACAATGGCATAAACCACATAATCCATTGACATTCACTAAAATAAACAAATTATGATTAAAGAGAATCTTATCCGAGCCATCTGATTTTATCACAAAGTTGCAACAAAATATGTTCTAAATTTATGTTTTAAAACATAATTCAAAAACATTTCCTAACTTTGCAGTGTTATTTAATCAGAAAGTTCCAGAGGGAACGTGAAAATGATGTCTAACCAAAAAATTTCAAGACTATGTTTCAACATCTGACTAAAGAGATCAAACACGCTTTCGAGTGGTACTGCGAACAAGCTGCCGACCTTTACGTATGGTCGCCCAAACCCCTTGAACACGACGCTCGCAAGCACTGAGGGATTGAGGATCCAGGATCCTCCCTATCCTAAGACACACAAGTATTTCACTTTTAAAGCGTGGGCCAAGACGGGTCCGCGTTTATTTGTTTTTAAGCCTCTGCTCCGAACAATTCACGCCTCACCACTTTTATAAAAGTAACAACCATATAAAACAAAAGATTATGGAAAAGACAGTGGTGATAGGCGATATTCACGGCAAAGACTTGTGGAAAGCCATTATAGATAAGGAAAAACCCTCACGGGTGATTTTCTTGGGCGATTACGTATCGACCCATGGGACTGAATCAGCTACTGCTCAACTCGAGAATCTGGTTGAGATACTTGATTACAAAGAGAGCCACGACTGCATAATGCTGCGCGGCAACCACGACTTGCAGCACCTGGGCTATGCCTGGGCCGCTTGTTCGCAATGGGACCCTCAGGTTTACGCTGGAATGTACGAACTCAAAGAGCGATTTCTGCGCGATACCCAATGGGTGTATTCAATGCGTGTCGGCAACAAGGATTTCATTTTCTCCCACGCTGGCATCAGCGAGGTATGGCTGCGCGACAGCCTTGGCATCACCTTACCCACGCCCGGATGGGTGGATATGGTCAATTCGCTGCCCCCAAGCGAATTGTTCGGATTCATACCCAACAACCGCTTTGACACCTCGGGCGACAGCGTAACCCAATCGCCGGTATGGATTCGTCCTTTCTCACTTATGAAGTGCATGCCCCGGGGATACAACCAGGTCGTTGGCCACACGCCATGCGTAAAGCAATGTTTCAATATGCGCACTACCCTTGGCACCGGCTGGATGGGCCATCCCGACACCGACCTGTGGATTGGCGATGGCCTGGATCGTCGCAGTTATCTCGTGATCACCAAGGGCGAAGTGATAGAAAAGAAAATATAAATGGAATTCAGAACACCCATCTCGATTGAGCCAGTTCCATTCCAGATCAGCCACACTGACCGGATTGTGATGCTCGGCTCATGTTTCACCGACAATGTCGGCTCGATGCTCGAGCGCGACGGTTTTGATGTCATCCACAACCCTATGGGCCCTCTCTACAACCCGGCATCCATCGCCAAGGCTGTAAAGAGGGCCTTGCGCAATCCCCATTACTCGATGGCCGACCTCATCAAGGATGTCGCCGGGGGTTGGCACTGCTTGGATTTCGCATCGCGATACTCCGAAGCCGATGCCGACCGCCTAATCGAGCGGTTGAATGCCGACATCGGTGCCCTATCAGACAATCTGCGCAATGCCACAGTTGCCGTCATCACCCTTGGCACATCTTGGGTGTATCTGCGCGACAAGGAGGTGGTTGGCAACTGCCACAAATTTCCGGCCTCGGTCTTCACGCGTCGCATGCTGTCACTCGAGGAGACGCGCACCCATCTGCAGATGATCCTCTACTCGCTCATGCCAGTGGTCAAGCATGTAATCTTCACGGTGAGCCCCATCCGCCATCTGGCCGATGGCTTCCATGCCAATCAGCTGAGCAAGTCTAATCTGATGATTGCGCTGCGCGACCTAAAGGTAGCCGCATCGGCTACTACTGACTATACATTTGTATATTTCCCAGCCTACGAGATAATGATGGACGACCTCAGGGATTACCGTTTCTACGCCCCAGACATGACCCATCCATCAGAGGTGGCTGTACAATATATCTATGAGAAGTTCCAAGAAACTTTCTTCTCCCCAGCCACCAAATCAGAAGCCTTAGTGCGCCGCAAAGCCTACCTCCGCTCCCAGCATCGCCCCATTCTACCCAATCCTTAGATAAAGGTTATCCTTATCTTTATAAGTTGAGGGTTAATTAAGTTTCATTCTTGAATGTACCCGGATGGCTACCCCGTAGGGGTTATTTCATCTAGCATATAGGTTAACACCCGGATGGCTACCCCGTAGGGGTTGTTTCATTCTAGTGTTCAGAAGGTTAGTGAAACAACCCCTACGGGGAGGAGGGGGAGGGGTATGCGCCCATAGCTAGATGAAATAACCCCTACGGGGTAGCCATCCGGGCGACCTCCATATTTAACTATTGACCCATTACTTACTATAGGGTGTATCATTATCGTTATACAATATTGTAAGAGGGATGAACAGAGCCAAAGTAAAATTTAAAATATTTAAAAACAAAGGTCTTAGTAGGATAAACTTTTTTCAACTATTTTATGTTGAATGTATATCTGACCATCAGCAATTTGCTATGGTTTGGGTTGATGATATCTTTCATCCAAAACAACGTTCAACATCTCTAACCAAAATTCAATCCTACAGACAATGAGCACATCCCCACTCAAAGGCATCAAGGTGGTTGACCTCACCGAGGTGCAGTCCGGCCCTTCGTGCACTCAAATGCTGGCATGGCTTGGCGCCGATGTAATCAAAGTAGAACGCCCCGGCGTAGGCGATGCAACTCGTAAAGAGCTCCAGTACGACCCCAAACTCCCCAGCTACTATTTCTTACAACTCAACAGTGACAAGAAGTCAATCACACTCGACCTGAAGAGCCCCGGTGGAAAAGAAATCCTCACCAAGCTCATCAAGGGCGCCGATATGTTTATTGAGAATTTCCACCCGGGAGCTGCCGATAAGCTGGGATTCTCATGGGAAGCTGTACATGCCATCAACCCTAAGTGCATCTATGGCACTATCAAGGGATTCCCCCTATCTTCTAGATTTAAGGATCTCAAAGCCTACGAGCCTATTGCCCAAGTGACTGGCGCTGCTGCCACCACAACTGGTTGGTATGAAGGCCCCAACAACTTCCCCACTCAAAGCGGTGCTGCTCTTGGTGATTCCAACACCGGTATGCATCTGCTAATAGGTCTCTTGGCTGCATTGCAACTACGCAACCAGACTGGCGAAGGCACTTATGTATATCAATCCATGCACAATGCTTGCCTCAACCTATGCCGCATCAAAACACGCGACCAACTCACCCTGGACAAAATTGGATATCTCACCCAATATCCACAGTATCCCAATGGCAAATTCGGTGACACTGTGCCTCGTGCTGGCAACATCGAAGGTGGCGGTGTGCTTGGTTGGACCTACAAGTGCAAGAACTGGGAGACAGATGACAATGACTACGTATATGTCATCCTCCAACGCGGTGAAAAAGACTTTGAGAAAGCTTGCAAGGCCCTCGGCTTTGAGGATTGGCTCACCAATCCCGACTTCGCCACAGCTGATGCTCGCGACCGCCACAAACAACAAGTGTGGGCTCGCATTCAAGAGTTCTGCATCACCAAGTCGAAATATGAGGTGACAGAAATCTTGGGTCCAGCCGGTGTGCCTTGCGGCCCAGTGATTACTACAAAAGAGCTTATGACTGACCAAAGCCTCTATGATGGCAACACCTTGGTGAAGATTAACCAAGGAGGCGGTACAGGCGAATTTGTCACCGTGGGCTGCCCATTCACCATCAGCGGTTATACTCCAACATACGGGCCATGCCCCGAACTCGGCGGCGACACCGACAAGATTCTACGCGATCTGGGATATACCGATGAGCAAATCGCTGAGTTTGCCAAGAGTGGAGCTACAACTAATAGCGCTGAAGGATAATCCTACCCAATACAAGCGGTTGCGCTACCAGTAATTAGCGCAACCGCTTACCTTTTCCTAATCCTAAATATCTCATTTTATACAAAGTTAAGAATGGCAACACCTAATAATACTAACCCTAACCCCGCTGCTGCGCCATCCCCTAAGACTGATTTGACAGGTATGCATCTTCTGGCCAATGCACTTAAGGAGAATGGAGTAGAAGTGGTATTTGGTTTGGTCGGAATCCCAGTCACCGAGGTGGCATACTGTCTGCAGTTGGTTGGCATCAGATTCATAGGATTCAGATTTGAGCAACAAGCCGGTATGGCTGCTGCCACCTACGGTTACCTAACAAAAAAGCCAGGTATCCTCCTTACTGTAAGCTCTATGGGCTTTCTCAATGGACTGACTGCCACCACGAATGCAACAGTCAATTGCTATCCAATGATCCAAATATCGGGTTCCAGCGACCGCGCCGCAGTCGACTTGGAGCAAGGGACTTATGAGGGACTTGACCAACTCAATATAGCCAAACCGTTGGTAAAAGCTGCATATAGAGTAAACCGTACTGAAGATATCCCTACTGGTGTGGCTCGTGCACTAAGAGCCGCTCTAAGCGGGCGCCCTGGCGGTGTGTACTTAGACATGACTGTTCCGGCTTTGGGCGGCATTATGAGCAAAGAGGAGGCTGCTAAAATCACTTACAAGGTGGTTGACCCTGCCCCTAAACAATATCCTTCGCAACAAGCCGTAGACCGCGCAATGGAGTTGTTGGCAACAGCTAAAAAGCCTGTGATCGTGCTTGGCAAAGGCGCAGCCTATTCTCAAAACGATGACTTGATTAAGGAATGGGTTGAAAAGACTCAAATTCCTTATTATCCAATGTCCATGGCCAAGGGATTGCTGCCTGACAATCATCCACTGTCAGCTCTTTCGGCTCGTTCTATGATCATGGAGCAAGCTGACGTAGTAATCCTCTTGGGTGCTCGTCTCAATTGGCTCCTTTCACGTGGCCACGGTAAGTGGAACCCTGACAACAAGTATATTCAACTTGATATTGATCCAGAGGAAATAGATTGCAATCGTCCAATCGCAGCCCCAGTAATTGGCGACATAGGTGCCTCTCTTGAGATGATGCTGGCAGCCCTGCCAAAATATCCTCTGGCTGACCACAGCGCTTGGGTAAAAGAGATACAAGAAAAGAGCAAGGAAGCTAATGCTTGGATGCAATCCAAATTGGCTCCATCGCCCGAGCCAATGGACCATTGGGATGCATTGCGCGCCGCAAAGAAAGTGCTGGAATCCCATCCCGACGTATTGTTGGTCAACGAGGGGGCCAACACCCTTGACGACTGCCGCGATGCCATTGATTTCTTCCAGCCTCGCAAGCGCATTGATTGCGCTACTTGGGCCATTATGGGAATGGGCGCCGGCAGTGCTATTGGAGCGGCCATAGCCACTGGCAAACCTGTGGTGACAATTCAGGGCGATTCAGCCTTTGGATTCTCAGGCATGGATGTAGCCACGATGTGTCGCTTCAAGCTCCCCATTACCGTTTGCGTATTCAACAACGGTGGCATCTACAACAACATTGGCGTGAACCCATCACATAATGGCGATCCAGCCCCAACCACTCTTGATCTTAATGCCCATTACGAGAAAATCATGGAGGCATTCGGTGGCAAAGGTACATACGTCACCACTCCGGAGGAGTATGAGGCAGCCTTAGAGGCTGGTATCGCCTCGGGTGAGCCTAATCTGATTTGCGTCCAACTCGCTGGCAATGCTGGCAAAGAGAGTGGGCACATTGGGTACCTTAATCCTCAGACTTTGATTGATTTCACGGTTTGACATCCTCATACGGGAATCTCCCAATTTCTGTTTGGGAGATTCCCTACTCCACTCATCAACTCCTAAAATTCAACTTAAAACTATTTGTTTATGACACACGGAATGGACATGGGCCATATCATCATCTATGCTATTGTGCCCATTATAGTAGTCATGGGAGCAGGGTTCATTGCGGGAAAGAAAGGCGCTTTTGATGGTTCATCGTCAAAAATTCTCAACAAGGTTGTGCTTGATTTCGCCCTCCCTGCTGCCCTGTTCATATCAATTGTCACGGTCAAACCCGATGAATTGCTTAAGTACGTGAAGTTGTCAGTAATCTCATTAGTGGTGATTATGGCATGCTTCATGGCTGTATATTATATTTATCGATATTGGTTTAAAGCTGGAGCTGCCAATGCAGCAGTTATGGCTCTTATTAGTGGTTCTCCTACCATTGGATTCCTTGGTTTTGCGGTTTTGGAGCCTATATTCGATGCTACCGTTGGTCTGCCCGCTGTTGCGTTGGTAGTTGCTATCGTAGGCATTGTGGTCAATGCTGTAGGCATCCCCGTAGGCTTGTCCCTGCTTAACTCGGCCGATGCCGAGATGGCCGCAAAGAGAAATGGAGGCAAAAAGCCCTCATTCTGGGGGCCAGTGATTCACGCTCTGGCACAACCTGTGGCCTGGGCTCCTATATTGGCAGTGGTGATGGTGTGCGTAGGATTCAATTGGCCAGAGGATTTGAGCCCGTCATTTGACCTCATAAAGAAAGCTAACGCCTCAGTAGCCGTGTTTGCAGCTGGTATCACCTTGTCGAGCGTTAAAGTCACTATCGATTGGCAAGCAATCTGCGGTTCGATCCTCAAACTTATAGTAATGCCTTTGCTGCTATTGGTGGTAGGAATAATCTTCAAGATGGACTATTGGAATTTGCAGATGCTGGTAGTGGCCGGTGTTCTCCCCCCAGCATTCTCAGGCATCATTATCGCCGATGAATATTCTACTTATGTAGCAAGAGGCACCTCATCCCTAGCCTTATCAGTCATCCTATTCATGGGATTTTGCCCATTGTGGATATGGATTACCGATGTATGCGCTCACCACTTCTTGCCTATGTGAGGATTAAAATGTTTAGCCGTTAATTTCCGCCTACTATGTTAAAGATAATGGACGGCTGCGAAGCGGCCACCTATGTTGCCTACGCCCTTAGCGACGTAGGCACTATTTATCCTATTACTCCTATAGCCGAGATGGGACAACTCGCTCAGCGATGGGGGCTCATCGAGGGTCGACGCAATCTTATGGGCCAAACCATGGATGTACGCGAGATGGAAAGCGAATTAGGCGCAGCGGGTGCTACGCATGGCGCTGCTGCAGCTGGTGCCTTGGCCACTACATTTACTTGCTCCCAGGGATTATTGCTGATGATACCCAACATGTACAAAATAGCGGGCGAGCAATTGCCTGCGGTGTTTCATGTGGGAACACGATCTATTGCCAGCCACGCACTGAGTATCTTTGGCGATCATCAAGATGTAATGGCATGTCGCGCCACCGGTTTTGCCTTTTTAGCCTCGGCCACTGTGCAAGAGACCATGGATCTTGCATTAGTTGCCCATTTGGCCGCAATAGACGGGAGTCTCCCCATAGTGCATTTTATGGATGGTTGGCGCACCAGCAATGAATACGCCACTATTGACACCATCCCTTATGAAACTATGGCTACTTTGGTTAATTGGGATAAGGTAAAAGCTATTAGGAAACGTGGCCTAAACCCTGAACGCCCCATAGCGAGAGGCTCAGCGCAAAATCCAGGGGTGTATTTTCAAAATCGCGAAGCATGCAATCCACTTTATAACGACTTCCCTGCTATCGTGCAGAATGCAATGGATAGGGTTGGGAAAGCCATTGGTCGCTCTTATCATTTGGTGGATTATTATGGAGCCCCCGATGCCGAAAGGGTAATAGTAGTGATGGGTTCAGCTGCTGAGGTCTGCAAAGAAGCTTTAAACCATAAAGAGGGAGAGAAAGTTGGAGTAATTCAGGTGCGACTTTTCCAGCCTTTCCCTACTAAGCAATTGATTGATGCGCTGCCAAAGGCAGTAAAACGAATAGCTGTGCTAGATCGGACAAAAGAACCCGGTGCCATAGCCGAACCTTTATGCCTATCTGTCACAGCTGCTGTGCATCGCAGCGGCCAAGACATAAAGGTGATTGGTGGACGATATGGGTTGTCGAGCAAGAATTTTGATTCATCGATGGCTTGGGCTGTTTGGGACTACCTCAACCAAGCCGAACCGAAAGATGAATTCACTGTTGGCATTGACGATGATGTGACCCACTTGTCAATACCCATACAACCTCTGCCCATCACTACTCCAGAGACTTACAATGCCGTCTTTTATGGCATGGGGGCCGATGGCACTGTTGGAGGCGTAAAATTGGCAGCTCATATAGCGAGCCAGTCTGCTGGCCTTTATGCTCAGGCATACTTTAACTACTCTGCCAAAAAGAGCGGAGGATACACTCTATCGCAACTGCGATTAGGCCATCACCCAATATCTACGCTTTATGACATTGAACGCGCCCATCTGGTGAGTTGCAACAAGGCTACCTACATCTATCGTTTTGATGTCTTGTCGACTCTGCTTCCCGAAGGAATCTTTCTCCTAAACTGTCCTTGGGATTTGGATACCCTTAGGTACAAATTACCTAATGCGATGAAAAAGCGTCTAAAGGAGCTCAATGCTAAGATGTATACCATCGATGCAGATGCTATTTCTATGGCAGTTGGGTTGGATGTGCGTATCAACATGGTGATGATTACAGCGTTTCTCAACCTCTGTAATGTTCTCAATCTAAATAAATGTCGTGAGGAATTATTGACTTTAGTTAGAAAAACATATATGCACGAGGGGGGCACTGTTGTCGATTCCAACATCAAGGCAATTGAGGAAGCTATCTCAGCTCTCAAAGAAATAGATGTTGATTCATTAGCTCCCAACTTGCCTCAGTCGCTGCCTCAACCCGAATCCATATCCAATGGTATGCCTCCGACCTCGGAGGCAACTATAGAATTTGTCGACAAGGTAGCCCGCAATTGCTTTGAGCTCCTGGGCGACAAATTGCCCGTATCGGCTTTTGCTCCCGATGGAGAGGTGCCTCCTGGCACAACGGCTTTCGAGAAGAGGCGAATAGCCCAAAAAGTCCCTGTGTGGGATCCGCAAAAATGCGTAACTTGCACAGAATGTTCGCTTGTCTGCGCCCACGCAGCCATTAGGCCCATCCTGATGGACGAAGCCGAAGCCGCTGCAGCTCCCTTTGAATCTATTACCCCAAAAGACGGCTTGCAAGGATACAGGTTCAGAATTCAAGTTTTCGCAGAGGATTGCACAGGGTGTGGGTCTTGCGCCAATATCTGTCCTGGGCATGCCTTGGATATGCAACCGGCTCAACCTCAATGGGAAGAACAGCGACCAAATGTTGATTATGCTTGCAAACATGTCAGTTGGAAAGGCGGCATCGAGGAAAGATTCTCGGTGCGTGGCTCTCAACTCTACCAACCTCTCTTGCAATTTTCTGGAGCATGTGGTGGCTGTGGTGAGACCCCTTACGTTAAACTCCTTACCCAATTGTTTGGCGAAAGGATGATCATAGCCAATGCTACAGGTTGCTCTTCTATCTGGGGACTTTCGTACCCAAGCAACCCATATTGCTGCAATGCCCAAGGTCAGGGGCCAGCATGGGCCAATTCTTTGTTTGAGGATAATGCCGAGTATGGGTATGGAATGGCTGTGGCAGTAGAGCAACAACGCTCTCGGCTTAAACAGTGCGCTCAATACATTGCCAGTTCACCTGACTCTGCTTCTCAAATCGCAGAGGCCGCAAAAGACTGGATAGCGAGCTATGATGACCCGGAGGCAGGCCGGTTGTTAGGTAATAGATTAACTGAAATGATATCTAAATCCGGTTCTAATCTTTCAGCCGAGGAGAAGGCGATTGTAGATAACTCTGACCTGCTCGGGTCTAAAAGCATTTGGGCAATCGGAGGCGATGGTTGGGCTTATGATATAGGGTATGCTGGGCTTGACCATGTGCTGGCAACTAACCAAAACATCAATGTCTTGGTGCTTGACAACGAATGTTATTCTAATACTGGCGGACAGACATCAAAAGCCACTCCCCTTGGAGCGGTAGCCAAATACTCGCCTCTGGGCAAACGTGCCTTGAAGAAAGATTTGGCGCGAATCTTAACAGCCTATACTCATATATATGTGGCGCAAGTAGCTCTCGGAGCGAATTATGACCAGACAATCCGCGCTTTCCGTGAGGCAGAGAGTTATAATGGCCCGTCTATAGTAGTGGCTTATTGTCCCTGCATTGAGCATGGAATCCGTAAAGGCATGGGTGATTCTATCATCGAGGAGAGAAAGGCGGTAATGTGTGGTTATTGGAATTTGTTCCGTTATGACCCTCGACGCCTGGCTCAAGGATTAGACCCATTCCAAGAAGACGCTCCCGCACCTCTCGCTGCAGATTTTGCACCATTCCTCGATGGAGAGGACCGCTACGCTGATCTAAAAATGTTAGACCCTGCCGAGGCTGAATTGCTGCGTCCAGCCCTGCGCAAACACCTATATTCTATCTATCGCCTTACTGATTTGCGCTCTCGTCAATCTTAAGGAATAACCATATAATCAGTCACCTTTTTCCGACTCTCTCGGTGATGAAAAGTCTAAATAATGTACTCTGTAGATAAATTTTTCTTAAAATATTTGGAAAACAAAACTTAATCCGTTAACTTTGCGTTAGATTTACAAAAGCGACAAGAGAGCCGCTTACAAGCGAGCCCAAAGATACGACCACACCAAAGCGATTGGGAAACTCGTCAATTATTACATCCAATTCCGAGACAAGCTCGGTCAACCAATGGCGGGCCCCAGCCCGCTCCTTTGGGAGCGTGGTGCCGGCATTGCCGGCCAGGCGGATTACAAAGGTTGGCTAGCACTCAAATCTTGTCTTTCCGGAGTTTCATCGCATCCTTTGGTGTGGCTACCATACGAGCCGGAAGCCCAATCAGGCTTCCGGCTTTTTTATAGTGCGCCACCTCTATTGGCCCAATGGCAGTGCGTAGCACGTCTTTTGTCTGTTTACCCCACATGGAGTGCGTAGCACGTAATGTGGGGTCAAGAATATCGCCCTGCTATGAATATGAGTGCGTAGCACGGCTCTCAAGAACGTATCAACAAATACTCTATATCCTTTTTGCCTATGGCGAATATCATAGAATACCATAACGTAGAGCTGCGACGCAAAGAGCTCACCGTGCTCAAGGATGTGAATTTCAGCATCGAGCACGGCCAATTTGTGTACCTCATAGGCAAAGTAGGCTCAGGCAAGAGCACTCTGCTCAAGTCGATCTACGCCGACACTCCCATAAACGAGGGCGAAGCCCAAGTGCTCGACTACGACCTCGCCTCGATCAAGCGCCGACAGGTACCCTACCTCAGGCGCCAGATCGGGTTTGTGTTCCAGGACTTCCAGCTCCTCTCTGACCGCAATGTCTATGCAAACCTCGAATTTGTGCTCAACGCCACTGGTTGGAAACGCAAAGCCGAAAAGGAAGAACGCATCGAGCAAGTGCTCAAGGCCGTGGGCATGGAGAAGAAATTCTACAAGATGCCACACGAACTCTCGGGGGGCGAACAGCAACGCATCGCCATAGCCCGCGCCCTGCTCAACAAGCCAAAACTCATCCTGGCCGACGAGCCTACTGGCAATCTTGACCCACATACAAGCGAACAAATCATGGCTCGCCTTTACGACATCGCTCTCAAAGGCACCACTGTGATGCTCGCCACTCATAACCTGTCGTTCCTGCCCGTGTTTGAGGGCACGGTACTTAAATGTGAAAAGAAACGTCTTATAATGGAATAAATATGCGCCAACATCTACTCTTTTACCTCCTCCTGCTACTGCTCCCGCTCAATGCACTCTCTCAGACTCGCCTCGGATTCGAGGGCGAAGAATCAGCCTCGGTAGGCATCTATGTCAAAAATCTCTCAACCGGCCAAGTCGTGGCCTGGAACGACACCGCTCGCGCTCTGGCTCCAGCCAGCATCATGAAGTCGGTAACCTGCGCCGCTGCCATCTATTCGCTCGGCGACAAGTTCAACTTCATCACCCCCGTCTACCTCGAGGGCCAAGCCGAAGACAACTCATCCCACTGGGATGGCAACCTGGTGGTGCGCAGTTGCGGCGACCCGACGATCGACAGCGAACTCTTTAAGGACCGCACCGCTTTCAGCACCGAAATCGTCAATGCCCTCAAGAGCCTGGGCATCAAGTCAATCTCGGGCAAAATTATCATACGCCAACCCATGCTCGACCAGGGATGGCTGCCAGGATGGCAAATCGACGATGTGCCTTGGCCCTACGGAGCTGGCCTATTCGGTTTCAACTATCGCGACAATTACTACTCGCTCTGGCCAGCCACTGGCGAGACAAAGCCTTATGTGCCTGACCTAAAGATTACCCTGCAGTACAAAAAGGGCAGCACTGACTTGGCTCGCGGAGTGTTCTCCGACAATCTCATCGTCTACGGTTCTGACCTTAAGAATCCCAAATGGAAAGTGAATGTGTCGATGAATGACCCTGCTCGCGTTTTTACTTACGAACTAACTCAAAAACTCAGCGCCGCTGGCATCAAGCTGTCGGATAAGGATGTCAAGCCCGATGCTGGCAAAGAGTTGCTCGTGGTTGAGCATTACTCGCCCAACGCCACAGCTATGCTGCGCAAGATGATGCACGAGAGCCATAACCTGTATGCCGAGGGATTCCTGCGCGCTCTCGCTCCGGGCGAATCGCGCGAAAAGGCTATTCTGGCCGAGGCTCGTCTGTTGCAAGAAATGGGCGTATTCACTGGCGGCAACCGCGTGTGCGACGGCAGCGGCCTGTCGCGTGCCAATCGCTTGCAACCGCGCTTTATCGCCGATGTGCTCGAGGCTGCAGCCCTTGGCGAAAGAGGTAGCGCTTTTGTTTCGACCTTCCCACGCGCTGGCAAGGAAGGCACAGTGCGAAACCTGCTGGCTAAGACCTCGATGGCTGGCCGCTTCGCTCTCAAGAGCGGCAGCATGAGCGGCGTGCAGTGCTATGCCGGCTTTAAGCTCGATGCCAATGGCAAACCGACACACACTGTGGTTATCATGGTCAACAGTTTCTTCTGCCCTCGCGCCCAAGTCCGTGCCTCAATCGAGAAACTCCTCCTCGACATCAAATAATCAGGTCGGCACCTTTTACTCATTACTTATCACTTATTACTCATTACTTAATCCTGCGTTAGCCACCTTATCACTTATCCCTTATCCCTTATCCCTTATACTTTATCACTTATCCCTTATACTTTATCCTTACTCCCATGGATCTCCTAAGATTAGTATTAGAAATAGAGGGCTGTCTGCGCGTGCTGCAAGCGCGCGATGATGAGGCAGCCAAAACCTTGCTCTTAGAAAAAATCGACCTACTCAAATCAGAGGCCGATGCCCTATATGCACCTTGCGCCCAAGAGTTCACCCCTCAGATGCAAGAGGCCATCGACCTGATGATCCCCCAAATAGAACCAGAGCCACAAATCGAGCCAGAGACTGAGCCAGAGCCACAACCCGAGCCTGCGCCAGAGCCCCAGCAGGTCGATAATATCGATAATCTCGATACTATCGATAATATCGACAATGCCGTGACAATCGAGCCTGCCCCCTTGAACATCCCGGTTGCTAATCTCGATAAATCAGACCCCGATACTACCATCCGCATCGAGGATGTAATCTCTAATCGCGAGCTCAGCGACTTCACCAAGGCATTCACAATCAATGACAAATTCCGCTTCTCGCGCGAACTCTTTGGCAACAGCCAGGTGCAATTTACCGAGACTGTCAATCTGGTCAGCGCCATGGAATCGCTCGACGAGGCTTACGACTATTTCCTCAACGATCTCGGTTGGGATGCCGACAATGAAACGGTAAGCGAATTTCTCGGCCTCGTGGCCAACCACTTCAATGCTTTAGGATGAGCGGAAAACTATACATAGTGCCCACCCCGGTGGGCAATCTGGCCGACATGGCTCCCCGAGCAATCGAGGTGCTGAAGCAAGCCAATCTGATTCTGGCCGAGGATACTCGCACCAGCGCCGTGCTGATGCAAAAATTCGGCATCAGCACTCCCATGGCAAGCCATCATAAATACAATGAGCACGACACGGTTGGCCAAATACTGGACCGCATCGAGGCTGGCGACACAATCGCGTTGGTGTCTGATGCCGGCACGCCGGGAATCTCGGATCCCGGCTTCCTGCTCTCCCGCGAATGCCGCCGTCGCGACATCCCGGTTGAAACGCTCCCGGGCCCTACGGCCTTTGTGCCAGCTTTGGTCAACTCGGGACTGCCCTGTGACAGATTTGTATTTGAGGGCTTTCTACCCCAGAAAAAAGGACGCGCCTCGCGCATCCAAGCCCTTGCCGAAGATGACCGCACATTTATTATCTACGAATCACCGCTGAGACTTGCTAAGACGCTACAGCAACTGGCCGAGGCTTGCGGCCCAGAGCGCGAAGCAGCAGTGTCAAGAGAGATTTCTAAACTACACGATACAACCCATCGAGGTACCCTGGGGGAACTCGCTCAATATTTCAGTCAGAACCAACCGAGAGGAGAGATTGTTATTGTGGTGGAGGGAAAAACTGAAAAAGGTCCCCGCCAACACGTCAACAAGTATAAAGAAGCTTAACTTTCGTAGCATGAAAAAATTTTGGATAATCGCTTTGGGCACTCTCGCAATCGTGGGGTGCACCAATCAGAAGGACAAAGAAGACGCTGAAAACGCCAAGGCTCTCGCCGCAGCTACACATGCCGAGCTTGTACAGGCAGTGCAAGAACGCGACCAGCTGATTAATCTGATTAATGACATTACCACCACGACCAACCAAATCAAGGAGATGGAGGAGATCGTGTCAATCAATGTCGGCAATGGAGAGTCAAATTCGCAACAAGCCCAAATCACCAACGACCTCGAAGCTATCAAGGCCACCCTGGCACAGCGTCGGCAGAAGCTCGAGCAACTGGAGGCTGACTTGAAAAGTTCAAAGACTAAGAATTCCAAGCTGCTGTCAACTATCGAGAATCTGAAACTGCAAGTGAGCAGCCAAGCAGCCGAAATCGAACAACTCCAGGCTCGCCTCAGCAGCGCCAATGAGGAGATTGCGTCTCTGCGCTCGCGCAACGATACTCTAATCACCCAGGTGCAGTCGGTTTCGATGCAAAAGGATTCTGTCCAGACGATTGTAAATCAGCAAGAGATTCAGCTCAATGCCTGCTACTATGCCATCGGCAGCAAGAACGAACTCAAGGAGAACAATATCATCGAGGGCGGCGGATTCCTGCGCAAGCAGAAGATCATGGCTGGCGACTTCGACAAGGATTTCTTCATCCAAGGCGACAAGCGCACCCTGCGCTCCATCCCGTTGCACTCGCACAAAGCTAAGGTGTTGACAAAATATCAGCCGTCGACATCCTACGAAATCGTTGATGTCAACGGCCAAAAAGTTCTCAATATCCTCGACCCTGACGAGTTCTGGGGAGTATCTAATTATTTAGTGGTTCAAATCGATTGATTCAAACTGAGGGGCCAGATTAATCATATCTTGTACCCTCACATCTTGGTCGAAGATGAAATTCAGCACACTGGCCAAGCGCAAGCCTCCCTTAAGGAATTGCTGCTCAATCAGAGGAGTCCAGTCTGCGATATAGTCATAAGATATTTTAGTTCCTTCGGGCGTGGCGGCATACACAAGGTCGGCAAGTCCGAAGGTTTCTTTTCCCCAAGCGTCAAAGCTGCCGGCCACAATCACGTCTTCCTCTTCGGGGGTCAGGCGGTCGAGCTGCTGTTGCCACTCGGTGTAGCTCCACTTATGGCCGCTCTCCACCAGGTCGGTATCCCACACTGAGTGAAGGTTGGTGTCCTTGTTGAAAAATTTCACCTTTACGGTGTTGCCCCCCAGGTCGCTGAGATGGCCCATGTGGAGGGGCTGGTGCAAGTCACCCATCAGGTGAGCAATCATCTTGATGGCCAGAGCCGACTGCTCCTGGGTGAGGGTGTCGCTCATCAGAGCCAACATCTGCTCCTCGAGGGCGCGCACGATGTCGCCGTCGGGATGATGGTGGGCATCTTCGTAAGCCTCGCCAGCGTCAATGTTCTTGTAATGCCAAGTCTTGCTATAGGCATATTCTGGCGTATGGCTGGCATTGTCGAGCCAGTTGGCCCAGTAGACCAGTGACTGTCCGCCGAGAATTGAATCCACGGCATGTTTTGTGGCGGGAGTCAGATGTTGTTCGGCTATGTACGCCGTAGTGTCGTGGCCTTTCTGGCCCCAAGCGTTGGCCAATAAGGCACAGCTTGCGACAACTCCCAATAGTAAAATTTTCTTCATATTGTCTATTATTTTTTTCATATTGTCTATTATTTTTAATGTAAGGAGGGAAATTTGCTGGGTTTTAGCGAGGAGGCTGGATTTCGTCAATCTCTTTCAGCCAGAGGGTCACAGCGGCATCGCTCGGCATGCGCCAGTCGCCGCGAGGCGAGAGGCAAACCGAACCAACCTTTGGCCCGTCGGGCAGGCAGGAGCGCTTGAATTGCTGGGCGAAGAATCGGCGATAGAATACCCGCAGCCATTTCAGTATTGTCTTGGCATCGAATTGGTCCTCAAAAGCTTTGACCGCCAAGTAATATACTCGCGCCGGGGAGAATCCGTAGCGCAGCATATAATAGAGGAAGAAATCATGCAATTCGTAAGGACCTACCAGGTCTTCGGTCTTCTGGGTGATGTTGCCCTTCTCATCGGCCGGAATCAATTCGGGACTTATAGGCGTGTCGATGATATCGAGCAGGGTGTGTCGGCAATTTTCATCCTGGGTCTCGGTGGCGAAATAGCGCACCAGATGTTTTACCAGGGTCTTTGGAACCCCGGCGTTTACGCCGTACATCGACATGTGGTCGCCATTGTAGGTTGCCCAACCGAGAGCCAGTTCCGATAGGTCGCCCGTGCCGAGCACGATGCCTCCAACCTGGTTGGCGACATCCATCAAGATTTGGGTGCGCTCGCGAGCCTGGGAGTTTTCGTAAGTCACATCCTTGACTGCTGGATCATGGTCGATGTCGATGAAATGCCGCTCCACAGCCTTGCTGATTGATATTTCTCGCGAAGTCACTCCGAGTTCTTCCATCAGTCGGGTAGCATTGCCCTTGGTGCGCTTAGTGGTACCGAATCCGGGCATGGTGATGCCAATAATGCCCTTGCGATCGAGGCCCAAGCGGTCATAAGCCTTGCAAGCCACAAGCAAGGCGAGAGTGGAATCTAGTCCGCCTGAAATGCCTACAACCAGTGTCTTGCATTTTATGAAGTCGAGGCGCCGAGCCAATCCGGCCGCCTGTATGTTGATAATCTCATCGCATCTCTCGGCCATAGCAGCATCTGTCGGGGGAACAAATGGCTGCGGGTCGATGCGGCGCATCAGTTCGGGGGCGCCCTTGCGTTTCTGCTGCTCGGTGAGGCTTGCCATGATCAGATAGTCGCCATGCAGGTTGCGGCGAGCGCAGTCGGCAAAGGTGCCATTGTGCATGCGGTCGCGCTCGATGGCATAGACATCGATGTCGGCAATCACATATTGCGGATGGTTTTGCCAGCGCTTGTTAGCCTCAAGCATGGTGCCGTTTTCAGCGATGAATGCCTTGCCATCAAATACCAAGTCAGTAGATGATTCGCCATAACCAGCTGAGGAATAGACATATCCGGCAATGCAGCGAGCCGACTGCTGCAGGATCAGGCTGCGCAGATACTGGTATTTGCCAATCAGATCGTCTGAGGCCGAAAGATTGACTATCACTTGTGCCCCGGCCATAGCCAGATTGCAGCTTGGCGGAATCGGCGCCCATAGGTCCTCGCATATCTCGATGCCGACCTTCACGCCATCGATTTCGGCCATGGAGTCGGTCGAGAGGAACCCCGGTCCGTCTTGCAGATTGATAGTCTCTTCACGGTCGGCAGCGCTGTTCCACCAGCGCTTCTCATAAAATTCGTTGTAATTAGGCACATACGTCTTTGGCACAATTGCCAAGATGCTGCCGCCGCATATCATCACCGCACAGTTGTAGAGGGCTCCATCGCAATATAGCGGAGCACCGACAACAAAGGCTGGCCAATGCTCGTTCTTTGAATATTCGACCAATTTGTCAATCTGAGCGCGAGCACTCTTGAGCAATGCTTGATTGTGGAATAGGTCGGCGCATGTGTAGGCTGTGATACACATCTCAGGGAAAACAGCCAATTGCACGCCTTGCTTTGCCACCTGGTCGAGCATGTCAACAATGGCACGTCGGTTGCCCTCGCAATCGGCCACCTCCACTCTCGGCACACACGCCGCTACTCTAAAAAAACCGCTGTCTCTTCTATCCATTTTCAGATTTTTGGGTTCTTGCTATTTTTTGGATGTCAAAATTAGCAATAATTTTTGACATATTCTCTCTCAATTCTCAGAAATTTCTTATTTGGCTGGTTTTGGCGCTTGGGGCTGGGCAGTCGCCGGAGCCTTAGGCTTGCGGCGTTCGGCTATCTCCATCAGGTAGATTGAGGCTACGATCAGGATGAAGGAGAAGACTTGCCACCAGCTGAACACATCCTGCTTGAGGATGTAGCTCGCCACGGCTGTGATAATCAGGTTGAGGTAGCCGTAGACGGCAACCACCGTGGCCTTGAGGTATTTGACTGCCGCATAGAAAAATATGTAGCCCAGAGTCGTAGAGCAAAGCAGCACGAAATACAGCACCAGCATCGGGTCGGAGAATAGACCGGTGCGCCATATCGGCATATCCAGACCCCAGATGCATACCATTATTATTGATGGGATGGCTGCGCCGAGAAACACCCATTTGAGTGTGGCCATCGGCTTGGCGTTTTGCAATGCCCTGTGCGACCATACGATGTAGATGCTGAACAGGATTGAGGCCAGCAGGGCGAAGAGGTCGCCCTTGACCGGGTCGGTAGCTTGGCCATGGCTATGCTCAAAGAATATGCAGAGCGAGGCTCCGGCAAGCCCTAAAGCCAAGCCTCCGTATTTCATCCAAGTCCCTTTCTCTCCAAGAAATATAATCGACATCACGAAAACCCACACCGGATCGATATTCATAATCAGCGTCACCGGGATTGGCGAGGTGTAGGTGAGGGCCAAGTTGAGCACCACTATGTAGAAAAAGAACACGAAGCATCCGAGACTCAGCAGCGACAGTTTTTGCTTGGTGGTGAATTTCTGTCGCGCCCCCTCGTAGAATATCGAGATGGTCCAGAACGAGAACGCGCCCCACAGGATGCGCAGCGCGGCCAAGCCGCGAGCATCGACATAGCGAGGTTGGAGATATCGGATACAGTTGTAGTCTAAGCCGTAGGTCAGCTTAGAAGCGAGCATGTTGAGGTTTCCCTTGAGCAGATTTCCCATAATTCTATAACGTAGTTGTTACCCAATTAAAACATTTTCACCATGTATATAGTTGATTTTTTGAACAATTTCCCCTCCTCCCTCCTTATCTTTTAAACATCCTCCCAGTTATTTTTCACTTTTCATTTTTCACTTTTCATTTTAAATTATCATGATTCTCGTAGCTCCTGACAAATTCAAAGGCACTCTCTCCGCTCGACAAGCAGCCAACATCATTGCCGAAGCCTTTCCTCCTGGCACTTGCGTCAAGGCTCCAATGGCCGATGGCGGCGAGGGCACTGCATCAATCATCGCTTCTAATTGGGGTTGGCAGGTCAGAGACGGATACTATGTCGACCGCAAAGAACGCACAGCCGTCATAGACAGTAGCGCCGTAATTGGCTTACCCAAGTGCGTAGAGTGCCGCGACATACTGCGCGCCTCTTCGGCTCCGCTCGGAATCAAGGTGAGGGAGATTCTTAAGGGAGGCTGCGAAAAGGTGATAATCGGCATCGGGGGCACGGGATGCTGCGACGGAGGCTTGGGATTTCTGCAAGGGCTCGGCATTGACAAATACCGCACCTATCAGGACAAGATTCTTGGTCTGAGCGATGTGGCTGTGCCATTGGTACCGGGCCGCGATGTGCCTGACTCTAAATTGTTGGACACTCCATCGGCGCTGATGTTTGCGCCGCAAAAGGGAGCCACTGCGCTTGATCTGCCGTTGCTGTATCGCCGCTTGCTGTTGGTGCAACAAGAATACGGGCACGGACGAACCTCTCCTTTTGATGGGGCGGGAGGCGGACTTGGTTTTGCCATCGCTTCGGTAATAGGAGCGGAGTGCGTACCGGGCGCGCAATATGTGATTGAGAATTATGACATAAAATGGGATGACATTGATTTCGTGATCACTGGCGAGGGCCGCATCGACGACCAGACCCTACAAGGCAAGGTGGTAGATACCGTGGCCCGCGCAGCAGCCGAACATGGAGTGCCATGCATCGCCATCGGCGGAACGGTCCAACCGGGATTCTCATCCCCACTCTATGCCACCATAGCCGCCGACCAATTCTTCCCCGACATGGAATTAGACGCAGACACGGCTGCCCATCGCCTCAGCGCAGCAGCAGCCAGCATCAGAAACGAATTATAATGAAAAATGAAAAATGAAAAATGAAAAATCCCGTTAGCGAGGACTTTTCATTCTTCATTTTTCATTCTTCATTTTTCATTCTTCATTTTTCATTCTTCATTTATTGGTCGAGTGGGTTTGGTTCATCGGGATGGGTGTACCAGCGGGAGTAAAGCAGATAGTTGTGAGCTATCTTTTGGTTGATTTCCTTACTTTGCTCTGGGTTGACCATCTTGACGAATTTGGCTGGTGCTCCAGCCCACAATTCGTTGGGACCAATCTTGGTGCGTGACAGCACCACCGAACCGGCAGCCACCAGAGCTCCCTCGCCCACCTCGGCATCGTCCATTACCACGGCTCCCATGCCGATTAGGGCATAGTCATGTATCTTGGCTCCGTGGATGGTCACATTGTGGCCTATCGAGACATCATTGCCAATCTCGATGGTCGATTTCTTAAACAGGGTGTGCAGCACCGAGCCATCCTGGATATTCACTCGGTCGCCAATCTTGATCCAGTTTACATCGCCACGGAGCACCGTATTGAACCATACGCTGCACTCCTCGCCGATGACTACATCGCCAACCACTGTGGCGTTTTCTGCCAGGAAAGTATCCTTTCCGATCACGGGTGTCTTGCCTCTCAGAGGCATTATCAATGCCATAATTCTATGTTTTTAGTCCTTGGCTTTTAGCTTTTAGAAAAATTACCCAGCCTTGAGCCTCGCTATTACTTATTACTTATTACTTGTTAATTGGGGCGGTTTTGGCCTCGAGCCATGCGCGCTCGGCATCGTTGAGGAGGGGCGATACGCGACGATAGACCTCGGCGTGGTAATCATTGACCCACTTGATTTCGTCATCGCTCATGATCTCGGTCTCAAACAGCTCGCGGTCAAATGGGAAGAGGGTCAAGGTCTCAAATTTGAGGAATTCACCAAATTCTGTAGTCATGGCCTTGACGGTCAGCACCAGGTTCTCGCAGCGCACACCGTGGATATTCTCGCGATAGAGTCCCGGTTCGTTGCTGGTGATCATGCCCTCCATCAATGGAATCGGTGTATTGTTGAGGCGTATGGTCTGCGGCCCCTCATGCACATTCAGGAAATGTCCTACGCCATGGCCGGTGCCGTGGAGGTAAGCCAGTCCTTCTTTCCAGAGGAATTGGCGAGCCAGCACGTCGAGCTGGGCACCGCGAGTGTCAACTGGGAATACTGCATCGCCGAGGGCGATGTGGCCCTTCATCACCAGGGTGAAGTCATGCTTCTCTTGCTGGGTCGGCGTGCCGAGCGCCACGGTGCGTGTGATGTCGGTGGTGCCATCGAGGTATTGGGCCCCTGAGTCAACCAGCAACAGGCCGTTGGGCTCGAGCGTAGCATCGGTCTCTACTGTAGGCTCGTAATGCACGATCGCTCCGTGAGGACCGTAACCGATGATGCTGCCAAAACTCTCGTCAAAGAAATTCTTCATCTCGCTGCGGTATTTCACCAGCAGGCGGTCTACATCGAGTTCGGTGATCTTCTCGCCTTTGGCCAGGGCATCCTCAATGGCCATGAAGGCGCGCACCAGTGCGGCTCCGTCGCGCTCCATAGCAGCGCGGATGCCGGCGATCTGGGTCTCATTCTTCACGCCCTTGGGCACTGCCACGGCCGATGCGCCCATCACTGCGCGGTCGCCGAGGGCCTCGGTCAGGGTAGTCGAGGTGCGAGCTTCCTCAATCAACACTTTCTTATCGGGGAGCTGGGCGATGAATTCTTTGACCTTGGCGTAGGGATATACATCAACGCCTTGCGATTTCAGGTACTCTGCTACCTCAGGGGTGATTTTGTCTTCATCAACGAGCAGGGTGCTTCCCTCTGGAGCGACATATAGGTATGATGTAGTCACGGGATTGTACTTGACATCCTTGCACCTTATATTAAGGGCCCAGGCAATCTCGTCGAGCGGCGAGATGAAGGCAGCCTCAGCATCCTGGCGCTTGGCGTCAGCGAGGATGCGAGCCAGTTTGCTCTTGGCGCTCTCGCCAGCGTATTCCTCGGCGTGAACGAATACTTTGTCTTTGGGCAGCGTAGGGCGGTCAGGCCATATCTCATCGATTACGTCAAAGTCTGTGACGAATTTCAAGCCATGCTTCTCAAATGCCTTGCGCATTGCCTGGGCTTGCTGGGCCGAGAATAGCATGCCGTCTACGCCGACTTTCATTCCGGGCTTCAGATTCTGGATCAAATAGTCCTCAATCGAGGGGGTACCAGCTATGCCGTCCTTCATCATCTCGACCTCGGTGCCATCGAGTTGCTGGGCAGCTTGTATGAAATAGCGCGAGTCGGTCCAGAGCAGGGCCTTGTCGGCTGTGACGACAAGTGTACCGGCCGAACCAGTGAAACCGCTCAGCCATCGGCGCACCTGCCAGTGGTCGGCTATATATTCGCTTTGGTGGGGGTCGGTCTGGGGGATGATCGCGGCATCCACTCCGGCAGCCTGCATCTGCTGGCGCAGCTCAGCTATGCGCTGTGAAATCTCTTGTTTCATTATGGTATTATTTTTAATGAGGCAAAGTTAAAAATTTTTTCCATAAGTTTCGTAACTTTGCAATAGAAATTGTACAATAACATTCAAGAATTAGACAATCTCAGAAATTTTCCGTAATTTTGCCTAATCTAAAAGAGACATATAATGCGCCAATATACTATAATAGATTTATTCTGCGGATGTGGTGGCCTTTCCTTAGGATTTGAGAGAGCCGGCTACAATGTAGCCCTTGCCATAGACGCGTGGCAAGATGCTCTTGAGACCTATAAGCGCAACCGACATTCTGACCATACTCTTAGAGCCGACTTGACGACCCTATCACCTAAAGATGTTCTGAATAGAATCAATGACAATAAAATAGACGTAATCATCGGAGGGCCCCCATGCCAAGGTTTTTCAGTAGCAGGTAAAAGAATCGTAGAGGATGAACGAAATACTCTCTATAAATCTTTCGTAGCATTTGTAGAGTATTTTCATCCTCGAGCATTCGTAATGGAGAATGTCCCCAATATTCTATCTATGGGTAATGGGATAGTCAGGGATCAAATTCTTAGGGATTTCCAAGCTCTGGGATATACCATTAATTATAAAGTAATGATGGCCTCGGATTATGGAGTACCTCAGAATCGCAGACGAGCGGTATTCGTGGGATTAAAAACCAATGAGTTGTTTAAATTTCCTGAGCCTCTAACTACCCCTAAGGTTACTTCGTATGAGGCCCTATCTGATTTAACTGAAGGAACACTCAGGGAAGGAGACGAATATCCTACTTCTCCCACCTCAGATTACCAAGCATTGATGCGAGAAAACTCTACAAAGGTTTATAACCATGAGATTACTCTCCATAATCAGCAGACCAAGGATATCATTGCCTTAGTACCGGATGGAGGTAATTATAAAGATTTGCCTCAAGAGCTTCAAGAGACGCGCAGAGTGCATATCGCTTGGACTCGGTTAAACAGCCAGCGACCAAGTTTTACCATCGATTGTGGCCATCGCCACCATTTCCATTACAAATGGAATAGAGTGCCCACAGTGAGAGAATGCGCTAGAATACAATCATTCCCAGATGATTTTATCTTCACCCAGTCTCGTACTAGCCAATATAAACAGGTGGGCAATGCAGTACCTCCTCTTATGGCCCAAGCTATCGCCACACAACTATTGAAATATCTATGATTAAATTCTATAAGATACCCGATGAATACTTTCAGCGTATTCATTTCGTCAGGCCACGATTCAAAAGCAACATCGAGAATGTGCTTTTGTATATGGCCAATGAGTGTTGTAAAATAGAAGATTGTCAATGTGAGGAATACAAAGAACGTATTACTAAAGCTATACGTATGTTCCCAGGCAATCTCACAGTGACGGATAAGACGATTTCCAATTGGCGAACCGAGATTCCAGCCCTATTTGCCTTCTATGAAGAAGACAAAGCCACTGGGATAACTAAGACATCTAAAAGTGCCCATTTCCTCCATGACTATCAGGACTTGACACAGTTTTTTAGATTTTTCTTAAGCACCTTCCAACTCCCTGGTGGCCATCTAAAGGCTAAAGATAATCTTGAATTAATCCAACGAGGAGTAAAGTTCAAGCCCGCTCGCTATATCGTAAATGTGTTGCTCGAAGGCAATGCCTTATTGTCAGAGAGTGGGAGTGAAAAAGAAATGTCTCTCTCTGCTGAAGAGGCTACCTATTGCATTCTCAATGACCTAAGAGTAACTACGGGTAAAAGAAGCCCACGCAAAACAGCCGAGTTAATCCTAAAGAATAGAAAAGAGAAGCTCAAATATCGTAACCCAAAAGATGAGCAAACATTCAGCCTAAAAGGTACTCCTCGCACCAAGGGAGATGTGACTCGATATGCAGCTGACATATTAGACTATATGGAGATAGCTTCTCTATTGCAAAAGGAGAATAGATACTACTATTTAGCTCCCAATCAAGAGAAATCTATTAAAGCCTTAGCCTCAGAATCCACCTATTTTACAGGTTATGATTCTCTCTACATTGACCCTAATCTCAACATCAAGCAAGTGGCTGACAAAGAGATTGACTGGTTTCAATATGTAAACGAAAATCTGAATCCAGACAAATTTAAAACAGATGTCACTACTCTCATATCAAGCGGTGAAACCATAGCAGTAATCATAGAGGAAAGGATTAAAGAAATAGTGACTTCTGAGGATACCACTAAAAAAGATGTAGGCAACATCGGAGAAACTTTAGTCCATGGTCATGAGATAGCCCGGTTGCAAATAGCAGGGTACCCGGATTTAGCTAAGTTAGTCCAAATAGTAGATAGCCCCTCTTACCACCCTGGATTCGATATCGATAGTTTCGAGGGTGATGAGAAAGCTATACATAGGTATATAGAGGTCAAGACCACTATCAGCAAACAAAAGCTTCAAATCTTTAGCTTCCACATGTCGCCCAATGAATGGAGCGTAGCCGAAACTCATAGAAATCATTACTATGTGTATCGACTGACGTTGAGTGCTAAGGACAAGGTCCTCTATATACTAAAGAATCCTGTGGGCCTATATAAAACTGACAAAATAGAGGCTTCGCCTCGCAACGGGATGGAAATAACATTTGATGCAACGAAATTTAAAACAACTGAGTTATTGACATGCGCAAACTAAAAGTATTGTCACTGTTTTGTGGATGCGGAGGCATGGATCTGGGGATGCTCGGAGGTTTTGAATATCTGGGTCATCCCTACCCGGAGCACCCTTTTGAGATTGTCAAGGCCTATGACAACGATCCCTATTGTACTAAAATATACGATGAGAATTTCTCTCATAAATGCGATGTGGCTGATGTGAGAGAGATAGAAATCTCTAACCTACCTGATATTGACATATTGATAGGTGGATTCCCCTGCCAGTCATTTTCTATATCTGCCCAAAACCCTCCGAGATTAGGTTATAAGGACGAGCGTGGCATGCTATTCTTTGAGATGGTAAAAATCTTAAAAGAAAAACAACCTCGATTCTTCATTGCCGAAAATGTCAAAGGCCTCCTATCAGCCAACAAGGGCCAAGCATTCCCCATGATAATCAAAGAATTTGAGGGAGCAGGATATCACGTCAAATTTAAGCTCTTAAACGCTTCTGAATATGGAGTGCCTCAAAAGAGAGAAAGAGTAATAATAGTAGGGTGTAGAGAGTCTAAAGATTTTGAGAACTATAGATTCCCTGCTCCCACCACTCGTTTCAATAAAGTCCCACTTTCTAAAGTTATCAATCCTGAGGATAATCTGAATGAAAGACTTTTCTTTAGTGAAAGAGCTGTCGCAGGCATGCTATTGGTACGAGATAAGATGAACAAGGGAAGAGTACAAAATTTAGATGAGCCTTGTAATACCATTAGTTCTCATTTGGCTAAAGTCAGTTTAAATTCAACTGATCCTGTATTATTGTTTGAGAATCGTTATCGTAGATTTTCGAGCACAGAGTGTGCCCGCATTCAGTCTTTCCCAGAAGATTTCAAATGGGGTTCCGTTTCGGAAGCTAAACAACTCAAAGCCATTGGTAATGCCGTACCTCCTGTGATGATGTGGCATATTGCGAAATCTCTCAGTGAAATACTTAATGCCAAAGAAAAGCCCCATGTCGATCATGTATCCACAGACTTTGATTGGCCTCAAGAGCGAATGGTTCAACTTACGCTATTCGAACCAGAAATTCTTTATATAACTTCTCTCAACAGAGAGAAACTTCTTCTTGGCTCTTGTAGGCAAGGTACCATTGAGTGGATAAAAAACAATCAATTGTACAACTATCCTATAACGGACCAAGAGCTCCAAGACCACCCAGAACTTTTAGATGTAAAAAAAATCATCATTTTACATAAAAACAAAATGGTCGGATTCTATAATGTCCTTGATGTAGATGTGGTACTTAAACCAGAATTGATTGGCTATGGTTATCCAATCAAAAGTTCAAAAAGATCTATGGAGTCAAAATATATTCTTTTCACCCTTTCTCCAGAGCCTCAATTAGACAAAGATATTCCTTGGTATACCTTTTCACCCATTATAGGAAAAGGCTTAATTAGTCCTTCTAACGCTTAGGATAATGACAACAATTAATCCAAAATTCCCTATTCGTAGGCGCATCTGCATCGCCACTAGCACCAGAGCAGACTGGGGCTTGCTATACCCATTAGCCAAAGCATTAAGACAAACCGATGGTGTAGAGGTGCAGATTTTGGCGACGAATATGCATTTGATGGAGGAGTATGGGATGACGGTGAGGGAGATTGAGGAGGCTGGGTTTGAGGTCAGCGCACGGGTGAGGATGAGGTGCGAGGATGAGACGGCCAGAGCCAGGGTGAAGGCTATGGCGCAGTGCATGGAGGGATGCGCCGAGGAATTGCCAAGGCTGCAGCCCGATATATTGGTGGTGCTGGGCGATAGGTATGAGATGCTGGCAGTGGCATCAACTGCGGCAGTGCTGGGAATACCCATAGCGCACATCGCCGGAGGCGAAACCAGCGAGGGAGCCATCGACGACCGACTAAGGCATGCAATCACCCAATTGTCGACACTGCATTTCACAGCGGCAGAGCCCTATCGGGAGCGCGTGGCGCAGATGCTTGGCACCGACAAGAATGTCTACAACTGCGGAGCACTCGGCGTGTGGAATATCGCCAACCAGCCGCTGATGAGCATCGAGGAGTTGAGCCAGTCGCTCGGCTTTGAGCTGGAGGCTGGCAAATACTTCGTAGCGACTTTCCATCCCGCAACCCTCGACACCGGAGCCACGCCAGCCCATCGATGCCAAGCCATGCTTGATGCTCTTGACAGATGTCCCGATTACAAGGTCATACTCACCTATCCTAATAACGACACCGGCAGCGAGGAGATAATACAAGCCATAAACCAATGGGCGCAATCGCGTCCGCGAGTACTGCTCATCAAGTCGCTGGGCATGATACGATATCTGTCGGCAGCCAAGAATGCTGCCGCAGTAATAGGCAACTCATCGAGCGGAATCGTCGAGGTGCCCTCGCTCGGAGTGCCCACCATCGACATCGGCATACGCCAAAAAGGGCGCCTCTGCGGCCCCTCGGTGCTGCATTGCGGCGACACCTCCGACGACATCGCCAATACCATCGCTACCGCCCTCTCCCCACAGCACCAAGCCCTCTCCCACCTCAAACAAAACCCCTACCACCACCCAGAAACCGTTACTCAGATTACCAACCATCTTCTAACATTCAACTCAGAATATTCCAAAAACCACGGATTACACGGATTACACGGATACCATCCGGCTTGAATCAATAAGCGTATCCAAAATCCGTGTAATCCGTGTAATCCGTGGTTTTTGGAATTTACCGACAATCCG
>NWBJ01000062.1:43747-124491 GCA_002633115.1 Muribaculaceae bacterium Zag1
ATTTACCGACAATCCGTGTAATCCATGTAATCCGTGGTTTTTAACTATCCACTAAAGTAATCAAATCCCAATATGAATCCGTTGTTTATCATTCCGGCGCGCGGCGGCAGCAAGGGCATACCGCGCAAGAATATAAAGCCCCTGTGCGGCAAACCCCTGATAGCTTACAGCATCGAGGCTGCCAATCAGGTTGACCCTCGCTACGTCTTTGTTTCGACCGAGGACGAAGAAATAGCCCAAGTGGCCGCTGCCTACGGCGCAGCCACGGACTATAGGCGTCCGGCCGAGCTCGCCACCGACACTGCCGGGAGTCGCGAAGTTATCCTCGATTTGATGGACTGGGCAGACAGCCAAGGCATCAAGTACGACTGCGTAGTGCTGCTCCAGCCCACCTCGCCGCTGCGCACTGCCGATGACATACGCCACTGCTTGCGCCTGTACGCTGAGAATCCCGAGGCAGACATGGTGGTCAGTGTCAAAGATGCCGACTGCAACCCCTACTACGACTGCTTCGAGGCGGACCCGCAGTCCGGCCTGCTGCATATCTCAAAAGGGGATGGGCTGTACACGCGGCGTCAGGATGCTCCCCCGGCATATCAGTACAACGGAGCCGTATATGTAATCCGTCCCGAATCTATCCGGCAGATGCCCTTGGGAGCCTTCCCACAGCGCATACCTTATATAATGCCTCGCGACCGCAGCATAGACCTCGACACTCCCATCGACTGGCTGATGGCCGAAACACTAATGACCCAACAAAATGGATAAGCATCTAATCTCATACCAAGCTCCGATACTCGAGGCTCTCGAGCGGCTCAACAGCCTCTCGGGCCAAACCATGACCTTGTTTGCCATCGATGATGGCCGTCGAGTGCTCGGCACTCTCACCGACGGCGACATACGCCGCGCTCTGATTGCCGGGGCTAAACTCACCGACACAGTTGATCTGGCAATGCATCGCGATTTCCGCTACATCCCGGCGGGCAATCCCGACCTCGAGGCGGTAAAGACCTACCGAGAATTGGGCCTGCGCCTCTTGCCATGCTTAGACGCCAACGATCGTCTTGTGTCAATCCTTGACCTCAAGGAGACAGCTACCATGCTACCGCTCAGCGCCCTGCTTATGGCCGGGGGAAAAGGAGAACGCCTGCGGCCCCTCACCCTCACAACTCCTAAGCCGCTGCTCAAAATCGGCGAAAAAGCCATCATCGACTACAACATCGAGGCCCTGGCGCGTTGCGGCATCACCGATATAGTAATAGCCACTGGTTACCTCGCCGACCAGATCAAGCGACATGCCAGTGAACTGGGGCTTCGCCTCGGCATTGATATCAGATGCGTCGAGGAGACGCAGCCACTCGGCACCATCGGCGCAGCCTCCATTGCGCAGTTGCCAGAAGAGGGCAACACCATCGTGATGAACTCCGACTTGCTCACCACCATCTCGATCGAGGACATGTACCTCCACCATATTGCCACCCAGGCCGACATCTCCATCGCCGCCATCCCCTACCAGGTCTCCGTACCATTCGCAGTGCTGGGCATCGACGAGGACGACACCGAGCGAGTGGTGACAATCGAGGAGAAACCATCCTATTCCTATTTCGCCAATGCCGGCATCTACATCTTCCCCAACGCGCTGCTCAACGCCCTGCCCGCCGACCGGCGCACCGATGCCACCGACCTTATCGAAATGGCGATTGCCAACGGCTTGAAAGTTACCTATTTCCCCATCAATGGCACTTGGATTGACATAGGCACTCCGGCAGATTTTCGCCAAGCCGTTGAACTAATGAAGACCCTTCGAGCGTTTACTATATAGCCGTCGAGCAAATTTGTAGGCGGCTATCGCAGCGAGCCTGCCGGCTCGCCATAATCGCAAATCGCAAATCGCAACCATGGCAGATTCAAATTTTATCGATTACGTCAAGATCCTTTGCCGCTCCGGCAAGGGAGGCGCTGGTTCGCGCCATTTCTATCGTGCTAAATACATACCCAAGGGAGGACCCGACGGAGGAGACGGTGGTCGAGGCGGCCACATCATCCTCAAGGGCAATAAGAATATGTGGACCCTGCTGCCACTCAAATACCGGCGCCACATCTACGCCGGCAACGGCCAGTCGGGTACTGGAGGACGCAGTTTCGGCAAGGACGGCGAGGATGTCACCATCGAGGTGCCATGCGGCACCGTGGTTTTCGATGCCGAGACTGGCGACTATCTGTGCGAAGTCACGGATGACGGCCAAGAGGTGAAGCTGCTGAAAGGAGGCCGAGGCGGCCTCGGCAACTGGCACTTCAAGAGCGCCACCAACCGCACTCCGCGCTACGCGCAGCCGGGCGAACCCGGTATCGAGAAGAGCGTGATCCTCGAGCTAAAGCTATTGGCCGATGTGGGTCTGGTTGGCTTCCCCAATGCTGGCAAGTCAACTCTGCTGTCGGCCCTGTCGGCAGCGCGGCCCAAGATCGCCGACTATCCCTTCACCACTATGGAGCCGCAGCTCGGCATCGTGCATTACCGCGACAACAAGTCGTTTGTGATGGCCGACATCCCCGGTATCATCGAGGGCGCCAGCGAGGGCAAAGGCTTAGGGTTGCGCTTCCTGCGACATATCGAACGCAACGCGGTGTTGCTATTCCTCGTTCCGGCCGATGCCGAGAGCATACGCGGCGAATACGAGGTACTGTTGGCCGAGTTGGCACAGTTCAATCCACAGTTGCTCGACAAGCAGCGCATCCTGGCAGTGTCGAAGAGCGACATGCTCGATGAGGAGTTGATGGAGGAGATTCGGCCCACCTTGCCCCAGGACATACCCTCAGTATTCATTTCGGCCGTAACGGGGTACGGGTTGACCGAGCTCAAGGACATCCTGTGGCGAGCCATCACCGATGAGAGCAATCGTCTGGCCACGCCGGATATCATCCACCGTCCGCTCGACGGGCATCATCGCGTGCGCGAAGAAGACGAGTTCCTATTCGAACCCGAGCCCACGCCCGAGGAGGATGAAGACCTGCAGCAGATCAGTCCCGAATCGTGGGGCGAAGACGATGCCTACGATTGGGACGAAGACATCGACCCAGAATAGCTATAGAACGTAAGCACGCAACCTTAACGTAAGCACGTAGTGAGGATTTCATTATGTGCTTACGTTTTTCTTATTTGCTTACCCTCTGTGGGCTTACGTTAAGGTTACGTGCTTACCTTCTGTTGACGTGCCCTAAAGGAAAAAATATTGGCCTATTTTTCCTCGAGATTTTAAAAATGTAGAAAAATGTAGAAAAATGTTTTGTCAGTTCAAAAAAATTGATTTACTTTGCAATTGAATATGGAGCCAACCCCAACCCTTGAGGCCACGGCCCCAGATTATAGTGACTATTAATTACTCTATTTCAACTAACTCTTTAAACACTACAACGCAGTATGAAGAAATTCTACGCATTGATGGCTGCTTCTGTTGTTTGCGCTGGCACAGCTGTTGCTGCTCCTAACGCTTCAACCAAGCTCTCAGCCCCCTCGTTGCAAGAGGCTAATATGATTAGCTTCGACGGCATTAAAGAAATGCCCAAAAAGGCCCAAAAAGCACCTCGCCTCAAACCCGCCGCCAAGGCTCCCGTAACCAGTGCCGAACTTGAAGGTACATACGTTTCTTTAGCTGACTACGGAGCACAAGGATACTATATCTCTTGCAGCTCTAAAGGCGTGACATTGGACCTCGAGGATTTTGACGAAGGCATCGTTTATCTTATGGATTACTTCTATGGATTCCTTGGTTCAATCGGTATTCAAGACATCACGGCCGACGTTCTCTATTCGGAAGAAGATGACCTTTCAGTCATTTCTATTCCCAGCATGACAATGGTTTGTATTGAGGACGGCATAACCTGGTATATGGCATTCTCGGAATATGGTCCTACTAGTGGCTTTAGCCTCTACAGCAACGATATCGAATTCCTCGTTACCGAAGACGGTCTGGTTTTCCCCTCTGACTGGTATTATGACGAAAAGGATGAAGAAGCTCAATTTGGTTTTGCCCTCATCTATGAGGACGGAACCGGATACCGTGGCTTCCCTATGATGGAACCTGTCCTGCTCAAGAGCAATACCGTGATGTCATGCAAGGACTACTACAACAACGACGCCTATGAGCAGGCTGAGTATCCTCTCTACACTGTTCCGGTTGAGGAAGACGGCGACCAATATCTCCTCGTTTACAACATGGCAGGCTTTATGGAGCCCATCTTCTTGACTCTTGATCAAGCCAACAACACAGCAGTAGCCGACCAGCAAGTGCTCTATTACACCTCTTCAGATTATGTAATCATGTGCACTGCAGGAGACGATGACAAACTCTACGCTTATGTGGATGGCACCATTGGTACTGATGCTTCTGGCAATACAGTGATTTCAATGCCTGAAACCTGGTGGGCAATGTCAAATGAAGGATGGTACGGCAAGTACGAAGACACCCTCCTGTCTATGAACTACAATATCTTCGGCAATTCAGGCATCAGCAACGTAGCTAACGATGCAGCCGAGGGTGAGGCAGTTTACTACAACCTGCAGGGCATGAGGATTGCTAACCCCGCAGCTGGCCAGGTTTACATCAAGAAGCAGGGCAACACCGTAACAAAGGTTATCCGCTAAACTAACTATGCACAATATCTGATAAACCCGAGGGTGGCGACCACCCCCGGGTTTATTTTTCTGTTGTATGTAGGATAAGAGCGGCCCGCGCCGATGGCGCGGGCCGCTCTTATCCTTTTAGCTTGTGATTAGTTGCGCTCAAGTGTGATGATGAGCTCCTTGGGATCCTCAGGGTCAACATCGATCATGAGTTTGCCCTCGCGTGCCAGCCAACCGATGGCGGCGAACACTTCTTTGTCCTTCAGTTTGGTAACTTTCTTGAGCTGCTTGATGCCCATGGCCTCAGCCTCGTTGAGAGCTTGCCAGATTTGTCCGGCGTTCAAGCCAATAGTGTCAGTATTCATAACTTGGATGTTTAGTTAGACAGTTTGCTTAAAATTTTTGGTTAAGACTTAAAATCCTAAAGAAAACCTGCGCAAAGATAGCCATTTTTTTAGTTAATTCCAAATCCGCTTTTTGCATACTTGGAAACAGCTCATCCTCCGCCGAGTTCAATGTATTAACAATCAAACGTTTAATAATGTTTATGATTTTTTACGATTTTATCTGCAAACCAGGTGCTTTGCGCCCATGCCACCATAAAACCGCAAGGACATAAAACATTAAGACCATAAGGACATAAGAAACGTAAGGACATAAGAAACGTAAGCACGCGCCCCCCTAAATACATTATATCCTAATTTCACTTATGTCCTTATGCCTCTTATGTCCTTATGCCTCTTATGTCCTTATGGTTTTTACGGTCAAGATGGAGCTATGCGCCATCTCTTTCTCTCCCTATTTCCCACTTTTTTGGCTAATATGGAGAATAAATGTTACAACGTGAAATTTCTTGCAACAATGCTGCAACATTATTTTTATTCCTATATAAATAATTATTAACTTTGCAACGAACAAATCGAAGAGAGTATTGTTATATTTTGAGTAACCAATAAATTCAATGTAGTTATGACATACACTCAGCCCGACCTTCCCTATGCAACCGACGCCCTGGCACCGGTGATAAGCAAAGAAACAGTGGAATACCACTACGGAAAGCACGAAAAGGCATACATCGACAACCTCAACCGTCTGATCAAAGGATCGCAGTATGAGGACATGGATTTGGAAGATGTAATCCGAAACGCCAAAGGGCCTCTCTTCAACAATGCCTCCCAGGCATGGAACCACATATTCTACTTCTTCACCTTCGCACCCAACACTGGCGGAGAGCCGGGAGGAGAATTGAGAAAGGCCATTGACCGTGACTTCGGATCCTTCGAGGAGTTCAAAAAGGCGTTTGAAGACGCTGGAGTGGGCATATTCGGCTCAGGTTGGGTGTGGCTTAGCCGCGACGAAGACGGCAAGTTGTTCATCACCCAGGAATCCAATGCCGGCAACCCTCTCACTTCGGGACTGACACCCCTGTTGGTGTTCGACGTGTGGGAGCATGCCTACTATCTCGACTACCAGAACCGCAGAGCCGAGGCCCTGCACCGCCTCTGGGAAATCGTAGACTGGGACGTAGTGGAAAGCCGCTACTAATCCCACCGAAACAGACAAGGACGAAAGAAAGATTATATATTAAGCATAATGTGATGAATGGAATGGGAGAGGCTCGTGAGAGTATCTCCTTTTCATTTTGTCCCTACCGCTAATTTACACTAAAATAAGGGTTTCCACTGAACATTAAGGACTTACGTTAGTAATTATTGACCGAAATGCACCAAATTTGACCTCAAAATCATTTCCCCAAAGTTTCCCCGAGGCCATTTTTGTTGCGAAAAAGTTTCCCCAAAATCCTTAATGATATGGCAACCATAAGACCAACCATCATTCACTCCAAGACCCTCAAGGACGGTCGCATCAAGATCCAGGTGGCAATCGCCCACAACAACCAGACGCGATACCTCACCACCGACATAGCCATCGACTCACCCAAGGAGTTCAAGAACGGCACCATCGTCAAGAGAGCCGACGCCTCATACCTCAACACCAAGCTCCGCAAGATTGTGCAGCAGTACCAGGAAGCCTTTGACGAGGTGCCGGGCGCAGAGGGCATGACTTGCACCGACCTCATAGAGTACATCCGCAAGACTGGCTCAAAGAAGTGCATCACCCTCCAAGCGGTCTTCGATGAGTACATCGCCCTATCCGACATCAGCGATGGCACCAAGCGCACCTACGGCATTGCTTTCGCCACTCTGTCGAAGTGCATATCGCCAAACACCATCCTTGAGAACCTCACTCCCTCAGCCATTCTCGCTCTCGACAAGAAACTGAGGGAATACAAGCGGCGCAACTGCAAGCTCGGGCCGGCAGCCATCCGCAACTATATGACCACTCTCTCGCTCCTGGTGAAGTATGCCGTGCGCTGCGGCTACGTCTCGTACAAGATCGACCCGTTCGCATCGTACACCCCTCCAAAGAAGCCGATACGCGACAGCTGGCTCACTATCGAGGAAATCAGAAAGATTCGCGACTGCAAGCCACGGCTGGCATCCGTGGCTCTGTGCCGCGACTTCTTCATGCTCTCATACTATCTCGGTGGCATCAATCTCGTAGACCTGCTCCAAATCGACTTCACAAACATGAGCCGAATCAAGTACTCTCGCCAAAAGGTGTCGCGCAAGACCGATTCAAAGGTGGAGTTCTCCATCCCCGATGAGGCGAAGCCCATCATCAAGAAGTACAAAGCGCGCAACGGCAAGCTCAACGCCCAAGTGGGCATCTATAGCCTCACCCATGACTTCTGCTTCACGCACATGCCTCTGCTTGCTGAGGAGGCTGGCATCGGGAAAAAGGTCATCTACTACTCTGCCCGCAAGTCGTTCGCACAGCATGCCTTGGAGCTGAAAGTCGAAACACCTATCATCGACTACATTCTGGGCCACTCTCTCGGAGCCGCCAAGGGCATCCTCTACCACTACATAGTGGTGACGCCCAAGATGGCCACTGAAGCGGTGCGAAAAGTTTTGGATAATTTGCTTGGTGATGTGAAAAATAATCCGTAAATTTGCACTGTCAATTAGGTTCCATTGGGGCTTAATTGGTTTGACTTGAGGCCGAGGCGGGTGGTTCCCCTCGGCCATTTTTATTGACTACACTGAAAAGCCTCCGGTGACTGCTCATCGGAGGCTTCCTTTTGGACGCTTCGGCATCATCGCAAGCATCATCTCTGAAGCATCTGACATCCATTACCATCGAGCAGCAAAAAGGTGCGGTCACGAATGAAAAAAATGCTTCCACGTTTCGCAACGAGGAAGCATCTGACATTGAAAATTTACAATAGTATTTCGTTAACCCGTTTTGGTTTTCCTGATCACGATTATAATGACTGCCGCCAATCCCATCACAAGCAAGCCAATCAAAAGCCAATTGGTCTTGACTGGCTCCGCCACCACGGCAGATTCGGTGTCTGTCTCCTCTTCTGACTTGGTTTCGGTCTGAATGGCCGTTGCCTCGTCAATTTTGGTTTCGGCATCCTCCTTTGACAAGGCTGAGGATTCCTGGGCCACCTTTGGCTTTTCTGCATTGAGTTCGAGCCTTGGATTGTAGAGAATCTCTCCGTCGGGTCGAACGATGCTGTCGGCGGTCAGAGTTGCGATAATGCACTCTGCTTCGAGATCGAGCTGCTGCCACGATTCGACAGTAACGCTTGTGGTCTGCTCGATGCTCTTTTCGGTTAACTCTGTTGCCAGCGTTTCTGATGATGATGAAACATGGCGCTGAGATGAACAGCTCGCAATAAGCAAAACAAAGACAATTGTACATAACCATTTCATATCAAATCTTTTTGCCATTCTTATCACAATTATAATATGTCTTGCCATCAATGGTACGTAGAATCTGCATCTTGTTGGTGCCATCGCTATGGTAAGCCACGTGCACCCATTGAGGTCCATCAGCCGACCCTTTTTCCCAAATCACCTGATTGTACTTGCAGTTTTCGATGATCCATTGGAAAAGGGTGAGATTCTTCTTTCGCATATCGGCCACATCCCTGAATTTTGTCGCATAGATGTCTGCCGCGCACCCTTTGGAGTGGTCAGAGGTTTTTGAGCCTCCCACAGCAGAATTGAGCTTTGAGGAACGAAAGCCGCTCGACACGCTAATGGGCGAGCCGAAAGCCTCTCGGAGAGGGTCCAGCACGTAATTGACCAATGCCATTAGGTTGGCAGTCTCTGTCACGCTCGGAGTGTTGCCTATGCCAAGGCGATTGGCTGTGTCGCTCTTGGTGAGCTCAGCTATTGTGAAGTACTTCATCTTTCTGTGGATTTTGGATTCTTATCTTGTGCCATTCATCACGTGGTATGCCAGGAGGCGGTGGGGTCTTTGCCGTGGGAGGCTTTCTATAGGGGCAATCCTCGTCATCACACCTAAGGCAAGCGAGAGCGACTTCTGCTCTACGCAGACTATTCTGAAGCTCGTAAGCATCATCCTGCGTTTTTCTGAGCCTCTCAGTCTGCTCAGCGTACTTCTTTTCCATCTCCAAATTCTGCCTTTGGGCAAATTCGATCTGCTCTTGCAAGAATTTGAACTCACCGCTGCTCGCTTCAGTATTAGCCATACGCTTGTTTGGCTTTCGGTTGATGATGAATCGGATGCCCTCAAGACCTCCGATGGCTCCCAGTATTGATATGAGTATTGACCAATCCATTGCTTGAATTTTTCAGCAAAGCTAAGACATTTATCCCAAAAAGTTTCCGATTCCCAAAATCTTGAAAAGAGAGATTGGCTGATTCTACAAGCAATCAACAAGTTACAGAAAATGCCATTTTCATTCGGATACAACAAAGGCTCCAAAGTTGGTCAACCTTGGAGCCTCAGATGAAATGTAGCTTTATTCAGCGAGCCACTTGTCTACATAATCGATAGCCGCTTGTCGAATGACACAGAACCGAGCCCACTCGCTCTGCCATTCGGAGGCTTTTTCGTGGTTTGGGTCCTGCAGAATCATGATTTGGTGTGTTTTGATTGCGTCCTCCTCTGTCTGAGAATAAGTTGAACGAATCAAGCCGTTGATGAGAGAGTCGCGTGAGAAATCGGCGCATTCGATGAGAGTGCCGCCATCGGTCATCGGGCCCTCATACTGATAGGCAGTGGCCGGTTCCATGCCTTCGGGGGCGTCCTCGGGAAGATAGTTCTCAAAGACCATCTCGTTGAGATAGACGATGGCGTGGCCAGCATCATAGCGGCCAGGCTTCATTTGGCGCAGGTAGATTGCTTTGTTCATAGTCTTATGCCTTTAGTCACCCGCAGCCTTAATGAGCCTTAGGTGAATTTATAGAATTTCTTACGTTGCTTGTTGATGTATTCCTTTATAACAGTAGGGAGCGGCAGGTCTTCGCGTGAGAAGTCTTGCAAGGCTTGCTCGATCATCACACGAGAGCCGGAGAAAGAATACCACTCTTCGGGCTTCCACACGTTCTTGGCATCGTCAGTGCCGGGATTCTCAACATGGTCAATGACCTTGTATCGAATGGCGATGCGTTGCTTTGGCGTGCCATCCTCGTTTTTCTCAATCACGGAATCATCGACCTTGTAATCGATGAGCTGAATGAGTTTGGCATTCTCATCTGTCTCGTTGGCGTACATTATCACCTCCTCGATAGATTTCTTCTGCTCGGGCGTCATGCCCTCAAAGGGCGCTTTCTTCTTGCGGTTCTTGATCACCGCTCCAAGTCTCTTTTCCATTTTCAGTGTCTTTAACAGGTGTCTTGAATTGCAGTGCTGGGCGAAACCCGCTCTGCTTGAGCATAGCAGTCTGATTTGGTGGTCAGACTTGCCTTTCTTGCGAAGCTTGGCAACTTGTCGGCAGAGAGCCTTCTTGTTGCGCTTGCGCAGCATGGTGTGGTCATGGTAGAGGACATAGCCGCAGATGTCGTTGCCCATCCAAGTGGGCCTCACATTCCAACCCTTGTTCACCTCCAGCTTGTAATCTTCGCGAAGCGTGGCAATGGCCATCTTCACAATGATGTGGAGAAAGGCCTTGTCGCGATGCTTGATTACGATGTTGTCGGCAAATCGGCTGTAATGCCTAAGCCCCTCGGATACATAGCGGGCGAACTTGTCATTAAGATGCCCCACCCCTTTGGCCAACTCATCGCTCTGCGCTTTGGTACGGCACGTTACAAGGCAATCGGAGACATACTCCGCTTGCCATTTGCGGAACAGCGAGGGGTTGTCTTGGAGGCCGAAGCATCTCATCGCCCATCTGTCGAATGGGGCCAGGTACAATCCAGAGAGCATCTGCGACAATTTCACCCCAAGCACAAGGCCGTCGGGGAAACTGTCAACAAACTCGTTGAGGAAATGGAGAAGCACAGGATCCTTGATTTTCTCTCGGATTCTGCGCTTCATCAAATCGTGGTCGATGTGCTCAAAATAATGATGCACGTCAAGCTGGACTGTGTAATACACCTCTTCCTGGGGAGTGTTGCGAAGCTCGCTCTGCTCCTGGCGCAGGAAGAAGTGGGTGCCCTTTCCCGGCACGCAAGCGGGCGAGCGATGATGGAAAGTGTCCATCAGCCATACCTCGAACGGAAGCACCGATGCCCACTGCATCACGTGGTCGCGTATTGCGGTCTTGTGCACGATTCGGTGCTTTGGCTTGAACACCTCTTTGGGGATATAGGGAGATGTGACGTGGGTGCAATGAAGCATCTCGTCTATCATCTGGTCTACCATTCCGAATATCTCAGTTGAGAAATCCCTCACGGCCTTCCGATGCATCTTGCCCCGGGCATAGCCGCCAAACGCCCTCAAGATATTCTCGGGGGTGGCTGACAGTTCTGCTAAGTGTCCTCTTCGGTTCATGGCGGTGTCTTGATCGGTGTCCTACTTCGGTGTCATTTCGGTTCTTGTCTGCTTTTCTCCTTTGGTACTGCTGTCGAGCCGAGGGGCCTACTGGCACTTCCGTTGATTGTGTCTTTCGCCTTGGGGCGCGGTCTCTGCCTCCGTGTCGAGGCTCGGCGGAGAAGCTGACAAGAATCAACCGCCGAGCCCTATAGTTGAGGGGCGAGCCGTAGTTCGCATTGGCTGTCGTGACCCCATTGTTCACATTGAGGTACCCAAGGCCCGCATTGCTACCATTGTTCGCATTGCCACCGACAGAGGGAACGCGCAGACCCGACACGGCTTTGTCGTTGTATTGCGCATCGCAGAAATACGTGCTCGACGTGCCGCCCAGCACCGTCGGGCACATGCACAGATTCTGCATCGACATCTGCGTGATGTATTCGTAACTCGATGCCGTCGCATTAGCCGGGCCGCTCGCTACCTTTGTCAAACCCGTGAGCGAGGACATCGAGTAAGTGCTGTACAACTTCGGCACCACGTACATGTCGTAGCCGCCGTCGCTCGTTTTGTTGATAAGCTTGCCGCGGCCCCAGCGGCCAAGGTAGCCGAAGAAATTCTTCAGCCCGAAGAAGCAAGGCACATTCACAGTCGATGTAGTGCCAGCGCCGTTTGTGACGGTTGCAGCAACCGAGCCAGTGTAGTCACCCTTGTCAACTGCTACGCTCGTCTGAAGGAATGGGTAATTGGCCCATCCATTGTTGGCGACCGTGTCACCCCACAAAGCAGGTGCTGTTGTCACACCCGCGCCTACGCCCCCTTGGTACAGGCCGTTGGAATCTTTGTTGGTATTTACCGCCGTTTGGCAGTTTCGCGTGCCCATGATGACACGGAAAAGGATGCCGATGGCTGCGTGGTGGGCATACCAGTAGGCCTCCCAGCCGTCCCCTTTCTTGCGCGCGTAGTCGCCGAACGTGGCCGCGTTCAGATTCGTGGCCGCAACGCCCAATTGAGTGTTGTACTTGCCATCATAGTCTGCATTGTTGTTGCCGCCTCGGTATTGAGCCGCAGTGTTGATTACAGATACCAATTCAAGATTGGTGCGGTCAACAACAGCCACGCCCAAGGCGGATGTCGAGGCAACAGGTATCTTGTAATTGTAGCGTCCGGTCATCGGCTTCAGCGACACTGCCTCGTAGAAGTAATCGCCATCCACCCACCAAGCGTAATACCACACTGCGTTCCAGCCCCACATATAATCGCCCATGGAGCCATCCAGCTTGGCGGTCTCGCCCGTGGCGAACTTGTAGTGGTTGCTTGGGTCGAGCTTGCGCCGACCGTGGTTCTTGTCGACCAGGTAGCAGCCGAGGCCGATGCGCGACGGCCACTCGCGGAGCAGGTCGATGTCACCGCAAGCCTCGCCAATCGGTGTCGAGGCGTTCATGTCCCAGCGGCGACCGCACCACCCCGCTCCCGAAACGAAGCTGAGTGGAATGAGGCCGACCTTGTTGCCGCTCTTGCTGTAGCCGAGGACAACATCGTTTGAGGGATCAACGGCATTGATTTCCTCAAGGTCTTCAAATTCAATTGTGTCTGCCATAATTATGATTTTAGTTCGTTAGTATCCATTAAAGAAATGCGCCATGTGATTGGTAAGCCACCATCGGTAAACTCCCGATGCGTCCTTCATGCAGATAAACTCTGCATAACCTCCCATCAGCTCGATTGTCGTTACGCCCGTTACCGAAGTGGTGCCGCTCGTGTTCGTAGACTCAGAGTTCAACTGGTCCGTCATAATCAGCAAGCCTTGCACTGACTTGATGTAGGTGGGGTCCGTCGACCTTGACCATTGCAATCGGTTGTTGAATATGCAGATTCGCGCTCCTACGTAATTGGCCGCATAAGGCAAGTATATGAGGTTGCCTGACCCACTGTCTATGATGTTCCAATTGTCTTGAATCATATACCCTACAACGCCGCCTCGGTCGGTTGCCTCTACCGCATCGCTTTCATCAAGTGCCACAAACTCTGATAGCACGTGACCCGAGAAAGTACCTCGGTTAACCACTATGTCTGTGAAAGTTCCCTTGTTGCACTCTACCTCGCCGTTCTCAGCGCGAAAGATGATGTTTCCATTTGAATCGGTCATGTAGATACCCTCCGCTCCGAGATTCTTTATGACGCCATATTCTGCAAGAATCAGCTTGGTGGCCACCATTTCCCAATCAGCAGCGACTTTCCAATAGGTCGCTCCGTTCGCTGAATCATAAGCCGGAGTAACAGGATAGCCGCTACTATCGACATAGGCTCCTTTGGTATGCCCCTTTACACAGAGATAATGCAACCCATTATACAAGGTATAATCGAGGAACACCTCTCCATTTTCAGTATCTCCAGCCTCAAAGTTGAACGTGCCATCGCAATCCTCCCAATTGGTCGGTCGCGGAGTCGCGCCCTTTGCCCCTGGCTTTCCATCCTCGCCGTTCTCATAAGTGCAAACAGCAAAATAAATGGTCTGCGTATCAGTGGAGCCATCCTCCTTAGTGAGAGTTAAAGTGACGCCAAGCGTGGAACGCCTTGATATATCGTTTGGCCTACAGATGAGCCTAATCACAAAAGCCCTTTCCTCTGTGCTAAAGCCCCACATAAGCCAATCATCGATGTAGCCATGGCCGGTTCCGCTCGCAACTCCATTGATGGAGTTCATCACTAAAAAGGTGGGATTGGTAGAGCTTCCGTATGGCAGTCGAGTTGAGCCAAGCGCGCTGGTGATCCTGACTTCTACAACCGAGACGCTATCCTGGGGTACGCAAACGGTGGAGGGATAGCAGTTGGCAGTCCAGGCATCCGCTCCGGCCGGACCCTCGATGGCGAACACGCCCGAATCAACCCAAACGTTGCCCGATGCAATCCAAATGTGGCCATCGTCTTTCTTAACCCATGCATCATACTCCTCAGCCTTTTCGTATGCCCACGCTCCATCCTCATCAGAGTATGCAATCCAAAGATACTTGTTGGAGGTTTGGCTCGCATTGGTGTCAATCAGAACCACCTCGTCTGACGCTGAGGGAGCAGACGGCATGTCAGTAGTGCTTGCGTAGTGCTCAGTGAAAGTACCCTTAGGCTTGATGGTGGAGCCGTCTTCGCCCTTTTCTCCCGATATGGGAACAGGAGAGCTCCACGTGGCTCCGTCATACAATGAGCCATCGGCATCCTTCATCGCCTTAATCATCCACAATCGTTGTCCTGACGATGGCGTGGGAGGGTCATCGTACCAGGAATCGACATTGAGGTATCGCAGTACGGTGCCTGTGACATTGTAAATTGGCACTGCCTCAGACGGATCGGCCGATGTAGGATTTCTTGACGGAGTGGTTGCCTTGGCGCAGAACTTGAAATCTGTATACCGAGTGTCCCCATCCTCAGCCGTGCATTGCACAGGGTCGCTCCACTCGCCAGGCTTTCCAGTCGTGCCATTGATGATAGCCATAGACATCCACCACTTGTCGCTTCCATAAGGAGCGTCCTCCCACCCATAGTTCGGACTCGTGGCATCCGTAGATGTGGGTATGGTATTTTCAGTATCCGTAGGAGTGTCAGGCTTTGTATCGCTTTTCTTGAAAACATAGCTCGGCCAATCGCCATTCTTGCCATCAGAGCCGTCAGAGCCATCGTTGATGATGAATACTGTGGTCAAAGCGATAGTAGTGGACCCTGAACCCATCAAAAACCTTATGGAAACTGCCTTAGTGGGAATGGTGATGTACTGTCCGTTAGAAACATTTCCCGATAAAAGGACCAAACCAGACGAATCATATACTATATATCTCAGCGTGTAATCGGTAGTAACGGCTGGCGTAGACGAACCATCCGCTTTCATCCTCGTAGCGCTGATGCGTGACGGCATGAGCACGCCAGTGGAAAGCCTCCTCACGACAGAGTCGGAGGGGACAATCCAATAGCTCACACCATTCTCGGGAGCCGGAAGCAATGTGTCAAACGCAGAGTATCCCATTATATCGAGCAGGTTATGCGAACGTGCAAGCCTCCATAGTTCTTCACGTCTGCGCCTGAGACGGTGTAGGAGGTGACGTTGGCTTGTGTAACGTCATAGGTGCCATCCTCGCTGTACACGTTGAAAGTGAACTTCGCCGACGACACGATGGTGCCGTCTGTGCGCTTGATCACGCTCGGGGTGTACTTGACAGTGTCGGTGGAATGAACCTGGTTGGAGTTGGTGCTTCGGCCGATGTCGATGTAATAAGGGTCGTGGGTGTCGCTCACTTGAATGTGCTTGCGAATCTCACGGCTGCTATCTTTATACACTGCGATGTACTCCTCAGTGCCCTCAACGCCTCCGTCGTACAAAGTGAGAACCTCGCCCGAAAGTTCGGTAACTCCGGCGCTATGGGTGACTTTGTTGGCTGCGGCAACTGAGCCTCGATACCAAGTCCAATTGCTTGAAGATGTGGCTTGGGTCACGCCGTTGCACTGAAGCTGGGGAGTGAGCTCAAGCTTCTCGCTGTCGTTGTCGATAACAGTATCGGGGTTGCCATCCTCGTTCACGCAATTGATGAGAATGTCGAACTCCTTGCCCGTGGTGCTGACAACTTTCACCTCTCCGTTGCACATGCACTCGATGCCGTTGAACTCGCCCTTGAAATAGATGGGCACGTCATTGAGGTTGGTTGAGGAAGCAAGGTTGCCCTTGATCTTCAAAGCTGGGAACACAAGTCCGTTGACTGTGTAGCTCGATTTCTCAAAGACTGAGGAATAGCCGCTCTCAACAGCTGTATTGGCGATGTCGAGAATCAATGCTCCGCTCGCTTCGGGATTGCCCTTGTACCACTTGCCCGTGGTAGGAACAACGAACTTGCCGCTTGCCGAGCTGTAGCACTGGGGGTAGAACATGATGGGGGTGTTCGCATAGTTGGGCGTCACATCGGTGGTTTCGGGATCGTAATACTGTGTGAGGCCGACACCCGTAGGAAGCACCACGCCCATGCCGGGGACAATGGTGTCGCCATCAACAATCGCCACAAGGGTGTCTATCGCGCTGTACGTTGACATGATTATCTGTTATTTATGGTTGAACATTTGGCGAGCCTCGTCAAGGCCCATGCGAACGGCTCCGTTCTCGATGGCTCGGTCGATGCCGTATGCTTGGAGGTCTTGCGAGGAAAGAAGATAGTAGGTTGCTCCGTTGATTTGAGCCTTTCGGCGCAAGGGAGCGAGCTTCAAAGCCTGGGCGATAGCCTCGGGCACTGCGTAAGCGTATATCAATGCTTCCATGTCTTGATGGTTTTATTCGTCCGGAACTTGGGCGCATATCTTCTTGCCATTTGAATCGAGCAGGTACGCGCCATTGATGGTGATGCCTCGGAACTCGGAGAGGCGACGGATCTCGCAACCGAACACTGTCGGGTCTTGGGGATTGCGGCTGCACTCGTTGGCATTGACTGTCACCTCATTGCCGTACCCTACCGTCACCTGAGCCGCGCCCGCATACTTGTGGGTGGTGAAGTGTCGGATGTCGAAATACTTTGAGGGGTTGGCGACATTGCCTCGGGTATTCGTCACCTTGGCTTCGGCTTTGACAACTGAGGTGTCAGCCTTGATGATTTTGCCCTTGGTCAACTTCACGTCCTCGCCATACTGGCCATAGAAGCGGAATGTCTTGAACATCTTGCGAGCTGTGTAATTGCCGTAGGGAGGAGTATATTTCTTGCCATTGCTAAGAGTTGTGGCTGGAGCAGGAGGGGGTGCCGGCACTGTCGGGTCTTCAGAATAGAGAATGCCTCCAACGCACATAAGTCGCTCTGAACCCACATAGGCTCTGTCTATGGTAAGAGCCTTGGTGCCTATTCCGCTGATGTACCAAAGGTCGGTCTCGGGGTCGATGTCACGATACCTCTTCAATTCCTTGTCAAGCACGTACCAGGAATAATAGGCATCGCTGTCGTCAACGTCATCGCCTCCGTTGTGGAGCTGCGCAGTAATCGTGCGTTTGCTCGATGTTGTCTTGAAAGGAGAGAAAGCATCCTTGTCGGCAGTGTCGAGGGTCACGCTAAGAGCAATCTCAGCGCTCTGAGAACTCGTCAGGGTAACGCGCCAAGTCTTAACAATGACGTTGGCTTGGTTACGCGGGTCGATGTAGCTGCACGTGAAGAACAGGTCGAGCGGAGAGGTCGGAAGCACGTTGGCGTATATGGTAATCTCTCCGTATGCCCCAAGGTCGTAATCATCCTCAGTGCCGTAGATTCGGGTGCCAGTGTCATCAGTGCCGATGTACCACTTGCACTCGACAAGGGCGTTGGTCTGGTCTCCCTCGGGAATGATGCCGTCGGGGTCGCTAACCCACAGCTTAGGCCGCAACTGCAATGGGAACAATGCGCGGTCAGGGTCAAAAGTGCCGCCCATGCTTCGGCGCTGCGTCATGCTGCCGCCAAGCACATCCATGCTCAGTGACACGCTCAACGCTGAATAGACCACTTGCGCAGTATCGTAAACTATAGGCATAATCTTATATTTTTAGTTTCACTTGCTGATTGTAAACCCAGCCTCCATCGAGGTGGAAGCCGCTCCGTCGGGAACCCAGACGGTCACTTTGAAATCGACCTTTCTGAGCGTGCCCCAATTTGAAGGCATGTCAGATGGGGTGATTGACAAGTCAACGCCCGCTCCGGCTCTCGACACGGCCCAAGCCAAATCGTCTGACGGCTGGCCGCTGTCTCTCGTCCACTCCACTTGCCATGATCCCGTGACGATGTCGGCCGTCACATCCTCATCGCCATGGCAAAGCACCGCGCTGAGCGTGGTGTACTCACGACCATATCTCAGCACATTGCCCTCGCTGCTCACAATCTTGAGGGTGAAGTTGTCGTTCACGATGCAGACCCAATCGGTGTTGTCGTACCGAGGGGCGACTCCTATGCGAGCCTCAGAGGCAACGCACCTCCAGCAGCAGCTGTTGTACCACACCTGGTGCTGAATGTACTTGCCCAAATCCTCATCGTAGCCTCTGATGTACTGCTTCTCGCCATTCCACAAGCCATCATCAACAATCTCATAAGTGGGATTGCCCTTGTAATCGATTCTGAGCAGGTCTTGCACCACGATGCCGCGAGCGAACACGTATGGGTGGCCATAGTTGATCGGCAGATTGCTGAACAGGTCGAGCCTCTTCAGCTTGCCGAGAATCATATAGTAGTTGCCCTCATCAAGGATGGGCTTAGTAACGCCCTCAAGATACACGATGCAACCCTCCCGGCTTGAAAGATACCAAGCGCTCTGCCTATCCTCATCGATAGCGTTTCCTCGATGCAGCACGTTCATGCCCTCGCAAGGAGTGAAGTTCTTTCCGGCCGGCACCTCGTCATCGGGATAGATGCTGACGGTGATTTGGTTCGACATCTGGTTCACCGAGTTTACACGCATCCACGATGTGAAATAGGAGCCGTCGGCCAAGAGTGTATTGATGGAGCCATACAGAACGTCATACTCCTTGAAAGCCGTGAAATCATAATCCCAGCGCTTGCGCAGGGTTATGAGCCACGTGCCATCGGTCAATTCCTCGGCGCTCTCGATGGTTCCGCTCTCGTTGAACACATAGTCGCTCTCAACCGCGCTGAGGCGGTTGATTATCATTTCCATGAAAAGGGCGTAGCTTCTGACCTCGATGCTCTCGACCTGCATATTGCCCTTCTCATCGATGCCTCCGCCCTTTCCGGCAGTCATGGAGCGGATGAAGTCGCCGAACTCGGCTCCTCCCTTTGCTTTTAGCAGCACAAGGCTCACCAATCCCTTGACGAAAGTGATGAGGCCGTTTGCCGTATCGTCATTGAGCCGGGAGAGGAACTGCCCGCCATTGCTCGCATCCAATATGGCTTGCTTCAGAGCCTTGAAAGAGAGTGAGCGCCCATCGCTAATCTCAAACAAATCATCGTCCGACAGAGAAGATGCCTGAGGCAGCTCCCCTATCGTCTTGCTTTCAGATCGTATGAGGCTTACAATCTTATTGGCCAACGTCTTGTATTCCTGGTCCGTCATCTCTTCAAAAGCCTATGGTTGCCATTGTCAGTCTTTCTCAGCTCGTCCTCCAAGGTGCGGAGGATAAGCTTGCGTATTCCCATTTCGCGTGATGGGTCGAAGTTCTCAGCCTTGGCCATCTTGGCGGTGAACACGAACCGCTGAACGGTCTCAACGAGTTGTTCAGCCGAAAGAGCCTCGGTGGGGAGATACCTTGTGCCATTGACGTAAAGGTCTTGGCATCCCAAGGCTCTGTTCAACATTTCGCCAAGCCAAATGGGGCATCCGTCACCATCGCCTACGACCAAGGCATTGACTATCGAGCCAGCATCTTCAAGCGACACGATGTCGCTCTCGGTTGTCTCAAACTGCTCGTTGGCGCACTTGAATGAGGCGAGGCTCGCCTTGAACCCTCCCGGCACTCTCATATCGAAGAAGGACTGCAAGCCGTCGATCAAAAACACTCCCTCGGTGGTCTGCCTATTGTCGGGCATCGAGTACTGAACCAAGGTAGTCTGAGCAAGCAAAGCCTCATCCTCTGTGATGATGAATGGGAGGGATTCCACCAAGCCGTCTATCTCTGCCACATAGCACCCCTCTGACAACCCCTCGATTGTGGCATAGCACAGGCTTTGCCCATTGGCCATCGCCTTTGCGCCGTATTCTTGCACTGCGGCAGTTTCACGGATCAGGGCATCATAGACATAGAGGTAAGGGGTGGAAGCGCCGAACACCTCGACCAATATGCGGTCAGTAGTGGCGAACACTTGTCGGTATCCGTCATCATTCCAGCCTTTCAAATTCCAAGGAAAGGCGAGAGGCGTGTATGGGCTGACCTTAGCCATTTTCTATGTCTGAGTATTTTGGATAGTTGTAATTGATCCTTTGGAGATTTTGTGTGAACACGAAAGCGTCAAGGCCCTCCATAAGCGTGGTTATTTCGGGCACCGCGCTCCCTTTCCTGGCATACCGATAGCCATCGATGTACACGTAATGGCAGCAAAGCAGGCGGTTCAACAACTCGCCCTGCCAAATGGGCGCGCCATCGCCTCCGCCAAGCGTGAATTTCTTTTGGGTGGATTCTTTGCCATAAAGCTCCACGATGTCGCAATCGGGGGTTTCAAACTGTTCGTTATCAACTGCGAACGAAACACCGCTGTCCTTGAAGCCACCGATGGCTCTGAACGAAAAGAAAAGCCTCTTGCCATCCACGATGAACCGAGCGTCCTTTCTGCGGCGATTGTCAGCGTTACCGTATTGGAACAGAGCGGTCGCATCGAGCACCGATTGATTGCTCGTCACCTCGAACGGCTCGCTGTCTCCCAAACCCTCGACATGGAGCCAATACACATCATCGGCCAATCCCGACACTTGTGCGTAAAACAATGCTCCTCCATCGTCCAAATCCTCAGAGGCGAAAGTCAGGCTCACCTTGCTCTCATCGGATTCTTTGACAAGCCAAGCCTCAACGTCATCATCTGAGAACAGCTCAATCAAAATCACATCGCCAGGAGCGAACACTTGCATACAACGGCAAGGGATGCCGTCGCTCGCTATGTCCGCAAAGAACAATGGTGTGAAAGGGCTGAGGTATGTCATGACAATGAGATTGATTTAACCAACAGTTTGTAACTTGCCGGCTCTGGCCGTGCGTATTTGAGATCGAGGTCTGAGATATAGCCGACGTACTCGATGCCGTTGCTTTTGAGCCTTACGGCATTATTGAGGTTGGCTGTCACTTCCTGGTCATCGGTGGTGAACTCAATGACACCGCAAGTCATCAGAGGCTCGCCGAGGGTGATGTCGGAGGATATGCTTTCCCCATCAATCACTATCGAGCTGTTGCCAGTGGAGGATGCGAAAGCCAATTGCATGTCGGCTTCTTGCATTCCGATGTACCCGGCATTGGCCCTGACGCAAGCCATGGGCGAGAACTCTCCATTGAAAACGGTATCGCTCAAAGCGTTCTCAATCGAGCAGGAGCGAGCTGGCGAATAATCAGTGCCGCTGACCGAGCAATAGACAAAGAACACGTCATTGTCGGAGGTGCTGTCGGTGGTGTCCTCGCCGCGCTTCTGAGCCGCGAACTCCAAGCCGTAGCAGTCTGCCCGGTATTTGCTGATGAGGCTCAGCTTCTTATCCGTTGCCGTGCACCCCGTGGAGTACACGTTGGTGAAATTGAACTCATCGCGGCCATTGATGCTGTCATAGTCCTTCTCCTCATAGCCAGCCTCGATGGTGGAGTAAATGGAAGATGAGGTGACGGTATAGCTCAGGTCCAAGACGTTGCCGATGTCTTTCGATACTACTCCGCTGAAAAGCTCTGACCGATGCAAGAACTTGACGGGCTGCCAATCAAGGAGAGCGTTATCAGTTGTGAGGCCGCTCGCAACCGGAGTGTTGCTTGCCAAAGAACCGTCATCATTGAAATCGAAAACACAAAGGCCTATGTTTGAAAAGTTATATAAAATGCCTGGCTTGGGTCTGCTGCTGCTTGACACATAGTCCAAATACCCATCCCAAGCGATGTAGTAATTCCCATCGGGGGCATTATAGAAAAACATTCCTCTGCTTTCCATATAGACTACGCGAGCCATGTCAACTTCACCCTCGTACATTGAACTCACAAAGGACTTTTGAGTATAGAAGCACTCGCCGATATTGACTATCTTATCGTAAGGAGTATGTTGAAGCTCTCCTATTTCGTAAACATAGCCAAACACTGCCGACATCCAATCCGTAAACTCGTTGAATGAGGAATAAAGCTTGGCGCCATCAATGCCACGCACATTTTCAGCAGCCATGAGTACGGTATTTGCCAACCGCAAATCAAAGTCAGTGATGCTCACCTCTACTCTCAAATCATCCCCCGCCATTTTTTTAATCAATGTTTCAGCCAATGTCTTAGGCTTGAACGAAGGTATGTCACACAATACCCCTCTTGATTTCCAAGAAAAGATTAGGCTTTGAGTATAAAGGGTAAAGACCGACTTTCTTTTGCCAGTGTCCTGCTTGCAAACTATTCTGACCTTGTCGCCATTCAAAAGGCTAATCTGCAAAGACCCTTTGTAGGTCTCACGAAAGAACTCAAATGCTGATTGGCCAGTGTTGCGCCAATACCCGCCATGGCCATTATAGGTGACCACCCATACGATATTGTCGATGATTACCCAATAGCCGAGAGTATCCCAACTTCCAGGATAGGCAGATTCTACTGAGGCGATGTCTCCGAATGTTCCTTGATAGGTATAACTGGATCCAGCACCGCCAAGCGTGAATAGGAATTTATCAACCACTACGGATGTGCCTCGCAGAACTTGCAGATTGAAATTTCTTCCAACGCTTCCTCGGTTGTTAAGGCTATTTGTGTCAATGACCAAGTTCCATGAGAAATCCAAATCCACATCCTTGTAGGCTTGAAGAAGATACCCATCCTCATCGGCATCTTGGTCATCCTTGTAGAGAATGGTGCCTCCAACATTGATTTCATTGCCAACGTTGCCGAGCTACACTATCTCTTCATCAGCATCTACGGTCACTCTAATGGAGCCGTTTTCCTCATTGGATTCTCCTTGCGTGAACTCATAGGTGGCGCTCTCCTGCATCAGCAGACGGTCAAAATGGAATGTGCCGTCGGCTACTATGTCAGTTCCCACCTCGAGCTCATACTTGGTGCTTTTGTTGGCCTTGATGAGAGCGGCAAGCGAGTTGTCAACCGAAGATATGGAGAGTACGGTGTCGGTCCACTTTATTGTGGAGAAGTCAAGCGGGCATTCGAACTGCTTGGTGAAAGACCAATCGTCATTGATGGTGTAGATAGCCAGCACGCACTCGGCCTTGAAGCCTTTCTCCAAATACAAAGCCATCAGATAGTCGTAGGCATCAAGGGTGAACTCAAAGGCAGATGTGAACTTCCTAACTATTCCTCCGTAGTCGCTCCGAGAGTATGAGCACATCACATCGCCCCAGTTCTTTAAGGACTGGGAGTCCAATGCGGTCTCGATGCCGCCCGATGTCAAGGTGAACTTTGTTACCATATTCGGAGATTTTCCGCAAATGTAACCCAATTTGCAATCGGATTTTCATTTTCGGAAAATCTCTGAAATCCGAGAAGAGGCCAAAAGCCTCCTAAGTCACTGATTTTTCAATCATTGTGGCTTTTGGAGGCTTGGAAGCGATTTTAAATCGCCATTGCCAGGAAGTTCTCAACCTTGAATGAGCGAAAAGCGTTCTTCTCGGTGTCGAAGTAAGCCATTGCCTTGTATGAGGGCTTGGTCAGCTTCTTGCCGTTTGGCATGGTGATTCCGGCAGGGAGGTTCTTGAGGGTGCCGGTGGCGAAGCGGATGGTGCCGTCGGCTTTGAGGTAGGTGAAGCGCACCTCGCCCTGGCGCATAGCTTTGGCAAGGTAGTAGAGGCGCCAGGCCTGCTTCATGCACCACTTCCAAGTGGTGCCGTCCTCGGCAGCTCTCCAGATCTGCCACGCATACTTCATGATGCGTGCGCGGAAGTTCGACTTGTTGGTTGACTTTGAGGTTGAGGTGGCGGTTGTAGCGAAAGTTTTCATAATGAAAGGGGTTTAAATGGTTTGACTTGTTGTTTAATTATTATATGCAAAGATAGTCATTATTAACAAGTTACACAAAAATTTTGACCACCATTTTATCACCTTAACTTTTGTAAACGTTTTACTCTCCGAACATCTTTTTCAGCATATTCCGAGCCGTGGCAATGCGGCTTTTTACTGTCCCCACGCTTACCGACATCAACACTGCTATCTCAGAATAATCGTATCCGCTGACGTACATTCCCAAAGCCTCAACGCTGACGTATTCCTTCCTTAGCGTCTCAATGGCATCCACCACCTCTCTGCATTCCACCTCATAATCTAAGCGGTCACTCGATCGGTAAGGATACTCGTCAGCAATCGCCACGATGCTAACGCAACGGCGATGATTGTACTCGGTGCGGAAAAGGTTTTCCATCACCGCTTTTGCCCATGGCTTGAAATCCTTTTCAGCCACATATCGGTCTTTGCTTTTCAGCAGCCTGTAAATGGTTTCATTCAACAAGTCCTCTGCATCGCTGCCATTGTAGAAGCGGCGAGCCAGCCGAGCCATCCAATTAAGATGCTCGACCAACATATCCTCGAAACGCATAGTTCCAGGATTATCGCTTCCACTTGCGTGACTGNNCGGTCAATGACGGCATCTACGCCGTTTGGGCGAGGCTTCAGCGACTGCCATAGGCGAGCCACTTCCGCTTGCAGAGCATCGCACTTGCGCTCTATTCTGTTGACCTTGAACAGAATCTTGTTTAGGGTTTCTCTTGTGCTCATCAGCCTTGGTATTGGTTATGATTTGAAAGCCATTACCGACAAGATACGCAAAAGTGCGGTGACGCACACAACAAAAAGATGGGGCAAGCGCATCAGCGTACCCCATCAAACCATTTAGATAAAAATCATCTTTTCGCCATTATAGCCTTTTGAGCCTTGATTTCACGCTCTGCCTGGGCAATGAGGCAAGCGAACTGGGCCGCATTGATGGTGTTCAAGTCAATCTGAAACTTGAAGAACGCCATCAGCGATGCAGTCTGCTGATCGAAGCTGGCGCGTATCTGCTTTGGGGTGCGAGAATCTGCGACGGCAGAATCCTCAGCCAAGAGCCTCTTGCAATCGCTCTCTGCCCTCAGCAGTCTGCTCCTGACCTCGCCCTTCAGATTGTCATCCGACAATGCCCCACGCAATCCATAGGCGCTCAGCAGTTCGCGCACCTCTGAATAGGCCTCGATTGCGATGAGGTTCGACATGATCTTGAACAATTGCACCTCTGCCTTGGCTTTCACCTTTCGGGCCTCTCCCGCAAGCCATCCCGAAGCCATTGCTGGCTCTGAGAGGCTCATAAACTCAAAGGCAATCTCGGTCTTGGCTTTCTTGACATCCTCCTTTTTGGAGAAGCCACCGCGCAATGCCTTGGCATCTCCGCAGAGGATGTCGATGAACTGAGCCATGGTGAGGGATCTCAACTCTTTTATCATAGCTTGCTAAGTTTGTATAGGTCATAACTCGATTGGTAAGCCGCCTTGCGCTGCTGTCGCATCATCTGTCGCAGAAGAGCGTTGGTTTCGCCCTGCTGGCGCTCAAGGCGCACGTAGTCATTGTTGACCACAACCTTTGGAGCATCTTGGCTCGGGAAAGATGTGGATATCATCGTGAGAGCCTGAGACGTGAACGCATCGGCATCGGGGTAAACCTTGGCTCCTTTCGGCATGTCGATGAGGGTAGGCTCGTCGGGAGTGAGGTAGAACGTGCCACCGATGGACACTACCTCAGCCTTGCCAGCATCGCCTACGACCGCGAGACCTCCCTTGTGGGATTGCGTGCCCTTGGCATACTTGGGAATGGGTGTTGCCGCAATTGTGGCAATCTGAATGGCACCCATGGCTCCGGCAATAGCAGCAAGGGCGATGTTAGGAAGTGCCTGGGTAATGGCGAGAGCGGTAGCGATGCCAGCCTGTGCGAGACTGTTGGCCTTGTCCCAAACGGCTTGCTTCTGTTGGAGAGCTGCTTTTTTCTTTTCAAGCTCCTCATTCTTTTTGGCGGTCTTGGCCTCTGACGCTCGCTTGCGAGCCTCACCCTCCTCCTCAGTAATGACTTTCTTTTCTACCAACTCGGTGATGAGTTCTGTCTCTTTCTCGCCAGCCTCCTCATTAGCCTCTATGTCATCCTCAATCTTCTCAATCTTTGCATCATAAACGGCAGAAACGAGGTCGTTGATATTGTTCAGACCCTCAGCGGCAATCTGCATCCACTGCTGTGCATTCTTGATTCGCTTTTGGGTCATTTCGGTGTCCGACTTGACAATGCGGGCATTCTCAGCCAATACCGCATCCGTAACGGCATTCTCAAGGGCAATCTTAGCCTTGGCCAACTCGGTTTCAAGACGTTCGCGCTCCTCAGCGGACAGATCCTCGTTTTGGAGCATTTTCTCAATCATTTCGATTTGGGTCTCGGCAGTCTTCTTGGCATAGGATTCAGTAAGTTTGGCAACCTGGTCCTCATACTGCTGAGTAATCATGGCGCGCTTCTGCTCATTGCTCCCGGTTGCCTCCAACTGCTGGGCATACCGCTGCTTAAGCGATGACAATTGGCGAGTGTATGCCACATCGGCAATGGCAGTCTGAGCGGAATATTCCTCTTCGATCTGCTTAATCGCATATTCGGCATACTGCTCTTTGAGCTCAACAGCCATCTTCTCATACTTCTCACGGATGAGATAGACATCAGCGCCGCTTTTCTCAGCTTTAGCCAATTCGGCCTGATAATTGGAATCCAACTGCTCCATCTTCAAGGCAAGCTCTTCCTTGCTGCCTTTCTTGACGATGGCAAGGCGGTTGGAGAGATTTATCTTAGACAGATTTGTCTGATACTTTTCCTCGCAATCGGCCAGTTCCTGCATCATGGCTTCGGTAAGCTGGACGCGGGTCTGCTTTTCCTCATCGGATTCCCCGGTGATTTCGCGAAGCTTCTTCTCATAATTGAACCGAATCTGTGCCATCTCTTTTTCATGGCCATCTTTCATAGCTTTGATTTTGGCTTCCTCCAACTCATTGATGCGCTTGATGGCTTCCTTGGCCGCTTTCTCGCCATCCTTGCTGCCGCCGTCAGCAGTAGGCTCCTCATAAGTGCCTTTAGGCTTGTCGCCATCGTCAGTGGGACCGGAGGGTGTGGATTGGAGATTGAGGCTGACCTTTTTCACCTCTTCGGGATTGGCAATGGCATTCCAAGCCTCTTTGGCATCCTCGCTTACCTCTTTGAAGGCATCGCCCCAATTGTCAACGAATGCACGTCCGGCCTGGGTCCAACCGCTCTTAATCTTGTCAAGATCGAGAGTAAGCACTCCCTCGATGGCTGTGCCCATTCCTTTTAGGCTGTCAATGATATTGCCTACAACGGCTTTCACAATCGTCCATAGCGTCTTGAACACCAACTTTATGCTCTCGATGTTAGAGCGGAACATCGTGGACTTGTTATAGAGTTCGATGAACCAATTCACAATGTCAACGCAATAGGTGATTACTGACACCAAGCCTTTCTTGATGAACACTGAGCAATTGGTGGTCAGCTTCTCGAAGAATCCTCCAGTCTGGTCAAAGACAGCCGCAATGGTCTTGTCAAGCTCAATCTGAGCGTTGAGTTCCTGCTCTTGCAATTCTCCCAACTCGCCCATCTTGGCTTTCTCCTCATCGAGACTGGTGTTGAGGTCGGCAATGGATTCTATCATCTTCTTGCCAGCGGCCGGGCCTTTCTTGCCAAAGACATTGAAGAGCACCTCGCCAGCGGCAGTGGAGTTGTCGGGCAATTCCTTCAGCTTGGCAGATACCTGCTGCACTGCCTCAATCATGGTGATGTTGCCCTCTGTGAGGTCTTTCTGCATCTGCTGGGTATCGATGCCGACCTTTTCAAGAGCGTCCTGGGTAGCCTTGGGCATTCTGCGTATGCGGTCTGTAGCCATCTGAATGGCAGTGAGGCCGTCGGTCGAGAATATGCCCGATCGAGTCTGAGCGACAATGGCGGTGAACTCCTGGGCGCTGATGCCAGCTTGCTTGAACGAAGGAGCGAACTTGTTGAGATTGGCAAGCATATCGCCCTGGGCATCGGCATTGGATAAGAACCCGTCCTTGATGGTGTCAAGAGCCTCCTCAAACGTGATGCCGAACTGCGAAGCCATGGCATCGGTGCTGTTGAGCACTTCCTTGAAGTCCTTGCCGAATGTGTCAGCCACCCCTTGCACTTCGGAGCGGAAACTTTTCAGATCATCTCCAGTCTTCCCGGTGAAATCCTTGGTGAGCTTCGTAGCCTCGATGAGGCCTTTGTTATAATCATACCACCACTTGACTGCCATTACTGTTCCGGCAATGCCGAGGAATGCCAACACCCAAGGGTTGGCAAGCAATCCGAGAACTGCTTTGCCGAAAGCCTTGACCTTGGTGGTAAGACCCTCCATCACGTTGCCGCCCTCAGCGGCTCCGCCAAGGGATTGAAGCGATGAGCCGAATCGATTGTTTACACCAACCAATGAAAGCATCTGCTCAACAAGGCCCTCGCTCTTTTTCCTCTGCTCCTCCAATTGCTTGTTGAAGTCCTGAAGAGCAGGAGTGGCTTGCTGAATCACTTTCTTGTTGGCATCAATCTTGTCGTTGAGCTGCTTTATTCTTTCCTGGGCGCCATCGCTTTTGAGGTCGAGCAGTCTCAGAGCCTCAGTCAACTGCTTGTTCTGAGCCTCAGCCTCGGCTACGGTGCGAGCCTCCTTGTTCAAGATGGCATCCACATCGGTGATGCGACGGCGGTTCTCCTCAATCTTGGCATTGATTCTGTCGAGGGTCTCGCCATAGCTCGCATCGCGCATATCGAGATTGGCCTTTGCCTTTTCCAACTCCTTGTTCTGCTCGATGCAGCCGCTGACGGTGCCAGCTTGCAATCCAAGCACCCGGTTCAAGTCCTCAGTGACCACTACTCCGTTGGCGCAAGCGATGGCATAGTTGCCTACGTTGCGCTGAAACTCGCCCATGTCAGCGGCCATGTCCTTAAGATGGGCATCGAGGTTCTGAATCTGGCTCTCCAAATCCTTGCCAAACGTGCCAGCCTGGTCTTCAGAGCTGAGATCCTTGTAAGCCTTTTTCAAGAGTTCAAGCATCTGCGACATTTCAGCATAGGAGCTGGTTGTGGATTGCGACATCTTCTCCTCGGCTTTCATGATGCTCGTTAGCCGCCCCTTTTCGGCTTGCAGGTCTCGGGTGCGCATAGTGAGCTGTTGAGCGCAAGCGGAATATTCATCCAAGGTCTTTTTGCCATCCTTGTATTCCTTCTCATTGGTCTTCATGGCAGCGGTGTTCTGCTTGATGGCATCATTAATCTCGACCAAGCGCTTCACCTGGTCTTGGTATGAGCCGTGGAGGCTTTCAAGGGTCTGCTTCACCTTGTGGTACTCGGTGTATTCTTCACGCACCTCCTTGTTTACGCGCTCACGCTCCATTAGTTCGCGAGAGATGGTGTTGGTGGTGTCAGCGACTATCTTGCCTTGCTGGGCAATTGCCTGGGTCAGCTTGTCGGTGGCATCAGCCGCCTTGCCTTGGTTCTGGCTAAGGAGGGTTGTCAGCTTCTCCAAGTCATTAATGCCCTCGACTTTCATGTTGAGGCCCTTGATCAGCTCACGAGCCGCCTCGGTGTAGGCGTTCTTCACTTCGTCAATCTCAGCCTTGAGATTCTTCAGGCTGTCGATTGCTTGCTGATCGACAAAGTCCGTTATTCTGTGGTCAGCCATAATCAATACTGGGTTATGTATTCAACGATAGGTTTGTCTATGCCAATGTCGGCGCAGCAGAAGCCGTAGGTGCCATCATTGTTGAGGAATATGGCAACAGTCTTTTCCTCGGCTTTCGCCAATGCCTTTGCCAAGCGGCGGATTCTGTCAATCTCGCTGCCAAGCTTCTTGTTTTCGCAATTGCAACTCATATCTCAATCATCATTTGTCACCATCCGCATTGCTCAAAGAAATTCCATATCCACGGCATGATGAGCGAATAGCTGAAATATTCGGTTGCTGCGCCGCCGAGCCTCAGCAGAACGTCTGAGCCTCCCCACTTGGCCACGATGTCGGCAGAATCTCCACCATCGGCATAGATGGTCAGGGCATCGCCATTCATCCGGGCGAACATCTCAGAGTAGAATGTGCCGTCGATGTAGAGGTTTGGCACGTTGTAAGGCCTCGGAGGAATGTTGAGGAGCCATCCCGTTGTTGGTGGGGTAATCTTCATCTTCCAAGCTTTGTAATCGTCATTGCGGTGATACCACCAATCGCTCTCCTCAAAGAACGAGTCATTGTCATAGTTGGGATTGAGGAGCGTGTCGGTGCCGTCCAAGCCTCCCCACAGCTGCTCGTGGACTGCCTGGACCGCAAGGCTTGCGTTAGCCTCAAGGCATTTGAGAACCTGCTCCTCAAAGCCGTCGGCCATCTTGCCTATGATTTCAGCGACATCAAACAAATCTGCCATAGCATTATCAAAAAAGGGGCGGTTGCGAGCCGCCCCAATGGTTATTCAACAGTTTCAGCCTCGGCTTTGTCGCCCGACATCAGCGTGTATGCCTCGCCAAGCATCTTTCGGCGCGTCTTGATGTCCTTGTCGAGCCAAAGGACATCCTCGTGGCCTTTGACAAAGGCGGTCTTGCTCATTGCCAGGCATCGCGAGGGAAAGAACGTCACGCCCTCGAACACAAGCATGTCTTCATCCATGGCCCATCAAGATTATTCAGCGGACACAATGCCCTTGATTTTCTTATCGTAGAGAGTGGCAGGATCTGCGAGGGTGACAGTGTCAGCGGTAGAGCCCGTAAGAGTAAGGATGCCATCGGCATAGGTGACACCAGTGATAGCAGAATCGGAGAAGATGTCTTTCCCTGCTGTCTGCATCAGAGCGCCGAACTCCTCGGTGCGGTCGTAGCCGCCGATGGCTTCAAGCAGCTTGAACTTCACGCCCTCCTGCTTTACGAGCTTCACGGGCACCAAGCCCTTGGCGAAGCGGAACACATCGAAGTCAAGCACCTCAAAGTCGAGGTTCTCGATCGCCTTGCGGGCATCCTTGTGGCAGAAGTTGACCACCAGGGAGGCGAGAGCGCTCGATGTGGGGTGAGGCGTGGAGGTCGGATAGATGGTCGACATCTCAAAGGGAGCGAGGATGTCGGTGCCGTCGTTGAGGCCGTAAATCACGTTGTTCTCATCAACGTAGTACACGCCGAGGGCGCTGTTGGCGGTCTTCATCAGAGTGGCTGCGAGAAGCTCGCTGAACTTCTCCATAGTGAACTGGTCGGTGCGTGCGTTCACTCCGTTTGCCTGGGTGGGGCCGTAGCCAACGGCAGAGGTAGCCACATCGCCTCCGTTCATGGCGAACTCTACGAAAAAGGCGATGGGCTGGACGCGTGTCAGAGCGGAAGCGTGGCACAGCTCTTCAAGAGCCTTGCCTGTGAGATCGGCAGGAAGCTTGGTGCCGCTTGGCACAACGAGAGCGCCCTTCACCTTGCCGTAGTCGAGCTGGCAAGCAGACACCCCGGTGTAGAGGTTGCTTGCATTGCATTTTCTTGCTTTCATATTCTGCAATTTAAAGGTTTGATTTTCAATTCAAGGTTTCTGATGTCAATGGCATCTATGGGTTCGCTGACAGCCTCCCCGGAACGGTCAACGTAAGCCCCATATCTGCCATAAGAGTAGTTCTCGGAATATTCGTGCTTGATGGCCGACGCATAGCCGAAGTCGAGGCGGTTGTCCGCCGCCAATAGGGCGAGCATCCGGCGGTATAGGGGTCGGAGTATGTTCTCAAACGAGAATGCCTTGCGCTGCTCGTTGCTCCACTGCTGCTGAGAGCCGCAAGCGATGAGCAGGTTGACCTTGGCCTTGGAATAATAGTCGGGGTCGTTGCGCGTCTCCTGGACCGGGCAGAACAGCACCAATGCGGGGAATTTGAATGCCGTGCCAGTCCTCGACAATTCGTCAAGCCTGTCCTTGAAGTATTGAGCCGAGCCGAAGATGTAGTTGACATCCTTGACCTTCTGCTCCTCGCTCTGCGAATCGTAGCCGGTAACGATGATGTCAACATCGTCCAAGCCTCGGGCAATGTCTGCGAAGATGTCTATTATTTCGCGGCTCTTGGTCATAAGTTGAGAGTGTTGATTTTGGTGAGCATCTTGTCGCTCATCACAATCCCTCCAACTTTGCAATCCTCTGATGAGCACCAACTCTTTATCAGCCGATTCCGAGCCACCATTCGGTTCCACGTCTGCACTTGGCGATTGATGGGAGCCACATAGGCATTCGCGCATTTGAGCTGAACGAGGCCCGTGATTGTGCCCTGGGTGTTGTTCTCGCCAATAATCTTGTAGAACACGTAATCAGCAAAGGACTGGCGAAGCCTCTTGCAAAGGCTCTCCATCTCCTCGTTGGCTTCAGTCTCGTCCTCATCTACGCGGCGCAGATACTCCTCCACCTCCGCTCCAGCCTCCTCCCCGAGCATTTCGCAGAGGAAAGGGAATTGGAGAGCGTCAACGTAAGCCATGATGGCAGCGTTGACTTCGGTGGACTGGGTGCCGCAAGTAGCATTGAGTATGTGGCGCGGTCCGGCTGTGAAATATGTAACGTTGATCAGCATCGGCTATTCCGATTTCTTTTTCTTTGAGGACTTGGGCTTCTTCTCATCGGCCAATTCGACTTGCTTGGTGTCGGACACCTCTGACTCCTTGGCATCCTCCATGGGGTCAGGCTCCAAGAAATCGTCAGCCTCGACTGTCATTTCTGAAACTTGCTCAGAAGGAGTAGCGGCATCGCCCTCAGCGGCATTCGGCTGCTCCGGCTCAGCGTAGGGCTCGATATGAATCAAGCCCCACTCCTGGCGGATGCGGTTCTCTTGGAGGACTTTTGCGACTTCGCTTTCCTCGCCCGAGAGTATGTACTTTACCTTAGCCATCAGAATTACGATTTGGAGATGGCGGTCTTAAGAGCGCTGATGTTGCCGTAGGTGAATGCCCATGGGCAGTACACCGGAACGATGAGCTCCTCCTGTGCCATAAGCACAATCTGGTTCTTCAGCTTGCTGTCAACATCGTCTGCCCAGTCGAGCGAGAGGCCAGTGTATTCGACGATTTGAGCGCCGTTGCGCATATCGCCGATGAAATACTTGCCAGCCGGGATGGAGGTTGACTTGATAACGCGGAGGCCCCCGATGATGGGGTTGCCGTTCATGTCCTCGACTATCTTGAGGCGGTTGCCATCGGTGGCCTTCTCGGTGCGGATCGAGTTAAGGGTGATAGGATTCAGAATCAGCACGGTGGGGCTGAACTGAGCGAACGACATCACAGCGATGGCGGTCTCAAGGGCATCGATGCTGTTGGGCGAGGTCACGCTCTTCCATGCGCCGTGGTTGATGGTGGCAGCGGCATTGGTCAGAGCTTCAGAAGATGAGCACTTCACGCCCTCGATGAATATCTGTCGGTCATTGACCTTGATCACATCGAAGGTGTCGTTGAGAGCGGCAGTGGTGGCAAAACCGCTGAGAGTGATGCGCATGCCTTCGCGAATGAGGTCGTTGGGAGCCTTGAGAGTGAGTATGCTGCCATTCTCGGCAGGAGCGATTGAAGAGATGTCAGCAGTGGCAATGGTGGCAACCGCAGTGCCGATGATGGTCTCCACTGACTTTACTCCCTCGTAGGCGGTGATGCCCTTGAGGTTGTCGCCTGAGCCGTCGCCGAAGAGGATGCCGAAGTCCTCGGCATCGAGGACAGCCTGGGCAACCATGTTGAGGATGAACGAGCGGACGTAAACGCGGCTCTTCAGCATGCGCTTGGACATGCGGATGTGTGTGCCGACGCGCTTGACGCTCGACTGCTCCTCCTTGATCTTGAAAGAAGATTCGGCAAGGGTGCCGTTCTCGGAGGTGTAGCGGGCGTTCTTGTCAACATCGTAGATTTGCTGCCATGCGAGCATCGGATACTCGGGGTCGCCCTGGATAACAACCGCAAAGTCGCGGACGTGGCTCATCTTGTCGCGAGAGGCGGTCTCGACATTGGGAAGCTGGTTGCTGATGAGAACGGTGCCAGTGTAGTTGGCATCGGCTGCAATGCCTTGGCCGGTCATGGACACGCTCTTTAGAGCGAAGCCGTTGGCGGTGCGGCTCTTGCCCTCAGCGAACTGCTGGAACTTCTCGCTCTCAAGCATGGCGCTGATTTCCTCGTCGAGCTTCGAGGCAAAGGTGTTGACGTTGAAGCCCTTGTTCTGAAGCTTTTCAAGGGTCTCGGTGAGCTCCTTGACAGTGGAGGTGAGGGTCTCGTTGTCCTTGACCATCTCGGAGAACTTGTCGGCATCGTAAGACTGGATCTTCTCGTTCACCGACTTCATCTTGGACTCGACTTCCTCGGCAGTCATCGAGCCCTCGGTGGCCTTGTTGACGATGTCAACAATCATGTCAGCCATCTTCTCCATGAAGGTGCGCTGCTCATCGGGCATGTTGCTGAAGTTGAGCCCGAGGTCTGATTTGTTCAACTTTTTCATAAGTATGGTACAAATGTTGGTTATTAGATTACTTCGTTCATAGTCTGCCAAAACGACTTTTTGGCTTCTGGCTCCTCCAAGGTCTTAGGCTCGGGAGCGGGGTCTTGCTTTAGGAGCGTCATAGTTCGGTAGACGCGGCTCCAGCAGTGCGGACAACGCACGTAGTTGGCGATGTCTGTGATGGCCTTTTGGGTCAGATCCTTTCGGTCGCCCTTGTAAGTGTCGAGCAGAGCTGTCACTTCGGCGCGAATTTCAGGCTTCAGCTTGTTCATCTCCTCGCTCACAATGTCATCGGTGATCCACCGCACGTAATCGCCAGCGGTCTCCAATGCTTGCTGAGAGAATGTCTGCTCTGGCACTGAATCATAGTCGAACTGGTAGCCGCAGTGGGGGCAGGTCACAACCGCATCCCCGTTGAGTGATTTGAGAAGCAGTTCGAGTTCCATATCGTAATTTTTTAGTCTCTCATCGCTGTAACCTCTCATCACGAATGCCTTGCGCACAAATTCAATCGCTTCCTTGACCTGGTCTTGGGTGGCGCTCTTCAGCCCTACGAGGAAAGTCTGGGGATTGGCTCCCCAATGGGTGAGGGTGGAAAACTCAAACATCTTCCACTGAAGCACCTTGCGCTTGTCCTCGGAATCGCGCTTCTTGGCTTGAACCCCTATGCTGTGCTCCAAGGTGCGGTTGTTCTCCGCATACAGCTTGTAGTCAGAATAGATGTCGCGGCCGATCTGCTTGTCGAGGTTGAGCTTCGACACCATAATCAAGTTGCCGTCCTTCTCCTGGCCGCTGAGGGGAACTCCGAGCAGCTGGGTGACATCATGGTTGAGGAAGTGGCGCATCCGCCCCATGTCCTCCATCAGAGTGATGTCAAAGGAACCGGGCATCGAGATGTCCTTTTGGGAATCCTCAATGCCTATGCCGTTGACCGCTATGGTAACGACACCCTTCTCATCAACGTCATTGGCCTTGGTCTGATAGACCAGGCTCTTCTTCATTTCGTTCATGTTCTTCTCCTGTTGAGGTTGGTTGGTTATTGTTAGTCTGTTGCAATTTCAGAATCTTGTCGACCTCGGCCAATTCGGCATCGGTCATTTGGAATCTCAGCTTGGTGAAAAGAGGATACTCCTCCTCGTCCAACTGGCTTTCGTGTATCTGAGCCCTCCAATCGTTGAGGGTAATCATGCCGGCCAAGAACTGCGTCATGCATCGGTCGTTGACGAGTTTCTTAACCTCCTCGGACTCCTTCATGCCGTTCTGCAAGCAGTCAACATCGCTGAAATTGCAATCGATGTACACGTTGCTGTCATTGAGGCCGAGCCATCGGGTCAGGTCTTCGCAGAACCGCTTGGCAAGCGGAATGATGGTGCCGCAGTACACGGCTTTCTCCGCGGTGCTTTGGTTGGCGAAAGTGCTTTGGTCCTTTCTCGGCACAAGCACAGCCGGAATGCCGAACACGCCAGCGACCTTGATGGCATCCTCCAATGTCTCGTCGAAAGGCTGAAGCTCGGATATCGAGAGGTTGGTGCGGACAAAACTCAAAGGCACATCTGTCACACCGATTGGAGACTTGCCCGATGTAACCCCGTACTCGGCATTAAGCTGGTCTCTCAGCTCTTTCTTTTCCTCCGGATCCATTGCTACGGTGCCTGTAACATCTTGCTTCTGCGATACCAGGAAGCCGATGCCGCCGCGCTTATTGTAAATCACATTGCGGGCATCGTACACGGCCAAGAGGTTGCTGATGGGCTTCATCACCGAAAGGAGGCGACTTACGCTCTTGAGGTATTGGTAGCCGTCCTTGATGCTGTCGCACATCCCATCGCGGTCGTGCCACACTTGCCAAGCCGGAATGTCGCTCACTTTCATTCCCCATCCGTCATTGATGGAGTACTTTGATATGATGTCCTCTTGGCGCGCTATCCCGTACATGGGGATAACCGACTTGGGAGGATAGGCCCTAACCTTGTCGGCTGGCAACGGCCAGAAGTTGTCGCAGTACTTGTGCTTGGGCAGATTAGAGCCCGTCGAGCCCATAGCCGCTCTGATGTAGGCATTGCCCGTGGCAAGCTTGTACACGAAATGGGTGTACACCAATTCTCGCCAGCCCATAAGGCAGTTGGGAGCAACAATCATGTCGCACACCTTTCGACCGCACCAGACAATTGAATCGTCCTTTGCGCGCTTCACCTCGAAATGCGCTCCGGCAATGCGGCTCGCTATGTAGTCAATGGGCCAAAAGACTTCGGGCAACGAGCGGAAAAGGTCCATGTACGATGCGTACACGTGCCGAAGAGCAGGAGCCTCCTCCCTCACGGACACCGAATCCGACGAGGCAGACGAACTCTGCGCAACCTCGAAGTCGATTAAGTCCTCCGACTTCAAGATTTCAGCCTTTCCAAACAGTTTCTTAAAGAAATTCATCGTCTTTTCGCTCTTTTGGCACAAAAGTAATCACCAAATCAATAACTTTTCCGAAATCCGAAATTCTTTGAAAATCGGTTTTTCTAAAAATCGAGCCTAATCGGGTGAAACAATGTGAGTTATGTCAAACTTCAATTCGGATACGATTTTTCAGCGAACATTATGAAGCCGCTCAGAACCGCGCTTGCCTCCTTGCTTTGGCTGTCCTTGTTGTAATCGAGGAGCGACTGCATGAACGCTCCGTACTCTTGGTCATCTGCCATTAGCCGAGTGTCGAACAATATGGAGGACCGCACGTAGTCGGACGTTGCCGCTATCCTCCTATCGATGTCGCCATTCTCCCTCATCGCCCGAATCTCAAGGCTGGTGCTTTTCCTCATCTCACGGATGAATGGGAAATAAGCATCTGAGCACTCTATGACTATCCTCGACTGAGGCAGAGCCACAAGCCTCGACTTGATATCCTCGGTGGAATCTGTGTCGAGGTAGGATATTCCGACGATGTGCCATTTGCCTCCGCACTTGGCTCCGCTCACCATCACGAACTTGCCATTTACATTGGGCATGGCATAAGCGAGGCGGTGGGTGTATTCATGCTCGGTATCGGGATTGAAAAAGTGAATGAATCCCGACTGGGCATAGAGGTTGCGCTTGCGCCTGTTGCTGAAAGAATAGAACTGGTCCTGAAGCAGGTCGCACACGGCATAGCGGAATGTGTCGGAAAGGTGGCCGTGCTCCTCATAGGTCTGCATCGTGATCTTGTTCTTGACCTTGGTCTTGAGAATGCCTCCGTTCTGGTCCTTCTGCACAGCCATGTAATCCTCGATCGAAACCGAGCAGTTATCGCCAATGACGATGGAGATATTGGGAATGATGCCATCGAACACCGCATTGATGAACTCTCCCGACATCGACACGGAGGGATTCTTGTTGCCGACCTTGTCCTCCACCTCAAACCCCTCGGCTTGCAAGGTGGAAATGAAAAGGTCGTGGAAACTGCGCTTCTCATCGTCGATGTTGTTGGCGCTCCGAGTGGAGGCGTCAGCGTGAAGATAGACCTTGTCAGCATAGCCGAGATTCCTCAATGCCTCAGCCACCATCTTTGCCGACTTTCTGACTGTGTTGTTCGGATTCCCGGCACACGTCTCGCCTATCTGCCTAAGCTCAATCTCATCGCCAAGGGATATCTGCCAATACGTGACCGAAATGTATGGAAGCACGTTGCTATCGACAGAGAGATGTATCGGGAGGCTCGGGTCGTACTCTGTCTCCCGGCTGTGCTTGCCTCGGTTGAACGAGGCGAAGAACTCAGAGCCAGTGCGGATAACGCCCCACTCTCCCAAAGCGTACACCTGGTAATAGTCGGGGTCGTTCAATCGGTCTTTCTCAAAGTCGGCCACGCACTGCTCATCATAATAGCCGTAGGTGCCATTGGGAGAGCCGACCACCCAAAAGTTGTTGAGGTAGGTTGACTGAATCAGCACCGAATCGGGAGCGTGCTCCTCCAATTCCTTGGTGCGAGGATTCAATATGGACTTTCTTTCGTTCATGCGAAGCGACTTTACCGAGGTAAATTCGGGAGATATGGACGATTTTCCGATTTTCACCTCCATCGGCACATCGTGCCATTTCTCCATGTCGATTACGCTTTTCTTGATCCAATGGGTTTCCTTGATGGGGTTGAAGGCTGTGATTATCTGCTGGCCCTCCTTTCCCCTGAGGCGCTTTCGCACCTGCTTGAAGTCTGCCTCGTCGAACTCGCTCCACTCGTCCATGAACACCCATCTGTAATTGCTGATGCCCTTAATCTTTTCAGGGTCATCGAGGCCTGAGAAGTCGATGCGGCATCCATTCTCATTGTGGCGGATGCGCTTCAATGAATCAGAGAACGTAAAGAGGGAATCGATGCCGAGCTGCTGAGCCGCTGTCTTGAAGTCCTCATAGATGGTCTTGCTTATCGAGGCTCCGACCTTTCTCATCACCAAGGCATTGTCCTTGCGCAGCAACACGAGCATGAGCAGAACCTGGGCGACAGAGTATGACTTGCCGCTCGACGAGCCTCCGTAGAGAATGATGAGCCTTATGGCAGGGTCTGTGGCGAATCTGAGCAACTGGAAGCCGACAGGGTTGAAGTCGGTTATCTCCAAGCCTACCTTTCCCATCACTCATCGTCTTCTTTGCCGTACCTCTTCCCTCCGAACATCAGCACAATATCGTCAGCGGTCGCGCCCTCTCCGTTGGCGGTGATGGTCATTTCCTGAGGCTTGTACCATCCCTTGAATTTGGCGAGCGTGTCCGCAATCTCGGTAAGCGTCATCTTCTCATATCCGTACTTGGTTGTGCGCTTGATCAGCCACCAGGCAGTAGTGGAGAGTTCGTGCTCTCTGCGCTTGCGAGGATTGCCCGTCTCCTCATCCACTATCACAAAGTCGTTGGGAGTGAGCGAGAGCATCTGGTCAAGCATGTGGCTCACCTTGCCAGCGGTGGCCTCGACCACCGCACTCTCGAACTGTTGGGTCAGTTCCTCGATTCTTTGCCTTATCTTTGCTTTTTTGAAAAGCCGTGAGGCCATATTGTAGAGGCTGCTTGTCGTAGCCTTTGTGCGTGGGTAAGCCTTCTTGTAGGCGAGGTAGAGGGTTGTCTCGCACCTCACGTCGATGCCGAGCCTCTTGATGTCAGAGCCGAACATCATGTAGGCGACCTCTCTTGCGAAAGCCTCCTCTTGGGGCGTGAAGGCTGTTGTGGGTGATTTTATGCGTGCCATGGGAAAATAATAAGAGCAGGTGGGAAAATGGATTGTACGTGGTTGTGGGGATATTTGTGGACATTTGTGTTTATCCCGCTTTTAGAAAAATTTTACAGAAAAGCCGATTTTCGGCCTTTTGAAAGCATTTCGTGGCTTCTGTCGGCTTTTCCGAAGCAGAACGATGGGGCGGTCAGCCAACCAATCGGCTCGGGAGGGAGCGAATACGCGGCTTATTCCCTCGGCTATGCCGACATAAGAGAGCGGAACGGAATAGATGTCCTCATCGATGGCTTGCTCCAGCTTGTCGTAATCCCGCTTTTGGGGATTGTAGGAAAGCTCGACGCCATTGAAGCCTTGAACGAGGTCGGCGAAGTCTCGCACGGTGTCGCTCTCGGGATTGGCAACGTTGACAACCTGGGAATTGGTGCCGTAGGCGTAGATGAGGCCTTCGACCGCATCGTCGATGTATGTGAAGTGTCGGCGGTTCGCACCATTGTTGACGAGGGTCACACGCTCATCGTTGAGCAGATGCCAAAGCAGAGTGCCCTCGCGCGGATCTGGGCCGTAAACGTTGTGGAGTCGCACGCCCGTTGCCGATGGGCAGTATATCTTGGCGAACAGCTCATCGAAATGCTTGGTGATGCCGTACATCGAGGTGATGTTGCAAGGGTTGGCGCACGATGATGATGCGTATACCAATTTGACATTGTGCTTGTGGCAAGCCTGGGCGACAGTCATGAACACTGAATGTTGTTGTCGGCCAAGCCTTGGACGTTGTCGTTGAAAACGGAGGTGGAGGCTGCGAGGTGGAACACCCCATCGTACTCCTTTTCCCCAAGCATCTCAGCGACATTTACCGCATCGAAGATTCTTGATCTTTCAACTCCGTACTTGTGGTCGATGCCAATGACTTCTGCTCCTCTGCTTCTGAGGGCACTGACAAGCGAGCAGCCAATGAAACCCTCGCTCCCGGTAACAATGAATCTCATAATTGTTAAAATTTTAATTTTATCTTCAAATTTATTGTGTTTTGTTTGTTATTATATCAGAAATAATTCGTATCTTTGCAACAGAGATACATTATCTCTCGGTACGAGGTCTTCGGACTGCGTACCACCTCAGAGCCGGCATATGTCGGCTCTCCGTATTTTTATATTTCATGTATTTTTCCATCTTTTTGGGAATAATATACTATACGGCCCTTATACTTACGTTTGGCTCCACGTAATGCAATTAGCGCTTTGTCTTGTTTTACCGATGTTTCAAGACGAAAGATTACTATTTTCGCACCTTGATCGCGTAGAGCATGACGAGCATATCTCTCTATGTTATTATGGCTTGAAACGCTCTTTAAATCTGCTGGCTTCCCATCATAAAGAATGTCATAAGTTTGACCTTTTGGTCGACCCAAATCTGAAAGATGAGCCACCTTATGACCTTGTTGAGCTAAATCTTGAGCCATATCTTGTTCTTTCATAAACTTTTCCCATTCGTTATCGGATTGTTTGCCACTTTTAATTCGGTCTTTATGCGTAACAACATAACCACCTGTTTCGTGGTCAAAATAGGTCTTTTCCCACTCTCGACTATAAGCTCTAAATTCCTTAAAATCAGCCGAGGGTTTAGAATGAGAGTATCTTACTCCTCCACTACTTTTCATAGTCTCGATCTTCTTTCTGTTGCTTAGCCACCATGTACTGCTCAACATAAAGAAGACCAGACTCCAGACACAAAGCCTTAACTTTGCGCCCTCCACCATAAACAATCATATTTGGATTCTCAATGCCCGAAATCTTCTGAGCCACGGCAAGCTCAGTCAAGAGATTTTCGGGACTGTCGGCATTGCCGCGAGTTGCGAACGCATTGTAGCCTTTTGGAACGCCAAGCTGATTCGGCTCAGAGAACTTTGGAGCAACGTTGAGGTCCACCCAAATGCAGATGCCCTTTTCCTGGAGCCAGCGCGCTATCCAGCGCTTCTTGTATAGCAATTGCATAGCGTAGGCTATCGGAGTGGTTTGGAAGAGCGAGAAATTGGGCTCAACGCACTCACGGCAACCACTGTTCACCAATCTGTCGGGTCTTCCCCAAATGTTGGCGAATCGGTAGTCATCGACATAGAAGTGGTACGTGGCCACTCCGTTCTTCAATCGGGCATTGGTGCCCCAGCCTCGGAATGGGAGAAGCAATCCGTTCTCAGGCTGTCGATCCAAGCGGAGCAGAGGAATCTCATACTCGTTGTCGCTCGGATACAAGCGGTCTTGCGGTAAATCTGTTATTATCATACGTTCCGTGTCTTGATTCACTGCAAAAGTACCAACAAACTTTTTCGTTTTGCCAAATCACAAAAATCTCTGAAACTCGTTTCCGCTCATTCAATTGTTTCTCAACAAATTATCCGAATCGCTAATTTCATTTAGCACTGCCTTTATACTAAAAATGGGGCATGGAATTTCACAATCCCATGCCCCAGGCATTCATACTTAAAAAGCATCATCTATGTAATACTGACTTACACAAGTCTCATTTCTTTTCGATTTCGTTTAGGTGGTGGAATATCTTCTTGCCGTAGATTTCGGCGCACCGCCATTCCAATTGGCAGCCCTTTGACCAACTCCAACCAGTGAGCAGCAGTATGCCGTCGCATTGGAGCAGTTCCTCGATGTCCCGACCCATGTACTGATGGTATTTCAGATTTGGATCCGGGCAGATGTCGAAAGGAGTGATACACTTGTGGCCTCGCTCCTCAACCAGGCTCTTGTAGTGGCTCGCCCTCTTGGCGCACTGAGCAGGGTCGTGGCCGGTGATGGGTAGTGACAGGTATATTTTCATGTGAGCCTTATCTTCTTGTGGATATAATTGTTTACCGACCCGTGCATCTCGTCTATGAGAGCCTCGTTGGTGACCATGAACTCCTGCAATCCGGCAAAGTCGGGATGGCACACTATGGCCGCATAGTCAGCGGCCAGCTTCTCGATGTTCCTTATCAAGGGAAAGAGGGAGCATCCCTTCAATCCCATCTTGTCGAGGGTCGTGCGCAAATCCATGGCGCAATCCGTGAGGTAGTCGGCAGCGATGTGCGTCTTGATCACCTTTTCAGCGAACTGCATCTCCTTGAGGGTCTTCTCGGGTATCAGCTTGTGTATGGCTTGCGGCTCATACTCCATGGCCTCGGCTATGCTGTCCTTGACCACGGCTATCTTGTTGTCTATGCCCGGCAGCCTCATCAGCTGCTGATTCCGAATGGCTGACATCCTCTCAGCCTCCAGCTGTGCCAGGCGCGTTTTCAAGCGTTCAATCTTAGCGCTCATAATATGGGTTTTAATGGTTTGACTTGTAAAGAGGGGGTGGAGGGAGAGGCTCCACCCCTTCAGACTAATCATCTTCTACGTCTTTGCTGAAGATGTAGTGGAACTTGGCGTCGCCGCCTACGTAGTACACGATGGTCTCTTCGCGGACCCATCCGAGCTTGCCCTTTTCCGTCAGTTCGTCCGCAGTCATCGGCTCGTCGGCAGTCTGGGCATCGTACTCCTTGTGAGTTGTGGCCATTGCTTAAAATGGTTTAGAGGTTATAGTATGCTGAGTCCCGGCCACTCGTCAGCCGGGATAATCATTCGTTGAAATTTGAGCGGATGTTGTAGGGGCTGAACTTGGCGAACTGCACCCACTTGGTGCCAGGCTTCAGCTCAAAGTATTTGGGGCTGATCGGGAGGGTGCTGAACACGTCGTTGCCGCTCTTGTTCTTGCCTCGGTAGTAGGCGAGGCTCATATGCGTGAGCATGCCCGCAGCGGTGAAGTTGAGCAGAACCACTGGCTCGCCCATTCGCAGAGGTTTGTGGGCCGGCTCAGGCACTGATGCCTCATCGAGAGCCTTTTCTTGTTCCTGGCGCTCCTGCCATTGCTGGTAGTTTGAGCGTTCGCGCTGGCGCTCAATGGCCATGTTCTTTTTCATTTCTTTCAAGATGGGAGAATCCATGATTATTTCATTTGATTCGTTTGACTGCAAAATAAACTCTGTTCTTCACGACAGCGGACGATTCGCCATCGCATCTTTCATGGCGATGCTCTTTCGCTGAAAGAGGTTTCATATCATTCATTCTTTTTCATTGGTTCCAACGATTTCGGGATTGTTCTTGATGATTTGCTTCATCGACCAGTGGAGCACTTTCACGCCGACATACATGGCGACAATTGAAAAGACGATTACCACCAAGATTGCTACTGCTGTTCTCATTGCTATGGTATTTGAGGGATTATGCCGCCTTAGCGGCTTCAAGGAGTTTCTTGGCATCCTCGATGGCAACGTCTCGATCCAGACCGCAGAAGCTGCGCTGAGCCTCGAAGCTGGTGCCATAGGGAGTGTCGCACCAAAGGTAGCCGTAGGATACGTGGAGGCCGACAACGCGGCTTCCACAGCTGAGAGTGGTCTCGCTGATGGCGAGCTTCTTGTTGTTGGGGTTGAAGCTGTCAGCCACGGCCTTGGGGTTGGCGCTCACGGCTTTCATGACATCTCTGAGGATGTCTTGCATCTTGTACAGCTTTTGCTGATTCTCTTCTTGCTCTTTGAAATATTCAGTCAGGGACATAGCGTTGGGTTTTTATTGGTTTGACTTGGGGTTGTTTTCAGAGGTAGTATTCTGCAAGTTCTCTTTCCAGCTCTTCGACTTGGCTTTCAGTGAGGGGGAACTCGTTGTCCTCCTCATCGTAAAAATTGACCGAGTTTACGCAAAGGCTCTCAATGCCCTCAATCTCATCGACTATTCTCTCTATCTCGTCATAGTCGCATCCGACATATCCATATTGCTCGATTGAGCAGCTCGGAGTGAAGCAGATGTCCACAGACCAGTCGTATCCGCCAAGGTGGGTGTCGAGGGCATCCTCGATGGAATAGTAGTCCTGGGCGCTTGCCTCTTCCAATCCGATGAGGTCGGAGCAGCCATTGATGATTTTGGAGATCGGGTACTCGTTGATTATCTCTTTTGCAAGGGCTTTGATGTCAATTGTAGGTTCCATATTTGGGGTTTAAGAGGTTTGACTTGTTGTTTAATTATTATATGCAAAGATAGTCATTATTAACGAGTTACACAAATTTACAGTCCACCTTTTAACACCTTAACGTTTGTAAACGTTGGCTCAGGGAACAAGGCTGTCGAACAGTCCGGGAGCCTTTGGAGTGAGGGCCTCGTATTCCTCACGAAAGAACTCTTCCTTGGTCCGCCCCATCTTCTTGCCCTTTCGGGTATGGACGTCGAACGTGTACCGGGGAATTGCCACTGGGTACTTTCTCACATCCTCCAGCCATGCCTCAACGTCAACGGCTCTGCGGTCGTAGACGAAGTTCTGAAGATGGTCGGCATCGCGGCTCTTGCGACATTCGCAGAGGATAATCACGGCCTTGCTGACGAAGATTCTGCCCTTAGGCTCAGACTTTCCCTTGTTCACCAATTCATGCCCCTGCCACAAAGCCTCGATCTCCTTTGTGATGATGCCGAAGCAATCCTCAGCCGATATGGTGAAAAGGCGCTTCCACACGTAATCGCGGTAGCCGCTCTCCCACAGTTCAAGGGCGAAATAGCCGGCCACCGCAGCATCGGCTCGCCTTATAGCCTTCTGCATGGCTGATGATACCTCAAAGAAATCATATCCGTTGCTAGTGCGTATTATCATAACTTTCAAATATTTAATTTTCTGCAAGTTAGCCATTTTTGTCAAGATGTGAAAACAGATTGGGCGCCATTTTTACACCTTAACTTTTACTGACGTTTTAGAACTTGTATTTGCAAGTTATGTTATACTCAACCAACTGCCTGGTCTCGTCCTTGCCGTTGCGTGTCTTGCCTTTCATCACGATGGAATCGCCGAAATGCTTCTTGATGAAAAGTATCGACCGCTTCTCCTCCTCCTGGTTGCGGAAAGCGGAAAGCCCTCCGGCATTGACGAATGTGGACTTCTGGGCGAAGTTGTATCTGAGGTCGGTGAGGATTCTGCGCTCCTTGTACTTGACGTAGCAAGAAATCCAAAAATCCTCCTTGAGCCTAAGCTCCTCGTTCCACCAAACGTTCTTGTTGTACCTCACCCCATACGAGCAGCCAGTGATCATCTTTGAGAGCGAGAGGTATTCCTGCTCCTCATACATGACAGGAGTGGTGCGGGCGGTGAATCCGAACACGTGCACATCGAGGAGGCAAGCGATGTCGTGGAGATTCTCGATGATGTAGCGCACCCTTTCGGGGTCTTTCACCACCGTGCCCTCGCCTTTCTCAGCCACAAGGTTCTTCACAGCGTGAACGTCATCGTCAATCATGAACAGCTCGCCGAAGTGCTTGGCCATCCAATTGCGCTTTGGTATCAAGCCGATTATGTCATTGGGATGGGTCACAATCTCGCAGTCGGGATTGCACAGCTTGTACTGCTCCTCCTGGCTCTTGGGAACGCAGATTATCGGGTCGGTCACTATGCGCTTGGCATAGACGCGGTCGTGCCTCTTATGGCTTGGTATGACTATCTTCAAGGGCATGGCGCACGTCTTTTACGTCAATCACATTGCTTTTGCCGACCTTTCCGGTCTTGTAGCTCTTCATCCTCTGCATTCCGAGATGCTCGCGAAGCCAATTGGAATCGACCTCGTTGGAGCTCTGAATGATGAACAGTTCGTGGCGCTCGTCATACTTCGGCACAAGGGGATAGACAGCTGTCTCATCGGTTATCGAATCGAAGCGCTCCTTGAACTCGTCCTTGGGCTTCTCCTCTGCGAACTCTATGCCCCAGGAGGCAAGCTCGGTCTTGTCCCATTCGTGCTCCATCGCATCGAGGTCGTTCTCGCCGAAGCTCACGTTGTCCTTGGTGGCGTACTCCCTCAGCTTCTTGGGGCTGGTCGAGGGGTCGAGGACTTTGCAAGGGAGTTCCTTGTACCCAAGTTCTCGGCAGGCTCTGAGCCTGAGGTTGCCGCAAACCGCAACGTACTTCCCATCCTCCATGGGGTACACTATCAGTTCGCGGAGCGACAGCATCTCGGGGGATTCCTCGATGCTCCTCTTCATCGCTTCATAACGGCTGTCCCGAAAGAACCGGGGATTCTTCGGGAGGCCTTCTATTTGCCCCTTGTTGTATTCAAGGAGGCTGGTTGCTATGGTCTGTGTCATGCTGTCAATTTACATCATCACGTTAAACATCATCACTTGCAGCATCTGCCGAGGCTAAGCCTTGCCGTCGGGGGAGGGCTGAGCCTGGTGGTATTCGATAACGTCCTTGATCAGCTGCTCGATGTTGTCGCAGCCGAGCCTTTCAAGGAAAGCCGTCATCCAGCATATCACTTCCGCTGCCGATACCTCATACTCGCTCCATTGCTTCAGCGTCTCGCTCGCCCACTTGGTCTTGTCGAAGGCCTGGTGGAGCATTACGCTCGCGTGGACCAGATATGCCCGATGATTGCTGTTGCCGGTGACGCGGCCGCTACGAATGCAGTTTTCTTGGCATTTCTTCGCCAGCTTGTTCAGTACAATCATTGTGCGTGATATAAGGCGGTTTTTGTTATCAGTCGGGATTGGGGAGGCTATCCTCGCAAAGGGGGAGAATGGTTAAATGTTTCCATGGTTCAACAAGCTTTCAAATCCAAATCTTCTGGCACCTCATCGCCCTCGCCTACGGTGTCGAAGAGCGATGGCACCTTGATTTCAGTGTCAGCGGCTTGGCAGTATGCCGCGCCGTCGAGGAAGTACTGGGGAGAGAGTTCTATGCCCCACCCCTTGCGCCCTTTCTGTATGGCGCGGTATGGAACTGTCATGAGGCCTCCGAATGGGTCGAGCACCACATCGCCCTCGTTGCTCATCTGCTCGATCACCCGGTCAACGATGTCGAACTGCAAGGGGCAGAGGTGCATTTCCTTGCCCTTGCTCCACTGCGAGCCGTTGAGGGTGCGCATCCGAGTGATGTCGCTCCACACCTCGCCCGTCCAGCTCTGAGGCTGCAAAAGCATGAATGAAGTGGGCAATTTGCCGTGGAGTTCAAGGCACTCCGCTATCTTCACCACATAGTCGAAATCCCAAACTTCGTTGAGGGTGTAGTTCTTGAAGTACCGGAATATCTCCTTGTGGCTCATCTTCGATATTTCCTCGGGAGTGAGGAGGCGGTCTCCGCTCGACCGGGTGAAGCCGTGGGCATCCATCTGCCACCGGGCGCGGCTGTAGCCGTCGGCATGGTCCCAAGTTCGGGTCTTGTCGTTCCACCACTTCTTTTCCTTGACAACAGGCTCGTCAGCGTAGGCATTGGCGCGGTCGGTGGCGGGCTTGCGGAAAAGCAGGAGATACTCGGGCATCCCAACGCCCATCTTGGTGCCGTCCTTGCACTGCTCAGTCCAGCCGAGGCGGTAGGTCTGATTGTTTTCGCGGACAACATCGGTGACGATGGTCTTCATGCCGATGTAGGCGAAGCCGTGCTTGGTGTAGTGGCGGATGCAGTCGGCGTGGAACGGATAAACAGTCTGGCACCCCATTCCGCTGAGGCCCATCGGCACGATGCGGTCTTTCACGTGGATAGCCGCTATTCTGCCGGGAGCAAGCACTCTGTAGAGATTGGGGGTAAGGTAGTCCATCTGCTCAAAGAACTGCTCGTTGCTGTCGCTGTGGCCGAAGTCGGCATAATTGGGGGAATATTCGTACTGGGTGGCGAACGGAATGGAGGTGACGATCAAGCCGACAGAATTGTCGGGATACCTCTCAGTGTCGCGCAGCTCCACCACGTTGTCATTGTTTGCTATGCGGAAGCTCTTGCCCTCTATCTCAACCCTCTCAACTCCCATCTTGCGGGCAAGGTGAGCGCTCATTTCCTGATGCGAAAGCCCGTACTGCTTGATGATGTCTGTCATTTTCTTGATGAGTCTGTTGTGGTTGGCCCATTTAGTCTCCAATGCCTTCCTCACGCTACGCTCAGCCTCGGTGTAGATGAGGTCGATGCGGACTGTCTTGGTTTGGAGGAAGCGTTGGAGGCGATGGATCGATTGAATGAAATCATTGAACTTGTAGCCGATGCCGAGGTATATCGCCCACGAGCAGTGGCGTTGGAAATTGCAACCGCTCCCGGCAATCACCGGCTTAGCGGCCAATTCCTGGCATCGGCCATAGGAGAAGTCGAGAATGTTCTGCTCGCGCTTCTCATAGTCTTGGGAGCCGTAGATTGACCTTATGGTGGGTATGGCCTTTTCTATGGTGCGGCGCTCAGCCTCGAGGTCGTGCCAGATGATGCGGTGCGCTTCGGGGTCTTCTGCCCTCAGCTCCATCATCTTGGCGATGCGGTCGTTGAGGCTGTCGCGCTTCTCCTGGGCGCACTGCTGCAAGCCGAGAGCGTCTTGGGCGAAAAGGAACATCTGCCCGTGGCGGTCAGCCATCGGCTTGTCGCGCCTGACCTCTATCTCGTGCCACCGCAGATCCAAGTCGGGCAGTATGTAGCCATCATCGTCAGCCTCATTGCCGGTGATGTCGCTCGGGCGATTGACGAAGAGAGCCCAAGAGGACACCCAAAGCCAAAACTCCTCCTCCTTGTGAGGGTGGAGGGTGAGGTTGTCGGCATGGGTGCTGTCGCGCTTGAAAAAGCGAGTTTTTGCTTGGCTAACGTCCATGATGCCCAGGAAGTCGGCATAGGCCAGCAGCTCGATATAGTCGTTGGGAGAGGGCGTGGCAGTGGCCACGAAGCGGTACTTGATGCGTTCGGCTCCGTAGCGGTCCCCCATGGGGCCGCCATCGCCAGTGAACAGGCGCATAAACTCACGGAACGTCTTCGTGCCGCCCAAGCCTCTCAGCACCGATGCCTCATCGAGGCTTGCCACCACGAACAAGGCAGGGTCGAGCTTGCCATCCCTTATGCTCTCATAGTTGGTGAGGTATATGCCATCGCCATCTATCTCCTCGGGACGGCGAATGAACTTGGGAGTGGTTTCCCAACCCAAGATGTTGCGGCTGTCCTCCGCGAACTCCTGGCGCACAGAGAGCGGGCAGACTATCAATCCCTTCCCTCCTCCGTGCTTTGCCAGCACGATGCGGACAGCCTCCAACTGGGTAACGGTCTTGTGCAGGCCGAAAGATGCGAAACAAGCCCGCTTGCCGCCCTCCACGAGCCATTTCACCATCAGCTTGTTGTGAGGCTTGAGGCGAGGGTTGATTTCATCAAGGCTTACGGCATAGCCGTAGTCCTCGGAGATTCTTATCTTCGATTTCAAAAAGTCGCTATAGTCTTCCATCTCGATTACGGATTATGCCGACACCTCAAAGGTTATTCCCAATGCCCTTGCGCCCTCTTCGCGCCCGGGGCTACGCTTGGTGTCGGGAGTGATGTAGTACAGGTTATGGTTGCCGGCCGATTCACGGTAGCCGTTTTTCCTCAGCCAATAGCGGTATTGTATTTTGCGCTTGCTCTGCTTTACTACGCGGAGCCTCGTCTTCTGATCGAAGCCGAACAGCACTCGCCGCCTTTCCGATTTCAGCAGAGCCAGACGGTTTTCGCTCATGCGCTTGCAGTATTCCCGGCGCTCATCCTCGGTGAAGCGGTGCCATTGGGTGTTGGTGTGGCCGTGCTTGAACTGGTAGAGGATGCCTTTCTTGAACCCATCAGGCACCACTCCCTTTTTGGGGAGGGTGCCTCGCATCCTCTTGATGGGAACGAGGCTCTGCTGGGTGCGGCAGAGTATTTGCTTCAAGCCGCTCTCCGAACGCTTCAAGCCTAAGCTCTTGGCCAGTCTGATAACAGTGCGAAACGAGACGCCCAAATGATGGGCGATCTCGTTGTTGCTTGTGTTGTCGTAATGGGCAAAGAGCCACGCCCTCTGCTCATCCGAGAGGACGATTTTGTTGGGCGCGTAGCGGCTCATTGCTCTGTGTAGTGGGTTGTGTCCTTGAACTCAAGAGGCTTACCATCGGTGCCGTAGCCAAGGTCTTTCAGCTTGTCGGCAATCTTCGACTGCTTTGCCTCCAATGCCTCAATGGAGGATTTCTCAACCTCTGCCACCTTGTCGGGAAGCCATTCGCGGAGGAGCGACTTGCTAACCATCGCTGCCAGGGAGTCAACATAGTTGGTGCTTCCCATTTGGTTGCGGAGGAACTCACGCGCCATTGTGCGGAATGCCTTCTTGTCGCCAATGGCATTGTTTGCCATGGCCACAATGTCGCGTGGCACAAGGCTCCATTGTGTAGAGGGGAGATTGAGAGCCTCGTGGACTTTGGCTTTCATATCCTTGCCCGAGCCGTCGAGGAAGAAGCAGTAAAGAGCCATCTTCTCGGCATCGGTGAGAGGGCTGGGGTCCGTGGGGATTTCCATCTCTGCCGCCATCTTGGCCATTTCCTTTGCCAGGGAGTCACGGGCAATCTCTTGGTTGCGGATATACTTGGCAGTCAGTTTTGAAACCTCTGTGGGCGCGACTGTGCCGGAGGCGGCGTTTCCCGATTCCTCGGAGGTTTTGATGTAGTAGTAGCAGATGCGAGGATTGAGGGAGTGAGAACCCCAAAAGACATCCACGCAACGGTAAATCTTGCCATCCTTATGCATCTGAGGGATACGCTCGTCATCGGCAGAGTAGTAGCACGGAGTGCCGAAGATGTCCGGCTTCACCACCTCATAGCCAGCCTCGTGGAAAGCGTCAACCGCCCAGTCGTGGAAACGCTGATCATCAGTGCTCCAATAGCGGCCAGTGTCGATGATGACTGTCTTGCCGTATTCAAGAGCCTCGCCCACCTTGACGATGTCGCCTCGGCGCTTCAGGAAGTCAAGGAGGAACGCAAGCATCTTGCCCTCGAACTTGTCACGGCTGGTGCACTTGCCCGCATCCTGGGTTTTCATTTCCCAAAAGAGGCAGTTGGCGTTGGCGGTGTTGAGGTGGCATGCAGAGCACTTGCAGCCACAGCCTCCCTCAAAATCCTCGTCCTCCTCATTGTCGGTGCTGTACCAAGGAGAGCGCTCAATCATCATGAACAGGGTTTCAACGTATCGCTGAGCCATATCCTTGCCGATGCTCTCATAGTTGCCGTAGGCTCCGTAGAACTTCTGCTGGCCAGCCTCGTCGAGCTTGCAGATAATCAGTCCGGCAGAAATGGCCATCTTGCCCTCCTTGACCAGGAGGAGCAGTTCGGGAATGAGGGAGTTGAGCTTGATGCGGTCTTGGACGAATCGGATGCTCTTGCCGAAGCGATTGGCGATTTCCTCAGCCGTTGAGCCTTTCTCGGCGAGTTGGCCGAAAGCGTAGGCTTCCTCGATGGGGTCAACGTCTTTGCGCTGAAGATTCTCGGTGATCATCGCATCGAATGCCTGGTCATCGTTCATGTCGCGCACGATGCAGGCGATTGTCTCGGCTCCGTTGAGCAGCGAGGCGCGGTAGCGGCGCTCTCCGCAAACGACCTCGTACTCTACTGCGGTGTCTGCCATGACTTCGGGGGCGCAGACACCGCTTTGGGTGATTGGGCGCACAGTGATAGGCTGAAGCAGTCCTTGGTTGGCAATGTTCTGAGCCAGCTCTTTCAGAGCCTCCTCATCGAATGTTTTGCGAGGATTCAGAGGTGAGGGTTTCACCTTGTCGATTGGAATGTTTTGTATTTCCATTCTTTTAGGGTTATTGGTTTGACTTGTTGTTTAATTGTTTAATTATGATATGCAAAGTTAGTCATTATTAACAAGTTACAGAAATTTTTGAGCCACCATTTTTACACCTTAACGTTGGTTAACTCAATGGCTTGCGCCGAAGCTGAATGAAGCCCCGGCGCTCGGTTTCCTCAAGCACTGGCATGTCCTCTGCCTTGATTCTGACAGGGGTCTCGCCATTGACGGTGATGCCTCCCTTGATGGAGAAGCGGCTCCTGATGCGGTCTATGACGGCACGGTCATTGGTGAGCCAATATATTACCAACTGCTCTTTCATTGCCGATAGGATTCGTAGTTGCCGAAAGGTATCAATTCAAGCATCTCACGCAAGCGGTCGCGGAACCGGGAGCCGTACCTATCGCCAATCTCGTTGGCATCGAGGTTGGTGGTGATTACTGTGAACTTCTGGCGGTTGTACCGGGTTTCAATCAGATCCACGATGGGATTGAACACGTTGCCGTACTCAAGCACCTCCTTTGGCTCTTCCCCAAGCTCATCGATGCCGAGGAGCGGAGTGACTGTCAGCTCATCGTATCGGTCATGGTCGGCAACGCACATCTTCGACAATTCCTTGGCGGTGCGGATTGCCAAGCCGAAGTCGGAAACATGCTCGTAGCCGAAGTCCTGGTAACGGTACTTGCCAATCTTGCCCATGTAGCCGATTGTGGAGGCGAGCGCTTTCAAGAGCGTGGTCTTGCCGTTGCCGACCTTTCCGGTCAGCAGAACTCCGAGCTTCGGATTCTCAGCAGTGAGGGCTGTGGCCATTCTCCATATCTTGTCGAGGGTGAACTCGGTGAACTGGCATCTGCGGTTGCGGTACTCGACCTCGGCATTGTAGAACGCGCCGAGGTGCTGGTAGGCGTCATCGGCAGTGAGGGGGAGCCTAAAGCGGCACATCCCACTCTTTGTCTGCCTTGCTATCTGCATCAACTCCGCGCCTATCGGAGTAAACGTCTTCTTTTCTGGCTTTTGCTTTTGTTCCATTAGCGGTCTGTTGGTTTGACTTGATTTCAATTTCTTTCTTGGTGATCCAATAGGCGCACTCGCCCTCCCAATTGCTGAGGATTAGCCGCCCCTTTGAATTTCGCCACTCTTGCTTGTTGAAGTAATCGTAGAAAGCCTGAGCCTCCAATTCCCAAAGGTCGCCGATTCGGCCGGGGGCCCCGCAGACAACGAACTCTTTTTTGACTTGCTCGATAGTGGGGATAAGCGGAGGGTCTTTAGGCTTTGGCTTTTTCTTAGGCTGCCTTAACTGCTTTTCAGAAAACAACTGCTGTTGGCCCAAGGGGGAAGGGGGTCCGTCTTTTGTCTTTATGTCTTTATCTATAATAGGTGGAATTTCGTTTATTGTGGGGGTTATTGTCGGAACAATTGTCGATATTTCCGACAATTGTTTTTGTTTATTGTCGGAATTTTCTGCAATATTTCCGACAATTCCACTTTTTTGCTTTTCACCCATTACGATTTCTTCACCAGTGATTTTGGCCTTGGTTAACTGATAGTATCGCTTGCCTCTTCCCTTGCCTTGATTGAACTTGATCAGCCCTCGCTGCGCCAGACGATTCTTAGCAACGTCTATCGTATCCCTTGACATATTGAGTTCGTATTGGATTGTGGCGGTGCTCAGCAGGAATGGGTTAATCCAACGTCCCGAATTGCATTTGTGTATCAAGAAGAGATACAGTAGCGAATCCGACTGGGGAAATGGATCAACGCTGTTGAGTTCCCAAAAATCGCTTACTAATTCAAAATAATTCATCGGTAGAGAGGGTATTGGTTGAGAGCCTTCTCGACGAAAGGCTCGGGGTCGATTCGCAAATAAAGGCACACCTCGGTCACAAACTCAACCAAGCCATGGCACACCACGTAGCAACTGCCGTAGCTCTCAACGAGCTTCTGCCAAGCCTCCTGGCTCTCCGACTGATGGCCAGCGCGAGAGCCTTTCTTCTTTGGCACCTTCATCTCGATGCAGAGCGAGGCCTTGCCTCCGCTCGGGAAAAGCAATATCAAATCCGACACCCCTCTGACCTGACCCTCATACTGCATCATCGCCCCGGTCTTTGCCGTGCGAAACCCTCCGTTGGGCACCGAAAAGAGAAGCTCTGCCACGTGCGGAAACGTATGGCGGAACCAGCATACGCAGGTGTGCTGAATCTTGCTCTCTGAGTAAGTGGCTTCAGCGGCCAGGAGTTCTTTCTTCGTCATCGCTTTCTTTGTTTGTGAGTTTGTCGCATTCGTTGAGCATCGATACTATGCGCTTGCACTGCGGCAGGCAGTCTTGGCTGAACCTCGCCAAGGTTTCCCATTGGGTGCCAAACAAGCCGTCATGGAGCCTCAGCAGCGAAACAAAGCCGTATCGGGTCGACAGCTTGAAGCGCGGTCTCATATCCTGCCCTTGAAAAGATTCATGGTGATGTTGATGATGTCCTCCTCAACCTGGGTGGTGGTGCCGGTCACTTCGTTGGCAATGTTCTTCTTGGTTTGGATAACATCGTACATGTACTCATCAATGGTTTTCTCGCCCAGGAAGTAATAGCAGTTGACAGCGTTCTTCTGACCATTCCTATGGGCGCGGTCCTCGGCTTGCTCGCAGTCGCTGTAAGTCCAAGGGAACTCGATGAACCCCACTCGGCTCGATGCCGTGAGGGTGAGGCCAGTGCCGCCGCTCTTGTAGTTGAGGATAATCAGCCGACACTCGGGGTCGTTCTGGAACTTGTCAACGGCATACTGCTTCTGCTGAATGTTGTCGGAGCCAGTGACGGTCACGGCATCGGGGAACTCGGCTTTCAATGCCTCTACCACCTCTTTGAGGTAAGCGAACATTATCAGCTTCTCGCCGCCATCGATGGTGTCGTGGATGAACTCCGACACAGCCTTGATTTTGCCCCTTGCCGCTATCTCTTTCAGCTTGCCCATCCTAACCATGACCATGCCACGCATTGCACGGGCGATCTTGTCATCGTCGGCATTGGCATACTGCCTAAGATAGGTCAGCAAGTCACGCTCGCAGTCCTCATACTCCTTGCGGTTGGTGATTTCGCAAGTGATGTATTGGCGCGTCTTGTCGGGCAATTGGGTGAGAACCTTCTGCTTTTCACGTCTAAAGAAGCACGTGCACCACAAGCGGTAATTGAGCTTCTTAAGGTTGGAGGATTGCTTGGGGCCATCGCAGAACTCGGCCACGAATCGCTGATACCCTCCGAAGTCATCGAGCCGCCCGAGAATGTTGAGCTGCTGAATGAGGTCGGTGTTGTTGTTGACAACAGGGGTGCCAGTGAGGGCGAATATCCACTTCTTGTCCTTGCAGATGCCTTGGACGAACTTGCTCTGCTGGGTCTGACGGCTCTTGCACTTGTGGCTCTCATCGATGATTACGCTTCGGAAAAGGGCAACGCGCTCATCAAACTTGATTTGGTTGAGCTTCACCTTCTGCGACTGCTTCACCGATGCTACGAAGAACTTCTTTAGGCTCTCATAGTTGGTGATGAACACCGGGCAGATAGGCTCGCCCGCACCGTTCTTAAGCTCGTAGAAGCGGTGCCAATTGTCGCGGTTCTTGTCATCGAGAATGATGGCTTGTATGCCAGCGAACTTCTTGAACTCACGCTGCCAATTCACTTTGAGAGCCGCAGGACAAACCACAAGCACCGGGAACGTCTCGCCATAGACCTCAGCCTCCTTGTGGGCCTTGACCACCGCGCAGATGGCTTGGAGCGTCTTGCCAAGTCCGGGCTGGTCGCCGAAGATGCACCGCTTGTGATCCAGAGCGTAGCGCACACCCTCCAACTGGTATGGGTATGGGGTGAGCTTCATATAATGCTCACCCACAAACTCAGCCATCGGTGGCAGCTCGTATGTGATGTCGTGCATCTCTTCTCGCCTGGAGATTGAGAGGCACGCTCCTATGCGGACTGCCCAATTGGCGAATGACTCTACGAACCATCTCGCATCCTTGGTGGGGTCGAGGCTCGGCTTCTTTTCAACCACCCACACACGCTCCTCATTGTCCCACTTGGGATTGTTGGGAATGTAGTTGCGGATTCTCTTGATCACGTCAACAAGCTGAGGGTTGTACTCAAACGAGAGCCTGAAGGTGCCAGGTGTTTCGGTCACATAGATTGGCTTCATGCTGTCATCGGCTCAGGCTCTTTGACGGATTCAAGGGGAACATCAGCGGTGGCAGTAGCCTCGGCAAAGGGATTGTCGGGGTCGTTGTCGAAATTGAACGTGCGCTGCTCCACCGCAACCTTGTTCTCAGTGACGTAAAGGGAAGCCTCGAACAGGAGAGCGTCAACGGCATCCTTTAGGTCGAGGCTGTGCTCGTAGTCCTCGATGTCGGTCATGCTTGCAAGCGGAGCGCAGAGGTTGAGCACCTTGCTCGATTGGAGATTGCGGCTTCCGCTGAGCACCACCTTTTTCTCAATGTCATCGTCAACTATGGTGACGCCGCTGACGGAGAGGTTTTTCAATGCCTCCACAGTCTCGATGCCTTCAAGGTTGAGCCAGTCGATTCTCGGCGCTTCGCGTTGCTCGGTGAGGTCGGCGAGGAACGGCACCAATGCCGACATTCTGAACTTAAGGTCGGGGTGGACGAAATTCCGCCCCTTGAAAGTGATGTCGTTGCCTCCGGCATCCACATACTGCACCTCAAGGGTGTTGCCCTTGACAAGCTTGACTTTCTTGATCGTAATCATTTCATCTGTTTTTATAGTATTCCACAAATTCCTGGTAATAGCGGTCGGCAGGGAGCGGAAGCGTGATGCCCCACTCCGTTGCGACCTCCGATTGTATCTTGTTGAGATAATTGGCGAACTGCTCGGTGTTGAGATAAGCAGTGCTACCAGGCATCCTAACCTCTCTGCCTTTAACGATGGTGGTGTACGATAGGAACTTGCCCTTGAAATATTCGTGCCAAGCGTCCTTTGGTGAGCCTGATTCAAGCTCCAACGCTCCAAGCCACAGCCAATAGAGCCGATTCTGATTCTCGGTGCGAGGCGTCACCTTTCGCTTGATGGAGAGGGTATAGGTGCCGTTTCGGAGTTGGGAGCATAGGAACTCAAATGATTTCTCCATGCTCACCACTCCGTCTTTCTTGGTCAGTATCGTCTCCATCAGAATGGCAGTCCGTCAGGGGTGTTGGTAGGGTAAACAGGCTGAGGCTGCGCTTGCGGCTGAGGCTGCATTTGCGGCTGATTCTGAGGGGGCTGTGGCACTTGCCCGTAGCCAGCAGGAGGGGCAACGTTGGGGTTGCCCTGGGGTTGGTAGGCTGGCTGCTGATAGGCTTGCTGAGGCTGTCCGTAGGCGGGCATTGCCGCAGGCGGAGGCGATTGGTAGCCGCCGTTGGGCTGAGGCGCGGTCGGTGGGTAGCCGCCTTGGGGATAGCCGGGGGCCGGCTGATAGGCATTGGGCTGCTGATAGCCGGGCGCGGCAACAGGAGGAGCGGCTTGCTGATTTTGGGGATTGCCTCCGCAGAGGTCGAAAGTGTCGGCAAACACCTCGGTGACGTAGCGCTTGTTGCCGCTCTTGTCATCATAGGAGCGAGTGCGGATCTTGCCCTCGATGTACATCTTGGTGCCCTTGCGCACATAGTTTTGGACCACTGTGGCGAGCTTGCCCCACACTACGATGTTGTGCCATTCGGTTCGCTCCGGCACTTGGGTTCCGTCTTGCTTGGTGTAGCCTTTCTCAGTGGTGGCGAGGGTGAAGTTGGCGACCTTGCTGCCGCTCACGTCTCTTATCTCGGGGTCTTTGCCCACGTTGCCGAGAAGTATGGCTTTGTTTACGCTCATTGTGATTAGGGTTTATTGGTTTGACTTGTCTTCCTTTAGGGTAATGGTGAAAGAGCCAGCCTTTGGCTTTTGCGCAGAATATTGCTTATAGAGTTCGGGATGGTCTTTCTTGAATTTGGTGGTGTCGAATGACGTTGTGGTGCTGTCGGCTCCGATGGTGGCCTTGAACAGGCCGCTGTCCCAACTCTTGATGCCAGCGTTCTGCATCGCTGATTTGAGCTCGCTCTTCAATGCCTTCAGCTTTTCCTCAGCCTCCTTGGCTTGCTTCACCATGTCGTAGATGGCTTGCACCACGTTGGGCTTGACAATCATCGACTGCTCTTGCACCGCAACATCTTGGGTCGGCGCAGTGGCCGATGCCTCCGAGGGCATGAACACAATATGGCCGTTGACCTCCGCCCATTCTGTGGCAAGCAGTTTGGCAACCTCATCGTCGGGCTTGCGTTCGATAATCCAAAAGCGGCTGTCGGCTTTTCGGAGCCAGTTGCAAGCCAACCCCTCGACTTTAAGCGAGGGGTTTTGTCGCTCAAAGAGGCATGCGTACACGCTCAGCTGCCAAGAAAGGTACTCTTGCAAGCCAGCCTCACCGCCTGGATAGTAAGAGAGGTTGTTGGTCTTGGTGTCGATGAGCCAAATGCCTTGGGTGTCATTCTTGATCCAGACGTTGTCGATGTTTGAGGCATACATCTTCTCATCGCTGACAGTGTATTCGTTGGCAAGCGGAACAAAGCCGACTTGGTTGCGGATGTAGGATTCCAACTCCTGGCCCACCTCCCAATTCAGGTCGGTAAATGGATTCTCTCTGAAACGCTCGCTCTTCGGATGCAGAGTAACCTTGATGCCGAGATTGTCCCAAGCCTCGATGGCATGGTGGACTGATGTGCCGTACTCGCCAGCGCGAGGAACGCAGAAGTTCTTGACATAGTCTGATGCATCGGGATAGACACCCAAGCCAAGCACTTGGTGGATAAGGTTGGTGATGCCGCTCAGCTTCTTTTCACCAAGGTGATACCCGTGGGGCTCTTCTGTGAACACCACGGGCGATTTGTAGAGGTCAGGCTTATTCATTGGGGGAACGCTTGGGCCATTTGGACGCAAGCCTCATAGAACTCGCCGCCCTGTTGGCAGATTTGGGGATAGGATTGGCTGTACTTGGCCCACACTTTCTGATACTCCTCACGCGACTTCACCGCATATACCTCCTTGACTGCGGTCTCGGTGATAGATTTCAGATCGACACCCTTGTCATCCTTGCCTTGGGTATTGGTGGCATCGCTGTCTTTGGTGTCATCGATGGCGAATAGGCCGTTGAGTGCGTACTTGCGGGCATAGGAGGAAGCCGCTCCGGTGACTTGGCTCGAATCCATGCCTTTCTTGCTCTCCTCCTCACGTGCGAAAGCGGTGGTGGTCTCGCACTCGCCAGCCTCATTTTTGAGGATTGTGGTTGCCTTGATGTAGATGCGGTTGCCGCAAGGCACAACATCGTCGGTGATGGTGAGGGTGCACTTGGTCTCAGCCAGCAGGGGCTTCACTGCGGCGAGGATGTCCTCGCAACTGCGGTACCTGTACTTCCCGAATTGGTTGAACTGCCCTTTGGGCGCGTTCAGCTTCTCTTGGATTGTTGCTAATTCTTTCATAGCTTTGGGTTGGTTAATTGGTTTGACTTGTATTCCTTTGTATATGCAAAGTTAGTCATTATTAACAAGTTACACAAATTTTTGAGGCACCATTTTAGCGCCTTAACTATTGTCAATTATTGTCAATTCGAGCCGCCTCGATTGTCTCTTTCAGAGCATCGAGCACCTTGTCGTAATCCTCAGCGTGGAGGAATATGGTGGAGCGCTTCTCGCTGTTCTTGGCCATCTCTGTCATAGTGACGTAGCGCTGGCCGTTCTTGTCGGAGCGGACATCGAAATAATAGATGCGGCTCCCGGCGCTGACCGACTTGGTGCTTATCGGCCTCTGCGTTTGCTTCTTATCCATGATGCTTGCGTTTTTATGAAAATGCCGGTCTTTCCCGGCTGCCAACAACCTAAAATAAAAAATACCTATGAGTAAATTATGTAGAAAAGAAAAATCCAAATCGAAAACCCCAGGGGCGATTCTCATCGGCCGGGGGCGCTCATTCTACCTATGTGGTTAAAACCATAAGCAAAAATGAATTTCTAACATTCTTAACTTGCTCTGCTGTCTCTTGTCACATTTGGAAGCCCAAGTCGTGGGCGGTCCAAAGGGTGAGCCAAAGCAGGAAGGCCATGGCGAATGCGATCGCGGCCATTCCGAGCCATCTGGCAATTTCTTTCAATGCTTTCATCTGATCGGGGTGTTAAGTGGTTTGACTTGGGGTTACTTTCGGAAGTTCTTGACGTGCGCCAGCACCTGGGCTGCGTTGCAACGCCACTTTCCGTTCTGCGATGCACAAGGCTTGTCAACCTCGATTTTGCCCTGCTCAATCAGCTTGAGCAGCTTGCCGTGCCCTCCCACCAATTTGGCAGAGAGGATTTGGCCGAAGGTCTGCCCGCTCATCGCAATCATGATGTTCTCAAGGAGAATCTCCTTGGGGTTTACTGTGGTTGCTGTCATGCGGTTCTCGTTAAGATTACTACTGCGTTTGGAAGATCCATCTTTATGCTGAACTCATTGCCCTTGCTTCTGGCCATGAGCACCTTGGGGTTCTGCGACTTAATCCCTCTTACGGTGTTCCACCAGCTGAGGGGATACTCTTGGGTCTCGCCCACCTCCATGGTCATATACTTCTCCACGATGGGGGCAGTGTCTTTTCTTTCGTATGCCATGTCAATTATAGTTTGAAGATGAAAATCCGAGGGCCGATTTGGTCAAGCCCTCGGAAAGTTGTAACTTTGCGTCGCGAAACAAAACAAAGTGTACAATGAGTAAGATTAAAGATGAGGCAGTCGCTCTGAGGGAGAAACTGCAACAATGCTACGATGAAGCCTCGGAGGGCAAAAGCTTCTGGGGCCGCAAAGAAGAGGTCAAGGCTCTCGCCTCAGATGTCATCACCCTCCTCTACTGCTATGACCCTAATTATCCGTTCCTCGATGAGGCCAAGGAAAGACTGGCTTGGCTCAATGGATATGGGAACGAGGGCACAGACCATTTCTTCAAGTGGGAAATAGACATCATCGACAGATTCATCAAGGTTTTGGACCTCCGCCAAGAATCGTAGCGATTTCTCGGTCAATCGCATCGGCTGGTGCGCCTAACATCAAGGTTGTGCGCCGATACTGCTCTGCTATCATTTCTGGAAGATTGCGGAGCGATGATATTTTGTCTACTGCCAATCCGGTGATGGTCACTGATACATGGAAGCGGTCAATGTTGTCCGCTTCCAATTTTATTTCTATGCTGTTCATTTGAGAAAAGTTTTTGGTAATTGAAAAGCGAGGGAGCAAAGGGCGCTCCCTCGCAACATGGAAAAAACACCTGCTAAAAAGGCTGGTGCGGCGATGGGACTCGAACCCACGCTCTCGAAGCCTCTCTTGGCAACGGCTCTGCCATCTGAGCTACGCCGCACTGTAAAGTTGCATTATGACTTGTAAGATAATGTGTGTGTTTCCGCTATCCATCCGCAAGTGGTGAATGGGAGAATAAGGCCGCTTGCGGATGGCGAACGTTTAAGGACTTATGTTGTTAATGTATTGTTGGCGATAATGAAAGTTTATCGGGTTGGTCACTCTGCGAGGCACCTATGCCCCTCGCACTGGCATGCGTCTCTTTTGGTCGCCAAGGGGATTCGACGCTTCTCTGTTCCCCCGCCTTACGGGCTGTTTCAATGATTTTCTGCATCGGCGCGGTTAAGCCTCCCGATGTTACTCTCTCATCTTTTACCGCTCGGCTCATCCATCCTTTCGGATGGGAATTTTCCAACAATGTCAATGTTCTTGGAATTGGAGCCCCGGGTCGGGTTGAGCGACCTTGCTGCCCTTGCGGACACGTGCCGAGGCTCTTAGGGGTTGGTTGGTTTGACTTGCAGGCCAGGGCCAGGCTCTTACTTGCAGATTCCGCCGAGGATAAGTGCAAAGGCCTTGATTTGCTCTTTCAGCTCGTCGCGCTCGGTGTAGGCTTCATGCCAGCTGTCGCGGTAGAAGTCGGTTTGCTTGTTGGCTGCTTCGAGCTTGGTTTTCAGATTCTCGATTTCGCCGCTGAGGTCGGCGATTTGGCTGTCGCGCTGAGCAACCTCGTTGGTGAGGCTCTCAATCTGCTCTTGCAGAGCTTTGATCTGTTCTTCCATTGTCAATTAGGATTACAGGGTTAGAGAATATTGTTATTTGAGGAGGGTCAGAAGCAGTTGCTTGTCGCTTTCCCATAGGCTCTTGCCGTTTTCGAGCTTCCATGCGAGGTACTCCTTGGCTCCCATCCGCTGAATGAGGAACTCACGGAGTTCCGGGCTTGAGTACTTCTCGGCCACCTCTGCCAAGATGGCGAAGTTGCGCTTGCGGTTCTGAGCGGCCTTGCGCTTCTCGTCCTCGTACTCCTTCAGCTTTGCGCCGATGGCGAGGAGCTGTCGGTATTGGAGCGATGAGGCGATGTCGCCGCATCCGCTGAGGGCCTTGCTGAACCACTTGCAGAAGTCCTGCTTGTCGATGCTCTCGTTGGCGTAGTAGAGCTGCTCGATGAGGGCGTAGTCCTCGGTGGTGACTACGATGTTGGTCATGCTTTCAAATTCCTTCTGTTGCATTTTCAATGTCTTTTTTAGGGTTAATCCATGTTGTTTTCTCCAAAATTTTCGTTATATTTGCGGTAGTTTTGAAGATGATGCAAAGTTAATACGAATTTTCGAGAAAATAAAACGATTTCGTATTAATTTTACTCGTTTTAGCATTATTTAAGAGTTAAACCCTAAAAACCGATACGAAACAATGATTGAACGAATTAAACAGTTGATAGAGGCCTCGGGACTATCGGTGCGAGCATTCGCAGTAAAGATAGGGCTCAATCAGCCTACTCTTGACAGAATGATAAAGGGCATAAATGCAATCAATGTGAATTGCCTCAATAGCATCTTAGCGGCATTCCCTGACGTATCCGCTGAATGGCTAATGAGAGGTGAGGGTGAAATGTACAAAGTTGACCCTCGCACGAGCAACTATGAGAGATTGGATAAACTCGTTGACACCATCTCCACTCTTCAAAGCGTCATCAACGACAAGAGCGAGACCATCGCCCAGCTCAACCAGCATATCAAACAACTCGAAAACAAAACCAAATAAACAATGAACCGAATCTTCTTCACCTTGATCGCCCTATCCCTATGGGAAATCCAATCTTCGGCACAGACCATGGAGCCGCAAGACACCACATTCTCTGTGGAGCGAAGAGTGTACTGTGAATTGCTCGGCATGGAGAGCGGATTATTCAGCACTAAGGTTAAAATCCAAGTTGATTTCGGCCAGTCGCGCTCGCTCACAAGCGATGAGCGATTGGTAGATGAGAACGGCAAGCCGATAAAGTTCAACTCAATGGTTGACGGCTTGAACTATATGGGTCAGTTCGGGTGGAAGTTCGCATAGGCATACGTTGTGACCAACGGCAATCAGAACGTGTACCACTGGCTCCTCTACAAGGACATTCTCTCCGAGGAGGAAATATTCACCGGATTCCAGACCAAGCATCAGTTCAAGGATGGCCAGACAGCCGACTGGACTCTCATCAGCTGCACCATCCGCTATCTAAAAAAGCGCAAGTACAAAACTTCCTGGGAACTCGTGAAAGAGGAACACAAAAAGAACATCCCTCGTGACGAGCTCAACACCATCGGCAACGAGTGGAAAGCCAAGAGCGATGACAACTACGACTATGATGTTGAGATAATAAAGGACTAATCATCTTTTATCATCAACCTCAGTGGCCAAGCCGTGGACACCTCTCACGGCATCTACATCCAAGCCGGCCAAAAGAAAATCGCAAAGTAAAAAGGAGGTTTATTCCAACAAAAGTAACGTTGATGCAATAATATTTCGCAACAATCAGCCCGATATAAACACTTATTTAGTAATTTTGCAATAACAATGGCACAAGTATGAGCAAGAAAAAAGACATAACATTGCGTGCCTTCAACATTATGGTAGAGAACACAAATGTTACCTCTCCTACTGTTGAAATCCTCCCTATGCTTAATAAGGTATTGGAGGATAGGAATACCACTTTAGCCAGATGTATGAGATTGAACGAACAAGACGAAGATCGAGATGTCTTGAGTTGGTTCAACCTTGAGAACAAAACCTATATGTTTGGTTTAATGCTTCGCATTATGCCAAATGTCAATGGTGCATTGATTGACAATGAAATGCTAAATCAAGACTCCATTAAGTTGGAGGACTTATCTACAAAAGACAATACACTTCATCGTCAAAAATGGCATTTCTATGTTGCCATTAATAACACCCATTTGGTTACTAATCTCCCTGGGACATTACAAATCTCGTTCTTCCAAACTTATCTGAACTGGCTGTTGGGTGAAATCCGCAATGAACAATATTTCGCCATTTCACCTGTGGTAAAAGAGCCAAAGGAATGTCCGCTATCAGAAATTAAAAGCATCGAGTTCAACTCGGGCAATCCCAAAGCTATAGAGACCAACCCACTTCCTATGAAAAGTCAAGTTGTCTCTATGATAAAAGCCCTGACCGGAGATATGCTTAAACATATTCTCGACAGTTCTGACGAATTTGACGATATTCAAAAGTCAGAATTAATCTCAGCAAGCCTGCTCTTGAAATTCAATAGAAAGCCAAAAAGCATGGATAAGGCCACCTATCAAAAATTAATGGGTGCCGTGGCTAAACATCTTTCCGATGATAATGGTTTGATAATACGCGGAAAGAATGGTCAAAAGCTGACTGGCAAAGAGATCAAGGAAACCAAGAACGTTAGAATCGATTTGACAGAATCTGGCAATATCTCAGAGCCACAACTCCAACAAGAAATGGAAATATATCTTAAAGAACTTTCTACAAAAGAATGAAAATCGTTTACAGAATAATATTAGCCGTTCTGGTATCCATAGGGTTAAGCTCTATGGGTATCAATGGCTCTGTTGACATTCTGCAAACCTTATTCACAGTACTTGGAATCATATTTTCCATTGCAATGTGCCTTTTGGTGTCATTCAACTTATCACGCATTCTCAACCAGAATATTTATAAAAGACTAAGAAAATCCTTAGCCCATACAAGAGGTTATATTTTGGCAGATTTTACCATCTGTGCAGGCGTGTTCGTAATCGCTTCTCTTGATGGCTTAAAAGATATGTCTATTCATTTGTTTTGGAAATTATCACTTTCCATTCCACTGACCGGAATCTGCATTATAGTGTCCTCTATATTATATGAGGCATACAACTTCAATAAAATTCGTCGCCTCCAAGAAAATATTGAAGAGCAGATTATAAAAGAGGACACCGCATCACTTAAATAATCAGTTCTTTCAAACCAAGTCAAACCAATAAACCATAATCAATGGAATATCAACTTGACCTAATGCCGATCGACACCCACAAGCACATCTTTGTGGGTGAGGAAAATGGTGCCATGGCTCGCAAGGCTCTCGCCCTCGATGATAAGGATGCCGACCCTCACACCTACGCCATCGCTCTGCCCGATGAAGTCACCGCTTTCAACACCTCATTCTACCTTGGCCTATTCTATACCAGCATCGAGAGATTAGGATTGAAGCCATTCGTGGCCAAATACAGATTATCGCTCTCAGCCATCGAATCAGATGAACTAAGAGAGATAATCAAGGAGAATGTCGAAAGATGCCGCCTCGATGCCATGATGGAATACAGTCTGAGACACGGCTGAGGCTCCACAATCCTCAGCCGACACATTGAAAATTTGCAAGTCAAACCAACAAAACTCATTCAGCCTATGCCCTAAGAATCGTTTCCCCGGAAGCGGTTTGTTGCGAAATCGTTTCCCCAAGCATTTTGCTTTGCACGACCTTTCTCTTAATGCTCAATGGAATAGACCCGTTTTGGCGATAGGGTATCTCCTTTTCTTTTTGTCCCTACAGATTTTTTTCGTACCTTTGCAGTTGAATTTCTTTATTTGGCAAGATGAATCGCAACCCGCAAGATATGAATTCCGGATTCTCAATCGACAACAATCCGGGCAAGCCAAAACGCTGGACCAAAATCCTCATCCGCTGGATGTGGGGACTGTTCGCTTTCGGCGTTGTGGCGTTCTTCGTGTTCTTCTGCTTGGTCTACAACGGAGCCATCGGCTATATGCCCGACATCGAGCAACTCAAGAACCCCCAGGACAAATTCGCCTCGACAATCTACACCAGCGATGGCGTGGAGATGGGCCGCTATTTCCGCAACACCGGCAACCGCGCTTACGCTGACTACTCCGAGATATCGCAAAACGTTATCGACGCCCTAATCGCCACCGAGGATGTCCGCTTTATGGACCATTCCGGCATCGATGCCCGCGCCCTCGCCCGCGTTATCCTCAAGACACTGGTGATGCAGAACAAAAACGCTGGCGGTGGTTCGACCATCACCCAGCAGCTCGCCAAGCAGTTGTACTCGCCCGAGAGCGAAGGCTTCTTGTCGCGCGCCCTGCAGAAACCCATCGAATGGATGATCGCGGTCAAGCTCGAGAAGCAATACTCAAAGGAGGAAATCCTGAAGATGTACCTCAACCAGTTCGACTTTCTCTACAACGCCGTAGGCATCAAGTCGGCCGCCAATGTGTATTTCGGCAAGGATGCCAAGGATCTCAATATCGAGGAGGCGGCCATGCTCGTGGGCATGGTCAAAAACCCCTCGTACTACAATCCTCGCCGCTACACCGAACGCACCTTGCAGCGCCGCAACGTAGTGCTCGAGCAGATGGAGAAGGCCGGATACATCACCCAAGTCGAACTCGACTCACTCTCCCAACTCCCCATTGTGCTCGACTACCACCCAGCCGACCACAAGGACGGCCTGGCGCCCTATTTCCGCGAGGAGCTGCGCCGCTTCCTCTTGGCCAAAAAGCCGGAGAGGAGCCGCTACCCGTCGTGGGACCAACAGAAATTTGTCGATGACTCAATCCTGTGGGAGAACAATGCCCTGTACGGCTGGGTCGAGAAGAATCCCAAGCTCGACGGCTCGAAATGGGACATCTACAACGATGGCCTAAAGATCTACACCACCATCGATTCGCGCATGCAACAGCACGCCGAGGAGGCAGTGGTCGAGCACATGGCTGACCTGCAGCAGCGATTCTTCGCCGAGAAGGCCCGTTCGTCAAACGCTCCCTACAGCAGCACCCTCGACGCAAAGACACGCGAGCAGCTGATCAACAACGCCATACGCCAGAGCGAGCGCCATCGCGTGGCTCGCGTGGCCGGACTGTCGCAAGAGGAGATTGACAAGCAATTCAACACGCCGGTCGAAATGACCGTCTTCAGTTATGACGGTCCCATCGACACGGTGATGACCCCTCGCGACTCAATTCTCTACATCAAGCATTTCCTGCGCGCCGGCTTCCTGTCGATGGATCCGCGCAACGGATACGTCAAGGCTTATGTGGGCGGTCCAAACTTCAAATTCTTCCAGTACGACATGGTATCGACCGGACGGCGCCAGGTGGGTTCGACCATTAAGCCGTTCCTCTACACCTTGGCTATGGAGGAGGGCATGACTCCTTGCACACAGTTCCGCAACACCCAGCCCACGCTATACGACCAGAACGGCCGAGCTTGGTCGCCCCGCAATGCCGGTTCGGCCCGCATCGGCGAGATGGTAGACCTGCGCTGGGCCCTAACCAACTCAAACAACTGGATATCCGCTCGCGTGATGGATGTGGTCAAGCCTCATAACTTGGTGCGCCTGATGCACAACATGGGCATTACCAACCAGCTGCCCTCAGTGATTTCGCTTTGCCTCGGACCAAGCGAAATCTCAGTCAAGGAGATGGTGACAGCCTATTCAGCCTACGCCAACTACGGCATGAAGGTTGAGCCGATGTTCGTGACCTCGATTGCCGACAACAACGGCACTGTGATTTCGACATTCTCCAACCCCAACGAAGAGGTAATCACCCAGCTCGCCTACTACAAGATGCTCTCTATTCTGCTCAACGTGGTTGACAGCGGTACCGGCAATCGCCTGCGCCGCGCCCCATTCAACATCACGGCTCAGATGGGCGGCAAGACCGGCACTACCAATGACAACAGCGATGGCTGGTTTATGGGCTTTACTCCCGAACTCGTGTCGGGCGTATGGGTTGGCGGCGACGAGCGCTCAATCCACTTCAACACCATGGCCAATGGCCAGGGAGCCTCGATGGCCCTGCCCATCTATGGCAAATACATGACCAGCGTTTACAACGATCCAAATCTCAATTACGACCAAACAACCACATTTAACTTCCCTTCTGACATCGACCTATGCGGAGGCGACTTCTCGATAGTAGTGCCTCAAGAGGTAGAACAGAGCATGGAGGGAGCTTTCGACTGATTTTATGACAGCTAAGAGAATCCTCACATACGCATCTTTGGCATTGCTGATGATGGCTGGAGCCATTACAGCCAATGCCGATTCTCGCCACACTGTGAAGCGCGGCGAAACTATTTTCGGCATCGCTCACCGCTACGGAGTCACTCCCGATGCCATCATAGCAGTCAACCCCCAGGCTGCCAATGGCGTGAAGAAAGACATGGTGCTGATCATCCCCGACGGTGTCGAGGAGGAAACCACAGTGACCGAGACCCCGGTGCAGCAAACCAAGGAAGAAAAGAAGAAGAAGAAAGAAAAGGAGAATAAGAAGAAAGGCGACCAAGCCGAGGTATCCGAGCCGGTTGTCACCACCCCGGTTGTCACCACTCCCGTGGTCACTACCCCGGTGCGCGAAACCGTTACCACGCCCAAGGAACAGGACAAGTCGGCCGAACAGTCGGCAGCTCAGCAGAGCCAGCGCCGCTTGATATCTTATCTCTCAAAGCCCGGCGACACCTTTGCCTCGATATCAGAGCGCACTGGGGTAAGCGAGGATACGCTGATCGAACTCAATCCGTTTGTCGATCCTATACGCATACCCTCTGGCACCCAGATCCGCCTGAGCGATGAGGCCCCCTACGGCAACATCTATCCGGAATCGCAGCCCTCAGGCGATGACCAACCCTATACTATTCCCACCATCCCCACCCCGACCTCGCCTATCGATGGAGAATATTCTGACTACGACCCAGTATTGACCCCTGAGTATGACGCGGCCGAGCATCGCAATGTGATGCTCCTGCTCCCGTTTATGGCCGAGGAGAACACGCAATCGCGCAGCGCCAAGCAGTACGCTGACTTCTATCGTGGCTTCCTGCTTGCTGCCCAGCAGTTCAACAACTCCGGTCCCTACGATGTCGAGGTGATAGCATTAGACACCGAGGGCCAAACCTCAAAGATACAGTCGCAACTCGCCAATACCAGCGACCGCGACCTGGCCATAATCATCGCGCCCGAGGATGAGCGTCAGCTCGATGCCGTAATCGACGCCGCCACGCCCCAGGATGTGTATGTATTCAACATCTTCGACTTCAAAAGCGAGAAATACAAAACCAACCCTTATGTAATACAGGGCAACATCAGCCAGTCGCTGATGTACCAAAAGGCCATCCAAGCCTTGACTGCCCACTTTGAGGATTACATCCCCGTAATCCTCTCTCCCACCAACGCCAAAGAGGAGAAGGCACCCTTCATCGCCGCTGTGCGCCAGCACTACACAGAGATGGGAGTCGAACCCATCGACATAGAATTTGATGATGCCCTCACCGAGCGCGATCTGGATGTGTTGGAGCCTGACCTCAAGTATGTCTTCCTCTACAAGTCGGGTTCGCAAAGCGCCTTCAACCGCGCTGCCCTCACCTTGCTCAACGTAATCTCTGAGGAGGGCTACAATGGTCGTTTTGGCGTGTTCGGTTATCCCGACTGGACAATGTTCCGCAACGAATCCTTGGCCCATCTGCATCAGCTCGGAGCCGTGATTTATTCGCGCTTCGACTTCGGAGCAGACAGTGCCGGTATGAGGGAACTGCAAGACAAATTCCAGCGCTGGTATGGCCAAGCCATGCTTGAGGCCTTCCCCTCGCAGGGAGCCCTCGGTTACGATGTCGGCGCATTCTTGCTTAGCACCCTACAGCAAGGCTCATTCAAGGAGCAGCTTGAGGATGGAGCAGTGTTCCAGGGCGTACAGTCGACCTTCAACCTAGTTCAGGACAATTCCAAGGGCTATGTCAACAATGCCCTCTACATAATCCAGTACCGTCCCGACGGTAGCTACACCGTTAAGGTATTATGATCAAGCGCCTCAGCATATTATCCCTGTGCCTTGTGGCCCTGTGCATGCCCGTAAGGGCTGAGAAACACTACAAGCCTCACATCTCGATAGGCGCTCATGCCGGCACTGACATGTCCAAGATGTCGTTCTCGCCCTCAGTAAAGCAAAAGTTTGAGAGCGGTATGTGCGGCGGCATCTCGATACGCTATGCCGAGGAGAGGCTGGTGGGCATCCTGGCCGAACTCAACTTTGTGCAGCGCGGCTGGAAGGAGGACTTTGAGGATTCGCCTCTGGCCTATTCGCGCAAGCTCAACTATTTTGAGCTGCCCATCATGACGCACATCTATTTCGGTCCGCCGAGGTTCAAATGCTTCTTCAACCTCGGCCCGGAATTTTGCTACATGATCTCAGAGAGCACCAAGGCAAACTTCGACTACACCAACCCCACCGAGGCCGAAGGCTGGCCCACCAAGAGCCGAATGACCGAACAGCTCGTTGACCCTGTAAAGAACAAGTTCGACTACGGCATCTGCGCTGGCTTTGGCTGCGAGTTCTTCTTGACCCCGCGCAACTCGGCCTACATCGAGGGGCGCTATTACTACGGCTTGGGCAATATTTTCCCCTCGACCAAGGCCGACACCTTCAGCGCCTCGCGCAATATGACCATCTCTATTACCCTCGGTTACCACTTCAGAATAAAATAAACTCAACGCGCTCTTAGTAACAACGACGCATAACACTCCAATAGGTATGCAAAACATCAGAAACATAGCCATCATTGCCCACGTCGACCATGGCAAAACCACGCTGGTCGACAAGATGCTGCTTGCCGTACATCTGTTCCGCGACAACCAGGCCACCGGAGAACTCATACTTGACAATAACGACTTGGAGCGCGAACGAGGCATCACAATCCTCTCAAAAAACGTCTCCATCAACTACAAGGATACCAAGATCAATATCATCGACACCCCGGGACACGCCGACTTTGGCGGTGAGGTTGAGCGAGTGCTCAACATGGCCGACGGCTGCCTGCTGCTGGTCGATGCATTCGAGGGCCCGATGCCGCAGACACGCTTCGTGCTGCAAAAAGCCATACAGATCGGCCTCAAGCCCGTGGTTGTGATCAACAAGGTTGATAAGCCCAATTGCCGTCCCGAGGAGGTGCAAGAAATGGTTTTCGACCTGATGTACAGCCTCGACGCCACCGAGGACCAGCTGAACTTCCCCACCGTATTCGGTTCGGCCAAGGAGGGATGGATGAGCGAGGACTGGACACAGCCCACCGACAACATCCAACCCCTGCTTGACGCTATCATAGAGCATATACCGGCCCCTACCACTATCGAGGGCGACACTCAGATGCTCATCACCTCGCTCGACTTCTCAAACTACGTGGGCCGCATCGCTATCGGTCGCGTGCATCGCGGTGAGATACGCGAGGGCCAAGAGATTGCCCTGTGCAAACGCGACGGCTCAGTCTCAAAGCAGAAGATTAAGGAGCTGCACACCTTCGAGGGCATGGGACGCAAGCGCGTGCCATCGGTCAAGAGCGGCGACATCTGCGCTCTGGTGGGCATCGATGGTTTTGAGATTGGCGACACCATCGCCGACATCAACAATCCCGAGCCGCTACCCCGCATCGCCATCGACGAACCCACGATGTCGATGACATTTACCATCAACGACAGTCCATTCTTTGGCAAGGACGGCAAATACGTGACCTCGCGCCACATTGGCGACCGCTTGATGCGCGAGCTTGACCGCAACCTGGCGCTGCGCGTCAGCAAGGCTGACCACGAGGATGTGTGGACAGTGAGCGGACGCGGCGTGCTGCACCTGTCGGTGCTGATCGAGACCATGCGCCGCGAGGGCTACGAGCTGCAAGTGGGGCAGCCCCAAGTAATCGTAAAAGAGATTGACGGAGTGAAATGCGAACCCGTCGAGCTCCTCACCATCAATACCACAGAGGAATACGCCTCAAAGATGATTGATATGGTGACGCGCCGCAAAGGCGAAATGATCTCGATGACGGCTCAGGGCGATAGGGTGCACATGGAGTTCTACATCCCATCGCGCGGCATCATAGGTCTGCGCAACAATGTGCTGACTGCCTCGGCTGGCGAGGCAATCATGGCTCACCGTTTCCACGAATACCAACCCTGGAAGGGCGACATTGAGAGACGCACCAACGGTTCGCTCATCGCTATGGAGGGTGGCACAGCCTACGCCTACGCCATCGACAAGCTCCAAGATCGTGGACGCTTCTTCATCTTCCCACAGGAGGAGGTTTATGCCGGCCAGGTGGTAGGCGAAAACGCAAAGGACAACGATATTGTAGTAAATGTGACCAAGTCGAAGAAACTGACCAATATGCGCGCCTCGGGCGCTGACGACAAGGCTCGCATCGTGCCTCCGATCGTGTTCAGCCTCGAGGAGGCCCTCGAATATATAAAAGAGGACGAATATGTCGAGGTTACGCCCCACCATATACGTCTGCGCAAAATCATTCTTGACGAAATCGAGCGCAAGCGCGCCAACAGATAGGGCATGAGACCGTTCTCGCTCCGCATCCGAGGCAAGCTCGTTGAGTATGACCATCCGACTGTGATGGGCATACTCAATCTCACGCCCGATTCTTTCTATTCCGACTCGAGGGCCCAAAGCATCGAGGCTGTGATGCGTCGCGTCCAGGAGATGGTTGACGGCGGAGCCGACTTCATCGACGTGGGAGCCTATTCCACACGTCCGGGATGCGAAGACATACCGGTGCAAGAAGAAATCGACCGCTTGGGCCAGGGCATGGAGGCATTGCGCAGCATTGCCCCCGACATCCCGGTGTCGGTCGACACATTCCGCGCCGAGGTTGCTCGCGTGGCTGTCACGCAGCTCGGCGTAGACATTGTTAATGACATCTCAGGCGGTGACCTCGACCCAGAGATGATGGAGACTGTGGCCAAGCTGCAAGTGCCGTACATCATCATGCACATGCGCGGCACGCCTCAGGACATGATGCAGCATTGCCAGTACAGAGATGTCACGGCCGAGGTGCTGCAAGAATTGTCACGCAAGGTTACGGCCCTCAGCCTGCTTGGTGTCAATGATGTCATCATCGACCCGGGATTCGGATTCAGCAAGACGCTCGAGCAGAACTACGAACTGATGCGACACTTGTCGGTGTTTGAGGAGTTGCATCTGCCCTTGCTTGTAGGCATCTCGCGCAAATCGATGATATTCAAGATGCTTGGCTCAACGCCGGCTGATTCGCTTCCTGGCACTATAGCCCTCAACGCCTACGCAATCCAGCACGGAGCCTCAATCCTCCGTGTCCACGATGTCCGCCCCGCCTCCGACACCATCAAAATCTACTCCCAGTTGGACCGTAAGGACATAAGCAACGTAAGGACACAATAATATATAGGCTCCTATCCCTCTTGCTATGTGTCCTTACGCAGCTTATGTCCTTACGGTCCATTATCCATTTAAACTAATTTGTCATGCTTAATTTCAGCATAAAGGACGCCCTCGACATAGTACTGGTAGCGCTGCTGCTCTACTACATCTACAAACTGATGAAAGAGTCAGGCACCATCAACATCTTCTACGGTGTGATGGCGTTTATCGTGGTGTGGGCCCTCGCTTCTGAGATTTTCGAGATGCGACTTATCGGCACCATCCTCGACAAATTCATGAGCATCGGCCTGTTGATCCTCGTGATACTCTTTCAAGACCAGATCAAGAGGTTTCTGGTCGAACTGGGCTCCCACAAGCGATGGCGCTTTTTGCGCAATATTTTCGGCCATCACAAGAATGAGATGGAGAATCAGCGCCTGCAGGCTTATGTCATGCCAATCGTGTACGCTTGCATGAGCATGGCCAAGAGCAAGACCGGGGCCTTGATTGTCATACAGCAAAAGATGCCTCTCGATGCCTACGTGATGACTGGCGACCAGATTGACGCCAAAATCAATAGCCGACTGATCGAAAACATCTTCTTCAAAAACTCCCCACTCCACGACGGCGCCATGATTGTGGCCAATGGCAAGATCGTAGCCGCCGGTTGCATCCTGCCAGTGAGCCACGATAGCGACATACCGCGTTCTCTGGGTCTGCGCCACCGCTCTGCTCTGGGCATCGCTCAGGCCACAGATGCGCTCGCAATCGTGGTGTCGGAGGAGACTGGCAACATCTCTGTGGCCTACCGAGGCGAAATCTTCGTCAAGCTGACCTCAGCCGAACTCGAAAACCGCCTCTCTCAACTCGAATAATCACCCACTCTTCCCATCTAATCCTTACTCATTATTTATTACTCCTTACTTTTTACTTATTACTTATTACTTATTACTTATTACTCATTACTCATTACTTATTACTTCTTACTTACCTTGAATTATGCGAAAAGGAAAACTATATTTCCGTTATGGCACGATGGGCTCGGCCAAAACGGCTATCCTATTGGCTACGGCCTACAACTTTGAGGAGCGCAACCTCAGCTTTCTCTGCCTAAAACCCATTGTTGATACCCGCGAGGCCACGAGCGTGATACGCTCGCGCATCGGCATCGAGCGCCCCTGTGAGTGGATCTACGCCGATACCAATGTCTACGAATTGGCTCAGGAGAAGCATGAGGCCCTCGGGGGCATCATTGACTGGTATCTGGTCGATGAGGCGCAGTTTCTCACCGAGGCTCAGGTTGACCAGTTTGCGCGCATTGTCGACGACTTTGGCAGCAATGTCATCTGCTATGGATTGCGCACCGACTTCCAGAGCCATCTCTTTGAGGGTTCGCGTCGCCTGTTTGAACTCGCTGACACCATCGACGAGATCAAATCGACGTGCAACTGCGGTCACAAGACCATCATCAACGCGCGTATCGATGCCAATGGCGACTTCGTATCCAAGGGCGCGCAAGTCGAGATTGGAGGCGATGAGCGCTATGTGGCGGTATGCCGCAAATGCTGGCGCAACAAGCGCATCGAGCAAGCGCAGCGACAATCCCTCTTTAAATGAAAAATGAAAAATGAAGAATGAAGAATGAAAAATGGCCATCCGGATGTAACCAATCCGGATGGCCATTTTTCATTCTTCATTTTTCATTCTTCATTAAGGAAAAAAGGCCGTGTCATCACGACACAGCTTTTCTTACAGGGGTTACATAGATGTATTGGGAATGATGATTCCTTTTTATTCAGCCACCACAGTGAAGGGCACTTTAACTACCACATCCTTGTGGAGGTTGATGGTTGCTTCGTATTCGCCAACTTCTTTGATGGGCTGGTCGATTACGATGAGCTTGCGGTCGATGTTGTGACCAAGCTTCTCAAGAGCCTCGGCAATCTGCAGAGAGTTGACCGAGCCGAAGATTGTGCCAGTCGAGCTGGTCTTTGCGCCGATGGTGAGTGCTACTCCCTCGAGTGCGGCTGCTGCAGCCTCAGCGTCGTTCTTAATCTTCTCAAGCTTATGAGCGCGTTGGCGCTGGTTCTCAGCAAGCACTTTCAGGGCTGAGGGTGAAGCAATCACTGCCTTTCCGGTGGGAATCAGGTAGTTGCGGCCGTATCCCTCTTTCACCTCTACGATGTCGTCCTTGTATCCAAGGCGAGCGACATCCTCTTTCAGTATAATCTTCATTGCACGTTTCTCTTACAGGGATTATTTCATCAAATCGGTTACGAAGGGAAGCAGAGCCAAGTGGCGAGCGCGCTTCACGGCCTGGGCCACGCGGCGCTGGAACTTCAGAGAAGTGCCAGTGATGCGACGGGGCAGGATTTTGCCTTGCTCATTGAGGAACTTCTTGAGGAACTCGGGATCCTTGTAATCGATGTACTTGATGCCGCTGCGCTTGAAACGGCAATATTTTTTCTTCTTCACGTCCACTGACATGGGAGTGAGATAGCGGATTTCTGATGTCTGTGCCATGGGTTATGCCTCCTTTGCTTCTACGGGTTGGTTCACTGCTTTGTTGGCCTTCAGGCTGCGGCGCTTGGCTGCATACTCGGCTGCGTATTTGTCCTGACGGAATGTGAGGAAACGGATCACGCGTTCGTCGCGACGATAGGCGGTTTCGAGTTTGCGGATCACTTGGGGATCAGCGTTGAACTCTATCAGGGTGTAGAATCCAGAGGTTTTCTTCTGGATGGGATACGCCAGGGGGCGCAATCCCCATTCCTCGGTGTTGATTAGCTCTGCGCCATTGTCAGTCAGCACCTTCTGGAATTTTGCTACCGCTTCCTTCATCTGTTCATCAGACAAAACGGGAGTTAAAATGAAAACGGTTTCGTAACTCATGTTAGTACTTAAGTGATAATTGTTTAGTTCTTTGGTGAATGGAAACTACATAATGCATTTGAGTTCCAAATCGTGTGCAAATTTACACAGTTTTTTCCTCGTTACAAAATTCTTGGAAATATTTTTTTAGAGGTAGGGGAAAATTTTGCATTATTTATACATTGTTGCGTTTCCGAAACAGTTTTTGGCCCATTTTTGGCCTCAATCCTTGGTCACCGGGGGTACCGTCACTTTGGGTTCGTCTTTGATTCCGTCGCGTATCAGCAGGGCGTCGATGGTGGCGTCTTGGCCACGGAATCGGCGGTAAAGTTCCGACGGATGCTCGGTGCCTCCCCTCTCCAGGATGTTGCGGCGGAACGATGCCGCGGTCTCCGGATCGAAGATGCCGTTCTCCTTGAAATGGGCGAAAGCGTCGGCATCGAGCACCTCGGCCCACTTGTAGCTGTAATAGCCGGCGGCGTAACCGCCCGAGAAAATATGGTTGAACTGCGTCGACACCATCGCGCCGTCAACGCTCGGGAACATAGCCACGCCCTCATAAGCCCGCTCCTCAAACTCGCGGGCATCGCCTTCGACCGGCTCCTTGATCGAGTGCCAAGCCATGTCGATGTAGCCGAACATCAGTTGCCTCAGGCAGGCGTAAGCTGCGCCGTAGCGCGAAGCGGCTACGAGGCGGTCAATCATCTGCTGCGAGATGGAGTCGCCTGTCTCGTAGTGGGTGGCGAAGCCATCAAGCCACTCTTTTTCAGTGAGATAGTTCTCGTTGAACTGCGACGGCAACTCCACAAAGTCGCGATATACCGATGTGCCCGACAGGGTCTTGTAGCGGGTATTGGCCAATAGGCCGTGGAGCGAGTGGCCGAACTCATGCAGGAAAGTCTCAACCTCGTATGGGGTAAGCAGCGCCGGCTTGTCGGCGGTGGGCTTGTTGAAGTTCATCACAATCGACACCAAGGGACGCGAGTTCTGGCCATCGGTTGTGGTCCACTGCTCCTTGAAGCTGGTCATCCAGGCACCCGGACGCTTTGATGGTCTTGGGAAGAAGTCGGTATACAGCAGTCCCAGATATGTGCCATTGGCATCGGTCACCTTGTAGGTCACCACATCCGGGTGGTACGGCTCGACCTCTGGAGCGAGTTCGAAATTGAGGCCGTACAACTTATGGGCGAGGCCGAAGACGCCATCTTTTACCTTGTCCAAGGGGAAGTAAGGACGCATGGCTTCTTCATCGAAGGAGTATTTCTCAGCCTTGAGCTTGTTGCTGTAGTAGCTGTAGTCCCAGGGGTTGATCTTCACCTCGCGGCCCTCGAGCTTAGAAGCAAAGGCTTCGAGTTCGGCCATCTCGCGCTGTTCTGCTGGCAGGTAGGCATCGCGCAACTGGTCAAGCAGATTGTACACGGCCTCGGGGGTCTCAGCCATGGTGTTCTGTAGCTTTTGGTGGGCATAAGTCTCAAAACCGAGCAGATTGGCGATTTGGAGGCGCAGAGCGGCTATGCGCTTGGCGTTCTCCACATTGCTGTACTGCCCCTGGGTGTTGCGGCGCATGTACATCTTGTACATGTTCTCTCTCAAGTCTTGTCGGTCTGAGTATTTCATAAATGCCATATAGGTGGGCTGCGCCAGGGTGAAGAGGTACTCGCCTTCCCTGCCCTTTTCCTTGGCTGCCTCAGCGGCAGCGTTGGTCAGCGTCTCAGGCAGTCCGCCGAGGTCATCGGAGGTAAGCCAAATCTCGTAGGTGTTGAGTTCTTTCAGCACGTTCTGGCCAAAGACGGTGGTGAGCTCTGAGAGTTCACCGGTGAGTTTCTTGTATGTCTCGCGGTCTTCGCCCAGCAGGTTTGCGCCTGAGTTGGCGAAGGAGTCGTAGGTCTTTTTGAGCAATGTGGCCTGTTCAGGCGTCAGCGTAGAGGCATCCACTGTGTCATGCACTGCCTTGACTCTCTCCCACAGCTTTTGGTTGAGGATAAGGTCTGAGGAATAGTCGCTGAGTTTCTTAGAGGCCTCAAGGGATAACTCCATCAGTTCGTCATCGGAATTTGCCTCGAGGATGTTGAAGAACACATTCGCCACTCGGTCCAGGTCGTCACCTACTGCATCAAGGGCCTCGATGGTGTTCTGAAATGTCGGCGCTTCTTGATTGTTGGCGATAGCGTCGACTTCGGCGCGAGCAATCTCCAGCCCACGGTCAATCGCGGGCATATAGTCTGAGTTCTTAATCTTTGAGAATGGCACGCTCCCATAAGGGGTGTCAAATTCCTTAAAAAACGGATTTTCCTGAGCCATAACTTCCTCGTTTCCACAGAGCGCAGCCATCAGCGCCACGCCCAATATCATTTTCTTCATTATTATTCTCTTAGGTATCCAACCACAGATTTCCACCGATTCACACAGATTAAAAATCCGTGCAATCCGTACAATCCGTGGTTTTATATCAACATATTCTTAGTAGGTCGCCATCGTCAAAGCCGGTGGTGATGACTCGACCATGCCACATCGAATCTTCCGAAGCGGAGAGGCCTGGCATGATGTCTTTGAGCACCTCAACCATCTGGTTGAGGAATGCCTCCCATTCCACGCCCTCGGTGAGGGCTGCCGATATCGGCAGATAGCGCTCCTCGGGTGTATAGTCCTCCTCGCATGCCCAGTCGCTGTCGTCGGGGTCATATTCCTTGGCGCCCATCAGATAGGCGCAATACCCATCCTCGCTCTCAAACAGCCCGACATTGTAGGCAGAAATCCCTTCCACTTCCTCTTTCTGGGTTGCTTCCTCCACTCTTTCGAGCCACTCCTTCACCAGGCTCTTCATTTCAGCCTGCTTCAGTTCCTTACTTGCATTCTTCATGTCACGATTTATGTTAAGTTATTTTTTCCTATTATAACGAGTTATCTCCACTTTTATTTAACTCCTCGAGGACTAAACCCCATGCCCGAAGTCAAACCTAAAGCCATTAGCTCTTTGGCTAACGATTCGCTTATGCAGAGGCAATGTACAGAGGTATCGGAATTGAAGATATCGAGCCCTTCTACTTTTTTCTTATCCCACCCAAGGACGGTGATAGCAGAGTCCCCAGGGATTGTCTTGGATATTTCGGGGTTGATGACATTATGCTTCTTTGCCCTCCACTTTGGGCGTTTCCGGTCCATCCCCCTATCCAATCCGGACAATAAGGCGTATCAAAGGCCCCACCATTAAGTGGATCTTCCGGTAAAATCTGGTAATGGCTGCCTATGAGAGCATATTTATTTCCTCTTCGGTGAGCCCAGTGAATTTTGCAATATCTGTGGCTGACAATCCAGCAGCTTTCATGTTTCGTGCCGTCTTATAGAGAGCATTCTGCTCGCCGATGGCGATGCCTTTTTCTGTGCCGATGGCAATGCCTTCCTCTCTAGCTTCCTCTTTTGCGTAGTTGAGAATGTTTTGGCTGTCACGCATGCGCTTGAGGCTCATCTCATAGGCCCGGTACTCCTCTTTCGACAGGTTGCTGACCTCGGCGAGGTTGAAGAAGCTGCGGAAGATGTCGTCGTCGAGCTTTTCGGGAATGTCGTTCAACTTGTTGATGTTCTTGATGATGTAAAGCCAGTATTCCTTGCGGTCCTCCAAGTCGTCGAGATCCTTGATGAACTTGGGCATCTCGAGGAAATAGTAGACCAGCTTGTTGTAGAAGACCGTCTCGGTGTCCTCATCGAACAGCTTGACGGTATGCTTGAAGTTCGGCTTGGTGGCGTAGTCAGACATGGTGAAGTTGAGAAAAGCCACCATGTAGACCCTTGGCAATTCATAATTCCACTCCCACTCCCCCGGCTGCGCCGCATTCTGGATGGGAAAGGTTGAATAGTACACTGCCCTGTCAATGAAATGCTTCTGGCTCGAATTCTGCATCTCCACGATGATGCGCTGGTGGTTCTCCGTGGTGCAGTAGAGGTCGAATATGGCGTTACGATCGCCTGGCAGGATTCCGAGCTGCTCGGTGTTGGCATAGGTCAAGTCGACTATCTTGTCCTTTTCCCCGAACAGGGAATTCAGGAAGTTGATCAAATAGGTAGGGTGTCCAAAATTTTGTGACA
>NWBJ01000063.1 GCA_002633115.1 Muribaculaceae bacterium Zag1
CACAAAATTTTGGACACCCTAATTATTAACTTTTCATTTAGATATTATGATTATCGCGAGTCAGAAAAGAAAGGAGAATGTGGCTGAATACATTCTCTATATGTGGCAGATTGAGGATTTGATCCGCGCCAACGACCTGGATATTTCAAAAATCGAAACCAACATCATCGACAAGAGCAATCTCGACCCCGCGCAGCGCAAGCAGATGGTAGAGTGATATGAATCCCTGATCGACATGATGCGCCGTGAGGGCGTGGAGAAAAGCGGCCATCTCCAAATCAACAAGAATATGGTGGGTCAGCTTGTGGCCCTGCATGATGCCCTGCTCAAAGATCCAAGATTTCCGCAGTACACCGCCGAATTCTACAAGACACTGCCCTACATCGTGGAGCTTCGCTCAAAAGCTGGCGATGCCAAGGCTGGCGAAATCGAAACCTGCTTCAACGCCCTCTACGGCATGCTGATGCTGAGACTGCAAGGCAAGGAAATCTCTCCTGATACCCAGACTGCCATAGCCCAGATCGCTCGCTTCATCGCAATCCTCGCCAAAGATTTCCATCTCGACGAAGAGGACAAGCTATTTCCCCACGACGACCAAAAGCAACAATAAAAAATCGAGCACCATTCGGTGCTCGATTTTTTATATCTATTCTTGCATCACAGCATCTGGGGCCTCGCCATGAGGCAGAGTGTAGTGTAGTATCACGAAGGCGCCAACGCCAGCGATGAGCGAACCGACCACGATACCGAGTTTTGCGTGGTTGAGCAGATATGCAAACTCAAGATTGCCCCCAAACGACAGGGTAGCGATAAACAACGAGACGGTGAAACCGATGCCGCCGAGCAATGCTACGGATGACATCATCTTCCAGTTGCTATGCGCAGGCATTGGGGCGAGTTTGAACTTGACAGCCAGCCAAGAGAACCCAAGTATGCCGAGGAATTTGCCTGCCACCAGAGATACGATTATAGCCAAGCTGATGCCCTCGAAAATCGAGGCCGGGTCAGTGCCGAGCAACAATATGCCGGCATTGGCAAAGGCGAAGAACGGTAAGATGAAGTAATTGACAATTGGATGGAGTGAATCCTCAAGTTCTTGCAGAGGCGAAATCACCTTGTCAGATGCCGATTCTATCTCTTTGAGCCAGTCCATCTGATCCTTGTTTAGGATTGACTTGCGCGAGAGCAATTCATCGTCTTGGGCTCGGAAATGCGCGATTGACGTACGGATTATCTTGACATATTTCTTAGGCGCGAACACTGGCGTGGCTGGCACGCAAAATGCTACCAATACGCCAGCTATGGTGGGGTGAATGCCAGAATTGAGGAATAAGAACCATACTATGCCGCCGATGCCGAGATAGAAAATCTTACTCTTAATCTTCATGGCCGAGCCCAGCAAGAGCAAACTTAACAGGCCAGCAGCCCAGAGCAACATTATATAATCGATGGCTCCGGAATAGAAAGCCGCAATCACAATGATGCCCCCGATATCATCCACCACGGCGAGGGTCGTAAGAAACACCTTAAGCGATACTGGCACTCTCTTGCCGAGCATCGCCAACACGCCAAGCGAGAAAGCAATATCAGTAGCCATAGGGATGGCTGCGCCAGCAGTATAGTCAGTGCCGTAACTCATTATGAAAAACAACAACACTGGGATAGCCATGCCGCCTATAGCCCCCAATATGGGAAGTAGGGCCTGACGAAAGGAAGAGAGTTCACCTACCAATACCTCGCGTTTGATTTCCAGACCGATTGTGAAAAAGAAGATAGCCATCAAGGCATCGTTGATGAATGCGAGCATATCCATCGGATGGCCGTGGTGACTGAAAAAGTTGAAGCTGCCAAGCTGTAGGCGCACTTCTTGTTCCCAGAAATCGAAATATATGTTGTTGATTCCAGGGATATTGGCTACAATCAAGGCCAGGACAGTGGCCGCAATCAGAATATTGCCGCCCGAGGCGTGGCGCCGCAGGGCTTGGCGCGCTGAATAGAATACCTTGTTGGCAAAACTATAGTCGTTGTCTTGTAGATGATAGGCTTTCATAATATGGTTGCTTATTACTAAAAAACATCTAAATAAAGCAAAAGGTTGGGGACTGGATCCCACAAAGGTGCAAAGGAACAAAGAAGCAAAGGGGGTGGCAGAAGAAAAAAAGGAGCAAAGAGGTCATTTGGGACATCTTTGCTCCTTTTTTCCTTTGCACCTTTATGGTGTCATCAAATTGTTATGCTCAGGAAATCGTGTGCAAATTGCACACCCTCGGGCAGCGAGACAGATGCTTGCGGACCCATGTTGTGGGCCATGTGAGTGAGATAGGCTCGCCGAGGCTTGGCCTTGGCGATTATCTCCAGTGCCTCGGATAAGCACAGGTGAGAGGGATGCACCTCGTGGCGCAGCGCGTTGATGACCAGGGTGTCAAGGCCTTTGAGTTGCTTTAATGTCTCCTTGGGCATTGTCTTGCAATCGGTAATGTAGGCGAAATTGCCAATCTTGAACCCCACTATTGGCATCAGGGCGTGCATTACCAGCAGGGGCTGAATCTCTATTCCCTTGAATTGGAAAGTATGGTAAGGCTCAATCTCGATCAGGTCGATTTTGGGAATGCCCGGGTAGGGATTTGGCGCAAAGCAATAAGGCATGCGTTCGCGTATCGCTTTTGCCACCTTTGGCTGGCAAAATATCGGCATAGCCTTGTGGGCGCAGAAAGGCCGCAAGTCATCCAGTCCGCCCACATGGTCGTAATGTATATGGGTGAGGAGACAAGCATCGATTTGCGGAGCGCCGATAGCCAACATCTGGGCCCTGAAGTCAGGGCCGCAGTCGATAAGCAGCCGAGTGCCATCGACCTCTACAATAGCCGAAGCCCTGAGACGTTTGTCGCAGGGGTCGGGCGAAGTGCACGTAGGGCACGAGCATCCTATTTGAGGCACACCGGTCGAAGTGCCGGTGCCGAGAAAAGTAACCTTCAAGGGAGTATTAAGTCAAAAGTAATAAGTCAAAAGTCAAGAGTGGAAATAACCATCATTGTGGGATTTATAAAACTCAGAGAGAGTATTCCGATAAGTAAATCTGATAGGGGTTAGCGGCGGAAGTAGCTGAGGTAGCCGTCTTCGAAGAGGAGATAGATACCGTCGGTGTATGACCAATATTCAACCATTCCGGCAGTGGTGGGGCGTTGACCGATGGTCTGGGGCGAACCGAGAGCCAGACGGCACTCGTCACGCGTCATGCCCTGCTTGATGCGCGAGTGTACAATCATCTGCCAAGTGTCATCGGTGATGGCCGGATATTTCTTGCGAGGATTGTCAAAGGCAAAGAGGGTAGAGAAATTGCGCGTCGATGTGCGGTTGTCGCCCACTGTCATATACATCGAGTAGTATTTCTCAGAATCCACTGGGCGGAAAACAACGCGGATTGGATAAACTGAGTTGCCGGGGAGCACCTCGGTAATCTCGACTGGCACATGTCTGAGGCCATTTATGGCCTGACTGCCATCAGCAGTATACCAAAGCGGAGTCACGGCATAATAGGTATTGCCGTTTATCTCCTTGCGCACAGCATCGACCAGCGATTCCTCGATTGTAAAGGGTATCTCTAATGATTGGCGTTGCTCAATATCGACATAAGGCAAATTGTCACGATAATAGAGACGACCTCCTGATGGGGAGATGAGTTCAATCTCGGTTACCTCCTCGCCAGTGACTGAGTTGACCGGCTGCATGCTATGGAAAGACAATTCTTGGCCAGCCAAGTTGTTGAGTTGCCCGGTCGAGGATGAGGTAAAGATGATTGAGATTTTATCGTCGGTGACATAAAATTTCTTGCCTTGCGCCCAATCTTTAGGAGGCTGAGGCGCGATATCGGAGAGAAATTTCTGCTCGGGGGTGAGCACAATCTTCTCCTTTTTCACATCAGAATAACTGATTTTGGGCGTGCTCTCCACCCCCGTAAAACAGGACTGAAGGAGAAGTAGAACAATAAAGCCCCCCAGCCCCCTAAAGGGGGAGCTGCTATGCTGACCTCCGCTTAGGGACTCCCCCTTTAGGGGGCTGGGGGGCTTTATTTGGTTTGTCTTATTTATCATTTATTAGTAGGGGTTGATGCCCAGGTTGAAGTAGATGAAGGAATATATGTCGGCGTATTCTTCAATTACTTTTGCCATGGGCTTGCCGGCTCCGTGGCCAGCCTTTGAGTCGATACGGATGATTTTGGGAGCATTGCCAGTGTCAGAAGCCTGGAGCGTAGCAGCGTATTTGAATGAGTGGGCAGGCACTACGCGGTCGTCATGGTCGGCAGTGGTGATCATGATAGCCGGATAGGGAGTGCCGTCGTTGCGGATATTGTGGATAGGCGAATAGTCGAGCAAATACTTTGCCATTTCGGGCGAGTCGGCTGATGTGCCATAGTCTGATGCCCAGTTCCAACCGATGGTGAAGAGATGATAACGCATCATATCCATCACGCCAACCTGGGGAATGGCCACCTTGAAGAGGTCGGGACGCATATTTACGCAAGCGCCAACAAGGAGTCCGCCATTGCTGCCGCCAACGATGGTCATGAGCTCCTTGGTGGTCCAGCCCTCCTGAATCATATATTCGGCAGCAGCGATGAAGTCGTTGAAGACATTGAGCTTATTCTGCTTGATGCCTTGCTGGTGCCATTCTTCGCCATATTCATTGCCGCCGCGCAGGTTGGCTTGGGCATAGATGCCTCCGTTTTCGAGCCAGAGGGCACGGTTGGCCGAGAAGTAGGGGGTAAGGGTGATGTTGAAGCCTCCGTAACCGTAGAGATAGACGGGATTCTTGCCGTTGCGCTCGAGACCTTTCTTGTAGGTAATGAACATCGGGATCTTGGTGCCGTCGGCCGAAGTGTAGAATACTTGCTCGGTGATGTAATCCTCAGATACGAAATTATTTATCTCCGACTGCTTGAAGAGGGTCGACTGTCCCTTGGCCATATCATATTGATATTGGGTAGAGGGATAGGTGAACGATGAGAAGCTGTAGAAGACATCGGGAATGTGCTTATCCGAAGAGATTGAGATTTCGCCGTAGGTGGGGAGCTCGATCTCGCGGATGCGCTTACCCTTGAGATTGTGCACGAAGGCATGCTGCGAAGCATCGATTTCGTAGGTTAGAATCATCTTGTCGGCCGAGAGCTGCACTCCTGCCAATACTCCATCTTGCTCAGGCACGAGTTCTTTCCAGGCCTTGCGATTGGCAGCCTTGTCGAGAGGAATGGCGATGACGCGACCCTTGGGAGCGTCGATTGTGGTGGAGAGATAGATGGTGCCGTTGATTACATCGATAGGATTGACTTGGTAATCCTGAGAGGATTCAATCACTTGCCAGTCGTTGCCGGGTTTGCGCAGGTCCTTCACCTTAAGAGCGCTGCCATTGCCTTGGCCCATCTCCATGATGAAGAGGGCAGTGCCGTCCTCGCTCATGTAAGCGCCGTGGAAGAATAGGGGCTCGTTGTGATTTTCATAAGCCACAACATCTTCGGATTGGGGAGTGCCCACCTTGTGGTAGTACACCTTATGGTATTCGTTGGCGTTAGAGAATTCCTTGCCAGCCTCGGGGCGGTCATAGGCGCTGTAGTAGAAGCCGTCGTCGCCATTCCATGAGGCATCGGTGAATTTAGCCCACTCGATGTGGTCGGGGAGGAGCTTGCCAGTAGCTGTGTCCATCAGGTAAATCTCAGTCCAGTCACTGCCGCTGCGCGAGATGGTGTAGGCGGTGTATTTGCCTGAGCGAGACATGTTTAGGCCGGTGAGGGCAACGGTGCCGTCATCGCTGAGAGCGTTGGGATCAAGGAATACCTGAGGAGTATCGCCTATTTTGTCCATGCGGTAAAGTATGGACTGGTTTTGCAGACCGTCATTTTCAAACTTGTACCATTTGCCGTCGTATTCGTAGAATGGCAGACCGTTTTTCTTGTAGTTGTTCAGTTCGGTCAGACGCTGGATCAGTTGGTCGCGGAATGGTATTTGGAGCAGGTAAGCGCGGGTGAGGGCGTTTTCGGCCTCGACCCATTGCTCGGTGGCAGCGGCGGTATCGTTCTCCAATGGACGATAAGGGTCGGCTACCTTAGTGCCGAAATATTCATCGACGGTGGCATCAGATGGAGCCATAGGGTAGGGAACGCTCAGGCTGTTGCGGGCGTTGGCTGCCAATGAAGCAAGAATCATTGTTGGGATTAGGAGTTTCATTATGGTTTTTAGTATTTATAAGTAGATGTTTAGAGTCGTGCTACGCACTCGCCATCCGGGTATTTTTGCCCCCACATTCCGTGCTATGCACTCCATGCGGGGTTAACAGACAAGTGTCGTGCTACGCACTCGCCATCCGGGTGGAAGCCAAAGTATTGCGTTATGGTTCATTATCGGGGAGGAGGGAGAGGAAGACACGGGTGAAGGTGGTTTTGACGTGGGCCATGTCGATGGGCCGACCGAGGACGGCTTGCATCGAGGTTACGCCCTTGGTAGTGAAGCCGCATGGGTTGATGGCGTTGAAAAAACTGAGGTCGGTATTGACATTGAGGGCCAATCCGTGCATTGTCACAAAGCGCGAACATTTCACACCTATGGCGCAAATCTTTGACTCTTCTTTCGAGCCCACGTTGACCCATACGCCTGTGGCGCCCTCCACCCGGTCGGCTTTTATTGAATAATGCGCCAGAGTGTCAATCACGGCTTGCTCGAGCAGAGCTACGTAGGTTTTGACTCCCAAGCCATGGCTCTCGAGGTCAATGATGGGATAGGCTACCATTTGGCCGGGACCGTGAAATGTTATGTCACCACCGCGCTCAATCCTCACAACCTCGATGCCTCGGCTTTGCAGCCATTGCTCTGAGGCGAGCATATTGTGAGCATCTCCGTGAAATCCGAGGGTGTACACCGGTTCGTGCTCTACCAGGAGCAGTCGCTCGGGCAGTTCTTCGTGAGCTGCTTTGGCGTCTAATACAGCTTGCTGTAATTTATGCTGCAGATTCCAAGCCTGGCGATAAGGCATGAGGCCCAGGTCAATCGTTTTCATGGGCTCTCTTCCTTACATGCAGATGTGCGTGGTAGCTTGAACGCACCAGCGGACTGCTCTCGATATGCGCCAACCCTTTCTCTCGGCCAATCCGGGCGTATTCGGCAAATTGGTCGGGGTGGATATAGGCTTGTATGGGGTAATTGTCATCGGTGGGCTGCAGGTACTGGCCAATAGTCATCACCTCGACGCCAGCATCGACGGTATCCTGTATGGTTTGCTCTACCTCTTCGGGCGTTTCGCCCAGGCCGAGCATGATGCCAGTCTTGGCTCTGGTGCCGCTCTGGGCTATATGTCTTAATACTTTTAGAGAGCGCTCATAGGTGGCTGCGCTGCGCACAGCTGGGGTGAGGCGCCTGACTGTCTCGAGGTTGTGGGATATAACATCGGGTCCAGCCTCGATCACTTGGTCGATTAATTCTGTTCGGCCTTGGAAATCGGGAATCAGCGTCTCAATAGTGACATCGGGAGTCATTTCCTTTATGGCCCTGACTGTCGCAGCCCAATGGGCTGCTCCTAGGTCGGGCAGGTCATCGCGGTCGACTGATGTTAGCACAGCGTGCTTTAGCTTCAAGTGGGCTACTGACTGGGCTATTTTGTTGGGTTCTGCTGGGTCTAAAGGGAGAGGACGGCCATGGTCGACGTTGCAGAATTTACAATTTCTAGTGCAAATTGCACCGCAAATCATGAATGTTGCGGTACCCGCTCCCCAACATTCACCTCTGTTAGGGCACATTCCGCTGGTGCAAATGGTGTTGAGGTGCTTCTCATCGAGCATCCTCACCACCCTCGATGCCTCAATGGCATCCGGCAATTTTATCTTAAGCCATTCCGGCTTCCTTAAATACTTCTTCCTTTCCATATGGTTAAATGGAATATCCTTCCAATGAATTAGAATTGGCCTCTTCAACAAATTCTTTTACTAAACGTCCTATTTCAGCTCTGGAAATGTCTAATTGTTGTAGAGGACCATTCTTTGGATAGATATCTAAGAATACTACTAAATCCTTTTTCTTTGATACCAGATAAATCAATCTGAATGCATCCTTTTTGGATAGCCTTTGTTTTTTATCGGGCAACCGCAACTTAATCACTATATTATCATCGACCATCAATACCATATCATTATTTATACGTATTTGATTGATATCAGTTGATGAGAATTCTCTACGGATTTCGTTTTCTACTCCTCCATATACATTTCTCTTGACTTTCAGAAGAGTAGCAAGTCTCTTCCTGAATGAAGAGATAGTTCTAAAGAAAATCATAATTGTAAATTATCGATAGCTTTAGAGGCACTTGCCATTATGGCCAGTAATTCGTCATCAACAGGGTTGAGTTTAAAATTGACAATGTCAGAATTTAATTCATAAAGGGCAGAATAAGACATCTCCAATTTTTGGATTTTAATAGCGATATCACTATTCCCTTTGATTTTATGGAGAGTAGAGATTAATTCCTTTAGAGTTTCAAGTAATTCAGTGAATTGGACCCCAAAGATCTCATAATCACTCTTAGTGATAGTAGAATATTGGTCGTAGAGTAGGTTGTAAAAAGTATCTAAATCAGAGATAAGGAGAGAAAGTTGACGAGAGGTGGGGGCGCACGATGCTAAGGCCTCCATCCTTTGTCGATAAGCCCTAGTCCCCAATCGGACTATGTTGTTTGATATGAGTGCTGTTTGACACATATAAATTTAGATTTTTGATTAATGCAAAAGTAACAATTTTTTCTGAGATAGAGAAAAATGAGGATAAAAAAATGCCTGCGCCACGCGGGGTGGGCAGGCATTGGATTGAGGGGGGGGTGTTAAAGCCTAAGTTATTTGATGACGGTCTTGACGGCAGAACCATCGGCGCGGCGCTGCAGATAGACGCCAGCGGGCAGGTTGTCGCCGTTGACCTTTACGCCCTGTAGGGTGTAGGTGTCGGTGACAGGCGAGTCAGAGGATGTCTCAACAGAGTTGATTGAGCTGGTGCCATTGACCACCTTGATGCTCTTCTTCACGCCGGGAGCGCTGAGGGTAAGAATAACTTCTGCGGCTTCATTTGACGAGGTGGCTAATTCAAGGGCTGCATCTGCATAGCGACCCGAAACCTCGGCTTTGAGCCATTCTGGCCATTCGCCTTCACATTCCACAGTGAGGTCTGAAGCATCGTAATAGCTATCGAGGGCAACTGTGGTGATGCCGGCTACGTCTACATTTACCTCATCGGCCTCAGCCTCGAGATAAGGATAACAGCCGTCGAGAATGATGCCGAATGACTGCAGCCCCTCGGTGTAATAGTACATCGGGGTGAGCGAGGTGCGAGCATCACCGTTGTAGGAAATTTCTTTCTGTACCCAGCCATGGAGCATGCCATCGGTAGCATCCCACCAGCTCTGCATGGGTGCGAAATATTCGGCAGCATTGCGGAAACCGCCAAGGCGCACCACGAATTGGTCGCATACGGTGTCGTCAATCACCACAGGTTCGTCGAAGTTGAAATCAAACGAGTAGTAATTGCGGATGCCGCCTTCTTTCTGCAGTACGGCATCAGCCATCGAGCAGGCAGCGGTGGCAATCACGTCGCCCATCACATAGCCCCATTGCTCTTCGTCATAGACCAGAGGCAGTACCTCGAGGGTGAGCACAGCATCAGCATTGAGGCCAGATGCGTAAGCGTGGGTCCAAGCCTTGGAGAATACCAGAGGCGAATTGGGAGAAACGTACACATTGAACACATGGGTCAGGATTGCATAGTCGCCTTCGCCGCGATCATCGGGGTCGCTGCCAAATGAGTAAGAGGTCCAGAACTCGTCCACGTCTTCGTTCCAACCAAATATAGGTTCGGCTTTCTCGGAATAGTCGTTGGTGTAGATGGTATAGCCGTCAGTGTTGGGGTCGAATGCAGCCAAGCCAATCTCGTAGATGGTGCCATCTGATTCCCAGTCAGCGCGACCGCCAACCTGGAAGTAGTCGTAGATTGTGTAGTTGCCGGTGCTCCAGCCTTCGGCCGATGCGTTGAGCACGGGACTATAATAGAGGCAATTGCGAGTGGTGAAATCGTTGGTATAGTCGGGATGGTAGGTGACGGTGAGGTCGGTATCGGTGCTTACGCACTCATTGTCATCAGCGTCGGTGTACTCCCACAAGTATTCGGCCTCATCCTCATAAGTGGTGTTGGTCCAGGTGATGGGAGTATAGGTGGGGAGCACTGGGATCGAGTAGGTGAGATCGGCCATCTCACGCGTCACGCCGAAGAATTGCGAGTAAGCTGGGAAGGCGTAGCTGCACTCCATCTGCGGCATATCGATGCGCACATTGTCGATGGCGCAGGTGTTGCCGTCGGTGCCGACATATTCAAACGCTACTTGGATTGTTTGGCCCTCAAATTGGGCGAGGGAGAGAGTTTTGGGGTGGAAAGAATAATCGTCGCCCATCATCAGCTCCATGCATGATTTGCCTTCGGTCTCATCGAGGAAGTTGTAGAGGAGAGTCCATTCATCAGCGTCAACTGGCTTGGCCAATACCTGGAGATAGGCTGCTGGCACGCGGTCAGTGTATTCATAGGTCTCCCAGTCGACATAGTCGGTGCTGAGCATGTAGAATAGCTGAGCGAAGTAGAGGAATGACAGTTGCTGACCCGGCTCGACAGTCACCTCGGGGGTGATGAGCCATTCATCGCAATAGTCGCTGCTCAATAATATGCAAGCAGCCGAGTAGCCGTCGCCATCTGATATCCAGAGGTTGTTGTAGGCGTAGGTGAACCATGGGTTCTCATTGTCGGCATCCATTGAAAGGGCAGTCCAACCCTCGGGGAGCCAAGGCATGGTGGAATAATCCCAATCCTCAAATGACTCAGCAAATCCGGAGCCGGCTGCTTTCATCGAGGTGGTGCGAGGCTTAAGGGTAGGGAGGGCTTGGCCTTCGCGCACGAGCTGCTTGGCATAGATGCCGGGAGCTACCTCAACGCGCTGGATGCGCACATCTTGGCTTAGGGCCTTGGAGGCGGTGATGGTACGAGGAGCTTTGTTTTCCTTGGCGACAGGCTCGACTGAGCCGAGGCTAACGCGCTGCAGGGGCAGCGGTTGGGCAGACACGGCCATGGCTGATAGCAGGCCAATGGTAGGCAAAAGTAAAGTTTTTCTCATAAGTAAAAATTAAATTTTCACAAATTTACGCCTAAAATCTGTGAAAACCTAATCATTTATAGATTATTTGCAAAAAAAGAACGTAAGCACGTAAGTTTTACGTAAGCACACATTTTAAAGAGGGTATTGTGAATTGGGGTTGGTGTGAGGGGGGCCATTGTTGCCAGCCTTGTTGGGGATGGATATTGAAGGCGGCGGGGTCGAGGAGCATGGCTGTGCGCCAGCCCAGGCGATTGGGGTGGAAGAAATCCTTGGCGACATTGTCCCCAACGTATAGCCAGTCGGTCTCTTGCGGATACATCTCCATGAGGCGCAAAAAGGCATCGGGTTCAGTCTTCCTGGCTCCCACCTCCTCAGATATCAGCAACCGCTCCGGCGGTATATAATCATCCAGGCCCAGGGCTCGATATTTGTTGCGCTGCTGTACTGAGCGCCCATCAGTGATGATGGCCATTGGCACTCCGGCTGATTTGAGGGCATCGAGGGCTGCGCGCGACTCGGCGGGCAATTTTATACCCGGAAAATGGTTGCGGTACACACGCAATTCTTCATCGCCCCAAGGAATCAGACGCAACTGCTGCTCGGTGAGCGATGGGTGCATCTGGCGCAGCCACGCCATCACAGCGCGGTTGCCCGACTCTACGTAGTCGCGCTCTTTATATAATGTGTCGTCTAAATCAAAAACAACCACAAGTAAATGAAAAATGAAGAATGAAGAATGAAGAATGAAAAATGAAGAATGAAGAATGAAAAATGAAGAATGAAGAATGAAAAATGAAGAATGAAGAATGAAGAATAACCTCCCACAGGATATTTTTCATTTTTCATTTTTCATTTTTCATTTAAAGAGTTGGCCGGGGGCGGTGAGGATGTGGAAGATTAGCTCACGGAAGAGGTCGTATTCGTCTTGGCGCGAACCTATGCCCTTGCAACGGCAGTCAAATTCTCGGAGTGCCCAGATGATTTCTATAAGCTGGAATGCGTTGTATTTCTGCAAAGCTGCTCTGAATCGCTTTAGCGGAAAGGAACTCTTCAGGTTGAGGGCCTGACAGAGACCCTGGTCGGTCTTGTCCTTGGTATAAATGATTACCAACAAATCAGAGAAGAAATTATACAACAGCGCAGTGGTCAGCACGAGCGATGTAGCCTTGGGATTAGCGGCGAAATATTCAGCAATCCTCATGGCTTTGGCGGCATCCTTGATGGCTAAGGCATCGACAAGCTCGAAGTTGTTAAACTCCTTGCTGATGCCGATGTTGCGTTCCACTGCCTCGGGCGTGACCGTGGCGCCTTGGCCCAGGATGGTGGATAGTTTGTCGATTTCATTGTATAGAGTGCTGAGGTCGGTCCCGATGAAATCCCTGAGCATCTCCACAGCCTTTGGGTCAGCCCTTAATCCCTTGGCTTGGATCGCAGCGGTAATCATCTGGGGCAGATTGTAATCCTTGACCTTTTTTGACTCAAACACCGTGGTCTTGGATTTGGCTGCAGCCATAAACTCCTTGCCTTTGGCCACAGCCTTGCGAAATACGATCACCAGCACCGTAGTCGGGTTTGGATTCTTGAGGTATGGGGCGAGTTGGTCGATTATGTCAGCTCTCACAGCCTGAGCCTCCTTGAGTATCACCACTTGGCGCTCAGCCATGATGGGGTAACGGCTGCATTGCTCTATCACCTGCGGCATGGATACCTCAGGAGCATAAAAAATGTTGAAGTTAAACTCCTTGTCTTCAGGCGATAACACACCCTCAAAGTCCTTGACCAAAGTGTCGGTATAGAAACCCTCCTCGCCGTGGAGTATATAGACGGGGGCGAGTTTGCCGTGGCTGATTTGGTTGCGTAGGCCTTCGAAGGTTACTGTCGGTGCTGCTGCCATATTCATGTAGATTTGTAGGATTCAGAAATAATTTGTAAATTTACAAATAATTTCATTATCACCCACAAAGAAACGCGAAAAAAGTGAAGCTCAATCTACCAGAATATGAATATGAGGTGCGTCATCTCGCAGATGGCACCCTCCAAATCCATGACCGGTTGCGAGGGAAATTCGTAGCCCTCACCCCCGAGGAGTGGGTAAGGCAGCATTTTGTGAATTTCCTGATAGCGCATCGGGGCTATCCGCCACATTTGATGGCCAACGAGGTAGGAATCCGCCACAACGGCTGCCTTAGGCGATGCGACACCATCATTTATGACCATTATGCTACGCCGATAGCCATTGTCGAATACAAGGCTCCGGAGATTGAGATTACATCGCGAGTTTTTGACCAGATAGTAAGATATAATATGGTGCTAAAGGTGCGTAGCCTGATGGTGAGCAACGGCATGGCCCATTACGCCTGTCGCATCGAGGGGGATAGTTACCATTTCCTGCGGGATGTACCCCTCTATGATAATTTGTGAATCCACGAAATAAAAACCCCGATTCGCGGGAGCGAATCGGGGTATGAAGCGTGGAGGGGGTGTATTATTCAGCTGCGGGGTCGAGCACGACTACATGGTAGTTGTTGCAGTTGAGCAATTCTTTCATGAATTTCTCGACATCCTTTGTGGTAATCGACTCGATTACAGATTCAATTCCATTGTAGGTGTCAACGCCATTGAGCTGCACGGCTGCCATAGTCTGAGCGATGGTGCTGTTTGACTCCTTAGCCTCAGCTGCTGACTTAAGCATAAACTCCTTGATGGGGTTGAGTTCGTCGGCGGTAACTTCCTTGGCCATGCCTTCGATCATTGAATGGATCTCGGCGAGCACCTCATCCTTCATTTCCGGCTTCATTGGGAATGGGATTTGGATAGTGGTGTTCATTTGGCCTTGGCGTGACATATCGCCCATTGCGTAGATGCTGTAAACAGCGCCCATTTCCTCGCGAATCTTCTTGAGCAGACGGTTTGAGAGGATTTGAGCCGAGATTGAGGCAAGTTGCTTGTTCATCGGGTTGTAAGGCAGATTGCCGCAAACCACGATGTCAACATAAGTTTGTGGGGTTTCCATCTTCATGGTGAACTGCTCAGTCGAGCTTCCAGCCTTGACTTCGCGGCCAGCGTTCTGGGCGTAACTTGTGCTCTTCTCAGCGATAGCGGGGAGGGTAGCGAGATATTGTTCAGCGAGCGGAGCAATCTGGTCAGCGGTCACGTCGCCAACAAAGAAGAATACAAAGTCGGCAGCGTTGGCGAGGGAGCCATGGATGATATCAAGGATTGCGCCACGATCAGCAGCATTGATATTCTCTGAGGTAATCATCTGCAAAACCTTGCTGGCGTAGAGCGATTCCATGATGTCCTTTTGGAATATGAACTCTGGTCTTGAGGCCTGATTCTTGAGCAGGTTGGCATACATGCTCTGAGTAGCAGCAAATTCGTCCTCAGTGATATTGTAATCTATAAAATTCATGTAGATCAATTCCATCAATGTGGGCAGATCCTTGACGGTAGTGAATCCTTGCATCTCGCGGTTGAAATCGTCGATGCCGTAGTTGACTGCCACTTGCTTGCCTTGCAGATATTTCTCAAGGTCGCTGCTTGTGTAATCACCCAGGCCATGACGAGTCATTGCTATGGGCATGAAAATCAGATTATCGGCATTCTCGTCAGGAATAGCCGAGCTGCCGCCGATAGCGATAGCGTCAAAGATGATTTGGTCGGGCTTGTTGTCGGTGTGCTTGACGTACACATTCACGCCATTGCTGAGAGTGAGGATGTCAGCATCCCATTGGTCATTGTGAATGGTAGCGACTACCTTGCCTGGTGTGGGGAGCGTGGGAATCAGAGGCTCTTCCTTCATAGCGTCGCGGTAAGGCTCGATGTCTTCGGCCTCAACCTTAGCCATAGCTGCAGCAAGCTGCTCCTCAGTCGGAATTTGGAAAGTGCCGTTGTCGGGGAAATAACCCATCAGTACGCGGTTGTCATCACCTACAAGCTCGGGGAACATCTGGTTGATCATATCAACCTGAATCATCGGAGCGTATTGGTTCATCAATTCGTATTCCTGCTCAATCGACATCAGAGGTTCGCCATCGATAAAGTTGTTGACATATTGGTCAACATAAGTTTCATTAGATACGCGTTTGCGTCCATTGTATTTGGACTCGAGGCCAGAAAGATATTCCTCGCGCGCGCGCTCATATTCTCCCACGGTGAATCCGCCACGCTTTGCACGCAGCAGCTCGCGATATGCTTGCTCGAATCCGGGGATAATGTCATCACCCTTGGCTACCACTTGGAACTCAAAAGCATCCTTTGTCTTGGCGAAGATAAATGGACCATAGGCCACTCCAGCCTGAGCGAACTCGGCATTGGGATCCTTACCAAGGTCGGTGAGTCGCTGGTCAAGCATATTCATAGCCATCTGGATCATGTACATCATCATAGGATACTGGGCTGTGGCTTTCATCTCAGCGGGAACGGGATCACTTTTGTAGAATAGATCTATGATAGCGTTGGCTTGCTCTGGGTCGCTGCCCATAGCATAGATGATGCCGGGTGTGTCGGGTACGGGTTCGTAGGTGCGCTCAGCGGGATTCTCGGGCATCTTGATGGTAGAGAAAATCTCTTTGATTTTGCCCTCGATGTAGTCGACATCGATGTCGCCAACCACGATTACTCCTTGTTGGTCGGGGCGATACCATTTTTCATAATAGTCGCGCAGAGCTTGGGGTGGGAAGTTGTCGACAATCTCCATAGTGCCGATAGGCAGGCGATAGCCGTATTTGCTGCCGGGGTATGCCTCGGGCAAGATGTTTTCGACAATGCGCATTTGGCCCACCATACTGCGGCGCCATTCCTGGTGGATCACGCCGCGCTCCTTGTCAATCTCCTCGGGGTCGAGCAGCAGTCCGTCGGCCCAGTCGTGGAGGATGAGCAGGGTAGTGTCTTGTACGCCAGTGCGGGCAACAGGCACATTGCTGATGTTGTATACAGTCTGGTCAACGCCGGTGTAAGCGTTGAGGTTCTGGCCAAACTTCACGCCGATTGATTCGAGCCAATCGACCATGGTGTTGCCGGGGAAATTTTCGGTGCCGTTGAAGCACATGTGCTCCAGGAAGTGGGCAAGGCCCCTCTGGTTTTCGTCCTCAAGGATAGAACCAACCTTTTGGGCGATGTAGAAATCAGCCTGTCCTTTGGGCTTGTTGTTGTGGCGGATGTAGTAGGTGAGCCCATTGTCGAGCTTTCCAATCCTCACATCTGGATCAACCGGCAGTGTTGGGACCTGCTGTGCCATAACCGGCATCACAAACCCCCACAGCAGTGCCAGGAGAGCAGCAAGGCGTGTAATTTTTTGGTACATAGATAGCAGTAAGTGTTAAGTGTAAGTATAAACTATTAGTGATAAGTTATAAGGTGGCTGACGTATTGGCCTGAAAAGGGCAATGCGCCAGCCGTGTGTTTATGCTTTGTGGGATACGATTGCTTCGGTGTCGCGGGCGATCATCAATTCCTCGTCGGTGGGGACAACCATTACGGTAACCTTTGATTCGGGGGTGGAGATGATGGCTTCCTCGCCACGGATGCGGGCATTGAGTTCTTTGTCGATTTCCACGCCCATAAATCCGAGAGGCTTGCACACATTGTAGCGAGTGCCGGCTTGGTTTTCGCCTACGCCGCCAGTGAACACGATGATGTCGACTCCACCCATCTCGGCTGCGTAAGCGCCGATGTATTTGATGATGCGCTGCTCATACATGTCCAGAGCCAACTTGGCTTGCTCATTGCCGTCGGCGATGGCTTTCTCAATCTCGCGCATATCGCTTGAGATTTCGCTGATGCCGAGCACACCGCTCTCTTTGTTGATAATCTTCTGGAGGTCTTGAGCCGAAAGGTTGTGCTTCATCATCAGATAAGTGAGAGCGCCCGGGTCGACATCGCCCACGCGGGTACCCATCATCAGGCCCTCGGTGGGGGTGAGGCCCATCGATGTGTCAACGCTCTTGCCGTCGAGGATGGCGGTGATAGAACCGCCGTTGCCGATATGGCAAGTGATCATCTTCTTGTCAGCGAGGTTAACGCCGAGTATCTCAGCAGCGCGCTGCGACACATAGCGATGGCTGGTGCCGTGGAAACCGTAACGGCGCACACCGTCCTCCTTATAAAATTTATAAGGCAGGGGATACATGTACGATTTAGCGGGCATGGTCTGGTGGAAAGCGGTGTCAAACACGCCTACCTGTGGCACATTAGGCATGATAGCCTCGATGGCCTCGATGCCGGTGATGTTGGCGGGATTGTGGAGCGGAGCCAGGTCGTAGCAAGCCTTGACTTGTTCGATCACCTCGGGGGTGATAAGCACGCTCTTGTTGAATTTCTCGGCGCCGTGCACCACGCGATGGCCTACGGCATCAATCTCATCATAATTCTCAATGCAGCCGTCGATGGGGCTGGTCAAGGTGTCGAGGATAGCCTTGATGGCTCCCTTATGGTCAACGAGGCCCAGAGGCTTGATTTCCTTGGTGCCGTCGGCCTTTTTGAATTTCAGGAAACCGTCGGGGAGCCCGATTTTTTCCACACCGCCCTCGGCGAGGGTCTTCTCATCGCTGGTGTCGATGAGTTTGTATTTTACACTGCTGCTGCCGCAGTTGAGCACTAATATCTTCATCTTAATATTTTCTTTGTGATATTTTTAATAACCACGGATTACACGGATACTGAGATGACTTACTGGATAGTATCTGTGTAATTATAAAACCATGGATTACACAGATTCATGGATACTGAGATGACTTACTGGATAGTATCCGTGTAATTATAAAACCACGGATTACACGGATTACACGGATACTGAGATGACTTACTGGATAGTATCCGTGTAATTATAAAACCATGGATTACACAGATTCATGGATACTGAGATTACACCTGTATAATATCCGTGTAATCCGTGGTTTTATAAGTTTAGTCCATGTCCTCCATGCCGATGGCCTGGTTGCAGGTGATGATGATGGTCTTGTAGATGTCTTCGGGGAAGCAGCCGCGCGACAGATCGTTGACCGGAGCAGCCAAGCCTTGCAGCACTGGACCCACTGCCTGTACATTGCCAAGGCGCTGCACCAGCTTGTAGGCGATGTTGCCAACCTCGAGGTTGGGGAATACCAGCACATTGGCGCGTCCGCTCAGAGCCGACATCGGGGCTTTGAGTTGGGCCACTGACGGCACGATAGCGGCATCGGTCTGGAGTTCGCCATCGATGATGAGCGACGGATCCATCTCCTTGGCGATAGCGAGGGCCTCGACAACCTTGTCGACGGCTGGACCAGCGGCCGAGCCCTTGGTGGAGTATGAAAGCATAGCTACTCGCGGCTCGATGCCGGCCACCTCGCGAGCAGTCTTGGCTGTAGCGATGGCGATTTGGGCGAGTTGCTCAGCAGTCGGGTCAGGCACCACAGCGCAGTCGGCAAATACGAGCAGGCCATCGGTTCCGAATTTCAGGCCGGGAGGCAGCAGCATGATGAAAGCGCCAGACACCACATCGATGCCGGGCATAGTCTTGATCACCTGGAATGCGGCGCGGAGCACATTGCCGGTGGTATTGCGAGCGCCAGCCACTTGTCCGTCGGCCTCGCCTTCCTTGATCATGAGGCAGCCCAGATATAGGGGGTTGGCGGCAGTGAGGCGCGATTCCTCAACGGTCATGCCTTTCTTTTTGCGCAGTTGGTAGAGCAGGGGAGCATAGCGGTCGATGATGTGCTCATCGGCGGGGTTGACGATGGTGGCCTTGCCAATGTTTGATAGGTTGAGCTCAGCGGCCATGTTTTTGATTTCCACGGGGTCGCCGATGAGTATGATGTCGGCAATCTTGTCGGCAATGATGCGGTCAGCAGCGGTTAAGGTACGGGGCTCAGTGCCTTCGGGCAGCACTATGCGCTGGCGATGAGCCTTTGCTCTGGCGGTTAGTTTTTCAAAAAGGTCCATGATACAGGTTGGTTTTGAATTACTTTCGATTAATGGAGCAAAGGTAGCTATTTTTTAAGTATTAATCGATGATTTAAGCAAAAAAAATGTCAAGTGATTTCAAAAAAATATCACTGGTACATCAACGGTGCAGCTTGCGCACCACCCCGGTTACCACTCCCCACACCATGAAATCATTCTCGGCTGTGACTTTTATTGGCCTATATCGTGGGTTGGCTGGTATTAGCCAAGCGCAACGTCCGGTCTCGTCGAGCTTGAATCGCTTGAGGGTGAATTCGCCGTCGACATAGGCGGCAATCAGGTCGCCATCCTTGGCATCGAGAGCCTTGTCGATGATTACGATGTCGCCCTCGAATATCCCGGCGCCCTGCATCGAATCGCCCACCACGCGGGCATAGAATGTCGTCTCATGGTGATGTATCAGTTCGCGGTTCAGGTCAATGCTCTCCGACAGATAGTCTTGGGCCGGCGATGGGAATCCGGCGCGTATGCCGCCGTCGGCATAGGGGAGAGGGGCCGATGATGAAGTGTCGACCCGGTAGAGGTGCAGTTTCACCTCCTCAACTACAGTAGTTTCCATTAAATGAAAAATGAAAAATGAAGAATGAAAAATGAAGAAAGAGGAATGAAAAATGAAGAATGAGGAATGAAGAGGGGATATTTTTCATTTTTCATTTTTCATTCTTCATCCTAAATTAAAAGGGGGTGGACCCGATGGGGCCCACCCCCGCCTTCTTATTTATGCCATGGAAGAAGGGGACGCAGTGTCGAGCCAACGACACTGTTTATCTACCATGCTTTACTTACCAGCGGGCTCTTCGCCCTCGAGGATTTCGAGCATCTTTATGGCTGATACAGGAATGCGGGTGCCGGGGCCGAAGATGGCGGCAACGCCAGCCTTGTAGAGGAAGTCATAGTCCTGAGCGGGAATCACACCGCCAGCGGTAACCATGATGTCCTCGCGGCCGAGTTTCTTCAGCTCAGCGATAACCTGCGGTATGAGTGTCTTGTGGCCAGCGGCGAGCGATGATACGCCCAGGATGTGCACGTCGTTTTCGACAGCCATCTTGGCAGCCTCGGCCGGGGTTTGGAACAGCGGGCCCATATCGACGTCGAATCCGCAGTCGGCGTAGCCGGTAGCTACCACCTTGGCGCCGCGGTCGTGACCGTCCTGACCCATCTTAGCGATCATGATGCGAGGTTGGCGACCTTCGCGCTTAGCAAACTCCTCACACATCTTGCGAGCCTTCTCAAAGTCGGCATCGCCTTGGGTTTCTTTTGAATACACTCCTGAAATAGTTCTGATTACTGCTTTGTAGCGGCCGACAACCTCTTCGCAAGCGTCAGAGATTTCGCCCAGGGTAGCGCGCACGCCGGCAGCCTTGACGGCCAGGTCGAGCAGGTTGCCCTCCTTGGTGCGCACACACTCGGTGATAGCCTCGAGGGCCTCTTTCACCTTCTCGGGATCGCGGTGAGCCTTGACATCGTTGAGGCGCTCGATTTGTTCGTTGCGCACCTCGGTGTTGTCAATCTCGAGGATATCGATGGGATCCTCGTGGTCGAGGCGATACTTGTTGATGCCCACGATGGTCTGGCGACCCGAGTCGATGCGAGCCTGGGTGCGGGCTGCGGCCTCCTCGATGCGCATCTTAGGAATACCGGTCTCGATAGCCTTGGCCATGCCGCCGAGCTTCTCAATCTCTTGGATATGCTCCCAAGCGCGGTGAGCAATCTCGTTGGTGAGAGCCTCGACATAGTAGCTGCCGCCCCAGGGATCGATCTCCTTGGTGACCATGGTCTCCTCCTGGATATAGATCTGGGTGTTGCGGGCGATACGAGCCGAGAAGTCGGTGGGCAGAGCGATAGCCTCGTCGAGAGCGTTGGTGTGGAGCGACTGGGTGTGGCCCAGGGCAGCGCCCATAGCCTCGATACATGTGCGGCCAACATTGTTGTAGGGGTCTTGCTCGGTGAGCGACCAGCCTGATGTCTGCGAGTGGGTGCGGAGTGCCAGCGACTTGGGATTCTTGGGGTTGAACTGCTTCACGATCTTGGCCCAGAGCATACGAGCTGCGCGCATCTTGGCCACCTCCATAAAGTAGTTCATGCCGATAGCCCAGAAGAATGACAAACGTGGAGCGAACGAGTCGATGTCCATACCGGCGTTGATGCCAGCGCGGAGGTACTCCAGACCGTCGGCCAGAGTGTAAGCCAGCTCAATGTCGCAGGTAGCGCCTGCCTCTTGCATGTGGTAGCCCGAGATTGAGATCGAGTTGAACTTGGGCATGTTCTGCGATGTGTACTCAAAGATATCGGCGATGATTCGCATCGAGAACTCTGGGGGATATATATAGGTGTTGCGCACCATGAACTCCTTGAGGATGTCGTTCTGGATTGTACCAGCCATTTCCTCAAGCTTGGCACCTTGCTCCAGACCGGCATTGATGTAGAATGCGAGGATGGGGAGCACAGCGCCGTTCATGGTCATTGACACTGACATCTTGTTGAGTGGAATGCCGTCGAAGAGGACCTTCATATCCTCGATGGTGCAAATCGACACGCCAGCCTTGCCCACGTCGCCGACTACGCGCTCGTGGTCGGCATCGTATCCGCGGTGGGTAGCGAGGTCGAATGCAACGGACAGACCCTTCTGCCCTGATGCCAGGTTGCGGCGATAGAAAGCGTTTGATTCAGCGGCGGTCGAGAAGCCGGCGTACTGGCGGATGGTCCAGGGGCGCAGTGGGTACATTGCGCTGTACGGGCCACGCAGGAATGGAGGGATACCCGACACATAGTTGAGGTGCTCCAGGCCCTGGAGGTCTTCCTTAGTATATACGGGCTTTACGGGTATAAGCTCGGGGGTGATCCATTCTTCTCCTCCGGCTACGGGCTGATGCTGGGCGCCGAAAGCGTCGGCAGCTATGTTGATGTTTTTGAAATCTGGTTTCATAGTCGGTGATGGGATTATTTGAGAAGACGAGCGTTGAAGTCCTTAAGAGTGTCGAGCACGTTGCAGCGCACATGCACAAAGTCCTTGATACCAGCGGCCTTGAGGTCCTCCATGCAGGCAGGAGCGCCAGCCACGACAAATTCGGCGCGGCCGTCGAGATACTTGAATGCGGCGGGAGCCAACTCGGCGTATTCGTCATCGCTCGAGCAGAGCACAACCACGTCGGCACCCTTGGCGAGAGCGGCATCTACGCCTTCCTCTACGGTCTTGAAGCCCAGGTTGTCGATGATTTCGTATCCGGCGCAGCCGAAGAAGTTGGTCGAGAACTGAGCGCGAGCCAGACGCATAGCCAGGTTGCCAATGGTGAGCATAAACACCTTGGGACGGTTGGCGGCGTGCTCGGTGGCGAGGCGCAAAGCCTCGAAGTCGGAGGCAGCGCGTTGGCGCAGCAGCGGTGTGCCTTGGGCCTCAGCCTCGGCAGCGCAGCCGCATTGGCAAGCCTTGTCCTTCTTCTCAATCTTGTCGGCAGCCATCTCGTTGATGTTGGGGTATTGGTTGGTGCCGAGCAGGATCTCCTTGCGGCGAGCCACATCGGTGTGGCGCTTCTTGCTGCTCTCGTTGATGGCGGCTTGCACCTTGCCCTCGTCGACGAGCTTGAAGAATCCGCCTTCCTCCTCAACGCTCAAGAAGAGCTTCCAAGCCTCTTGGGCGATCGAGAGGGTGAGGGTCTCGACATAATAGCTGCCGCCGGCGGGGTCGACAACCTTGTCGAGGTGGCTCTCCTCTTTGAGCAGGAGCTGCTGGTTGCGAGCGATGCGCTCTGAGAATGCATCGGGAGTCTTGTATGGGGTGTCAAACGGTACGCTTGTCATCGAATCCACACCGGCCACGGCTGCCGAGAATGCCTCGGTCTGCGAGCGCAGCAGGTTGACATAAGCGTCATAGATGGTCTGGTTGAATTTAGAGGTCTTGGCGTGCACATGCATCTTTGCGCTGGCTTTGTCGGCGGGCTTGTATTGCTCCACGATTTGGGCCCAGAGCATGCGTCCGGCGCGGAACTTGGCGATTTCCATAAAGAAATTGCTGGAGATGCCCATGTTGAACTTGATGCGCCGTGCCACCTCGTCGGCGGTGTAACCGGCGTCGGTGAGCGATGTCATCCACTGAGCGCCCCAAGCCAGAGCGTAACCGAGCTCCTGGTAGATGTAAGCGCCCGAGTTGGTGAAAGCAGCCGAGTTGACGGCGAGGAAGCGGAGGCCGGGCACCGGCTTCACGATTTCCATGATCTCCTTGGCGTTGCTGACAGCCCAATCGGGGATCTGACGGCCGTGCTTGAATGCGGGACGGCATACGTTGTAGTTGATTGAGCCACGGAATGATTCCAGAGAGCCCTTCTCGGTGAGATAGGCCACCAGGTTCTTGGCAAGCTCAACGCATTTGCCAACGCAGCACTTGATGTTGATCTCGACAGCGGCGATGTCGATGCCGTCGAGCAGGGTAGCGATAGCCTCGGGGGTTGGGTCTTCGAGCTTGAAGCCGAGCGAGTTGACACCCTTGGTGAGCACCTCTTTAGCTACAGCATTTGCCTCAGCGGGGCTTGATGCGATGATTTGCTGGCGAGTGAGCCATTCGTTGTCGGTGCGAGTGCCGCGCACGTAGGGATATTCGCCGGGGAGCGAGTCGGTAGTCTTCAGCTCAGCGATGTCCTCAGCGCGGTAGATGGGCTGCACGTTGAAGCCTTCGTTAGTCCGCCACACGAGCTTTTTGTCGAAGTCGGCACCTTTGAGGTCGGCTTCTACTTTTGCTCTCCATTCCTCGTAGCTAACGCCGGGGAACATGTCGAACAATTTTTCAGTCTTTTCTGCCATAAAATTAGAGTTAACTAATAGTATATAAGTGTTTGTCCTTTGCTTTAATGTTTAGTGTTTGTCACTGACTTAAGGTAATGGGTAATTAAAAATACCCCAAATCTTTCGTAAAGTTACGTCAATCCACCAATATTTCCAAATTTTTTGAAGAAAATAGGTTTGGCATTCGACAAAAAAGCCAAATTAGTAGCACAGAAACATCTGTGTAAGACCCAACACGCGGTACAGGCCGAAAATTGAGGCCTTGGGTATGTGCATTGGGGGGTATTTTGAGTTGATGCTTGATGCCACTATGCAGTCGCGGTCGTCGGGGTCTGGCTCGATCACCTTGATGAATGCGCCGTTGTCGGTGTCGATCACGGCGGGCTTGCCCCAAGGGATGAAGTTCTTGTCGAGTATTCGCTTGAGGTATACTGTGGCACCGTTGGGGATCATCGGCTCCATCGAGTCGCCGCTAATGGGTACAGCCAGCTCGGCCCCGGGGATGGCGGTTGGCACGAGGTGACATGAACTCAGGTCAACGCCCTCTTGGTGGAAAGCCTTGAGGGGCCCGGCGCTGGCCCAGATCTCGACCAGTGGCACGTTGTGGAACGGTATGGCCGGACCCTCGTCGCGCTTGGGAGCGGGGACTGGCTCGGGCTTGAGCATCATTTCGCCCTCGCCGGTGAGGAGCCACACGCGGTTGATGTGTGGGAATACCGACAGGATGCGGTCGCACATCGTCGATGATATGTTCTTAGTTTTTCCTTTAAGGATGTCGTAGAAAGCCTGGGGCCGCTCGTAGCCGCAAAGCTCCGAAAACGACTTGATGTTGGTGTGCATGTGCTTCACCAGGGCTTCAATGCGATCAATAGCTGTCATAATTCAAGAAATGTCCTTATATTTTGGTGCAAATATACAGACATTTCTTGAATCCACCAAATTTTTTCCAAAAAAATTATTGGGCAAAGCTACGAGACATTTGGTGGTTTAAAATATTATTTCTAATTTTGTGACTGATATTTAAAATGCCATTTTAAATATCCGCCTATTTGTTTAAAATATCATTTTAAATCACTATGGATCGTACTATCCTGAAGCATGTGATGGTCTCTAATAGAGACGAGGTGGCGAGGCCCCAGATTATCCCTCGCCAGTTGCCCTCTGATGATTTCCCAAGGCGCGTCTTTGTCGGAGCGAGGCGTGCCGGAAAGTCGTATATGCTGTATCAAAAGATACAAGAGCGGCTGGCCTCGGGCCGTACATGGGATGATATTGTGTATATCAACTTTGAAGACGAACGTCTGGCCCAATTTGAGATGGCCGATTTTGAGTTGATACTGCAATGCCATGCCGAATTGTCGGGGCGCCGACCGATGCTATTCTTGGATGAAATCCAGAATATCGATGGTTGGGAAAAATTCGCTCGCCGGCTTGCCGATGAGAAATACGAGGCCTGGATAACCGGCAGCAACGCCAAAATGCTCTCTTCTGAGATAATGTCGTCATTGGGAGGAAGATACCTGCCAGTGGAGGTTTATCCCTATAGCTTCAAAGAGTACCTCAATGCGCAAGAGATTCCGTATGATGAAAAGGCTCTTCTTGGCCTCGAATCCCGAGCCAAGGTTATGGCTCAATGGCAAGAATACCTCCTTTGGGGAGGACTCCCCGAGGCAGTAGGGCTGTCGGTAAAACGAGATTATCTGACCAGCCTCTTTCAGAAAATTTACATGGGCGATATCATTGCCCGCAACAAAATCGAGAAGGACGGCTTGCTGCGCTTGATGCTGAGGAAATTGGCCCAAAATGTAACCTTGCCAATATCCTATAGCAAGCTTACCCATATCTTATCATCGGTGGGAGGTAAAATTTCTACTCCTACCGTGAAATCTTTCATTGATTACTCAGAGAGTGCATGGATGCTGATGAGGCTGCGCAATATCCAAGCGCCATTCTCTGTCAAGGAATCAGAATGCAAGTATTACTTCATCGACAATGGAATACTCAGCCTTTCTATCATAGATGGCATGTCGGCTCTGCTTGAGAATGTCGTGGCGATTGCTCTATTCAGAAAATATGGGCATGACCCCGACAATGAGAGGGTATTCTTCTACAACTATAACAAGGGGGTAGATTTCTACATTCCTGATGACCAGTTGGCCATACAGGTGTCATATAGCATTAAGCTCGACCATGACACTTACGAGCGCGAGGTTGGCGCCCTCACCGCCTTGCCCAATGTCCAGCCATGCCGCACCCGCCTCATCCTTACTTATGATGAGACTGACACCATCAATGACCACTACGGCGCCATCCAAGTTATCCCGGTCTGGAAATGGCTGCTCGACCAGCCCTGAAATTTTTTCTCTCCCCAAATCCGTGATAATTCAAAAATATTCGCTACATTTGCCGTTGCAAATCCGAGAGCGGGCTTGCACTACATAACGAAAAAGGCGTTTGCTTGACGCTTTGTCTTTGACTCTTTTGAAATCTAGCACATTTCCCAAAGTTCCACAGAGACAATGCAAAGGCAGAATGCTTTACGGTTGGTATATCCATGCCAACCGTATTCTCCATATACATTTATGGGGATACGGTTGGCAACTTCGCTGTCTTAGCCATGTACAGGAAGAGTTCGAGGCTGAGACTGTCGCCTGGCTGGTATGTGAAAGAATGAATATTTATAATCCATCCGAGGGATATCTTTGCCATTATACTGACAATGAAGGTACTCTTCCGCCAATGGATTTGAATATTATACTAACAGCGGTGAAAACGATTGAGCAGATGATAAGCGATAGCCCAAGTCAAGCAGTGACCAATGGGTTGCTTTACCGTCATTCCCAATCTTTTAAGAATAAAGTCGATACTATCAAAAAAGAGTATAACCAAAGAAACAGAATCAAGAAATAACATTATGCAACCTAAATTTCTTGGGAGTGAGGAATTGTTGAAGCGAAAAGAGATGATAGGTTTTTTCTGCTCTCGACATACCCTGCCTGCGTCGGTGATGCCTACGCTCGACTGGGCTTATGAGGTGAGAAAGAGGGAGGATACAGTTGTTATCTCTGGCTTCCAATCCGATATGGAGAGGGAGGTACTGGATATATTGCTCGGGGGCAAGTGCGGCATAGTGATTGTGCTGAATCGCTCGATATATAAGGTGGTGCCCGAGGCGTATGCCTCGGCCTTTGCCGATGGGCGCCTCCTCTTCATCTCCCTCCTCGGCGATGGTATCACTCGTCCCTCGCGCCAAAACGCCGAGCGGCGCAATCGCTACATCGCCGAGTGCGCCACCAGCCTGGTATTCTCATCAGTCACACCAGAATCATCTTTGTATCCCCTGATGGCAGAATATGAGTTGAGAAAAGAGGTGAGGAGGAAATAGGGAGGGCAGGTATGGGGAGGGGCAG
>NWBJ01000064.1 GCA_002633115.1 Muribaculaceae bacterium Zag1
ACGGACTTTTGCGCATGAGCCAATATTTTTCGCAGAAAAAAGCAATGGCGCCCTCGCTGCTCCGACAAAGGGACAAAGGCGCAAAGGCACAAAGAGGGGGGCAACGCTGCGTAGCGCCAAGGGCGCCGTCACACTAAGACCACTGCTCTGCCCACTTTTTGCGCCTTTGCCCCTTTGTCGAGACACCTAGCCCCCTTTGCGCCTTTGTTGGCGGCGCCTTGCGCCCCCCACATTAACTTCTATGAATCGATTTTATGTTAAATTTTGCTACATTATGATAAAATTTTACCAAAACATGATGATTGGTTAAAAAAAGTTTGCTTACTTTGTGCCCGAATCAACTATTTACACCTATTCTACACCACTTCTTCTCCCCTAAATCTATCAAACCCGCAGAGCAAGAGAGCCTGTGCCCAAGCGCAAATTAAGAGTAAAAGACCAATCCTAAATAACGCTTCAACTTATCATACACGTATCAACACAAACCATAAATACTAACTAATCTCATAACTAATTTAAAACTACTCTTGCATGAAGAACGTTTGTTTTCAAATGAGTCGGAGAGCTTGGTTGGCCATAGCCATGGCTATGCTGCTGGCTTTCCCGGCGCTGGCGCAAAAGATCACCGTCCAGGGCACGGTAACCGAGCCTGACGGCGAACCCGCCATCGGCGTGAGCATCACGGTAGAAGGCACCCAAGTGGGCGTCAACACCGACTACAACGGCGACTTCCGCCTCGAGTGCGATCCCAACGCCACCCTCGTAGTCAGCTATGTGGGCTACGAGACCATGCACGTCAAGGTCGACGGCCGCACCCACCTCGACATCAAGCTCGCATCGCAGAGCAAGGCCCTCGAGGAAGTCGTGGTCATCGGCTACGGTACAGTCAAGAAAGAAGACGCCACCGGCTCCGTCTCGGTCATCAAGCCCGACGAAATCGAGGCCGGCATCTCAACATCAGCTCAAGACCTGCTCACCGGCGCAAGCCCTGGCGTGGTCGTAACAGCTTCCGGCGGTTCGCCCGACGGTGCTGGTACAATCCGTATCCGTGGCGGTTCATCACTGTCTGCTACCAACGACCCTCTGATCGTGCTTGACGGCGTACCTCTGACCAACGACGGTTTCGACGGCATGAACCCTCTGGCTATGATCGCCCCCGACAATATCGAATCGATGACCATCCTCAAGGACGCATCAGCAACCGCCATCTACGGTAGCCGCGCATCCAACGGCGTCATCATAATCACCACCAAGAAAGGCCAAAAGGGCAAACCCCAGGTCAACTTCTCGGCAACTGTCAGCATCAACACGGCCCGCAAGAAACTCGACGTGCTCGATGGCAATACATTCGCCGACATGATCAAGACTTATTACGGTGAAGAGTCAAGCGCTTACGCATCTATTGGCCGCAATGCTGATGGCAGCGTGGTCGACACCAATTGGCAAGACGAGATCCTGCGCACCTCTGTATCGCAAGACTACAACCTGAGCGTCGGCGGCACTGCCGGTTGGCTCCCCTACCGCGTGAGTGGCAGCTACACTCAGTCGGAAGGTATCATCAAGACCTCTGACATGAAGCGCGTGACCGCCGGCATCAACCTGACCCCGCAATTCTTTAACGGCCTGCTCAAGGTGCAACTCAATGTCAAGGGCATCTACATCCGTCAGCAGGATGCTGACGATTCAGCAATCGGCGACGCAGTGGCCATCGACCCCACTCGCCAGGTTTACAACTATGTTGAATCCGGCAACGCTCAATATCCTTATTTCTACAACGGATGGTCAACCTCAGTGACTGGCGGGCAGGACTTTAATACCCAAGGTACCCTCAACCCAGTATCGCGCCTCGTTGACCCCGACAAGCACAAGGACGTTTACCGCAGCAACGGTAACCTGCAAATCGACTACGCTCTGCACTTCCTCCCCGAGCTCCACTTCAACCTCAACCTCGGTTATGACGTGGAGAAAGGCACATACCATTACGGCGTGCCCGCCAACTCACCCTTGGCTTGGAATAGCAACTACAAGGACGGTGCCGGATACGAATACTACAAGTATGAGCTCCGCCGCAACACCCTGCTCGACTTCTACGCTAACTACAAGAAGAGCTTCGACAAGATCCAGTCAGACCTCGACGTGATGGTCGGTTACTCATGGCAGCGCTTCGACGACCATGGCCGTCAGAACCAAAACGAGTTCACCACCATGGGCTTCCAGATGCCTTCGGCTACTAACGGTGTCCTCACACAGCTCACCTCAAGCGACAGCTACAAGGTAGGTGACACCTATTCGCCTTGGTACTACTGGAACACTGGCCGTCTGCAACTACTCTCATTCTTCGGCCGTCTCAATTACTCCTACAAGGACACCTACCTGCTGACCTTCACCATCCGTGATGACGGCACCTCGCGCTTCAGCAAAGACAACCGCTGGTCAGTATTCCCCTCAGTGGCTCTCGGCTGGAAGATCAACAACATGCCTTTCATGGAAAGCGTCAACCAGTACATGAACGAGTTTAAGCTCCGTCTCGGCTGGGGTATCACCGGTCAGCAGTCAGTGGGCGGATATTTCCCCTACGTGGCTACCTACGCAGTTTCCCAACAGGGCTCTTACTATCCCAACATGTACACCGGCCAATATGTCAACTCCAACGGCCAAGTGGTTGGTCTCACCTACTATCCCGAGGGTTACAATCCTGACTTGAAGTGGGAGCAAACAACTACCTGGAACGTCGGTCTCGACATGGCTTGGTGGAACAACCGCCTCACCGTCGCCCTCGACTGGTACCTCCGCAACTCTAAGGACCTGCTCTCTTATGTGACCGTGGCTCCCGGTTCGGCTACTACCAACATGATGGACCAGAACATCGGTACCCTGCGCAACATTGGTCTTGAGGCTACCATCGGCGCTCGCGTGATCAGCACTAAGGATTTCATGTGGAAGACCAGCTACAACATCGCCTGGAACCACAACGAAATCACCAAACTCAACAATACCGACGACCCCAACTCGTATGTAACCACTGGCTCAATGGGCGCAACTGGCAACACCTGCCAGGCTCACAAGGTAGGATATGCTGCCTATACCTTCCTGCTCTACGAGCAAGTGTATGACAACAACGGCGACCCAATCGAGGGATGCTATGTTGACCAAAACGGCGATGGCCAGATCAACCAAGACGACCTCGTGTTCAAGCACAGCCGCGACCCGAAGGTGACTATGACCTGGAACAACAACTTCACCTACAAGAACTGGGACTTCTCATTCTCACTCCGCGCCAACATCGGCAACTACGTTTACAACAACGTTAAGGCTGGCCGCATCTACACTGCTGGCATGTTCACCAACTCGACCCTGCGAAACCTCGTTAAGAACGATGTATATTTCAACGGTCAGGAATTCTATAGCGACTACTTCTTGGAGAATGCTGGTTTCCTCCGTTGCGACAACATCACCGTTGGTTACACCTGGGACAACCTGATCAAGAATCAGTTGCGCCTGCGCCTCTACGGTGCCGTACAGAATCCCTTCGTTATCACAAAGTATTCGGGCATCGATCCTGAAATCTTCGACGGTATCGATTCGAGCGTTTATCCTCGTCCTGTTACCTTCAACATCGGCGTTGTGGCTACATTCTAATCTTGGTCTCTAAATGAAAAAAATACAATTTATGAAATCATATTTCAGCAAAATATTCACAGGCGCAGCCCTGCTCTCGCTGGCTGGCTTCGCGTCCTGCACTGGGGACTTGGATCAGCTGCCCCAGGACCCCAACAGCACCACAGCTGTCAATTTTGCCGAGAATCCCCGCGAATACATCGGTGGCGTAATGGCAAAATGCTACAGCTCGCTGGCCGTTTCTGGCCAGGGCGGCCCTAACGGCGATGCCGATATATCTGGTCTCGATGGAGGCACCTCGCAATGGACTCGTACTATCTTTATGCTTGAGGAATTCCCCACTGATGAGAATCTCTGGTTGTATGATGATGGCGGGGTCGATGAAATGCGCTGGGCTACTTGGGGATCGGCCAATGTGGCTATCTTCGGTACCTACTCACGCCTCTACACCCACATCGCTGTCTGCAACGACTTTATCCGCCTCACTCGCGAACTCGGTGACTATGGCATCGAAGTCGGCGGAACGGGCGACACCGCAATCTCGCAAGCCGAAATCGACCAATTCGTGCTCGAAGCCCGCGCTCTCCGCGACCTGTCATACTACTATGTAATTGACTTCTTCGGCAATGCTGTTGTAGCTTGGGATGACATGGCTTATGGCGAAATTCCGCCCCAAACCACTCGCCTTGAGCTTTACAACAAGGTAGTTGAAGACCTTGAAGACGTGCTTGCCAACTTCCCCGATACCACTCCCGTCTATGGCCGCATCGGCAAGGATGCTGTCGAGGCTCTGCTTGTGAAATTCTACCTCAACGCTGAGGTTTACACTGGCACAGCTCAATGGGCTAAGTGCTATGAACACTGCAAAAACATCATCAATCGTCATCAAGGCGGTGGCTACCAAGGCTCGGGCCTGGCCAACGACTACCTGTCGCTCTTCTGCGCCAGCAACAAGATGTTCGCTCCCGGCGGCGCTCTCACTGCTCAGAACGAAATCCTCTGGAACATTCCTCAGGCTACAACTTACTGCGAACCTTGGGGCGGCTCAACTTTCCTCGTGAATGCCGCTATCAAGAACATGCCCAACACCGACTTTACCAAAGGTTACATGAACCAGCTCTGGTACGGTACCAACGACTCTTGGAGCTGTATGCACGCTCGCAAGGAATTCGCCGAGCTGTTTGACACCTATGGTGACATCACTGGAGACAAGCGCACCGTACTCTGGCTCACCGAGAGCGCTGGCTTCTCAATCGAGAATGTACCTTATAATGAGTTCCAAGCTGGCTATGCTTCAATCAAGTACACCGCCGTGCCTTGCAACTCTGACGGCTCGATGCCTATCTGGGACTACACCATCACCGATGATAATGGCCTTGTGCTCACTCTGCCTCGCGCTGGCGTAGCTGATGCTGATGGCAATGTGCCTTACAATGGACACCATGACACCAATGTGCCTGTCATCCGCCTCGCCGAGATTTATCTGTCGGCCGCTGAGTGCGCTTACAATGGCGCTTCTGGTAGCAGCCAGAGTGAAGGTCTCAACTATGTCAACCTAATCCGCAACCGCGCCGGCCTTGGCAATATCACCCAACTCACTTCGCAAGCTCTCCTTGACGAGCGCGCTCGCGAACTCTACTGGGAGAACAATCGTCGCACCGACCTTATCCGCTTCGGAAAATGGATCAGCGGTTACAACTGGAGCTGGAAAGGTGGCGTTCAGACTGGTACTAACCTGCCAAGCCATTTCAACTTGTATCCTCTGCCGAGCGACGTACTCGCTACCTACGGCTCAGCTATGACTCAGAACACGGGCTATTAATCAGTTAACCGATTAAAGAAACTAACAGATGAAAAAGATATCATTCATATTAGCATCAGTTGCATTGCTCGGCTCGGCTGCTCTGACGGGCTGTGTGCAAGACACGCAACCTCGCATCTCTGACCCGACAGAGTTTGTGCTCAACACGCCCGCTCTCAGCGACAACGTGTACATCCTCAACTCTGCATCTACGGTCAACCTCACCTGGAGCCAACCCAACTACGGCCTTGGCTTGGTACCCAACTACTACGTGATGCTCTCACAGTATCCAGAGTTCAAGGATGCCAATGGCGAGGATTCCTACACCGAAATCAACACTATCTATACCTCGGCAAGCGTAGACATCAGCGGCGCTGATCTGGCTGCTGCATTGCAGAATATGTACGGATGGGAAAGCGAAGCGGATGTGCCTACCACCCCAGTTGATATCTATGTGCGCGTTCGTTCAGAGATACCCAACTATGAGGCTGGCACTATCCTCTCAAACATTATTCCTCTGAGCTGCGTAAGCTACTTCGTTGTTACTGGTCCTGACGAGATTTGGCTTATCGGACAGCCTGAAGGTTGGAACATCGCAAGCGCTGACGGTTGGGAACTCTATGAGACTGAACAAGGCTCTAAGATTTACAAGGGCGCATTCGACATCCCAGCTGGCGAATTCCAATTCCGCTTCTATGACAAGCTGGGCGACTGGGAACATTACTCAATCGGTTCGCAAGACGAAGATGCTTCTATTGAAATCTCCATGTCGTCTGGCAAATACAACGGCGAATGCTTCTATGACCCCGACACAGATGCTGCTGGCAAGGGTTCGTGGCAAGATCCCAACTGGGAAGGCGGTATGGTCACCATCACCGTTGACCTCAATGATATGACTGTTGAGTTTATCGCTGGCGCAGTTGCTGCAGAAATCTACATCGTAGGCCAATGCCAAGGCTGGAACATTGAGGGCGACTCAATGCCTCTGGTTGAGACTCCTGCTGGGTCAAACATCTACATGGGGACTTACACCATTGCTGCTGGCGAATTCCAATTCCGCTTCTATTCTAAGCTTGGCGACTGGAACTACAACTCAATCGGTTCGCAGGATGATGATGCACCTGTTGACATCTCAGCTTGGATGGCCAATGGTTCTTACTCGGGCGCATGCTTCTATGATCCCGACACCGAGAAGGCTGGCAAGGGCTCATGGTCAGTGCCTGACTGGGCTGGCGGAGATGTATCAATGACTGTCAACCTCAACGACCTCACCGTAGAGTTCACTACCGCTGAATAATAGTGTCTAACTACCAAATGCAGATTTACATGAAAAAATTAGGTATATATCTATTGCCGCTGCTGGCGCTGGGTCTGGCAACCTCTTGCGAGGAGGATCCTTTCAAGGGCATATCCCAAGAAAACGCCCAGGAGCCGCTAATGACTATCGACGGCGTTCAGGTTGCCGAGGGTTCTGGCATTTCTGGCAGCACACTCAACCTTAACTCCTACATCGACCAGACAATCCCCGTAATCTCTGTCACTGAGGCTGAGAACCTCCCCGCTGATGCAAGCATAAGCTTTGAGATGCAGGTGGCTTCTGATGCCAATTTCTCTGACGCTCAGACTCTCCAGGTTACTGATGGTGCCGTTAGCGCCAACGACTGGAGCAATGCATTCCGCACAATTCTTGGCAACTCCCCCAAGGCAAAGGACAACTACGTACGCTTTCTGGCTTATGTCAACCAAGGCGACACTGAGGTGCGCCTCGGAGGCATGGACACATATCTGTGTCAAAAGAGCCTGAGCGTGACTCCCATCGACCTGGGCATCTCTATTGAGTCAGCTTACTACCTGATCGGTACTTGCAACGGCTGGAGCGACGCCGACCTGGCTTCTTGGAAGTTCAGCCATTCTGACAAGGATGTTTATGATGATCCCAACTTCTACATCGAGGTTGAAATCACCCAAGACCAAATCGATGCCAACTCTGGCTGGTGGTGGAAGATAGTGCCACAGAGCAGCGTAGACAATGGCAATGTTTGGGATGGCATCTTTGGCGTAGTCAACAATGGCGACACCAGCCTGAGCGGCTATATCACCAACATCGTTCCGGAAGGCAAAAATGAAGTAGGCGCTGGCTGCGTTATGGAGGCTGGCAAGTACAAGCTGACCATCAACATGGAGGAGGGCTCTTATGAGTTCACCGCCTCTGGTGCTCTCTACGCTATTGGCGATGGCTGCGGCTGGAGCTTCGAAACCGCTCCTAAGATTATGCGTTACGACAACACGTTTGGCGAATATGTAGCTGAGTATGCCGGTTTCGCCTACATCGTTTCTCAAGTGAAGTTCACTGATGCTCCCGACTGGAACCATGGCAACTATGGCATGGGTACCGATGACCTTGGCGTTGACGTTCCTGGCACTCTGGCCGATGGCAGCAACACCAACCTGCCGGTCAATGATGGCGAGGGCACATATTTCTGCGCCGTCAATATCAGCAACCTCAACTACGAATTGATTCGCATCAACCAAGTTGGTATGATTGGCGACTTCAACAGTTGGGGTGGCGATGTGGATATGACCCCCAATGAGGACTACACCATCTGGACTGGCACTCTCACTCTGAGCGATGCTGGTGGCTGGAAATTCCGCATGAACGGCGGTTGGGATATCAACCTCGGCGGTGACACCTCCGACCTCACATTCAATGGCGACAACATCGAGAGCGCCGCAGGCACCTACTCCTTGACCCTCGACATCACCACTGCCCCCTACACTTGCACCATCCAATAATCCCCCTTCCCTCCCATACCAAAGGCGCCCCTCCCCCGGGGCGCCTTTTTCATAAAGTTTTTGTCTTACCTCATCGAAAATCACCTTGTGGGTTAACTTTTTAGAGGAATTATTTGTTTAGTTGATAACAAAATTGTAATTTTGCAATCAAATATTACCTTAGAGGTTATGGAGGATTTCGAAATTATTACAATTTATCCCAATTGTCTTTGGGCCATCAAACGGCCCAAGAGAAAAGAAGACGAATATGTTCTCACCTTTAGAGCTTGGCACGACATAGAGAGTCTCACTGACCTTTTTAGACTCAATAAGGATTATATAGGTCATGACATATGGACTAAAGCTGGATTAAATGCCGATAACCCAGAGTTGTCTGTTCAAAAGGTAATTGATGAAGCCAATGAATTGGAGGTGTTCCTAAAGAAACTGTGTAGGAATTCAGTAAAAGGAACCCATCCTAATTTGGATGATCATTTTAAACCATTAGGCGGTGACAGATACTCTTATCAACAAGAGTTAGAGCCTCAGAAATCTTATGGCACACAAAGGCCTTCCCTTCTCAGGCTGTATGCCATAAAACTAGGTTCGAATCAGTATTTGATTGTTGTGGGTGCTATAAAATTAGGAGCCTCTATTCAGACTTCACCCGGCTTGCACCCCTTTGTCTTCAATCGAATCGATGAAGCCCTAACTTATCTAAAACAAAATGGAATTTGTGAATCAGAAGACATCTAAGAAATACGAATATGAAATTTAACATTGACAAATTAAAGGCTATTGCAAAACCTCTCCCAGAAGAGTCGAGAGCTGAATTGGAATATCGCGATGAAAATCGCGAGATGTTGGCCTTGTCTGAAAAGCTGGCTCTCAAAATCCGCTATCTTCTCCGCATAAAAGGGTTAACACAAGCTGATTTAGCAGAAAGGATGAATGTTTCGACTACCCAAATCTCTAAGATCCTTTCTGGGAAAGAAAACCTTCAACTGAAGACTATCGCAAAAATAAACATCGCCCTCGATGTCGCCCTTATAAATTGCGACATTGTGGACCATGAAGGGCCCTTCTATAGTGTAAAAGAAAAATACACTTACAGAATTCCATCTATTGCTCTTCTAGTTTCCCCAGCCTCAGAACAACTGGTGGCTTCCAAAAATACGACCTTTGATCTTCGTAAGTATTCAAACAACCCTATAACTTTATTCAGCTAATATGGAAGATCTAAATTATAAACTGCTGAAGATATCCTTAAAAGAATTCGCCATTATCGACGCTCCTTCAATAATATCAGAAGGCGCAGAAATTTCTATAAACGTAGGTTGTAAATTTGCCCTTGACAAAACTCAACACAATGTACTGTGTACACTAAACGTAGAGTATCGCCTTTTGCAAATGCCTTTGCTAAAGGCCCTTATTGAGGTTGTGTTTAACCTTACGTCTTGTTCTTATGATAAATTGAAGGAAGGAGATAAAATAGTAATGCCTCAACCACTTCTACTTTCTTTCGCTTCGACCTCTTATAGTACCCTCAGAGGCATTCTCTTTGCAAAAACCGAGGATACCATCTTCAACACTCTTTATCTGCCTCTTATAGACATGAGTAACATTGTTAAATCTGACTTGTCATTTACATAACCATCCCACCTTCCCATACCAAAGGCGCCCCTCCCCCGGGGCGCCTTTTTTCATGGAATTTTTTGATGATATCTTGGTAGTTAGAGATATTAATCGTAAATTTGCAAGGTTAAGGACCTCTTCGATATGATTAGTGAGCAAGTGAAATCTTATATTCCTGTAATTCAGGGCTACTTTAAGACTCAACCAGTCTTGAGGGCTTGGTTGTTCGGCTCTTGCAGTCGAGGTGAAGAGAATCCAGAAAGTGACATCGATTTACTCGTAGACTACGATTTCTCCCAAAAAGTATCCTTACTTACAATCTGCAGAATGATGAATCATTTGGAGGATGCTTTGGGGCGTCCCGTCGATATGGTCGAAAGCGCAGGTCTGCGCTCATTCGCCATCCCATCTGCCAATCGCGATAAAATTTTGATTTATGAGAGAGAAGCCTAGAGACAAAGAACGATTGGACCATATTCTCATAGCTTGCCAACGGCTAATGGCGCACACTCCGAGCGAGTGGCAGGCTTTAGTCGCTAAGGAGCCTATGGTGTTTTATGGACTGCTTAAACAATTAAATAACTCCACTACACACCCAAATTAGATTTGTCGTAAAATCCGACTCCGTTAAATAATCGCCAGTAATCCCCTCCCATACAAAAGGCGCCCCACCCCGGGGCGCCTTTGGTATCCCTCAACATTCCTATCTGCCGATTTGTTAATATTCCAAAGATTCGCTACCTTTGCATCACTGATTCTAAAAATTACGATTATGGAAGAGAAAAACAAAATGACAAAAGAAGAAGCATTGCGCCGTTGGGAAAGCTCCAAGCGTAAAAAGCAAGAGCATGTTGAAGCTATCATAAAATACATGACCGATGCATATCATAAACGTACCGGGAAATACCCTTCAGGTGTAGAAGTATGGTAGAACTGAATTTGGAAACCATTAATCTGACCTCTCCTTATTCTATTGAAAGAGTAGGGGAAGGTAAGTATGTGTTTACCTCAGAGTACGATATAGATTTCTTTGTCGAGTTTATGCCTGAAGACAATATAAAAAGCGATGAGGCTTATCAATTCCTTCTGGTAAATTTAAAACATAAACCATCTCCCAAAGATCCCAAAGTACGGAACACCGTATTTGAAATATTGAAGAATTTCTTTGACCTCAATAATCATACCGTACTATATATTTGTGACACGGGAGATAACCGTCAATTCCAAAGGAATAGACTTTTTGCCAATTGGTTCTACTCCTCCGAGTATGGAAAGAAGTTGACCATGTTACAATCTCAAATCCAAGATGAATATGGAGTAGAGAATTATGTGACTCTGCTAAGCCGTAATGACAACCCAAATCTTACGTCTGTAATAAATGAGTTTATGGATTTGGTGAGGTTATTAGAGGATAAACCAAACTAACCTCCCCTACACCTGCACCCTCCAGTAATCCCCCCACCCTCCCATACCAAAGGCGCCCCTCCCCGGGGCGCCTTTTTCATCCCTTAACTTTCCTCACCATCCATTTGTTAATATTTCAAAGATTTACTAACTTTGCGATGAATTTTATTTACTATGTTTTGTGATTAAGATGAAGACCAAGGCAGAAATACTGAAAATGAGAGAGGCTACCTGCTACATAGTTAGCCATTTTCCTCAAGGAGTAGATTATATAAAACTCTTCAAAATACTCTATTTCGCTCAACAGTCACATTTAGTGAGAGTTGGACAAGCGATTGTAAATGACACTTTCCATGCCCTTAAATACGGGCCAGTACCGGCCTTTATCTACAAAAGTTTACAGGTTCTGGAAGGTAGATTATCGTCTAATTCAGATTTCGAAATTTTCAATGAGGGCCTCCGAAATTATCATCAAACAATAACATGTCTCAACCCTCCAGCAACCTACTCAAACTTAACTGAGACTGAATTAAGATGTCTCGATGAGGCTATATCACAATATGGCGCCCTTTCTTGGATGGAGCTTTCGGAATTGTCACATGACACAGCGTGGCAACAAGCCTTCGATCGAGCAAAGGACGATCCTGAAAAGGACAGAATGTCGCTAATAGAAATTGCTCGTGCTGGTGGGGCAACCGACGAATTGATCACCTATATGCGCCAACGGTTGAACAATGAAAAGGATGGAGACTTACTTTCTGCCAAATCCTCATTCATCAGAAATTTACAGGAGTTAGGTACTCGTCATGCTGGATGGGACGGTGAAGGCGTATGCCAATCAGTGAATCAGGAGGCCCTGGCAAATGCCATTGCCATCGCACAGATACTTGACGGTGATCGCCTATCATTATGGATTGCCTACCCCGCAGCTAATGGAAGCATAACATTCATGGCAAAGATGAGAGTTGTGGCTTCCTTCAGCATTGGGCACGATGGCTTCTCCTACGTGGCGAAAGCCAAGGGAAAAGAAACCCTCAAGGGATTCAATACCCCAAACCCATCAGTATTTAAAGTTTTATTTGACCAAATCACAGACCTGTACCTAATCGATGCTCCACATCCAGCCGATACCCAAACAAATATCTCCGCTTGAATCCTTAGCCAGATATCTTTATACTCCCTCTATGGTAATTGGGGATCGAATTATCAATACTGCTTTCGAATTATCCGATTTGCCAAGCGGACCGGAAACGTCCCTATCTGTTACTCGCCTTGACTATTGTAAATCGATATCTTTAGGGGATTTACCCAAAGCTAGAATATCTGGGGATAAGCCAGTGGGTTATGCCCAAAATCTTTGGGAAGATTGGATTGATTGTCAGAACGACTCTGTATCTGTTAACATTAAAAGTGCACCATCCAAAAGCAATCCAGCACATGCAGGCATCAAATATTATTTCAAGGGAGAAAGAATAACAGGAAGGCATGGGTGCTTTCTAGAACCTGACTTCCAAGAATTTCTCACTGACATTTCAGTTAGATCTTCTTTTATCCCATTATAGATACTGAGACGCCCCTTCACTCTTACCTCGACATCACCACAGCTCCCTACACCTGCGCCCTCCAGTAATCCCCCCACCCTCCCATACCAAAGGCGCCCCTCCCCCGGGGCGCCTTTTTTTTCATCCCTTAACTTTCCCTCCCATCCCATCCCTTTGTTTATATTTCAAAGATTTACTAACTTTGCATCAGAATACAAAAAATTTACAGTCATGGCATTAGAAATTAAATCTATCCCAGTGCTTACTGGCGAAGCAGCTTCACGATTCATTAGGGAAGCTGATGAAAACGAGAAATTAGTTAAATATTGAGGTCGCCCGGATGGCTACCCCGTAGGGGTTGTTTCATCTAGCTATGGGCGCATACCCCTCCCCCTCCTACCCCGTAGGGGTTGTTTCACTAACCTTCTGAGAACTATAATATGAGCTTGTGAGATACTTTGAGTCTATTGAAGCAATAAAAGGCTCCCTGCGTGTGTACCTTTTTATTGTAATTCTGGAAATTCCTTCAGAATATCCCTAATCACATTATCTTTGAAATTTGAAGCCTCTTCCTTGTCATATAGCAACAAGAGATAAATATCTCCTCTGTGACTTTCTTTAGCCAACACTTCATAGGTGATTACTCTAGCACCGCCTCCTTTGCCTTTCCCCTTAGATTTTATTGCCATTCTTATTTTCCTGAGATTGGGTCCCACTATAATCCCTTGATTAGGATCCTTTTGAAGTGATTTTTTAAAATCCTTCAAATCATCTTTAAATGATACATACTTCTTGGCCAATCTTTTGGCTTCCTTGGCAAAATAAGAAGAAATCTGAAAATTTAGTTCCGTCACGTTAGCTATAGGGAGGAGATTAGATCGTCGAGCGATTGCATGGATTTGCCAGTGGCCATAGATTGGCATACCTCTTCAAGGGCACCTCTTAGTTCTGCCTTCAAATCCCTTACGGCAAATTTATCCTTCTCTTGATCCAGCGGAGTGATTCTATAACTCCCCGCTCTTGCCCGTAGCACTACATCTGTGCCCGCATTGACCATCTCCAGATATTTCGTCTGGTTGGTCCGAAAATCTCTTGTGCTTACTATTATCATAGCTATTGTTTTTATTCTTTGACATATCCTTCTGCAAAGATAACAAATAATTGCCAATTTGGTTACCATATTGGCAATTATTTTTCATCTATTATTCGATTCTCCCCCTCCCATACCAAAGGCGCCCCTCCCCCGGGGCGCCTTTTTCATCTCTTAACTTTCCCTCCCATCCATTTGTTAATATTTCAAAGATTTACTAACTTGGCATACTCATTTGAGAAGAGAATCTTAACCTTCTGATCCCACTATGATACCTCGCATTAAAACAATATCGCCATTGGCAGATTATCGGCTATTTGTGGAGTTTGACGATGGGGATTCCCCAGTAGAATGGACATTATGGGTGTCTCTCTCCGTATAGGGAATAAAACTATGTGAAGTTGAAGGGGAGAATTGGGGGTGTGATAAACCGAAAGGGGGATGGATTGTTATAATTGCATCTGTGGGGAAGCAAAAATATTGCTGCGCCCCATGGTGCCACTTTTCGACTCTTAACCTAATTTCAACTCCTAACCTAATTTTATCGCTATGAAGAAGATTCTACTCGCGTTGGCTATCGCCCTCGGCATCGCCGGCTCAGCGTCGGCCCAGAAAGCAGAAATCACCGCCAGCTACGGCGGCTACACACAGATGGACGCCACCGACTGCCACGACGGCTGGGGCAACGTAAACACCGCCTGGGGCGCCGTCACCGTTGGCCTAAACCTCAAAGTCGCTCCCTCGCTGTGGATCGGCCCCTCCTACACCATCTCATCGACCACCACCAAGGGCGGCAAGAACCACTCGTCAATCCTCTACAACGCCATCCTGTTCAACGCCCGCTACAACTACTACCACACCAGCATCTTTGACCTATATGCCCACGCTGGCTTAGGCATAGAGATATCGCACATGAAGCCAAAAGGATTTGATTCGTTCAACAAGACATATTTCGCCTACCAAATCACCCCGCTGGGAGCCTCAGTGGGCCTATCGCAAGTTGCGACCATCTTTGGCGAACTCGGCTTTGGTGCCCAAGGCCTGATCCAAGTCGGCTTCAGATTCAACATCTGAAAAAAATGAAGAATGAAAAATGAAAAAAAATGAAGAATGAAAAATGAAAAATGGGCCATCCGGATGGCCCATTTTTCATTCTTCATTTTTCATTTTTCATTCCTCATTCTTCATTTTTCATTTTTCATTTTTCATTTTTCATTCCTCACTCCTCATTCTTCATTTTTCATTCTTCATTTTTCATTTTTTCATTTCATAGTATGAAGGTTGGTTTGAGGCTGAGGGTGCAACCTATGGATTGCTTGAAGCGGCAGAGGCCCGAACTGGGCACACCCTTTGAGGAGGATGGGCCAACGTCAACGATGCGGTATCCAGCCCCGTAATAGTAGTCAAAGACATACCATGACAGATAATTCATGGGGCGCATTTCGCTATACCCCGGAGCATCCCCCCAGTATACCACCTGCGCTATCCCATCAGCCACATGATAAACCATAGCCGCAGCCACGTCAGCCGCGCCATGACTAAGCACGAAGAAGTCAGCCTTGACCACCCCCTCAACTGTAGCCATCACCTGCTCAAGGCTCATAGCCAATGGGTAACCATGGCTCTTACGATTGGCCGCTATCACTGCGTAGGCGCGAGCCGCGTCCTCGGTAAGGGCTATCTCAAAGCCCTGCTCTTGCGCTCGGTGGAAATTCTTGCGCGCCGAGCGGTCAAGCCGCCCCTCAAAATCAGGAAAAGCCGCCAAGTCGTAATGGTAATTAAAGTCCCAATAGGTCTTGTGAGCGAAATTGGCCAAGATGCCGTAAGCGCGCGTCAGCATCTCTGGGTCGTAAAACTCAGGCGCCAGAGTTATTGCCACCGAGTGGTCCTCAAGCAAGTCGGCCAAGTCACTTATGAAATCGTAGATGCGCTCAATCGACTGCGGTTCGCGATACGATAATTCGGCAAAGGGAGCCGAGAAAGGCGCCCTCCATTCGCCATCCTTGAATCCCATCACCAGCCCCAGGCGCGGCTTGTCCTTCTCGTCATAGCCAACAAAGCAGCGCACAGCTTCAGACTTGTAGGCATTCAGTTCGATAAACTCCCGTGTGCCATAGACGCTACGCACGGTGGGAAACAAGGCATAAAATTGATCTATGGTTACTAATCTAACTTCCATAATCCTAGATGAAACAAAAAACGTAAGCACGTAAGCTCAACGTAGGCACACCCAAGAGGTGAGGATTAATTAAAAAATTTGTGCATACGATATGTGCTTACGTTAAGCTTACGTGCTTACGTTAAAGTCATAAATACACGTGCTTACGTTTACAGTTCGATGATACCTTTGCCTTGGCGGATGATTTCGGGGGCGGAGGAATCGAGGCAGTCGATGATGGTCGACGCCTCAATGCCTCCCTCGCCGCCATCAATAATGAGCGATGCCTTGCCCTCGTAGTGCATCTCCAGCGATTCGGGATTGGCAGCCTCCTCAGGATATTTTGTGTTGACCGCCACCGATGATGACAGAATAGGATTGCCCAGAGCCTCGGCCAGGGCTTGCGCTATCGCATTGTCGGGCACGCGTATGCCCACAGTCTTGCGCCCCTTGAACACCTTGGGCAGTTTGGTCGATGCCGGCAAGATAAAAGTAAACGGTCCAGGCAGAGCGCGCTTGAGCAGCGCGAAAGCTTTGTTGTCAATGCGAGCGTAGTCGCTGGCCTGGGATATGTCGCTGCAGACCACCGACAGCAGTTGCTTGGCCGGATTGATGTCCTTGAGGGCGCATAGGCGCTCGATGGCGCGGTTGTCGAGGGCGTTGCAGCCCACAGCATACAGGGTGTCAGTCGGATAGAGTATAATTTCGCCGTCGCGCAGAGCCTTGACTGCTTGCTCGATCGAGCGCTCATTGATCGATGAAGGGTAAATCGTGAGATATTCCATGATATATGGTCGCGAGCAAAATCCGCGACTTAAGATTATTGTTTACGGTTTGTATACTATTTTATTTGGCAAAAGTAGCGAATTTTCTTCAAACTTATTGTCAGTTTGAGTAAAAAAGTGTAAATTTGCAATTTAGAACCATAGTGATACCCTCATATTATGAGCATGGATAAGATATACACCATCGAAAACGACCGGCTGCGGGTCAGCGTCAGCGTCCACGGAGCCGAACTTACATCAATTATTCGCAAGGCCGACGACACAGAAATGCTGTGGCAGGCCGACGAGCGCTGGTGGAAGCGACATTCGCCGGTGCTGTTTCCTATCGTAGGCTCACTATGGCAAGGCACCGCCGTAATCGAAGGCGAGGAATACCACATGGGGCAGCACGGTTTCGCCCACGATTCCGACTTCACCCTCGTCGAGGCGCAGCCCCAGAGCATCACCTTTGCCCTCAACGATACCGACATCACTCGCAGCATGTATCCCTACCATTTCCGCTTAGAGATCAGCTACGAGCTGCACGATGCCACGATTGAGGTCAAATGGCGCGTGCGCAACACCGATACGCGGCCCATCCACTTCCAGATAGGCGCCCACCCGGCATTCCTGCTGCCCAGTTATAATCCGGCCAACAAGGTACAAGGCTACATCCGCTTTGACGACCCGCGCACCAGCTACCCGCTGAGCGTGGTGGGCCAGCTCGGATGCGTCACCGGCCAAATCCGCGAGACTCCCCTCGGCCCCGAGGCAGCCATCACACCGCGCCTATTCGATGTGGCCACAATCATAGTCGAAAATGTGCCTATGCGCTCGGTAACCCTGCTCGACCTGGAGAGGCGTCCCTACCTGCGCCTTACCCACGATGCCCCAGTGATTGGCATCTGGGCCCCAGTCAAGAATGGCACCGTTGCCCCATTTGTTTGCATCGAGCCCTGGTACGGCCGCTGCGACACTATGGAATATGAGGGCGACTTCGCCAAGCGCCCCTGGACCAACACCCTCTCGCCCGGTGAGGACTTTGATGCGCGCTATGCCATCGACATCCTCAGTAACTGATCTTTCCATCCCACCCAACCCCCGAAAATGACCCTCTTCCTGACAAGCAGCCATACCATAGGGTGGGCCGGTCCCTTGAATCCGGCCAACGATTTTGCCAAAAACCTCAGCGCATCACTCTCCGAGCCTATCCGCTGCGCCATGGTCAGTTCTTATCCAGACGATGAGGAGATCACCGACCGCATGGCTTGGGAGGTGCGCGAATGTTTTGAAGATGCCGGTTTGGCATTTGACCATTTCGAGGTCATCGACCGCCGCACCCAGCCCCAAGCCCAGCGCATAGTGGCCGAGGCCAATTTCTTGATACTCTGCGGCGGCCATGTGCCAACAGAGAATGCTTTCTTCCGCGACATTTCTCTGCGCGAGCTGCTGCAGGATTGGCAGGGCACTGTAATGGGAATCAGCGCTGGTTCGATGAACAGCGCCGAGCGTGTGTACTCTCCGCCCGAGCTCGAGGGCGAAGCCACCGACCCCAATTACTCAGACCATTTCCAGGGCCTTGGCCTCACGGATATCAACATATTGCCCCATTTTCAGCAACTGCGCCGCGCCAAGGTCGATGGCAAGCGCTTGGTCCACGGGATTGTGGCGGCCGACAGCATGGAGCATCCAGTGTACTGCTTGCCCGACGGCTCCTACTTCATAATCCGGGATGGAGAGACCTACCTGTACGGCGAGGCTTACCGCATGCAGCGAGGCACTCTGCGCCGAGTGTGCCGCAATGGCGAGCATCGCCGCCTCTCCCCCTCAGGGCGTCTGATGCCCCTGCCATAATATGATCTTTGAGAAAAATTTACTATATCCAAAGCACCTTACTTTTACGTTTCACACCATTGCTTACCTAAAACTTATGTGCTTACGTAAATCTTATGTGCTTACGTTCTAAAATTGTCCAAAAACCAAAAGCCAAAGACCAAAGACTAGTATGAATTTTGTCTACATCTCCCCAAATTTCCCTGATGCGGCCTGGAAGTTCGCAGCGGCCCTCAAGCGCAACGGCGTCAACGTGCTTGGCATCGGCGACCAGCCATACAATGAGCTGAAGCCCGAACTAAAAAGCGCCCTCACCGAATACTACAAGGTGGGCAACCTCGAGCATTACGATGAGGTGTATCGCGCCACTGCCTTTTTCGCCTGGAAATACGGCCGCATCGACTGGATTGAGTCCAACAACGAGTATTGGCTCGAACAGGATGCCCGTCTGCGCACCGACTTCAACGTCAACACAGGCATCAAGCTCGACGGCATCCACGCCATCAAGGAGAAATCAGAGATGAAGAAATACTACGCCCTGGGCGGTATCCGCACAGCGCGCCAAATCAAGACCAGCGAAGGCATCGAGGCCGTTAAGCGCTTTGCCGCCGAGGCTGGCTATCCACTATTCGCCAAACCCGATGTGGGCGTCGGCGCCGTGGGCACCTACAAGATTATCGACGAGGCCGACCTCGAGGCTTTTTTCCGCGAGGCCGAACATTCCCACATGTATGTGATCGAGGAGTTTGTTACGGGCAACATTTGCGACTACGATGCCATCATCGACAGCAAAGGCAATCCCCTGTTTGAGAGCTGGAGCATCTGTCCGCCATCTATAGCCGACATCGTGGAGCAAAATCTCGACTCAATATACCATGTCGAGAAGGAAATGAACGAGAACCTGCGCTTCTGGGGGCGCCAGACCATCAAGGCCTTCGGCGTTAAGAGCCGATTTGTGCATCTTGAGTTCTTCCGTCTCGACCGCGCTCACCGAGGACTCGGCAACGAGGGCGACTTTGTAGCTCTGGAGGTGAATATGCGTCCCGGCGGAGGCTTTACGCCGGATATGATCAACTATGCCCACTCGACCGATGTTTACAAGATTTGGGCCGATATGGTGGCTTATGACAGTACCCTGGTGCCTGAATCCCCCAACAACTATTACTGCGTATTCGCCGGGCGCCGCGATGGCGTGAAGTATCGCCTCGACCACGCCGCGATGATGCAGAAATACGGCCATGCCATCAAGCAGGCCGACCGTGTGCCCGATGCCCTGTCGGGTGCCATGGGCAATCAGTCATACATAGCTCGCTTCCCGACTGAGGACGAACTCAACGAATTTGTTTACGACATTACCGACCGCATCTGACCTATGCACGTAGAATATCACAAATGGTGGAGCCGCCAATTGGGCCGCGACATGGAGTATCAAGTCTATGGCCACGATGGCCATACAATGATTGCATTCCCATCGCAAGATGGACGTTTCTTTGATTTCGCCGAGCGCGGAATGATACATCAGCTCACCCCTTGGATTGAGTCGGGAAAACTCAGAGTGGTCTGCATCGATGGCATCGACTGGGAGACCTGGTCGCCCATCGGAGGCGACTACCACGGACGCATCTCGCAGCATGAGCGTTGGTTCTGGTATATCATCGAGGAGCTCTTGCCCAACATACAGCGTGGGCCCGGCGAGACGATGATGGTCACGGGCTGCTCGATGGGCGCATTTCATGCTGCCAATTTCTTCTTCCGTCGTCCCGACTTGTTTGACACTCTGATTGCCATGTCCGGCTTGTATCATGCCAGCTACAGCTTCCCCGGCTACAATGACCCGCTCATCTATGCCAATTCGCCGCTCGACTTCCTGCCTCAGATGGCAGGCGACCATCCTTGGATGGAGCTCTATCGCCAGAGGCGCATAATCGTGATGATAGGTCAAGGGCGATGGGAGGAAGACACCCTGTGGTCGACACGTCGCTTGGATACTATCCTGGCCGAAATAGGCGTGCCGGCCTGGTTCAGCTACTGGGGCAATGACATGGACCATGATTGGCCCTCATGGCAGCGCATGCTTCCCCAAGCAGTCCAATCCGTCATCCCGTTATAGTCATTACCAACGCCAAAGGCGTTGGCTCTTAATAAATGGGAAATGCCATCAAAGCTAGATGAGACAACCCCTACGGGGTAGCAGGGTTGACGCCATCCCTGCTACCCCGTAGGGGTTGTCTCATCTAGAACAAGGATTACATCAACCCTGCTACCCCGTAGGGGTTGTTTCATTCAAAAAATGAAGAAGACAAAGAAAATATTAATCGGAATCATTATTACAAGCGCTACCATTATCTTATGCGGTGCGGCATTTGTGGCATGGCTGACTATGGATAAATGGGACGGCGAGGAGCCGGTGCGCGTGTATGTGCCACAGGGAGCCACGCCTGAGGCCGTTAGAGACAGCCTGGAGCTGCGTCTTGGCTCTTATGGAGCCAAGGTAGCCACACTATGGAAATGGCAAGGAGGCAAGCCAGAAACGGCCCATGGATCGTATGTGGCGCGGCCCGGAGCTACTACCCTATCTCTGAGCCGTCAGATAGCCACAGGTCGCCAAACCCCTGTGCGAGTAACCTACAACAATATCCGCACCATGCCTCAATTGGCAGATAAGGTAGCTTCTTATTTGGAGTTCTCACCTCAGGACTTTCTGTCAGCCTGTGACAGTGTGCTACCCTCCCTCGGCTATAATGCGCCGCAATATATTAGCGCATTTGTCCCAGATACCTATGAGTTTTTCTGGACTGCATCGGCTCCATCTGTAGTAAAGAGATTAGAGGCAGAGAGGGATAGATTCTGGAATCAAGAGCGTACAGACAAAGCCAACGCTCTGGGTTTAGATCCAATCGAGATAGCTACCGTAGCTTCAATTACAGAAGAAGAGACAATCAAGGCTGAAGAAATGCCCCGAGTTGCACGCCTGTATCTCAATCGCCTTAAAAAGGGGATGCTCTTGCAAGCTGACCCTACGGTCAAATATGCCGTAGGTGATTTCTCGCTGCGCAGGATTGGCAAGAAGCAACTCTCAGTGGATTCTCCATATAATACTTATCTCTATCCGGGACTTCCTCCGGGCCCAATACGCATGGCATCGCAGCGAGGGATTGATGCGGTGCTAAATGCGCCTGTACATGATTATCTGTATATGTGCGCCAAGGAGGATTTCAGCGGCTATCACAATTTTGCCCGCGACCTCACAACCCATCAATCCAATGCTCGCCGCTATCAAGCCGAGCTCAATCGCCGAGGAATAAAATAAGTAAGGCCCCGCAAGCAGTCGCTTGCGGGGCCTCTGATGATGGCGGTGACCTACTCTCCCACTTTCGCAGTACCATCGGCGCGGCGAGGTTTAACTTCTCTGTTCGGGATGGGAAGAGGTGGAACCCTCGCGCCATCGCCGCCTCAATCTCTTTGGATCGGACCTGAAGGGAAGCAGCCCGCAACCGCGGACGTGTCGCAACTTCTTTCTGTCGAATCTCGTTTTTCTTTTCCAGAAAAGTCTCGGGCTATTAGTTCCGCTCGGCTGCCACCGTCGCCGGTGTTGCGCCTGCGGCCTATC
>NWBJ01000065.1 GCA_002633115.1 Muribaculaceae bacterium Zag1
CCGTGTAATCCCTGAAATCCGTGGTCTTTATTTTTTCTGGGGTTTCTCCATGTAATCTATGGTGGAGAGGGCTTTGTCCATGGCGGTGAGGAAGTAGTGGCCCTGGTCGAGCTGCTTTTTGACTTTCAGCACCGAGCGGCGCATACTCTCGTAGCGTTCGGGAGTGACCGATGAGATGGCATTCTCCAATTCGCGCAGCGAATCGACTGTGATGCCGATATTGTTGTCTTTGACAAATGGGGCCATGGCAGCCTCAGACCATAGAATCACTGGGAGGCCGGCACGCAGGTAGAAGGATGTCTTGTGGGGATTGTTGATCCTAAGGTATTCGCCCCAATTGCCAGAGCAATCATCGACAGAATCGCCATCCCACACCAGGCCCCATGTGCCGGGAGCAGTGGAAATGAACTCGTCGCTGTCGATAAATCCGTGGTAGTCGATGTGGTTCCAACCCAATATCTGAGCCGGATCAAGGCCGCGACCATACAGGTTGAGGCGGCAGCGTGACAACAGGGAATCGAAATCCCAGAAAAATTTGTTCTTTCTCTCGCCCAAGGCCCCAGCGTATGCAATGTCGTAGAGCGACTTTGGCATTGGCTGCCTGTCAACAGGAATGGCGCTGCGATAGTCGAATATCTCGAGATCACACATCGGGGTCTTCAGGCCGCTCTGCTCCAGATGCTCGCGCATGCGGGCATTGTGCACGATGACAAAGTCGGTCAGTGACAAGCGGTCACGCTCCTGGTCGACTGTGAGTTTTTTGGCGCCGGAAAGCACCCAGGTCATGGACCAGGGTTATTGTGCGAGCACCTTTGGCATGAGCCACACGGCATAGGGGCCCGTAGAATTTCTTCAGCGGGTACTGCAGCACCACCACATCGCCGCGCTTTAGCCGGGCGAGCATTGCCAGAGTTGTAAGCGACTTGGTGAGGAATTTGGCCAAGCCATTCTTTCCCCCACCAACAGTCAGGCTCTTGTATCCAGCCTCCTTGCAGAATTGGTCTATGTCGAGCTTCGCCTTGTTAGGCGAATGCATTGGCAAATAGTAAATCATTCTTTGTGGTCATGGCAAGTGCCTTCGTCACATTTGCTCGGCTTTTTGCTTTTTGAGTCCTTTATGGCTTTCTTGTTGACTTTGCCTTCAGGCACTACAGTTGCCTTGTAACCGATTTTGTCGAAAGCTTTAATCAATTGATCAGGGTTAATTTTCTCAGGGTCGTATTTGACAGTGACGATTTGATTTTTGGCCGAGGCTTCTACTTCCTTCACACCCTTCTCAAATCGGATGTTTTTCTTAATCTTGTTCTCACAGTTCTCGCAGCTCATAGGCGGCTCAACAGTAAAAAATACCGTAGTCAAATCACCAGCCTTGGCCAATACGCAGGCCATAAGGGCTACAAAAAAGGTTAATAAAGACTTTTTCATGATTGTCATGAGGTTGAATGGTTTTAGATATCCGCAAATATACGACTTATTTCCAAATTTACAAAATAAAAATTTTTAGTGCCCTCAATTGTAGCGAGTGAAGTTGTAGCGGAAGCCGAGATACACCAGTGCGCCGTGGAGCGGTCCATAAATAAGGGTGGAATCAAAGTTGGGCCCATAAGGGTCTTGCGCCCCAATTATTGGATTGGGCTGGCGATAGCCAGTGAGGTTTTCGCCCCCCAGATAGATTGAGAAATGGCGGAAATTGCGAGTCACCTGAGCGCTGAGCTGAGGGAAGGCCTTGAATCTTTCGCCCCATGACATCTCGCCATTGTCCATCCGATATGGGGTAGGCATACGCCCCGAGCCATTGACAGTCAGCGTGGCATCAAATTGCCATATTCCCATCATAGGGGCGAATGAGGCGGTCACGAGCCACTTGTCGCGCGGCAGCAAGGGCTTTTGCACCAATCCTTGGCCGTAATCCACCTTTACATCAGTGCGGCGCCATGCGGCAGTGACATCCAAATCTTTGATAATTGGATAGGTAGCCTCAATCTGCCAAGTGTGTGAATATGACTTGCCGGGCAGATTCTTGAAATAAAGGGTATGAGGGTCGGTCTCCAAGTCAATCAGCAATTGGTGCTTGAAGTCAGTATAATAATACTCGGCCGAGAGGTTAAGCGGACGCCCGCACAGGTTGAAGAATCCCGACACGCCTGCTCCCATATTCCAAGCCTCTTCTTGATGCAGGTCGCTGTCGATGATTATCTCGCGGCTTGAGGCCAGCAGGTAATTGTTTTCGGCCATCGGATGAGGCGAGCGATAACCCTTGCCGATTGAGCCGTGCACCGACAGAGCCTCGATTGGATTCCAACGGCCATGGAATCGAGGTGTGAACATCGAGCCATATACGCTGCTGTAATCATAGCGCACCCCGGCCATCAGCAGCAGGCGCTTGTCGAGGTCAAGAGTATACTGGGCATAAGCTCCGCTTACAGCCTCTATGGATTTAGCTTTGCTCAATGGGTCCGTCTTGTCATGGGTCGCACGTAGACGTTCCCATAGATAGTCGTAATTAAAGCTAAGGCCGGTCGATAGGGCGTGCCATTCGCCCCACTTGCGTTCAAACATCAGGGAGGCGTAGAGATTCTGGTGGTCAGCCTTATATGCTTTGCCACCATACTGAGCATCCATATTATGGCCAGAACCCGAAAGGATCAAGGCTATATTACCATCATTATCGTGGTCAAAGATATAGGCATTTTTGGTGTAAGCTTCCCAGCGATGGGTCTCTATGTCAATTCGATAAGGGTCGGAGATATGCTCAGTGTGGCTATGTTGGCCAGAGCGGCGTTTCTCATCGATATATCGTCCTACGGCTTGGAATACATAGTTGCGCCCCAGATAAGCCCAACGATCCATCAGGGCGAGTTGCCTTACTCGCGGCATATCCATGAAGCCATCATTGTTTGCGTCATGGCCCGAGAAGGCATTTTCCCAATGGGCAAGCAGGCCAGTGCTCCAAGTGTCAGTAAGATGCCAATTGGCATCTGCGTTTGCTTCGACTTTCCCCATTTGGTCGACATAGCCATTGGCAGAATATTCCTGGTCGCTCTGCGGCTTCTTGAATTCTATGTTGATTTGGCCAGTGATTGATTCGTAGCCGTTCTTGACCGAACTGGCACCTTTTGACACCTGAATAGACTGCATCCAAGGGCCAGCCACATAGCCTAAGCCGTAAGGCGCAGCGGCTATGCGGAAATTTGGCACATTCTCGGTCAGCATCTGCACATAAGTGCCCGCCAAGCCGAGCAGTTTGATTTGCCTCGCGCCTGTGGCAGCATCGTTGTAGCTGACATCAACCGATGGGTTTGTAGTGAAGCTTTCGCCAAGGTTGCAGCAAGCCGCTCTCTTGAGTTCGGCACTCGATATGAGTTGAGAATTTGTGGCCTTCGACTTTGAGCCAGCCACACGACGCTGTGTCACTACTACCTCGCCCAATTCGACCGAGGCACTATCAGCCGGCTCTTGCGCATTGAGGGCGCAAAAGCTGGCCAAGACTGTCAATATTGCAATTAGTGGTCTAATGACTGATATTGTTTACGGCCTCCTTGAGCCGATTGAGGGCCAGGCGCAGGGTGGCGCGCGAGCATCCTATGTTAAGGCGCATAAACCCAGCGCCCTCTTTTCCAAACATTTCTCCGTCGTTGAGGGCCAATCGAGCCTCCTTTACAAAGAGCTCGTTTAGCTCTTTGTGGTTTAGGCCGAGCGCGCGGCAGTCAAGCCACACCAGAAATGAGGCCTGGGGCCTCCAAGGCTTGACTTGCGGAATATTCTCGCCACAGTAGTCTTCAACAAACCTCACATTCTCCTCGACATACTCGAGCATCTGCTCTCTCCAAGGATTGCCTTGGCGAAATGCGGCTGTAGTGGCGATGGGGGCAAACATATTGGGGTCGCAGAGCTCACTGGCCTCCAGCCAGCTGTAGAATTTCTCCCTCAGCTCAGGATTAGGCACTATGGAGTATGAACTCACTACGCCAGCCATGTTGAATGTCTTTGTGGGAGCACCAAACACAATACCTATCTCTTCCGCATCTTTCGATACCGAGGTGAACACATGGTGGTCGGCTCCAAATAGGGGCATATCGCTATGTATCTCATCGCTCACCACAATTACTCCACGCTCATGACATAGCTTAGCCAGTCTTTTCAAATCCTCCTTGCTCCACACCACCCCGGCGGGATTATGGGGATTGCTGAGTATTAGCAGTTTGCACCCATCTATCACTGATTCAAGCTGCTCAAAGTCCATGCGATAGGTGCCATTAGCTTCAATTAGGGGATTGTTTACCACCTTTCGGCCCATCGATTCGGTGACAATGCGGAAGGGATGGTACACTGGAGGTTGGATTATCACTTTGTCACCCGGCTTGGTGAATAGGTCAATCACAAAGCCTATGCCTTTGACTATGCCAGGGATATAGCTGAGCCATTCGGGCTCAACACGATAATCGTGCCTCGCCTCAATCCAGTCTATTACGCTGGGCCAGTAATCTTCGGGCACAATTGAATAGCCCAACACTGGATGGTCGAGCCTGCGCTGCAGCGCCTCAATGATAAAGTCAGGAGTGGCAAAATCCATATCTGCTACCCAGAGCGATAGCAAATCGGCATCGCCGTAGCGGCTCTCCAAAGCGTCGTATTTTAAAGAATCGGAGCCTCGGCGGTCGATTACAGTATCAAAATCGTATTTCATAAGGGATAAAGTATAAGGGATAAGTGATAAAGTATAAGGGATAAGGGATAAAGTATAAGGGATAAGTGATAAAGTGGGCTAACGCACTCATAACTCATAACTCATAACTCATAACTCATAACTCATAACTCACAACTCATAACTCATAACTCATAACTCACAACTCATAACTCACAACTCATAACTCATAACTCATAACTCACAACTCATAACTCATAACTCATAACTCATAACTCATAACTCATAACTCATAACTCATAACTCATAACTCATAACTCACAACTCACAACTCATAACTCATAACTCACAACTCATAACTCACAACTCATAACTACCTTGTATCCGGCCTCGGCAATAAGGCGTCGATCGTCTTCCATGTCTGAGCCAACAGTGGTGAGCATGTCGCCCATGATGGCTGAGTTGATGCCTATGCGCATAGCTCGCAGCTGCAAGTCGCGACTCATCTGGGCGCGACCGCCGGCAAAACGCAGTTCTACCTTTGGGTGCACAAACCGGAATATGGCCACGGTGGTCAGAATTTCTTCATCGCTCAGCGGCTTGGCATTCTCCAATGGGGTGCCTTTGATGGGATTTAGGAGATTGATAGGGATAGATACCGGCTTTGCCTTTCTGAGGGTAAGAGCAAACTCCACTCGCTGCTGCCGGGTCTCGCCCATGCCAATTATGCCTCCGCTGCATACCTCCAAGCCGGCTTCATGGGCAGCGCGGATTGTATTTAGCTTGTCTTCTATAGTATGAGTTGAGCATAGCGAAGGAAAATACGATGGCGCTGTCTCAAGATTGCAGTGATAGCGAGTGGCCCCTGCTTCGCGCAGTTTCTCTATGGCCTCGCCATCGACCAGACCCAATGATGCGCAGAGACCCAGATTTGTGCGCTCGCGCAGCACTCTGAAATTAGCGCAGATTTGTTCTAAGTCCTTACCTTTTACGGCTTTGCCGCTTGCCACTTGCGAGAATCTCTTCACGCCAGCGCGCTCGTTATGCAGAGCGAGCTGCAAGGTCTCTTCTTCTTTCACTACTGGATATTTCTGGGCAGCCGTGCGGAAATGGCACGACTGTGCGCACCATTTGCAATCCTCCGAGCAATTGCCCGAGCGAGCATTGATGATGCTGCAGGGCTGAAACTCGGGCTTGCCAAAATGGCGGGTAATCTGCGAGGCAGCCTCATAGAGCCCCTCCTTGTCGGGATGCTCAGCCAACGCGTAAGCCTCCTCCTCGGTGACCTCTCCGCCACCAAGCACCCTATCTCTTATCTCTTCTATATATCTATCCATCTGAAAAATTCTTCCTCTTTCCTGCCATCAGCCCTATGCCGCCAATCTCGCAGCCCAAGCCTTTGGCCTTGCAAAGTTACAAATTTTTCAGAAATTCTCCACTAAAGCTCATCAATTTCCTTCTCGCTAAGACCAGTGACCTGAGAAATCTGCTCAGAAGATAAGCCCACTTCCTTCATCTTTCGAGCTGAGTTGACCATAGTTAATTTCTTTGCGGCCAATTCCAATCCTTCCTTATATCCTTCTTCATATCCTGCTTCGTAACGCTCTGCAAATAGAGAACGCCAACATGATATATTATCCCAGTACTTGTCATAATGGGCCATTTCACCAGGCGTAAGAACCATATCTCTAATTATCTCTACAGCCATAGTTACATCTTTATCTATCAACAATGCCTCAGGGACTATGGTCTCGTCCTTATCAGCCAGTAAAGCCAGGAAACTTAGCCATAGGTCTGTGGTAGTCTGAGGAAGTTTTGGTAGTGAGTGAAACTCCATCAGATCTATGAATATGAAAGTGACTGGCCCAATCGTGAATTGACGAAATGTCTCATCCTCTTCAATGACCATATATGGATATAGATGCTTAAAGAATTGAAAATCAACACCACATTGATTGAGCAGACACAAACGATATACCATTTGGTTTTCTTGTGTATCCTCTATGCTATGATTTAGCTCTTTTAATGCTTTGGAGAAGCTTTCCATAAGGAATTCCGGCTCATGCGCAAAA
>NWBJ01000066.1 GCA_002633115.1 Muribaculaceae bacterium Zag1
CACTTGACCCATGCGCAGACGGATTTCGCATCAGTGTAGATCTTGCTCCTGAGCTCTTTCCTCAACGCGGAGATTTGCAGACAGGTGAGCTTTCCAAAGTAGCCCTTGTGCTTGTTCTCCATGAGACCGTCAACTCCGCACTCCCGATATGCCTTCACGTAACGGTAGGCTGTGGACAAATCCACTCCGAGGCAGGAGGAAACATCGCCGGGAGAGTAGTGCTTGGCAAGCATGATGATTGCGGTCACCTTCACATAAGCCGGGGTGCCCACTACGTTCCGTTGGATCTTTTCCAACTCCTTCAACTGCTCTTTACTCATCTCCAGATTCATGCTGCAAAGGTAGGGAACTTTTTCCAACCTTGCAAATTTTTCTCAAACTAATTGCGTGTTACTATAAAGTGGACTCATAACTGGTTAATAAAATAAAATTTCGGAGGCAAATATACTACTTTTTTTCAACTCATTAAAATAATTTGTATAAAACATTAAAAAAACATCTAATTTTAGCTTTCCTAAACAAATCCCCTCTAATAAGTAATTTAAACACTCCCTCACCCACTATCTTTATCCCTGTCAAAAACCTCTCCTACTAGCTTTCCTTACCTAGCACGCCCCCTTTGGGGCTCCGATGATACGCTTCACCATCTCAACCACCCCAACCTGGCCCACACCCTACTGATCAGGAAATGATACGCCGCACAGCGGCGAAATAAGAGCACGCTGCTAAGCGGCGCGCCACAGAACCGGAAGGGAACACGGGTCATAGAAGAGCAGAAAGTCAGGGATGGTGCCCACTCGGTTCTGTGGCGCGGCGCTTAGCGGCGTGCTCTATTGTGGTTGGCGCTCAGCGCCAACCATCAATCTGCGACTATCGCCTCGGCGAGACGATTTAGATAGAGGCATTGGTCGCGGGTGATGGTGCGATTGTCATAATGATATTCCCAGGGGCTGATTTGCAGTAATCGACCCTCGCTGCAAGCATCAAAAGACCGACCCGATGGTTTATATAAATCGGGGAATCCATTGTCGCGCAGCCATATCAGGGGGTATCCACGCTCCATGGCCTCATGAAATACCTCCCTCTCCCTTTCGGCTATTGCTGCGCTGACTAGTATCCCTCCGCTCTCGGCAAAGGATAGCCAGTGGGCTTTTTTCTTTTGAAAATCCTCATCGCTATCTGAGCGGTGTACAATCACCGCCTCCTTGTCAGGCCAATTTAGCAGATACTTATTGCCCACCATTTGACATTTTATGTCATTTATATCTATATCATGCATCACGGTGAATAGGTCAGGATTCTTGCGCTTTTCATCCAGGCGGCGGGGATTATCATCCAGGTATTTTTTCCATTTATCCAATTGGCCTTTTCTCCAGAGGATTTTGTCATTATATTTTGTCCGAAACAGGGAGTCGCCCAGTTGGCCGCCGCAGCGGCGCCATGCTTGACGGCAGCCCGCCTTGAATCCATTGACCAGGGTACCAAGGTTTTTCTTGGGAGGGAAATCCTCTTTGACATTCAAAATCATGTGGATATGGTCGGGCATTACGCATATCTTTACCACCTCGACATTGGGGTATATCTTAGGGATTTTGGTATGCTCCTCATAGAAAATGGCAGTGCCAAGAGGCGAGAGCTCAATGTGGGGCTCAGTGTCAGATATTAATTGGCCCAAGAGAGGGCGTCGATTCTCGATTACTAATGTGATCATGTATAGGCTGGGGGCGCTGTAGTCGTGGGCATTGCAACGCCGCTCCATGCTATGCTTGATAGGGGAGGGATTGTTGTACGCGGGGCGTGGTTTGTTAGGGGGCATAATGATGGGGATTAAGGATTAGAAAAGATGGTCGCCGCCAAGCGGCGAGAGAGGAAGCACGCCGCTAAGCGGCGCGCCACAGAACCGGGAGGGGACAGACTGCCTGGGTATCATTGATGACAAGAGCCATGGATAATGGCTGGGCCAGATGGCTGATTGCCGATGCTTGGGGGCCAGATGGCTGATTGCCGATGCTGAGGGCCAGATGGCTGATAGGAGGGTCGGGGACCCGGTTCTGTGGCGCGGCGCTTAGCGGCGTGCGTTGGAGATTAGATGGGAGAGTAGGGGCGAATTAGCGGACCTCCCACTCGTAGAGGCCGGCGGAGTTGTCGTCGGGTTGGACAATCTCGAGCTTGAGGGCTGAGGTGGTGACGGGGTCGAAATTGACGGTGCAAGCGGCTCCCTTTTCGGTGGCATAGCGGTCAGCATTAGGCACTTCGGCCCATTCGTTGCTGTCGGTGCGGTAATATACCTTCCATGACTTAGGCACGCGGCAACCGCCCCATGGGCCATCGTCGAACCAGTAGACGGTGCTGCTCTGCACCTGGGTCTTCTCGGGGAATTCGTAAGTAAGCCATTCGGTAGTGGCTTGAGTAGGCCAGTAGTGGAAATAAGGCATCGAGCGGTCAAACTCATCCTTGGGCACCAGGCGGTCGTTGATGGCCGAGAGGCTGCCGCCCTGATAGCTCGATGAGAGCTTGCTGCGCGAGGCGAGTGTCGGCGGCATAGCGGGCTTGGTAGCAGACAAGTCTTGCGGAATCCATATATCCATCTTGCCTACGCCGCGATGATTCCAAGCATAGTAGGGAATCAGCTTGAGGCGCACATCCTTGGTGGTGAGCTTGCCATTGGCGCTGAATTTCAGCTCTTGAGCGTTGGTGAAGAGGTTGACCACGGGATATTCAGCCTTGTCGGTAACGATTGAGCCTTGAGCCATGTCAAATTTAGGCTCTTGATTGCCGATGATGCTGAGCACGTCAAAGTCGTTGTCGGGCCATTCGGCGCAATATACCAGCGGACCGCGCTCGATGGCGATGCGGCCACGGTCGGCCTCAACCTTGTTGTTAGCCTTGACTACGCGAGCGGGCATGTCGAAATGCACGTCAACCTTGTCGCCAGCCTTCCACTTGCGGTCGATGGTGAAATACCCCTTTTGGAGCTGAGCCTCAACGGGTTCGCCGTTGACGGTCACTGTGTAGGTCGGACGAATGCCATCGTTGTAAGTGTAGAGGTCAGAAGGCACGGGCTTGTTTTGCACCCAGCCGGGGATGCGCACCTTGAGGGCGAACTGACCAGCCTTGTTCTTGTCGATGGTGATAGCAACGTCGCCATCCCAGGGGTAGTTGGTCGACTGGCTGAGGGCTACCTTCTTGCCAGCAACGTCGAGGTTTGCGCTGTTACCCATAAACAGGTTGACATACACATCCCGATCCTTGACAGCGTAGATATATCCCGGCAGCGAGGGGATGAAGCGGCAGATGTTGCTGGGGCAGCAAGCGCAGCCAAACCAAGGCTGCCTCTGGTGCTGGCCGATGCTCTGCAGCGGGTTGGGGTAGAAGAAACCGCCACCGTCGAGCGATACGCCCGAAATCAGGCCGTTGTAGAGTGAACGCTCGAGCACATCGTAATATTTCGACTCGCCGTGGAGCAAGAACAGGCGGTAGTTGACATAGACATTGCCGATGGCGGCGCAGGTCTCGCAATAGGCGCTCATGTTGGGGAGCTCGTAATTCTCGCCAAATGCCTCGCCATTGCTGGTGGCGCCGATGCCGCCGGTGATGTAGTATTTCTTCTCGACGATGTTGTCCCAGATGCGGTCGATGGCCTTGATGTAGGCGCTGTCGCCGGTGAGGGCTGCCACGTCGGCCATGCCGGCGTACATATAGGCGGCGCGCACGGCGTGGCCTACAGCCTCATCTTGTTCAACCACCGGCTGATGGCTCTGCGAATATTCGCTCTTGATGGTGGTCTTGCCGCGGTAGTCGAGCAGGAATTTGGCCTCGTCGAGGTATTTCTGGTCGCCAGTGAGGATGTAGAGCTTGGCGAGGGCCATCTCAGCGATCTGGTGGCCCGGCACCACGCAGGCTTGACCGGGGTTGGGACCAACCTCACGGCATACGCAGTCGGCATATTTGATGGCTATGTCAAGGAAGTTGCGCTTGCCAGTGGCCTGATAGTGGGCGATGGCGCCCTCGAGCATGTGGCCCAGGTTGTATAGCTCATGGCTGAGGTCCTCCTCCTTGCTCCAGCGGGTAGGACCGGCCCACTCGTGGGGATGCTTGGGATTCATGGTGCGCGAGGTGTAGAGGTAGCCGTCAGGCTCTTGGGCTGCGGCTACGATCACCAGTACGCTGTCGATGTAGCGGTCGAGAGCCGGGTCGGGGTAGGTCTGCATCGAGTAGGCAGCGCCCTCGATGGTCTTGTAGACATCGGTGTCGTCAAACGACAGACCGCCCACGTGGATGGTGTCGCTGGGGTGGGTGGCCTTGATGAAATTCTCATAGCGGCCTGTTTCCTCGCATTTGCTGAAGGCGAGAGGGATAGTTACTTCGCGGCTTGCGCGGAGGCGTGGGCTCCAGAAGCCGTCATCGACCTTGACCGAGGTGAAAGGCACCGGGGTGTAGGGATAGCCGTTGCTCTGGTTGGCGGCGTAGGCGCCAACAGCCATCGAGGCGGCCATAGCAGTGATAAGGATTGATTTCATATATAATTGATTATTGAGTCCACTTTAAAAAGTGGC
>NWBJ01000067.1 GCA_002633115.1 Muribaculaceae bacterium Zag1
TCACAAAATTTTGGACACCCTATCAAATAGGCTTTGTTCTTCTCCGAGCCGAACATTCTCTTGAAACCGAAGTCGGTGAATGGGTTGATGTATCTTTCAGTGCACATGGTCAATGGGTTTTAGTCTATGGTTTTAAAGGTTACTTTGCAAAGATGCGACTAAAAATTCAAATGTCAAAGTGACGAGAATAAAAATCTGAGGACCGAGAGAATAAGTTAAAGCTTATAGGGTGTAAGTTTAACATCAATTTTACTCTCCACTTCTGGAATACCGTCAGCTCTTATTCGATTTGGTTGGCGGATTGGTCGCGGGCGATCTGGAGGCGGCGGTCGAGTTTTTCGCGGAGGAGCTGGGCTGAACGCTGACGGAGTTTCAGGTCAGCGTATTTCCAGGCAATGCCGAAAGAGGCGGCTTGCTTGGGATTGAGTTTTACCTTTTGGTTGCCCTTGGTGCCGTAGAGGGTGGCGCCATTGATCTGCGATGCGTTGTCCCAAGCCCATGCGCCAAGTTCGTTTACCTCCTCCGGGATGAATACGGCGATTTCGCTCCCTTCAACCACCTCCACGCGAGCCGAACCGGCAGGAATCTCATTTGAGACACACTCCTGCTGAGGAGTATTGAGAGCCACCTGATTGAGGCCGATGGTTTTGTCCTTCGACTGAGCGGCAACATAATAGGTGAGGTTGGCATCATTGATGCGCGGTTCTACACCAGTGGCATTGATAAACGACGGATTGTAGGCATCAGCCACCACATAGTATCCCTCAAGGCTGTTGCCGTCGATATGCTTCATCTTGGGTTCTATTTCTGCGAGCTGCAGAGTAATCTCAGCCAGCAGACTGTCGGCATGCGCCATCTGCTGCATGGTAGCCTGCTCGATAGCCTTGGGACGCAAGGCAGTGACCCGCTTGCGCTCATCGATCTGCGTAGGATACTTCTTATCCACAGTGTCCATGAGGGCGAGAGCCTCCTCATACTGTCCCTGAGCCAATTGCTGCTCGATGGTCTCGACTAAGGCCGAAGCGGCCTCCTTCTCCTCGTTCTTCTTTGAGCAACCCATTGCCATCGAGGCCACTGCCACGAGGAGGATTGCCTTACTTGCTGCGTTGCACATCTTTTACGCCTTTTACTGTTTTTAGTTTTTTGATTAGATTATCCAATGACTTGGTGTCGTTGACCCCCACGATCAGATAGCCCTGGAACAGGCCATCGTTGGAGTCAATCGAGATATTGCGCAGTGACACATCTTTCTCCTTATTAATAATAGATGTGATGTTGGTGACGATGCCGATGTCGTCGCGCCCTACGATGCGTAGAGTGGCTGCGAACTGTCCTCCGAGTTTTCCCGACCACTGCGTGCGGATTATGCGGTAAGGATACTTCTCCTTGATGTTTTGCGCATTGGGGCAATCAATTCGGTGAATCTTCACCACGCCCTCCTGCGATACGAATCCGAACACCTGGTCGCCGTAGATAGGATTGCAGCAGCGGGCAAACTTGAAATTCAACCCTTTGACATTGTTGTCGATGATCAAGATGTCGTGGCCAGAGGCCAACTCCTGATCCTCGGCTGTCTGCTGCAGCACATACTCTCCGGCCGACACCTTGGCGCTCTCTTCCCGAGCCTTGCGCTCCATGTCGAGATATGCCTCGATAACAGTGTTGACATCGAGCGTCTCATCGGCCAGAGCAGTGTAGAAGTCAGTAGCGGTGCGATACCCGAGCTTCTTGACCACACGGGCCACATCGCCGTCGGGGATCTCAATCTTGCGGTTCTTGCAGCGACGCTGCAACAACTCCTTGCCTATCTCAGCCGATGCGGCCGCTTGCTCCTTGACAGCCACGCGTATCTTGTTGCGTGCCTTTGAGGTCACGGTATAGTTGAGCCAGTCGGCTTTAGGCTTCTGAGTAGGAGAAGTGAGAATCTCGACCGTATCGCCGGTACGCAGCTTGTAGCTGATCTTCTGGTTGCGCCCATTGACTTTGCCGCCGGTGCACTTGCATCCGAGGCCGGTGTGGATGTTGAAGGCGAAGTCGAGCACCGAGGCACCCATCGGCAGCTTGTAGAGGTCGCCGCGAGGAGTGAAGACAAACACCTCCTTGTCGTAGACATCCATCTTGAAATTCTTCATCAGCTCCATCGGGCCGGTCTCGGCAGTCTCGAGGATGTCGCGCACATTATTCATCCACTTATCCAGGTCGTTCTCGCTCTTGATGCCCTTGTACTTCCAGTGGGCAGCGAGGCCCTTCTCGGCAATCTCATCCATGCGGCGAGTGCGTATCTGCACCTCCACCCACTTCTCGGCCGGCCCATAGACAGTGATATGCAGCGACTCATAGCCGTTGCTCTTGGGTATGCTTATCCAGTCCTTCATGCGTGCCGGATTGGGCCGATACATGTCGGTGATAATCGAATAGACATACCAGCACATCGCCTTTTCCTTCTCCGGAGGCACATTCAGGATGATGCGAATGGCAAACAGGTCGTAGATGTCGTCGACATCGTTTTTCTGCTTGCGCATCTTGTTCCAAATCGAATAGATCGACTTGGTGCGCCCTTTCAGCTCAAAGTCCAGCCCCTCCTCTTCAAGTCGCTTGCGGATGGGCTCGATAAAGGCGGCGATGTAAGCCTCGCGCTCAGCCTTCTTCTGGTTGAGCTTGTGGGCAATCTCGGTATACATCGCGCGGTCGGTGTACTTGAGCGACATATCCTCAAGTTCCGACTTCATGGCATAGAGGCCCAAGCGGTGGGCCAACGGGGCATAGAGGTAGTTGGCCTCATAAGCCACATCGTGCACGAATTTGTCGTTGGGGTGATGGTTGATGGCTCGCATCAGTGCCAGACGGTCAACGATCATGATGATGATCACCCTGATGTCTTTGGCGAAGGCGAGAAGCAGTTTGCGGAAATTCTCGCTCTCGACTGCCGCTTGCTTGGAGTAGAGCTCAGCCACCTTTTGCAAGCCGCGCAGCAGCTTGGCCACATCGGCTCCCCATTGGGTCTCAAGATCTTGGGTTGAGATAAAATCGTCCTTGGCCAGGCTGTATAGCAGTATGGCGAGTGCCATGTTGCGATCGGGACTGACTTTTTCGCATAGCAGACAGGCAGTCTGCAGGTTGTGATGGAGCGGATTGATGCCGTAGCGGTCGCGTTGGCATAAGCCATCGGCCACTGCCTGAGCCATCAGGGTTTTCACTTTCCGAAAGTCGTCTGGGGCGCTGTCGCTGCGCAGATAGCCCCATAGTTGGCGGCTAAGTTTGATGATGTCTGCGCGTTCGGTGTCGTTGAAATATCCGTGTTCCATCTTTGTCTGAAGCTTTGCGATGCTTTGAACTAAAGAAATTATAACAAAAAATCAAACAAAGTTACCGCTTTTTTTTGATATTTGCAGTAACTTTGCTGAAAATTTTCCCTTTCAGCAATATAACCAAAGATGAATTTCATACTCTGGGCCTCGCGCAGGCTAAAGCTCAACCCAAATTCCAATGGCGCTAACGCCACCGGAGCGGTCATCGCTGTGGCAGGCGTAGCCCTCGCCTTGGCGATTATGGAGTGCACCTTGGCCGTGGTGAGCGGATTCAAGAACCAGATCACCGCCCGCATCATGGGTTTTGACGGCCAGGTGAGCGTGCTGCCCGCCTACGATTACCAGTCGGCCACCACAGCCGCATCCATATCCCTCTCTCCTGCCCTGCTCAGCGCCATTGAGACAGTAAGCCCGGGAGCCGAACCCGAACTAAGGCTGCAACAGCCCGGCATACTCAAGACCGATACCGATTTCTCCGGAGCTTATTTCTTGAGCTACGACTCGGCCCATTCTTACGACTTTGAGCGACGCGCCATCGTCGAGGGAATGCTTCCAGATTTTTTCAACCCAGAGTCGGCCAACAAGATTGCCATATCCAAGGCATCGGCCACGAGCCTTGGACTGAGCCTTGGTGACAAGCCTTATGCCTATTTCTTTGTGGATGGGGCCGTCAAGGCTCGGCGCTTCGAGATAGCCGGAATCTATGAGACCGGTTTTTCTGATTACGACAAGACGATAATCTTCGCGCCATTGGCCACCATGCAAGGCGTGTCGGGCCTCGACAGTATCTCAGCCACGCAGATAGTGTTTGACGCATCGACCGTCGACGACATCGAGAGCGAAGCCGCCGACCTGCAGAACCTGCTCATCTCACAATACCACCTTGGCCACATCGAGCACCTCTACCCGGTTGACAATGTAAAGCACACTGGGGCCGTGTTCTTCAACTGGCTCGACCTGCTCGACACCAATGTGGTGGTAATCTTCATCTTGATGGCATGCGTGGCTGGGTTTACGCTGATATCGAGCATGTTCATCCTGATCCTGGACCGCATCTCCACGATCGGACTGCTGCGAGCCATGGGAGCCACCAAGCGGCAGGTGAGACTGCTCTTCGCCTCATTGGCCATGAAGGTGGTGGGAGCCGGCATCATCATCGGCAACATCATAGGCCTGGGCATACTTTATTGGCAACAAACCACCCAGACCCTTAAACTCAATCCCGACATGTACTACCTGCCAGCCGTACCGGTAGAAATCAACTGGGGATGGGTAGTGATCCTCAACGTGTGCGTAGCCGCTGTGGCAGCCGCCGTGCTGCTGTTGCCAGCCGGAATGGCCGCCCGGGTAAGCCCGGCCTCGTCGATGCGTTTTGAATAAAACTATAAGGGCTTGGAAAACGTTAAGAATATAAAAGCGCCGCATTTGTTACAAATAAATGCAAAAATCCCATAAGGCAACCAAATGCCTTCACCGCGTTTCAATATTTTTACTTAACTTTGCAAGTTCAAATTAACACCTGACAGCTTAGAATGACTCAAACCACTCAACTGCCCAATCTCATAATCGACGCTATACAAGACCGCAAGGGCAAGAACATAACCCTGGTCGACATGTCGCAAATTGAATCAGCCCCAACCCAGCTCTTCATCATCGCCGAGGGCAATTCAACTCAGCAAGTTGCCGCCATTGCCGACAACATCAGAGAGAAAGTGCAAGAGAAAAGCGGCGTTAAGCCCTACAATTATGACGGATACTCAAACAGCGAATGGATCATCATCGACTATGGCTGGGCTATGGTGCATGTGTTCCTCCCCACCGAACGTCAGCGCTACAACCTCGAGGAGCTGTGGAGCGACGCCGCCATAGAAGACGTGCCCAACCTCGACTGACATTTCCCGCCAACACCTACACATAACATTTCCCCATGCCTATACCTCTAAATCCAAATAATAAGAAAAAGCCCTTCGGCTCCAGTCTTTTCTGGATGTACGCCATTATCCTGCTTGTGCTCGTGGGTCTTTTCTATCTCGACGACAATTCCATCACCAAGGATGTCAGTTACTCGGAATTTGAGAGTTACATCGTCAATGATCACGGAATCGAGAAAATCATCGTCTACACCGACAAGCGCCAAGCCGAGGGTTTCCTCACCGACTCGCTGGCCCAAGCCCTATTCCCCGGCCAATTCCAACCCGGCAAGGGCATGGAGGCCAAGGTGATCGCCGATGTGCCATCGGCTGACAAGATTGACGACAAGATCGAATACTGGCGGGCCACCGGAGCTTTCCCGCCCAACGGCGAAGTGAAATATGAGCGCAGTGGCGGCTTGACTACCCTGCTATGGTCATTCGGCCCGATACTGCTGCTGATATTCTTCTGGTTCTACATGATGAAGCGCATGTCGGGCACCGGAGGCAGCGGCGGAGGAGTATTCAGCGTCGGCAAATCAAAGGCACAAGTATTCGACAAGGACAGCCAGAACAAGGTGACATTCAAGGATGTGGCCGGACTGACCGAGGCCAAGACTGAAATCGAAGAAATAGTAGAATTCCTCAAGAACCCCAAGCGATACACCGACCTGGGTGGCAAGATACCCAAGGGCGCTCTGCTGGTAGGCCCTCCCGGCACTGGCAAGACCCTGCTCGCCAAGGCTGTGGCCGGCGAGGCCAACGTGCCTTTCTTCTCTATGTCGGGTTCCGACTTTGTGGAGATGTTTGTAGGCGTGGGCGCATCGCGTGTGCGCGACCTGTTCCGCCAGGCCAAAGAGAAAGCCCCCTGTATCGTATTTATCGATGAGATCGACGCTGTGGGCCGCGCTCGCGGCAAGAACCCCAACATGGGAGCCAACGACGAACGCGAGAACACCCTCAACCAGCTGCTCACCGAGATGGACGGCTTTGGCAGCAATAGCGGCGTAATCATTCTCGCCGCCACCAACCGCGCCGACATCCTCGACAAGGCTCTGATGCGCGCTGGCCGCTTTGACCGCCAGATCTATGTAGAGCTCCCCGATGTCAACGACCGCGTGGCTATATTCAAGGTGCACCTGCGCAATATCAAGATCAACCAAAACCTCGATATCGAACTCCTGGCTCGCCAGACAGCTGGATTCTCGGGCGCCGACATCGCCAACGTGTGCAACGAGGCAGCTCTTATCGCTGCTCGACACAACAAGACGAGCGTAGACCTTGACGATTTCAACGCCGCTGTCGACCGCATCATCGGCGGCTTGGAAAAGAAGAACAAACTCACCACCAACGAGGAGAAACAGAGCGTGGCTATCCACGAGGCAGGACACGCCACCGTGTCGTGGCACCTGCAATACGGCGACCCGCTGGTCAAGGTCACTATCGTGCCTCGTGGCAAAGCCCTCGGCGCTGCCTGGTATCTGCCCGAGGAACGCCAGAGAGTGCCCGCTCAGGCCCTGCTTGACCAGATATGCTCGCTGATGGCCGGACGCGCGTCTGAGGATGTGATCCTCGGCAGCGTGGCCACCGGAGCCCTCAACGACCTGGAGCGCGCTACCAAGATTGCTTACGCCTTGGTAGTGTACTATGGCATGAGCGAAAAGCTGCCCAACATCAGCTACTACGACTCATCGGGCCAAGGATATGGATTCACCAAACCCTACAGCGAGGAACGCGCCAAGATCATCGACGAAGAGGTATCGCGCATCCTGACAGAGCAGTACAAGCGCGCCAAGGATATCCTGAACCAGTATTATGACGGACTGGTAGAACTATCCGACGAGCTGTACAATCGCGAGGTGATATTCACCGCCGATGTCGAGAAAATCTTTGGCAAGCGCCAGTGGGTATCGCGCACCGACGAGATCATGGCCGAGCAGAAAGAAAAGGACAAGGCGCTGCCCCCAGCCGACGCAACCGCTGATGCCAAGGCCAAACCCGACGAGCCACAGGCTCCAGAGCCTGACGCTCCCAAATACCCGGACCCAGACGCTCCAGCACCCTCAACCCCGACGCCTCCGCCCTACAAGGCATAGACCATATTTGGCAAATTAGACATTATAGGCGCCTTAGGATTCCTAGGATTCCTAAGCCGCCTATCGTTTTAGGCCATTAGATATCTTTATGACCGCATGTCCTTATGGTTTTATTTCCTTATGGTTTTAGGGTTTAAATTGGCGTTTTTACGCCAATTTTTTCTACTTTAATCCAAGAATGATGAAATAATGTCTATTTTTGGTGAAAAAATGTTCTTCACAATTGCAAATTATTCGTAACTTTGCGATACTCAACCATACCGAAAAACTTTTCAAACATGAAACAAACCATTCTCGTCACAGGAGGCACCGGTTTTATCGGATCGCACACCACTGTAGAGCTCATCAACGCCGGCTACGACGTGGTGATAGTTGACAACCTCTCCAATTCGCAGGAAAATGTCATCGACGGCATTGAAGAAATCACCGGAGTGCGTCCTGCATTCGTCAAGGCTGACTGCTGCGACAAAGAGGCAATGGACAAAGTGATGTCTGACTATCCAATCTCAGGCATCATCCATTTCGCCGCAAGCAAGGCTGTGGGCGAAAGCGTTGAAAAACCCCTCCTCTACTATCGCAACAACATCCTCTCGCTGGTGAATCTGCTTGAGCTCATGCCTAAGCATGATGTGAAAGGCATCATCTTCTCGTCGAGCTGCACCGTCTACGGACAACCCGACCCAGAGAACCTGCCCGTGACTGAGGAGGCCCCCATCAAGCCTGCTGAGAGCCCCTATGGCAACACCAAGCAAATCAACGAGGAAATCATCCGCGACGACATCGCCAGCGGCGCTCCCATCAAGGCTATCCTCCTGCGCTACTTCAACCCCATCGGTTCGCACCCGTCAGCTATCATCGGTGAACTCCCGACCGGTGTGCCTATGAATCTGATCCCCTTTGTGACCCAGACTGCCATCGGCATCCGCGAACAGCTCAAGGTGTTCGGCAACGACTATGACACCCCCGATGGAACTTGCATCCGCGACTATATCTATGTCGTTGACCTCGCCAAGGCTCACGTCAAGGCTATGCAGCGCGTGCTCGACACCGACAGCCCGCAGCTCGAGGTGTTCAACATCGGCACCGGCAATGGGTGCTCGACCAAGCAGATCATCGACGCCTTTGAGAAGGCAACTGGCGTGAAACTCAACTGGGCTTACGCTCCCCGCCGTGCTGGCGATATCGAGAAGGTTTGGGCCAATCCCGAGAAGGCCAACAAGGTGCTGGGCTGGAAAGCCGACACATCGCTCGAGGACACCCTCAAGTCAGCCTGGAACTGGCAGCTCAAGTTGCGCGAACGCGGCATCCAATAAGGAATGAAAAATGAAGAATGAAGAATGAAGAATGCATAATGAAGAATGCATAATGAAAAATGAAAAATTCACGATGCACAATTCATAATGCACAAATTAAGTAACATCCTCAAATAGCTTATCACTTATAACTTATACCTTATCCCTAACATGAAGCCTACATTATACGTATTAGCAGCTGGCATGGGCAGCCGTTACGGCGGTCTGAAGCAGCTCGACGGCGTTGGCCCCAACGGCCAGACAATCATGGACTACTCAATCTACGACGCTATCCGCTCGGGATTTGGCAAGGTAGTCTTCGTAATCCGCAAAGACTTTGAGAAGGACTTCAACGAGAAGATCCTCAGCAAATACAAGGGCCACATTCCCGTGGAGGTTGTATTCCAGGCTGTCGACAAGCTCCCCGAGGGCTACAAGTGCCCCGAAGAACGCACCAAGCCCTGGGGCACCAACCACGCTGTGCTCATGGCTAAGGACGTGATCAAAGAACCGTTTACCGTCATCAACGCCGACGACTTCTATGGCCAGGACGCTTTCCGCGTAATTGCTGAGGAACTGAGCCGTCCGCATGACCGCAAGGGCGACTACTGCATGGTAGGATTCCGCGTAGGCAACACTATGAGCGAGAATGGCACCGTATCGCGCGGCGTATGCGAGAATGTCGATGGTCTGCTCACCTCGGTGGTTGAACGCACCGCTATCGGCTACAACCCCAAACATGAGATCGCATTTGTCGACGAGAAGGGCGAAGAGCAAATCCTCGATCCCAAGACTCCCGTGTCTATGAATATGTGGGGCTTCACTCCCGACTACTTTGAGTATGGCGAGCGTGAGTTCAAGAAATTCCTTGACAAGGACCTTAATACCCCCAAGGCTGAGATGACCATTCCGCCATCAGTGGATGCTCTCATCCGCTCAGGCGAAGCCACAGTCAAGGTGCTCGACACCACCTCAAAGTGGTTCGGTGTGACATATCCCGAGGATCGTCCCGACGTAGTAGCCAAGCTCGCTGAGCTCCACGCCAAGGGCGAATATCCCGAGAAGATGTTTTGATAATCAGGCATAAAAAAATCAAGCCCATCCGACTGGATGGGCTTGATTTTTTATGCCTGATTTAGATTAGCGGGTATAGAGGATGTAGGTGGTGAGGGGTTGGAGCTCGCCAGTGAGCTGGCCATTCGACACCTTGAAGTTGGTACGATGCACACGGTCGATGTAAGTGCCCGAGGGCAGAGTGGTCGGGAAGTCAACATCAATCGTATTGTCAGAGAAATTGACCAGAGCTGCGCCAGCCTCGCCGCGCTGCACCTCGGCAGCTACGCCATCGGCAGTGACATACAGAGTCTCGGGTTGTCCGCTCATAGCCTTACGGAACTGATTGGCGGCTACCACCTCGGGATGGAAGAACTCGTCATTGCCGCGAGCGCCAATGCGGTTGTTGCCCCAGTAATTCTCGCGAGTGCTGCCAGCGGGACGGCTGAAGAACAGAGGTGTGCCGTGCTGACGGGCGGTCAGGAACACCCAACCAGCGCGGATTTGGTCGTCGGTCAGACCGGCTGACTCATGCTCATTGCAATATGTGTCGTGGCTCTCAACCCAGGTGACGAGTTGCTCGGGAGCTACGGGATGGTGCCAGTCGGCCAGTGACTCGGCGCTATCGGCCTTGCCTTGCTCGAGCACATGGCGCAGAGCGTGGCCATAAGAGCTGGCGGTCATATCCATATATTCAGCATACTCGGTCTCCTTGACATTGCGGTCTTGGAGCACCTCGCCATAGATAAACAAGCTGTCTGCCGGGAGAGCGAGCTGCACGCCATCGACTGCCTCGCGGCCAGTGGCAACGTCCCAAAAGTTGTTGCGCTCAGCCTTGGGATCCAGAGGGTCGGAGGGCAGACCGATGTGCTTGGCTGTGTCATAGCGGAAACCGCGCACGCCGAGAGCGAGCAGGTCGTTGACATACTGCATATAATATTTCTGGAAGTCAGGATTCTCGGTATTCACATCAGGCAGACCGCCCATCTCCATAGTGGTGCACTGCAAGCGATCATTATAATCTGTGATGGGAGTGAAACCGTTGGCGTGGTACAGATTCTCATGACCGCCGACTGCAGCATCGAGAGTTGGAAGCACAGCCTTGTGGTCAATGGCTGTATGGTTGGGCAGCACGTCGACTATGACCTTGACGCCATATTTGGCTGCGCTGTCGCACATAGCGGCCAGAGCCTCCTTGTCGCCAAGCATGTAGTTGCCTATTTGCCAGTCGGTGGGCTGATAGTAGTAATACCATTTGCCCATCACTGAGTCGCCATCTTGGCTGAAAAGAGCCATGCCGCCTCCGTCGCCTACATAACAGGTCTGAGCAGGCGAGGTCTGTACGTAGGCATAGCCGGCGTCGGCGATTTGCTGCATGTTTGCTGCGATGGTGTCGAATGCCCAAGACCAGGCGTGAAGAATGACGTCGTCCTCGGTGGGAGCTCCCGGATTGGTAGCGGGTGTCTTGCCACAGCTGGCCATCAACAGACCAGCCGCAATCACTGCGTAAGATTTAAAATTCATTTGTATAGGGTTTTGATTATAGGTATACAATTTACGTCAAACATTGGAATAACGTAAATTCACGACAAATAGTTTGACAAATTTCAATAAATATTTTTAAACTGCTTTCAGTGCGTAAAAATCCGCAAAAAGACCAAAAAAAATCTGATATACCCCTTAATCTGAGCACATTTCGACAAACCTTTTTTGCCGTGGCTCGTTATAATTTTACAAATGCAACAAAATTGTAAATTTCCTTAACTCCAATCTGCGAGATGATTACCAACCAAGTGATCGAAGCCATATACAAGAAATACGACAAAAGGCCCAAGAGCATCGACAGCTTGGATTTCGCCTTGTTGTTTGAGAAGGCCGGGCTTCAGCACGACATCCTCATTGATCCAGAAACCAATGAGATGACAATTTCATCTATTGCTGAGGACTCGCCTTTCCATCAGATTCCACTGCACAACATCAATGCGATTGTGCCATTTGAGGAATGGACCGCAATCGTGATGCATTCATCCATCATCTTTTTGAATGTGAAGAAACCCATCAACTCGATTCACATCAAGGCCCCCAGCCTCTCGCTCTGGGATCGAATCAAAGGGGTAGCAGTAAAGGCGTAGACAAGTCAAAAGGCAAGAGGCAAAAGTCTAAAGTATTAAGGCAAAAGTCAAAAGTCAAAAGTATTAAGACAAAAGTAGTTATTTTGAATAAGTAAAAACTCGGTATGTTAAGAGTAAAGCAATTCGCATTCAGCATGTTTGGGGTCAACACTTACGTAGTGATTGACCAAGCCACAAAAGAAGCAGCAGTGATTGACCCGGCAATGGCAGACCCAGCCGAGCAAAAGCGTTTCGACGATTTCATCAAAGAGAGCGGCGCAAAAATCACACAAATCATAAATACACACCTGCATCTCGACCATTGCTTTGGCGAGAATTATGTAAAGGATAAATACGGAGTGCCAGTAGCAGCCAATGTCGACGATGCGCCGTTGGGCGAAAGCATGACTTTGCAGTATTCCAAATTCGGCCTCAAGGGTGATGGCGCCAATGTGCATATCGACGTGCCACTCAAGGACGGCGACATTATCCACATCGGCGACAGCGAACTCAAGGTAATCACCACCCCCGGCCATACTCCCGGCGGAATATGCCTATACAGCCCAGATGGCAAGATATTGTTCTCAGGCGACACACTGTTTCGGGGTTCGGTTGGACGCACCGACCTGGAGGGGGGAAACCATCGCGACCTGATCAACAGCATCAGGCATAAGCTATACGCCCTGCCCGATGATGTAACCGTACTCCCCGGCCACGATGCCCACACCACCATAGGTTGGGAAAAACGCAACAACCCATATACATAAATGAAGAATGAAGAATGAAAAATGGCCATCCAGATGGCCATTTTTCATTCTTCATTCTTCATTTTTCATTCAGAAGAGGTAGCCTACGCCGATTGAGAAGTTGTTGCGTCGGAATCTGGCGCCTTCCCAATCAGCGCCTCCGGCCATATTGGTGATGCCTATGCCACCGCTGATGTCGGCAAACCAGCTATTGGAATAATAAAATCTGACGCCTATCAGCCACTGCAAGTCGCAACGGTGCCACCCTTGGTCGTAGAGGTCGACCGAACGGCCAGTACCTTTTTCATGCTCCTTCAGCGAAAATCCTACATTGAGCTGAGGCCCAGTATAGATTGACATGGCGATATCATCAGTGATGTCAAATCGGTAGCCGAAAGTAAGGGGTATCCTTATGCCTGAGTTACGCAACGAGCCTTCGGGCGTAAGCGGGTAGCCAAGCTCCATATCCTCGACCACATCCTGGCTGATCAGCATGGTGTTGTAGAAGAAATTCACGCTGGGCTCGATATACAGATTCTTATAAATAGGTATGCTGTAAAAAGCTCCAGCGGTTATGCCTGAGCCATTGTGATATGTGGGGACAATACGATTGAGATTGGTGTTCGGACACGACAAAGTCCAATCGACATGGATGCCGAACCGAGGACGATTGTGACCAGCATCCAGCATATCGGCGAGGGTGCCTTCTTGAGCATAGGCTCCCATTGCCACTACCCCTATCAAAAAAGCAATAAGTGTCCTTTTCATAATATCATCTATTTTTATAATTATAACGCTTGGAGAGGGCCAAACGTTTATTTTTCCTCTGTCTACACAGTTTTTGGGGCGAAATCCTCTTTTCGACTACAAATATATTACAATTCTTAGAAAGAATCGGAAAAAATCCTTAACTTTGCCTATATACTTTTACCAATATTAATGATGATGAAAAAACAAACTTTGCTTTTGGCTTCTGCGCTGCTCGCTACAGGGAGCGCTTGGGCGCAAATAGAGCCTGACATCTGGGACGGACTGCAGATTATTTCTGTTTCGCCCAACGGCCAATGGGCCCTCAGTGCTGACGATGGCACTGGAGCCATGGTAGTGCTCGACCTCGTAAATGGAACTTATGTTGAGCTGTACAACTCCAGCAACTTCTATTCTGGGGGTCTTGGCAACACCATCTCAAACGATGGCATCGTGGTGGGCAACACCGACAGCGACTGCCACGTGGCAGCCTACTATGAGAATGGCGTATGGACTGCTCTCCCATTGAAATCTACCGACACCGGCGTCAATCTGGCACAAGGCATCACTGGCGACGGCTCACGCATTTGCGGCCAAGTCAGCCTGAGAGGAATGACAGAAGACGGCTTGATGCAGAAACCCGTGTATTGGGAGCGCCAAGCCGATGGCACTTACGGCGACTATATCGAGCTCCCCCATCCCGAAACTGACTTCACTGGTCGCGAGCCCCAATACGTGACAGCTGTCTGCATCAGCGGTGATGGCCGCACCATCGCAGGCCAAGTCACCGACTATTCAGGTCTCTACATTCTGCCTATCGTGTTCACCCAAGATGCCGAAGGCGAGTGGAGCTGGCACTATCCCTATGATATCAATCCCAATGGCATCGAGTTGCCCGAGTTCCCCGGTTACGGGCCCACCATCCCCAGCCCTGAGACCTATATGACAGAAGACGAGGTTGAGGCTTTTGAAGAGGCTGTCGAGGAATACTGGACACTCTATGACGCCAAGCCACAAGAAGCCGACTTCATGACCGAAGAGGAAGCAGCAGCCTACCAGGCAGCTTATGACGCATATCTTGCCGACCCCTATACTCATACCTATCCCAACCGCAAGGATTATATGAGCGAGGAGAGTTATGCCGCCTATCAAGCCGCTCTGTCAGCTTGGAGAGAAGCTCTGGTTTATCCTGAATACGAGGACTACATGACCGCTGAGGAATATGCCGCTTATCTTGAGGAAGAATCAACCTACTCTGACCGCTATGACCAATGGACAAAGGACTATTCAGCATACATCGACGCTCTGAATGCTCTTACAGCTGATGCACCCTCGTTCTCATTCAACAACGTCAAGCTCTCAGACAACGGTCGCTATTACGCCACTACCGACGTGACAGCCGACTGGTGGATGGCCGATGCATCTTCGACCCCCTATTTGCTTGACCTGCAAGAGGGCACTTGCGTTGAGATGGCCTCTGGCAGCGGCATGTACAGCTGTGCTGTCAGCGACAAAGGCGAGGTGCTTGCCGCATCGCCCCTCTCCGACTACCTGCGCCACGCTTATTATGCAGCTTCGGACAAAGACGACTTCATTCTTCTCGAGGATTACATCAAAAGTGTAGACCCCAGCCTGTATGAGTGGATAGAAGACAACATGGTGCATAGCTATGACTATGACGTGTACGTTTCGGGGTCGACCGAAGTCATCACCCAATACTTTGAGGATGACTGCCTAATCGGTACTCCTTGCGCCAATGCTGATTTCTCAATGATATGTTCGTTTGAGTTCAACGTGTGGGACTATAACACCAACGAGGACTACATCTCATACGTTCTGCCCATCAATGGCGGTCCCTTAGGAATCAAATCAGTCACTGTCAAGAGCGCCGACCTGCAGATCAACGCTGCCAATGGTATGATCTACCTCACTGGCAACGCTTCGGCAATCGAGGTTTACGATGTCAATGGCCGTCGCCTCTACTCTGCTGCCAACCCCAGTTCAGCTATCAACCCGGGCCTTGCACAGGGTATCTATCTGATCAAAGCTACCGACGCTGACGGCAAGATCGCCACTGCCAAGGTCGCTTTCTAATCCAAGAAACATATTTTTAGTAGAAATCCGCAAGAAAACTTGCGGATTTTTTTGTCAATTAAAAAATAGTGCTTACCTTTGCAGTGTTGTAGTTAAGCACAACACCACAAGCCATCCAGATGGCGAGTGCATAGCACGTCCCTTGTCTGTCACACATGGAGTGCGTAGCACGGAATGTGGGGTCACTATCCACCCGGATGGCGAGTGCGTAGCACGACTCTATAACTAAAACTAAGATATTATGGCACGTAAAACTATTCTTTGCCTTTTGGCTCTTCTAACAGCCCTATGCTCTCAGGCCCAACTCCTCTGGAAAATCACCGGACCCAACGTCAAAACTACCTCATATCTGCTTGGCAGCCATCACCTGGCTCCTGCTGCCATGATTGACTCGATCCAGGGTCTGCGTCAAGCCATCGAGAGTGCCGATGCCGTGTATGGCGAAGTCGAAAAGAGCGAACTTGATCCCATGAAACAACAGCAAAAACTGATGGAGTATGCCATGGCTCCCGCAGATAGCACCCTCAACAAAGTGCTCACCTCGGAGCAATTCGCCCGATTAGACAGCGTACTGGCCGTATATATGGGTATGCCTGGCCTCGCCTCTCAGTTGTCACAATTCAAGCCCAACCTAATTTCTACCCAATTGGCCGTGTTGATGTCGCTTAAGGCATTCCCTACCTTTGACCCAACCAATGTGTTTGATGTCGCAGTGATGGGCCTCGGCGAAGAAAAAGGCAAATCAATCAATGGCTTTGAGACAGTCGAAGAGCAACTACAAGTATTGTTCGGCTCTCCCATCGCTGACCAAGCCGAAGACCTGATGGAGACAGTTGACAAAGACCAAGAAATGATACAGTACGCCCTCGAGCTTGGCCAAGCCTTTGAGTGCCAAGACCTGGAGAAGGTAAACCAACTGATGACCAACTCGGAATGTGGCATGTCGGAGAAATCACGCAAAGCCCTTATCACTGACCGCAACCACAATTGGGCCAACAAACTGCAGATGCTGCTGCCAATGCGCAATCTATTCATCGTTGTCGGTTCGGGACACCTGCTTGGCAACGAAGGCTTAATACAACTGCTGCGCAATCTCGGCTATACTGTAGAACCCGTCAAACCTTAAAATAATGGTTTAAAAGCCAAAAACCAAAAAATGACACCAACGATCCAAAAGCTAAAAGCCAAAAACCAAATACCATCCTATGATACGGATTGATAACGTAACATTCGCCTACCCGCATAATCTGCCAGCCATCACCAGCGCTTGGGCAGAAATCCCTGAGGGAATACAGCTATTGCTCGGGCCCAACGGAGCTGGCAAGACCACCCTGCTCAAGCTAATATGCGGCATGCTGATACCCCAAAGCGGATGCGTCATGATCGACGACCAATCGATGTCAAAGCGTTTGCCCTCTGAATTGCAACGCATCTTCTTCATCTCCGACAGTGAGCTGATGCCGCTTGCCACCATACAGCAGATGGTGCTGAGGCATGCGCCTTTCTATCCCACATTCTCGCTCGAGCGCCTGCAAGAGAACCTGCAAGCCTTCGGTCTCTCTGGCGAGGAGAAACTCGCCGACCTCTCGCTTGGTTTCCGTCAAAAGTCAAACATCGCCTACGCTCTGGCCCTCGGCACCGAGGTGCTGCTGCTCGACGAACCCACCAATGGCATGGATATCTTTGCGAAGAAGACCTTCAACCGGCTCCTCGCCTCCAATATACAGCCATCTCAAACCATCATCGTGGCTACCCACTCGCTCCACCCCATGCGCAATCTGTTTGACGGAGTGACTGTGTTGAACCATGGTCGAATCGAACTCTCGGCCTCAATCGAGGACATCACCAAGCGCTTGGCGTTTGTCACCTCGCCGACCCTGCCTCAGAGCGCGATTTATTTCGAGAGTGATGTCAATGGGTTCCACTCAATCGTGCCCAATCCAGGAGGAGCAGACTCAAGTGTAGATTTCGAGTTGCTCTATGGCGGCATTGTCAGCGACCGAGGTCCACAAATTCTCAACTACTTTACACCACAAGAGACATGTCAGCAGAATCTATAACTCTCAATCCCGACCGCTTCAGCTGGCGCAGAGTGTGGATGATTTTTCAGCTCTATTACCCAGCTCTGAAAAAGCAAATGATCTGTTTCCCCTTGGTTTCACTTGCCTTGATGTGGATTGGAGCCCTATATTACCGTATGGGTTGCGACTTAGAGATGTCGCTGTTAATCCCCGTGACAGCCGCCAGTGCAATGTACTACGTGGCCCCGATTGGAATAGCGCGGAGAGACTTCAAGCCTATCAGCGCCCTGCTACTTGTCACGGCCAGTGAGAAAATGACCTTCTTGCTGCTCTATTTCGGCTTGTTCATAGCCGTAGAAATCAATCTGTCGATAATCATCTCAGCATTGATTGTGCTTTCCTCCATACCAAACGGCCTTTCAACCCTATGGGGCATTATGACTGGTTTTGGCAAACACTATCCTCCCGTGTTTTTAGTCATCTCATGGGGACCAGCCTTGGCGATTTTGCTATGCGTGCTCTACACAGTTGTAACAGTCAAACGCAATCGCGTATTCAAGGGACTTTCTGGCCTTTGTGGTAGCCCTGATTTTACTGATGCTGGTGATGGGAATAATAGGCTTCATCGTCGGAATGTTAGAAGGCTATGGATATCTCCCTGACCTGGAGCTATGGGATAATTACGCAAAAACCCTCACGCCAAGATTTTCCTATCTCTTGATTTCTCTGGGATTTGCATTCTCTCTGCCAATAGTGGCAACATATTTGGTATTGCTTTACAAAAAACTCCAGCGCAGTGGATTTTAAGACCGACAAGCCGATCTTTCGACAAATAGTAGACTTGTGCTACGCTCGCATACTCAGCGGTGAATGGCTGCCGGGGCAGAAGATTCCCTCTGTCAGGGAGGTCGCTGTGGAGCTGTCGGTCAATACCCGCACTGTGCTCAGCGCCTTCGACCTGCTGCAAGCCTCCGAGATCATCGCTCCCAAAAGAGGCATGGGATTCTATCTGGCCGACGACGCTGTGGAGAGAGTAAGGAGCGAATTGAAAAAAGAATTTTTCGACAGCACCCTCATCGAAACCTTCTGCCGCATGGAGCAATTGGGGATTACGATGGAAGAGGTGGTGCAATGCTACACTGCCTGGAGCGTCTCCTCCCCAAGCTCTGCCTTGATTGAAAAAATACTGATAAACAAATGAATATACTCCAAGCCAACAACATCGTAAAAGACTACACCGGGCATCGCGCTCTCGACAATGTGTCGATCGCTGTGCCGCAAGGAAAAGTCTACGGTCTGCTAGGCCCTAACGGCGCCGGCAAGACCACTCTAATCCGCATCATCAACCACATAACCGCCCCCGACAGCGGAGAGGTGATATTTGATGGCCATCGCCTCACCCAGAATGATGTGAGGCAAATCGGCTACCTCCCCGAGGAACGCGGCCTCTACAAGAAGATGCGTGTGGGCGACCAAGCCCTCTTCTTCGCCCAACTCAAAGGCCTAAACCGCAGCCAAGCCGAGCAAGAACTCCGCAAATGGTTTGACCGCTTTGACATTTCCTCATGGTGGGGAAAGAAGGTGGAAGAGCTCTCAAAGGGCATGGCCCAGAAGGTGCAATTCATCGTGACGGTGCTCCACCGCCCCAAGTTGCTCATCTTCGACGAACCCTTCTCGGGCTTCGACCCCATCAACGCCCAGCTGCTCAAGAATGAGATCCTACGCCTAAGAGACGAGGGAGCCACAGTGATATTCTCCACCCACAATATGCCGAGCGTGGAGGAGCTATGCGACCATATTACACTGATCAACAACTCGCATAATATCCTCACCGGCGATGTAGAAGAATTGCGTTCGCGCTATGGCAAAGACAAATATGTGTTGTCATACCAAGGCGACTCCCACGCCCTCGCCCAAGCCTTGGCTTCATGCTGCCGCGAGATACAGATGCTCGACCAGGACAAGAACCAACGCCAGACCATGGAGATCAGCCTTATCGACAGCGACGCTCGCCGCAACGCCATCGCCGAGGCTAACAAGGCAGTAGAACTATACTCCTTCCAACCCAAACTGATGTCGATGAGCGACATCTTCATCAAGGCTGTGGCCGAATCTAACGAGACGCTTCCTCCGGAGTTCAACCCCCAAATGATTACCTCAAATGAATTCTAACCTATATATTATCGTACGCCGAGAATATCTCGAAAGAGTAAAGACCAAGAGCTTTATCATCACCACCATACTGATGCCTCTGTTGATGCTCGCCCTAATGTTTGTGCCGGCTCTGGTAATGATTATGGCCGAACCCGAGAGCAAAACAATCGCCGTGGTCGATAATAGCGGAATCATTTCCAACTCGCTTGATGGCACCAAAGACCTGACGTTTGTGCTTGTAAACAATGCCGATACCGAATCGCTTAAGAAAAACTCTGATTATGACGGCATCCTGATCATTGGCAGCGATTTGGTTGACAATCCATCAAATGTGCAACTCTACACTCATAGCGCATCATCGATGGAAACTGAGGGCTTTATCACCAACCAGCTCAGCCAAGCCGTACGCAACGTACGCCTTCAGAAATACGACATCGACAACTTGTCGCAAATTTTGGCTGATGCCAAGGTGAATGTGAAGATGAGCACCTACCGCCTCGACAGCGAGGAAGAGAAAGAGACCTCATCGACCGCATCCTACCTGATCGGCTTGGTAATGTCGATGATGCTCTACATGTTCCTGCTCATCTACGGACAGATGGTGATGACCTCGATTATCGAGGAGAAAAACAACCGAGTGCTCGAGGTTGTTGTATCATCAGTAAAGCCCAAGGCCCTGATGCTCGGCAAAATCCTTGGCATCTGCGCCGTGGCAATCACCCAGATACTGATTTGGGGCGTTATCATCAGCGCATGCAGCGTATGGCTCATGCCGTTGCTCACCAAGAGCGTTCCTTCTGACGAGATGGATCTGATGGTAGCCGTAGGCCAACTTGGTGATTTGGGCTATGTGCTGGGCATGTTTGGTTGCCTCACGCTGTTCCTCATCGGTGGATTCATGCTATACTCATCGATGTATGCAGCTATTGGTTCGGCTGTCGACAACATCCAGGATGCTTCGCAGCTCACCTCGATTGTGATGGTGCCCATTATCCTGGCAATCATCTTCTCGATGGCTGTAGCGCAAGATCCCAACTCTTCGATGGCCGTATGGCTGTCAATCATCCCATTCACATCGCCAATGGTGATGATGGCACGATTGCCATTCGGCATTCCAGCTTGGGAGATTTGGGTATCTCTGGCAGTGCTCTATGCCTCATTCTTTGTGATGGTATGGCTGGCAGCCAAGATATACCGCGTGGGCATATTCATGTATGGCAAGAAACCCTCAGTAAAAGACCTGGTCCGTTGGGCCCAATATAAGTAATGAGTAATGAGTAATAAGTAATAGGACAATGCCCTCCCGGTTCTGTGGCGAGCCGCTTAGCGGCTCGCTCCCAAATTAAATATTACTATGACAATCAAAGATATGCGACAAAAGCTCACCGAGAGGCTCACGCCTGCGGTGGGCGATAGCGAGGCCAAAGCCATGGCCGACACTATCATAATGGACATAAAAGGTTGCACCCAGCTCGACCTGGCAGTGAATTCTCATCGAGATTTGCTGCCAGAGACCGAGAAGCGCATGCTCGATGCAGCGCAAAAGGTCATCGACGGCATGCCGCTGCAGTACGCCCTGGGCGTGGCCTCATTTCATGGCCGAATGATAGGCGTGGATGCCTCCACGCTTATCCCCCGGCCCGAAACCTCTCAATTGGTGGATATCATCGAGAAGGATTGGCAAGGGCATTCAGACCTGCGCATCCTCGACATCGGCACTGGCAGCGGCTGCATCGCCATCTCGCTGGCGCTCGACTTGCCATTCTCGCAAGTAACTGGCATCGACATCTCAGACCGCGCGCTCACTCGCGCCCAAGCCAACGCAAAGCAGCTAAAGGCACGGGTAGAATTTCTCAAAGCCGACGCTCTGCATATCGAGCAGTCGGCCGTCAAGGATAAACGCTGGAACATTGTGGTGAGCAATCCCCCTTATGTCTTGATGAGCCAGAAAGCCTCAATGGATACGCGTGTCACCGAGCACGAACCACCTACGGCCCTATTCGTGCCCGACAGTGACCCGGTGAAATTTTACAAGCCCATAGCTGATTACGCTTACCGCACGCTTGAGCCGCAAGGTATGCTCTATCTTGAGTGCAATCCCTTGTGCATCAAGCAAGTGGTTGACACAGTAAAGCAAGCAGGATTCTCTGACCCGCGCTCTCTGCTCGATTACAAGGGAAAATTGCGCTTTGTCATAGCTAAGAAAGATTGATATGGCCATACTCGACCCCGATAAAGCCAGAATACGGCTTGAAACCCTCTGCGCCAAAGCCGAACATTGCGAAAGTGAGATGCGAAAGAAGCTCGCCCAATGGGGAGTATCGGCCCGCGATGCCAATGAGATTATCGAGCATCTAAAGCGCAACAAGTTTGTCGATGACAACCGATTCGCTCAGGCTTATGTCATCGACAAGATGCGCTTTGCTCGCTGGGGAAAGCGCAAAATAGCAATGGGGCTGCGCACCAAGGGCATCCACTCAGACGTGATGCAACAGGCGCTCGCCTCGCTGCCCCAACAAGAATACGCTGATATCCTAAGAGCGCTGATGGTAGCGAAAGCAAAGTCTGACCCCCAGATGGTTCTCACCTTCGAGGGGCGCACTCGCCTGTATAGATTCGCATTGCAACGCGGATTCGAGCCGGAGCTCATTTCCCAATGCATCAAGCAGTTGTTACTTTCCCAATCTTCCTGATTTGGCTGAATCTATCATTTGCCATTCGGGCACAATGTAAATCTCGACACGCCGATTCTTGCTGCGATTCTCCATAGAATCATTAGGCACCAATGGGTCGTCAGGGCCCAAGCCGAAAGGTATCAAGTTGGCATCGGTGCGCTTGGCCTCTTGCTCAAGAAAAGCATCGATAGCGTTGGCTCGCTCCTCGGTCAGCGCATCGAGGTATGCCGGTTCGCCCGTGGCATCGCTATGCACTGCTACCACCACCTTGTACATTGTTGGATATTTCAGCAAGTCGACAAAGGGACGCAGATATCTCTTGCCGCTCTCTTTCAGCACTGTCTCGTTGGGATTGAACAGCCCAGCGCATGGCAATGTCACCATCACCACCTCGCCATTCCTGATCAACTGAGCTTGCATATTGTGCTTGACCAGCGATTGCTGGATTTCGGTCAAGTGATTGCGTATCCCCTTTTGCGCCTTGGTTGGCACCACCGGTGTGTCGATAGCTTCGCCGAATGTAGTATCCCCTTGCGGCTGCGCCTCGCCTCCCACGGCTTGCGCCGGGAGCAGGAGGCAGAGGGCAGCCGTTGCCAGCAGGGCCTGTTGCTTAATCTTTGTCAAGCTCATCCTCATAGTCGAGTTCGGCCTTTACGATAGTCTCCACATCATGGACGGAGAGGGGCGATTGGCGGTCTTTGGCCACCATTTTCTTTACATAAGCCAGGAGGTCGGCCAGATCGAGCTCATCGGGACCGTCTTCGTCAAGGTCCATGTTGAGGAACCCGTTTTCGTCATAATAGTCCCAGATCATATCGATGACGTTGAGAATCTCATCATCATCGAGATCTTTGGCTGTTTCAGCCGGCAAGCGCTTGCGGATGTAATCGATAGCGGCTTGTTCGTCGTAATCTTTCATTGTCTGTTGAAATATGTTCGAGATAGTGTGGCGCCTTTTTCTCTCATTATTTGCGCCTTTCGATGGCAAATTTACAAATTTTTCTTTAATTGCACTATCCCCAATAGATTATTATTTATCCAATATGGATTTTTTTCAAAATATCGACAAAATCTTAGAAATCCACGGTCAATCTCACATTCAGTTGGCGACGCGTCAGGTAGTTGGGCACAGCATACTGTATGCCATTGACATCAGTCACCCAGTAATAGCTGCTAACATTGCTGATATCCAACAGGTTGAAAACGTCTAAGCCCAACCATACGCCCTTGAGTTTGCCAGCGATGCCGCTACGGCGCGGTTCGCCCTCAGCTCGCGGCGACAGCAAAGCATAGCTGAATCCGATATCCAAGCGCTTGTAGGCCGGCATGCGGAAATAACTCTGATCGCGCGTCAGGCGAGGCGAAGTTGTGGGTATGCCGTCAGAGAGAATGCCTCGCAGACTGAATTTCAACTTGGGATAGTTGGGGAAAAAGTCGGTGAAATAGATGGCGAAATTGTACCGGCGATCGGTAGGTCGCGGCACTTTCACTCCGTTGAGATCCTCCTGTGTCTTCATCAGTGAGAAACTAATCCAAGAATCCGAGCCAGGCACAAACTGACCAAACAGCTTGAAATCCAAGCCCATAGTGTAACCGCTTGAAGAATTTACACCAGTGTACACAACTTTGAGATTGTCAACCTCGTAAGGGATGAGATTACCGAGTATTTTATAATAAGCCTCACCTGATAGCTTGAAGGGCCTACCCCAAGCGCGGAAGGTGTAGTCGGTGCCAAAGATGAATTGGAAACTGCGCTGCGATTTGATATCACGGTTTAGTTCTATGATTGTATTGCCCAACTCATCGACTACGGGCATTCGGTATTCCTTGAAAAATGGCGACTGGTAATAGAGACCAGTAGCGAATCGGAACGACCAGCGCGGAGCCTTGGATGGCACGAAGGTGGCAGTGATGCGCGGGCTAACCAGGAACTCCTTGTTGAAATCCCAATACGAGAGGCGTATGCCGCCATTGACATTGAGATAACCAGCCGAGGTGTCAAGACGATAAGTGTCTTGGGCATAGAAGGAATAGCGGTTTGAGGCTATCTCATTGTCAGAATAGGAATTATAGAATACTTGCAACACATCAGGATTGAGTGGCAGGGAATAGCCAGCAGAGTCATGGAGTTCCCATTCGCGCGAACGCTCAGTAATCTTCTCGTGATTGAATTGCATGCCATATTCCAGAGTATGGCCATTCAGACCAGTCACGCCTCTCAAGCCGATGGAGAACACTGAGGCCTTAAGCCTATTGCGAGCATGCTCCAGATACTTGCCCACGCCGAGTTCGCCGCCTACGGTGCTTCCCTCCGAATCGCTGCCCCCGGCTTGGTCAAGCCAATATTCGCCCGAGATGTCATACGACACCAGCTCGTTGGTGAGGAAGCCCGAAGTCAGAAGCGAGAAATGATTAGCCTTGTTAGGACTGTATGTGAGATTGAGTGCGCCAAAGAAGGTCTCGAATTTGTCCTTCTCTTGTCCATCAAAATACACTTTGAATTGCTTTGCATCGGTCGAGGTGCCAAAGCTCGTCTCTCTCGTGGCTGGCACGAATTTGTAATCATTGATTGCTATGTTGCCAAGGAATGAGGCCTTGAACTTGTCAGAGGCTTTCCAGGTCATCGAGGTCTGGTAATCAAAATAGCGTGGGTCGTATTCGCCCTTGTCCTCCATCGATGAGAGCAGCGACGAATTTGCCTTATATCTCACGCCATGCAGCATCGAGAAATGGCGCGATGAGGCTCCTATCGCCACATTGCCACCCATCAGAGAGGCACCGACTGTGCCCTCAAAAGCCTCGGGTTCGCGATATGTGATGTCAAGGGCCGACGACATCTTGTCGGCATACTGAGCCGGGAAGCCGCCAGTCGAGAATTTCACTGACCCCACCAGGTCGGGATTGATAATCGAGAGGCCCTCTTGCTGACCCGAGGTCACAAGCAGCGGGCGGTAGACCTCTACACCATTTATATATACGCTGTTTTCATCATAAGTGCCGCCGCGCACCGAGTACTGGCTTGACATCTCATTGCTTGATGCTACGCCGGCCATCGTAGAGATCATCGACTCTACACTGCCGCCGCTCACATCGGGTGCCAAGCGGTAGTTATCGATATTGATGTCTTGCATCTGGCCTACTTGCTTGCGTATCTCTGTAACCTCGACACCGCCCAGGCTGTAGCTCTTGGGAGTCATCTTGACATTAACAGTGACTTCGCCTTTGGGCTCGATCAGTCGGCGGTTAGCCTCTTCGTATCCTATGCAACTGAAGACCAATCGCAGCGTGTCGGTGTCGGCCACGGTCAGGGTATAGTCGCCATTGAGGTTGGTCATGGTGCCCAGGGCTGTGCCTTTCACTTTTACGGCCACAAACTCGAGCGGCTCGTTCTCTTCTTGCGTCACTTTGCCGTGGATAGTCACAGAGGCATAGCCCTGGGCCATTGCCAGCAGCCACGCCATTGCCAAAGCGATTATGCGCATTCTTTTAATCATACCCTTTACTAACGAGTTTGTACCATTTAAATTGTGTTTTCACTCGCCAGTGCGCCACACCTTTATTTAATTGAGATGAAATGTTTCGCAATTGGGAAAAAAGAATTAATTTTGCATATACTTTCTCAATCATACCACCATGGGAATATTTGACGGCACATATTATTTCGGCAGTAACAACAATAACGACAACACCCTATACTCAAAAGCCCTAAAGGCTACCGAGGCCCTGATGGATTGCTACAAGGCGATGGACAACAACAAGCAGGTCAAGAATGCCCTGCTCAGCCAACCGCAACTCAAAGCTATCAATCATAGCGAATTTCCATCAATATTCAAAACCAAAAGCATCGCTGTGCTCGCCTTTGATGATTTGCACAAGGTGTTTAAGGGACTTGGCCAGGACTGTCTGCAAGACGATGACGAGGGGCTGATCCTCGGCATAATGCTGTTGCGCCTGTTTATGTCGTCAGAGAAGACATGGGAGAACGAAAGCCTAACCCGCATGGCGCATGCCCAAGGCATTACGACCAACCTATACGATTCGATGCGCCGCTGCATCAATATCGAATACGACCCCGACCGCTTCTTGCTCATCGACTTGCTGCGCACCCAGGGAGTCGATGAGGAATTTGTGCACACTTATGCTGTCAGGCTTTACCAATTCGCCACTCTTATAGCCCAAGCCGACAATGAGATTACACCTAAGGAGAAAGAATGGCTGGCCCAAATTCTCGCCATCTCTGACGGCACGCTGCCCCCACCCTCAAAATATTTTCACCCCAAGGAGCAACCCGGCGATGAGACTCATAAGGAAGAAGAAGCCGAAGCACAGACAGAGATCATCGAGCACCCGATGGAGGAACTCAAAGCCCTCATCGGCTTGGAGAATGTCAAGAAGGAGGTGCAAAATATATACAATCTTGTAAAGATACAGAAGATACGCTCAGCAAAAGGCCTCAAAACCTCATCGATCAGCTATCACTGCGTCTTCACGGGCAATCCCGGCACTGGCAAAACCACAGTTGCGCGTCTGATTGCGCAGATTTACCGCGAATTAGGTGTGCTGAAAAAGGGTCAACTGGTTGAGACTGACCGCTCGGGCTTGGTGGCTGAATATGTGGGCCAAACCGCAGTGAAGACAAATAAAATCATCGATGCCGCGCTCGACGGTGTGCTGTTTATCGATGAAGCCTACGCCCTGCTCAATCCGGCACGCGAGGATTTCGGCGCCGAGGCGATAGCCACGCTGCTCAAGCGCATGGAGGACAACCGCAACCGCCTGGTGGTGATTCTGGCTGGATATTCTGATAAGATGTCTGATTTCATCAACTCCAACCCGGGGTTGCAGTCGAGATTCAACCGATACATCCACTTTGATGACTACTCGGTGGCAGAATTGATGGAAATCTACAAATACAATCTCGAAAAGTTTGACTATAAGCTCACCGACTTGGCCTATCTCAGGCTGCTCAACACCCTGGCTCAGGCGGTAGCGTCAAAGGACAAGAATTTCGGAAACGCCCGATTCGTCCGCAACCTGTTTGAGAAAACCCTCGAGCGCCAAGCCAACCGCCTGGCCGTCCTCGACAACTACTCCGACGAAGACCTCTCAGAAATCCTCCCCGACGATATCCCGGAATGAAGAATGAAGAATGAAAAATGAAAAATGAAAAATGGCCATCCGGCTGGGCACCCGGATGGCCATTTTTCATTTTTCATTTTTCATTTAGATGGCCATTTTTCATTCTTCATTTTCACGTTGAGTGTGGTATCTTCTCTTTCGCATCATTGTAATAGTTCCAGATGCGATTGACATAATCCACTGTTTCTCGTCCTCGCGAATAACCGTATTTTACTACCGGGTCGCGATAATACTTTTTGTTCATCTTCATCAACATGGCCTTCTCGACATTTCCATCCCATTTGGTGGGATCGTAGCCGTATTTCTTAGCGAGGGCTATGGCATCGAGCACATGGCCTGGGCCGGCATTGTATGCCGCCATCACAAATTTCTGCCGCTCCACGGGGTCGGGCACCTTTGAGGCGAGGATGCCGTCATAATTGTTGAGAATCTTCACTGCCGTCTCGATCGAGCGCGATGCGTTGGTGGTCTCTGACTGCTTCAGACCGAATTGCTTAGCTGTCTTTGGCATGATTTGCATCACTCCTCTCGCGCCCGCCCACGAGCGAGCTGTTGTGTCAAATTTGCTCTCTGCATAGGCTTGGGCAGCCAGCAGGCGCCAGTCCCATTGGGTGCCCTCGGTGTGCTGTTTGAAGAGGTGGTCAAATGGCGAAGCGTAACCGTTCTTGAAATTGCGATCAAACTTGGCGCCCTCGACAGGGAAATTCTTGAGCGAGTCGAAATATTTCCTCAGGATCTCGGTCTCGACCTCGCGGGGTTTGGGTTCGCCCACCCAATGGTCGATGGTATCGGCAAACCATTTCATATCGTGAGCCACAGCCCACCGAGAATTCTCGGGAGTCCCAAGAGCGAGGGTGATATTCAAATCGGGATAATAGGTCTTGTTGTATTTGGCGGTCTCGCTGTCGACAACAGCCAGATGGATATCCCCCCGAGCCACTGATGCCAGCATATCCTCAGTTGCCAACGAGTCGGGGTCAACCGGTCGGATATTAATGCCTCCGCCCAGCTTGTCATTGACTTTCTCGAGTGCGTCGAGGCTCTTGGTATCTTTCTCGACATACACGGTGCGGCCGATCAGCTGGTTGACATCAACAATCACGGTGTCGCCTGGCGGTTGTACGAGCACTTGCTCTATGTGGGTCTCTGGTCCGCAAGGCACGACTCGGCGTTTGTACTCGCTATTTACTGGGATTTGAGCCGCGATAAGAATCGACATGCCTGAATCGACCAGCTCGATTGCCTCATCAATCGAATTGACAATCATCCAGTTGATTACCAGATTGTGCTCTTCGGCAAGTTCCTCCATCAGGTCATAGTCATAACCCATGATGGTATCGCGATAATAGAAAAACGACACTGGCCCATACAGGGTAGCCACATTCAGTGTGTCGGGGATGTAATGCGTGGTCCGTGATGAACCACAGCTCGTGCTCAAAAAGGCTGGGGCAGAAAACAACAAAGCCAATGCCAACAGCACGTAGAGGGGGATTCGTCGTTTCACAAATAGTTGAATTTTTGGTTACACGTGGTGGGCCGCAATTGGCCGCTTTTAACTTAATAACGATTAAAACACCATAAGGATTAACCGACCAAGATAATTTTTCCTTTTGCTTATTGAAAAACCACGGATTTCACGGATTACACGGATTCTTGCTGTAAAAATCCGTGTAATCCGTGAAATCCGTGGTTTTTATGCCTAATATTCAGGAATCCTTATCTCACGGTGGTTACCATCTGGGTGGGAGTGAAGGTCTTCTTGGCTGAGCCAGGGGTGTATTCGGCATCGACGGTGATGTCATAATACTCGGTGCCTCCAGTCACTGTACCCCCGGTATAAATGGTATAGGTGCCATTGTTGGTAATACCTGGCGATGAGAAGAGCATCTGTCCCGACACCGACTTGGGCGACTTAAACGAAAATACCTGTTCTCCCGACGGATTGGTAATCGTATATGTCGTCCCATTTGAGAACGAGGTGGTACCATACAGCACTACCCTCTGTGTGCATGCGCTGGTGGTCGGCGTTGAGTTATCTCCGCCGAGACCAACGATTATGCCCCCGGTGATGGCAAAGCGATTGTTGTCGCAATCCAGTCCGCCCTCAGGCGACGATGTGCCAACGGCAATCACCACACCGCCCGAGATGGTCAAGGTGCCATTTGAATCAATGGCATCATTGCCCGAAGCCAAGCAGCGAATCACACCTCCGGCAATCTCGATATGATTAGCGGCATTGATGCAATCATCGTAGGTCGAAATGTAGATGTCGCCTCCATTGATGGTCAGCGTCGACTTGCTCTCGAGGCCCTCGCCACCATCCTGCGACGACGACAGGGTCAATGCGCCATTGTTGACGATGAGGTTGCCAATGGCTTTGATGACCTTGGGATTGGCATAGTCTTCGTTCTGGTTGAAGTCGCCTCCGCCGGGGCCCCAGCCTCCGCCGCCTCCACCGGGATTATTGCCGCCTCCGCCACCAGGACCGGCTGCGGCATGCCATCCGCCAGCTTGGCTCTCTGAGATGCGTGCGCCAGTAGTTTTGGCGTTGATAGTGGGTCCACCATCGGCATTGCCAATCACAATCTCCACATCGGCTTTGATGCCCTTTCCGGCGCTGCCGGTATTGGAAATATCAAATGTGCCGCCATATAGATAGATGTTGGCATCGCCAGTAATGGCAGTGCAACAATATGTGTCATAGTTATTATTTGCATCGGTATAGACCACTCCGGCACCCGACTGCTCAATCTGGAAATCTCCGCTGTAGATAGTGATGTCACCATCGGCCGAAATGCCCTTTGAACCGCTGCCGGTCGATTTGATTTTGACAGTACCGCCATTGATCGTCACATAGTCGTCACTCTTGATCACGGTGCAGTACGATGGGTCGCCATCAGTCACCACGGCCGCGCCTGAGGTGTTGGCGGTTATAGCTCCGCCATTGATTACTATTCCTTCTTTCGACTTCAGGCCTTTGCCCTGAGGCGAAGAAATGGTAAGAGTGATGTCGCCACCCTCCATCTGTATCAGGCCATCGGCCTTGAGTGCCTTGACATCATCGGCGCTGATATTGATGTCGACAGTGCCGCCATTGATGAGCAGGCTCGAATCATCGGCATCGATGCCATCGCCCGTGGTGAGCTGAGACACATAGCAGCCCCCATCTATGGTAACGCCGCTCGCATGGATGCCATCATTGGCCGAATACACCACCTCGACTGTTCCGCTCTCAAGCGTGATGCTTTTCTCGCTGCAAATTGCATGTTTATAGTTACCTTTTGCTTGCAATGAGCCGTCGCCTTTGATAGTCAGAGCCTTAAGTGAATAGACAGTGCTTTTCTCCTTTTCACCATCTGGAGTGGAATATTCAGCTCCGTCTTCAACATAGTTGCTGCCCGACAGGATAAGTTGGCACTTGGCACTGACTTGCAGATTCACCGCGCTGCCGCTTTGGTTGGTAATTGAGGCATCAGATAGGGTCACATACACTGGAATATCGCCATATACCTTGACTTGGCCATCGGTTGTAGTGCCGGTCACAGTGAAAGCGAAACTCTCCATATCGGCAAAACTGTCGCCAAGGGTAATGGTCACATGGTCGCCATCGGCAGCCACGGTCATACCTTGCATAGTCGCATCGGCAAAGTATTCAGGACAATAGAATCTCGGGGCCGACCCGCTGAAATCCAACACGCACTCGCCATCGGTGTCGCCAAAGGTCACATTTTGGAGCGCAGAGGTTGCAACTGTACCCAAGACTGTAGTGCCTTGCATTACTTTTACTTCAGAATAATCTGACGAATACACGATATCCACATCGGCCTCAGGCTGCACGCCCATACTCAGGCCCGAATCGGCATTAAGCCAAACGATATCATAAGCCGCTGCCACGAGAGCGGCGCCCAGTGTGAGGGTAATGATTGGTAGCCGCTTCATTTCAACAGTATTTTTGAGGTTACGGTATTGGTCTTAACTACATAGACGCCAGCTGGCAACCTCTTGATTTTCAAGATGCCGCTTGCCGACTTGCCGCACAGGCGACCAGTCGTGTCATACATTTCGATGGGCCCGCCATCGCCGCTGTAAATGGCCCCATTCTTGACAGTAAAAGCCAAGGGGGTTACTACCGCCTCAACGCCAGCGCCATCGGAAAAACCGATTGACTTGAACTCATCGGCGCTTACATACACTTGCGTGCCATCAGTCATCATGACTGTGGCATCGCCTTCGGTCGAGAGCACTATGCTCGACACCTGGTCGGAGTCATACGAGCGATTGCTCCCTGATTCGCGCACCACCACGGTGTAGGCGTGCGCCATAGCCATAGCGCTCGCAAGCAGCGCCATGGCCATCATACGTTTCCAATTTTTCTTCATCAGCCAACATTATTTTTAGTTTTGAGTTATGAGTTCCTCCCCACAACTCCTCCCCACAACCGTTGTTCACTATTACTTTTGACTTATTACTTATTACTTTTGACTTTTGACTTTTGACTTATTACTTATTACTTATTACTTTTGACTTTTGACTTTTGACTTTTGACTTATTACTTATTACTTTTGACTTTTGACTTTTGACTTATTACTTATTACTTATTACTTTTGACTTATTACTTTTGACTTATTACTTTTGACTTTTGACTTATTACTTATTTCTTGATTCCTCCCTTTAGGCCTTTGCCCATCGAGAAGATGTTCTGGTCGTAGCTTACCGTCTTTTGCTTCAGGTCGCGACTGCGCTTCAGAGCCAGGGCCACAAGGCGGTCCATCAGTTTGTCAAAGGGTATGCCCGTGGCCTCCCATAGGTAGAACGACAGGCTGCCGGGTATGGTGTTGATCTCGTTGACGTAGATGTTGCGGTTGTCGCGGTCGATGATCATATCCACGCGGCTCACGCCATGGCATGACAGCACGCGGAATGTCTCGCCTGCCAGGAACTGAATGCGCTTGGTCTCGTCCTCTGGCAGGTCGGCCGGGATGCGCTTCTTGGCCGACTGCATGCCCTTTGAGCTCTTGGTGCCACCCATGTATTTGTCTTGATATGAGAGGATTTCGCCGCTCTTGATGGGCTCCTCGAGCACCGATGCCTGGTATTCGTTGCAGTCGCCGAGCACCGAGCAGTTGATCTCTTGCAGATTCTCAACCATGTGCTCCACGATGATGCGCTGCGAATATTTCTCAGCCTCGGTCACATGCTCGATCAGAGCTTCGCGATTGGCAGCGCGACCGATGCCCACGCTCGAACCAAGGTTGGCGGGCTTCACGATTACGGGATAGCCAAGTTTGTCTTCAATCTTCTTGACTATCTCGTCGCGGCGATTGAACCATTCCTTGTCAGTAAACCATACATAGTCCACCACCGGAATGTCGCAGGCCTGGAGTATCATTTTCATAGTGATCTTGTCCATGCCATTGGCCGAGGCCAAAGTGTTGCACCCGGCGTAAGGTATGCCCATCGAGTCGAGAATACCCTCAAATGTTCCGTCTTCGCCGTTGCTGCCATGCAGCACAGGCAGAGCCACATCCAGGGTGGTCACTACCGGGCTTTGGAACATCTTTTTCTGCTTGCGGTACAGGTTGAAGTCGCCATAGCTCGGCTCCATGTAGACCTCCTCGCACTTCTCGAGCAGGGCTGGGATGTCGCGGTAGTTTGAGAGTTCGAGCAGAGCCGGGCCGGTGTACCATTTGCCCTGCTTGCTTATATATATAGGTGTAATGTCATATTTCTCCTGGTTGAGAGCGTTGATAGCCTGGTTGGCCGAAATCACTGAGATCTCATGTTCGGTCGAGCGTCCTCCAAAGAACACTCCTACATTTGTTTTCATATTCTATTATTTATGGTCTATATCTTTTTATGTTTAGGCTTCTTAGGAATCCTAGGAATCCTATAAATCCTATAAATCCTAAGCCACCATCAACACCCGTTATTCACTATTCACTATTCACTATTACTTAAACGTGTCCGGCAGGTCATTCTCATAGAGGACGGTGTCGCCGGCCTTGGCCATCTTCAGCATCTCTTGCTGGGCCTCGGCAAAGGTTGCCGACTCGATTAGTTGAGGTTTCTCCTCGAGCATGGCTGCCGCGGCATTAAAGCCCTCGGTGATGGCTTTGCGGTTGTATTCCCCCACCACGATGGCTACGTCTACGCTGCGAGCTATCTCTTCGCCGAACTTGCGGTTGAGATCTTCTTGATTTTGTCCGAGTTCGACCATGCCGGGGGTAATGATTATGCGCTTGCCCCCCTTCATGCCCGACAGCACCTCGAGGGCCATCTTCGACCCCACCGGGTTGCTATTGTATGCGTCATCGATGATGGTGATTCCGGCCGGGGTGCGCTTCATGCTCAAGCGATGCTCCACCTGCTCGATATTCTCTACAGCGTAACGTATCTTGTCCTTGTTCATGCCTAAGCGCAAAGCCACAATCACAGCAGCCACCAAGTTTGAAACGTTGCAGCTCCCTACCAATCTGGTATGCAAGTCGATTACCTTCTCGCCTTCCTTGTCATAGATGGCAAAAGTCGTGCCTTGGGGAGTGTACTGGATATCTGAGGCATAATAGTCGGCGCCAGCATCGGGGTTGGTGCTGTAGCGAACGCACTCTACATTGTCTACCTTGCGCTCGGCGATAGGTTCGAAGTCGTTGTTGACTACTGCCAAGCCGTCGGCCGGCAGGGCATCGGCGAGTTCGAATTTTGTGCGTTGCACATTCTCAATCGTACCGAATGACTCAAGGTGCTGAGGCCCAACCGCAGTAATGATGCCAATCTGCGGGTGCACCAGGTCGCATATCTCCTTGATATCGCCGCGCTGCTTGGCTCCCATCTCAGCGATGAAGATCTCGTTGTAGGGTTTCATCTGCTCTCTGACAGTGCGGATCACACCGAGGGTGGTGTTGAAGTTTCCGGGGGTCATCAACACATCAAATTGCTCAGACAGTATGCGGTTGAGATAGTGCTTGGTGCTGGTCTTGCCATAGCTGCCGGTGATGCCAATCACCTTTAGGTCGGGCATCGAGCGCAGCATCTTGGCAGCCTCGTCGTAATATTTCTTGTTGATTCGTCGTTCCACAGGGCCCAATAGCCAATTGGCTGCCAGCATATAAGCGTCGGCGCAGCAGAACACAAACACCAGAAATACAGCCACATTGAAGAATCGCTGCATCACTCCGCCACTGGTAGCGGCAAAGATGGGTATCAGCAGCGTAGCGGCTACCAGAAAGATTGTAACGCCGTAGATGCGCTTGGCGCGGGCTGTCCATACCAGTGGTTTCTTGTAATGCTCAGTGCCAAGCCTCAGCATCACCCACGAGGCGAAGAGGCCCACCAGGGTCATGCCCAGCCAATGAGGCATGATTGCCAATAGGCACAAAAAGAATATTACCCAGCCCACCAGATTGACCATGCTGGTGCTGTCCTTCGACTCGGCCATCCAATGCCGGAAGCGGTCGTTGCGGTACGAGTTCTGCTGCAGCATCATCAAGTCGCGCTTCATCTTCATCAGCGCGGCTATCAATGCGGCCACGGCCACAAGTATTGCGAAAACTGTCATAAGCAAATAGCTTTTTGCGTTGCCGGCGTCAAAAGCCCAAGGACTGCGACGCCGTAAAATTAAAACTTACAAAGTTAACGTTTTTCTCCAACATATTACCTAATATTTGGCCGAAAATTATTAATTTTGCAACACAAAACCGGAGACAGGATGCTCCTTAATCATCCCCACGCGCTTTTAAATAGTTATTGATGAGCAACAAACAACAGTTGGCAGCCGAGCGAAACGGATACTTCTGGTTCCTGATCGTCTTCCTGGGCATGCTTTCAGCTTTCGGTCCCTTTGTGACCGATATGTACCTACCCACTCTCCCCTCAATGGTCGAGGTGTTCCACACGTCTGAATCAATGGTGCAGTTGGGCCTCACCACTGCCATGATCGGATTGGCCATTGGCCAGATTTTTTTCGGACCCCTCAGTGAGAAATACGGCCGCAAGCCCATCGTGGTGCTCTCGATGGTGATTTTCTCAATTGCTGCCTTGGCCTCGGTGTTCTCCACTTCGATCGGATTTTTCCTGGTGTGCCGTTTCTTCCAAGGCATAGGCGGTTCGGGTGGCATCGTCATCTCGCGTTCTATATCGACTGACAGTTACAGCGGCCGCGAATTGGCCAAGGTGATGGGCATCATTGGCGCCGTCCACGGCGTGGCCCCGGTTGCAGCCCCAGTGATCGGCGGCTTGATGGCTGGCACTCTCGGCTGGCGAGGCATATTCGTGGTGCTGCTGGTGTTGGGCCTGATATTGCTGGGCATGTGCGTCAAGTTTGTCGAGACTCTGCCCAAGGAGAAGCGCATGACTGGCTCTATCCTCTCCACCTTCGGCGGTTTTGCCCAAGTTGTCAGGGTGCGGTCGTTCGTGTTCCCGGTCCTGGCATTCGGTGGCGGATATTTCTTCCTATTCGCCTACATCTCATCGGCACCGTTTATCATGCAGCAGATGTTCGGATTCTCGGCCCTGTCGTTCTCAATATTCTTTGCTGTCAACGCTGTGGCGATAGGCTTGGGAGCGTCGCTCGCGGCCAAGTTTCGCCGTCTCAGCCACGCGCTGATCGTTGGCGCTGTGCTGATGGGGGTGTTCTCAGTGGGCGAATTGCTCAACTCGCTTTTCTGGCACTCCTTTATTATATATGAGTGCTTGGTGTGGCTGGCCCTGTTCTCGCTGGGCTTTATCTTCACCTCGGCATCGACCATGGCCATGGAGGCCGGACGTGTGTGCATCGGGGCCGCTGCGGCCATCGTGGGTGCCATCGGCTTCTTGATTGGCGGCATCGTTTCGCCTATCGTGGGCATGGGCAACATCTTGGTGACCACGAGCATAGTGTTTGTGGGCGGTTCGCTCTTCACTCTTTTCTTTGCTTACTATGTATACCTGCGCAATCGCGGACAAAATGTGATATGATATGGAATTGACCAACGCTCTACGCAAGACCTACGCCTCGCTCTCCACTACCAAGGGGCGCAACGCCACTGGCCTGTTTATGGCCCAAGGCTCAAAGTGCGTGCTCGACACTATCGACCATTTCGAGCTCGAAGTTCTACTCGCCACCGATGCCTGGGTGCGCGAACACCCTGACTATGCCTCACGTGCTATGGTGGTCAGGAAGAGTGACTTGGAGCGCATATCGTCGCTGTCAACCGCCCCAGATTGCATTGCCGTCTACCAGATGCCCCCGTTGCCGCTCGATTTTACACCCAATCCTGACGAGTTGGCATTGGCGCTCGACTGCATACAGGACCCTGGCAACCTGGGCACAATCATACGCGTGGCGGACTGGATGGGGGTGCGGCAGATATGGGCGTCGGATGACACTGCCGATGTGTGGAATCCCAAGGTGGTGCAAGCCACAATGGGTGCCATATCGAGGGTACAGGTCAGCTATGTCGACCTCCCCGATTTCCTCTATCGCGCCGCACAGCAGGGTCTACCGGTCTACGGCACCTTCCTAAACGGCGAAAACATCTACACCGCTCCCCTCACCACCGCTGGCATAATTGTGATGGGCAACGAGGGCAACGGCATCTCCCCCCTCTCAGCCGAATCGGTGACCCACCGCCTCTACATCCCCTCCTATCCCCCCGGCTCCCCCACCTCAGAATCCCTCAACGTGGCCATCGCCACCGCCATCACCCTCTCCGAGTTCCGCCGCCGCACCCTCCCCTAATCCCTCAATCTTAACCACGAAGGCCACGAAGAATTCACGAAGGTCACGAAGATTTCCTTGAAACTTTTGGTTAAGGAGCGGCTTCGTGGCCTTGCGGCCCTTCCCAACGCAAAATCAAAGGAAAGAGTAAGTCTTCGTGGCCTTCGTGAACCCTTCGTGACCTTCGTGGTTAAATTTTAAATAAACAGAGCAGTTAAAGTGGCTAAGAAAGAAAAGACAGCATGGTTTTGCAGCGCCTGCGGCGCGCAGAGCACCCGGTGGGAGGGGCGCTGCCCCGCCTGCGGCGAGTGGAACACCATGGTTGAAGAAAAGATCAAGGAGAAGCCGTCGCGAGCCTCCTCGTCCGTGCGCATCGCCACCTCCCGCCCCATGGCCGTGTCGAGCATCGAGGCCGAGGCTGAGCCTCGCATCCACATGCCATCCGAGGAGCTAAACCGCGTGCTCGGCGGCGGCCTCGTGCCCGGCTCCATCGTCCTCATCGGCGGCGAACCCGGCATCGGCAAGTCCACCCTCGTGCTCCAGAACCTCCTCGCCATCAAGTCAAAGACCATCCTCTACGTCTCCGGCGAGGAGAGCGCTACTCAGCTCAAGCTCCGCGCCGACCGCATCGGCCGTGGCTCCGACAACTGCTTCATCGTCTGCGAGACCTCGCTCGAAAACATCTTCGACCACATCGAGGCCGTTCAGCCCGGCATCCTCGTTGTCGACTCGATCCAAACCATCGCCACCGACACCCTCGAATCCTCGGCTGGCAGCGTCAGCCAGGTACGCGAGTGCGCCGCACAGCTCCTCAAATATGCCAAAGACTCGGGCGTGCCAGTCCTCCTGATCGGCCATATAAATAAGGAGGGCAGCCTCGCCGGCCCCAAGGTGCTCGAGCACATCGTCGACGCTGTGCTGCAGTTCGACGGCGACAACCACTACATGTACCGCATCCTGCGCCCCATCAAAAACCGTTTCGGCAGCACCTCAGAGCTTGGCATCTATGAAATGGGCCAAAAAGGCCTGCGCGAGGTCAAGAACCCATCCGAGATGCTCCTCACCGCCCACGACCAAGAGCTGTCGGGCATCGCCATCGGCGTAACCATCGACGGCGCCCGCCCCTTCCTGATCGAGACGCAAGCCCTGGTCAGCTCGGCCGCCTACGGCACCCCGCAGCGCTCGGTCACCGGATTTGACTACAAGCGCATGAATATGCTGCTGGCCGTGCTCGAGAAACGCGTCGGCTTCAAGCTCGGCCAGAAAGACGTATTCCTCAACATCGCCGGCGGTCTGCGCGTCAACGACCCAGCCCTCGACCTGGCCGTCATCTCGGCCATCCTGTCGAGCAATGTCGACATCGCCATACCCCAGAGCACATGCTTTGCCGGAGAGGTGGGCCTGTCGGGCGAAATCCGTCCCATCTCCCGCATCGAGCAGCGCATCACCGAGGCCCAAAAGCTCGGCATGGAAACAATTCTGATTCCCAAAAACAATCTTAAGGGAGTAAATGTTAAAAATCTAAACATTCGCATCCAAGAGGTCGGCAAGGTAGAAGAAGCTTTTCGCTGCCTCTTCGGTTGACCTCAGCAGCTGACATGGCCGAACAGAAAGAGTCATTCATAAAGCGCCTTGTAAACAAGGCCGTCAAATTTTACGAGTATTGCACCACCGGTGTGTGGAGCGATACCCGCAGTTCGCTTAAAGTCAACATTATCAAGACTCTGAGCATCACCATCCGCTCTTTTCTCAACACCGACATACAGACCCAGGCGTGCGCCATGACCTACCGCACGCTCCTCGCCATCGTCCCGGCCCTGGCCCTGCTCTTCGCCATTGGCCGAGGCTTCGGGCTGCAGAATTTCCTCCAGGACGAACTATACAATATGTTTCCGAGCCAGAAAGATGCCATCCGCCACGCCTTGGCATTTGTCGATTCATACCTCAACCAAGCCAGCGAGGGCATTTTCGTCGGCATCGGCCTCCTATTCCTGCTCTACACGGTGATCAACCTGATGAGCAATGTCGAGGATGCCTTCAATCTGATTTGGAATGTCAGGCAGGGGCGCAGCTTCTGGCGCAAAATTACCGACTATACGGCCATGCTGCTTATCCTGCCGGTGCTGATGATTTGCGGCGGCGGTCTCGCCGTGTTTGTCAGCAACACGCTGCAGTCAATCTTCCATTTTGGATTCATGACCCCAGTCATCAAGGCACTTTGCGAACTGGGCTACTTCCTGTTCACCTGCCTATTCTTCGGTGCGGCGTTTATGATGATTCCCAACACCAAGGTCAAGTTCAAAAATGCCATGATGGCAGGCCTGTTCACCGGCGTGGGCTTCTCGGTGCTGCAGTGGCTGTTTGTCAGCGGTCAATTGTACGTGGCCAAGTACAACGCCATCTACGGTACGTTCTCGTTCCTGCCGTTGATGCTCATCTGGCTGCAGTTCGTATGGGTAATCTTCATGTCGGGCGCGCTCATCTGCTACGCCTCGCAGAATATCTTCCAATTCACTTTCAGCAATCAGATCCAGAGCATCGCGCCGTGCTACAAGGACAAGGTGACGCTTGCCATAGCCACGGTCATTGTGCAGCACTTCGTCAAGCGCATGTCGCCAGTGACCGACCTGGATATTATCGCTGCCTACGGCATACCTTCGCGCCTGGTCACCTCGGTGATTGACAATCTGACGGATGCGGGCGTGGTGTCGAGAGTAATCATCGATGAGAAACGCCAAATCATTGGCTATCAACCAGCTGTCGAGCCCTCGCTGATCACAATCGACTATCTGCGCACCAAGCTCAACTCGATCGGCTACCGCGATTTCATTCCCAAATTCGGTGAGAATTTCCCCGGCGTAGTCCAGGCCATGGAGCAAATCGACTCAGCCCTCGCCTCCTCCCCCGCCGACACCCCCCTCTCCTCCCTCAAAATCACCACCCTCAATAAGTAATGAAAAATGAATAATGAAGAATGAAAAATGACCAACCGGATGGCCTGGGGGGGGCCAGGCGCCCTCGCGGGCCCAGTCAGCCGAGATTCCAGATGGCGAGTGCGTAGCACGATTCTTGTCTGTTAACCCCACATGGAGTGCGTAGCACGGAATGTGGGGGAGAAACAATTCTCTTCCTCCTAAGAAGAGTGCGTAGCACGGCTCTGTAGTAACGTATCAAAAGATTTCCAAAAACCAAATACCAAAAACCAAAAACCCCTATGAAGCATCCAATTGTAACCCCTGCGGCTCCCGGTGCCATCGGCCCCTACAGCCAAGCCATCGATGCCGGCGCATTTGTCTACACCTCCGGCCAACTCCCCATCGACCCCGCCACCAACGAAATGCCCGACGGCATACGCGAACAGACAGCCCAGTCGCTCGAAAACGTCAAGGCTATCCTCACCGCTGCCGGTCTCGGCATGGAAAATGTAGTTAAGACTCTGGTATTCCTCGCCGACATGGCCGAGTTCGGTCCCATGAACGAGGTCTACTCGCTCTACTTCACCGAGCCCTTCCCCGCTCGTTCGGCCGTCGCTGTCAAGGACCTGCCCAAGGGCGCACGCGTCGAGATCGAGGTCATCGCTGTGCGCTGAGCCGCTCAGTCGCGGCATGAACCGTCGTGATAAATCGTTTCGCCTTTGTAAGGCTCGATGTGGGTGCTGACCATCACATTCACATCCGGATACAGTCCATGGATTCGCCTCTCAGCCTCTGAGGCGATTTCATGGGCTTCGTTTACCGTCAGGCAGCCGTTGACCTTGATATGCACGTCGACGATCACATCTGCGCCCGAGGTAGCGGTGCGCAGATGGTGGTAGGTGATGATGCCGGCTGTAGATGCCAACGCTTTCTTGATATGCTCTTGCTGTTCGGTGGGCAGCGAGCGCCCCAAGAGCTGGCTCATCGACGGGCCAGCCATCCTGATGCTTAGTATGGCGATGAAGATGGCCACAATCAGGGCTGCCACTGGGTCGAGCACTCGCCACTCCCGACCCAGAAACATAGCTCCGGCCACGCCTATCAGCGTGGCTATCGATGAGAAGGCGTCGCTCCGATGGTGCCAGGCGTTGGCGATAACGGCCTCGGAGTGAATCCGTCGGCCAGCGCGGCGCGTGTAGTGGTATAGCCACTCCTTGACGGCTATCGAGGCGGCGCAGATGATGAGGGCAATCATGCCGGGTTCGGGCAGGGTGCGGCCGTGAATCACGGCCATGATCTTGTCTCCGGCATCGACAGCGATGCCGATGGCAACGATCAGCAGGGCGAGAGACAACAGGATGGTCGCCATGGTCTCGTAGCGGCCATGGCCGAACTCGTGGCCTCTATCGGGCTTGCGCCGAGCGATGCCAACCATCACCAGCACGAGGATGTCGCTTATAAAGTCAGAAAATGAATGTATGCCGTCGGCTACCAGTGCGCCGCTTCGGCCCACGATGCCCGCGGCGACCTTGGCGCCGCCCAGAGCGGCGTTGCACCAAAACCCCACCCAGGTCACATGCCGCGCAATTCCAATAGCCTCCCTATCCGAAATCCGCTGCCCGCTGCCTATGTCTTCTCTTCTTCCCATATCCTATTAACACCTAATGCCTATAAATTGTTATCTGCCCCCTAACCCCCCGCTGCGGGGGGAAGGCTACCGCCTGCTGAGGGAGACCCATCAGCAACCCGTAGCGACGTGCTGCGTCAGCGTGAGGGGCCCAGGCGCCCTCGCAGGTCCGGTAAGCAACCCGAAGCGACGTTGTTGGTGGAGGCGCGAGTCTATGACCCTTAGGGGTGCATTGTTGGTGGCTATACACAGATTTCACAGATGACACACAGATTTTCCCGTGAGGATGTTAAAATTTCATAGAGAGCCAAGGGCTCTGACAGATTCCACAGACCATCCGGATGGCATCTGTGCCATCTGTCGGCGCTTTGCGCCTCTAAGGAATTGATTTCCCAGCCTTGGTTTCTGTGTGACATCTGTGTCATCTGTGTATCTGGACAACAACGCACCGCTAATGGTCTCTAACCGAGTCCATCAGCCGATGCTAATTTTGTGTCCGCATGGCTTCGTGAGCTTCGTGCCCCCTTCGTACTTCGTGGTTTCCCTTCTCTGAGCCCCCAAAGGGGGCGATTTAATCAATTTATCACTTTTTCCACCCCAAATTCCACCAAAATGTTTAAAAAATTGCAAATTGAGTGATATTTTCTAATATATTGCTTGGTAATCCCAAGAAAAAGCCGTAACTTTGCCACGTGTTTTTTCATGGTATTAGATTTAAGGTTAACTAAGATTGGTTGTCGAGAGACAATCAATTTTTTTATGCCCATACGGTAAAAAACCACGGATTGCACTGATTTTACGGAAGCCCTTGTGGCTACTATCCGTCTAATCCGTGCAATCCGTGGTTTTGTGAGGCAATCCCTGGTGTCATTCGTCGTCCAGATGAGCGTCAGGGAAGAGGCTCATAGTCTCCCCCCCCCCCCATCTGCAACATCTTGATTTTCAGGGCTTTGCGATTCTTCTTGCCATTCGCAGCTGAGATCCTCGAAGAAATCATGGTTGAGTGCTTTGCTAATCCGCGCGAGCATCCCGGTGTCGATGCTGGCGGTGCGAAAAATTTTGTATACGTGCGGCCGGGTACAGCAAATCTGATCAGCCAACCAATTGACCCGTATACCCTTTTCTTTTACAACTTTGTGAATCTGGTTACCTATATGCATGACTATTGTGGTGGTATGGTTTCATGGGTCAATCCCACCCAGTGCGCCCCTCTCTTGGGGCTTTTAGGTTGAGATTCGCAAATTTACAACTTTTTTCTTAATACACATTAAATTTTCCACCAAAAAATTTCTTCCTACCAACAAATAAACCGCAAAATCACTCAATTCGCCATGTTTTCCTTAACCACACGAAGGATTTCACGAAGTACGAAGAGCCCTTCGTGGTTAACTTCCCCATTTCAGGATGAAGAGGAGGTAGCGCCGCAGAGGGCGGAGGGCCAGCCAGAGGCGCCCTTTGCGCCGCTCGGCGGCTGTGTCGAGGCGCCGTTGGCGCCCTCGCCGCTCGGCCGCGACAGCCACCCCCACCACGTCGGCGCGCTTCACGCGCTCACGCGCCTGAATGTTGCCATCGCCCATCAGCGTCAGCTCCTCGCCGTCGACCGCCACGATGCGGTGCATCACGTAGGGATGCTCAGCCGTGTACCGCGCCAGAACAATCGCGCCCACGCGCATAACCTCCGCCTCCGGCGGCGCAAGCGTCACCAGGTCCAATCCGGGCCTGAGCCAAGGCCTCATGCTGACCCCGCTCACCGGTATCATCACCTGCCTCCCCTCCTCCAGCAGCCTCGCTGCCTCATCTATTATTGTCATATCTATACAAAAACAACCAACTCCCAGCCCCCTAACCCCCTAAAGGGGGGGGAAGGCTACCGCCTGCTTGGGGAGCCCCATCCGCAACCTGTAGCGACATTGTTGGCGCAAGGGCGCGTCTTCGACCGCCCCCACCCAGGTTTCTGCCTCTCGGTTCTGTGGCTTGCTGCTTGGCAGCTGGCATCCCCTCAACCCGAATCCGCATGGCAATTCCCCCTTTAGGGGGTTAGGGGCTGTGCTTTTTATTTTGTCAATTCAAAAAAAATCGGTAATTTTGCGCGACCCTAACACACACCACATGAATTGGAGTGAAATCTTCGATATGAGCATGGCCCAGCGCCATTCGGCGCTCTACGCGCCGGGCGACCAGGGCGACCTCGGCCTGGCCCGCGCCAGCCTTATGGCCTTCCTCGCCGCACGCGGCGAGACGCTCGACACCGACATCATCGACATCGCCCAACCCGACTGGCTGCCAGCCTATTACCAGTTCGTAAAAGACAATTACCAGTCTAACAAGTCGCGCAACCTCTCCTCGGCTCCCACTGCCGCCGAGCGGCAACGCTGGGCCAACCGATACATCAAGTGCATACGCAAAGTCGTAAACCGCTGCATCCGCTACGGCTACCTCCCCAATATCGACTATTTCCACGCCCTGCCAGAGTTCTCGCGCCGCCAAGGCATCGAGGAGGTCAGCCGCGTCACCGCCCAACTCACCCAGCTCGCTCGCGCCAAGAGCGCGTTCCGCGACGGCCAACTCGTGGTCGGCGCCATCGACCTGTACCTGCTGTGCATGTACTGCGGGGGCCTCGAGCTCGACGAATTTTTCGCCCTCGCCCCCGAGGCCATCAAGTCCGACCCTCCTCGGCTGCATCTGCCGTGGGCTGGCATCGACATCGAGCTGTCGCCGACAGTCTACAACGCCCTGCTGCAGGGACGCGAGACGGCGCCCCGCTCGCCAGCCACCGTCAGCCGCGCCCTCGAGGCCCTCAACATCGACCTATACAAGTCGCAGTCGGTGTTCTCCGACTGGCTCCGCTTCGCCAAGGATATTGGCATCTCTGACCAGGCAATCCTTGAGATGCTTGAGTTGCGCCGCCAGCCTGGCTCCGTGGCTTCGCCGCAGCTGGCCGAGGCTATCCGCATGGTGGTCAAGCGCATGAATCAGGCGTACAATAAGTACAAAAAGCAGTGGTACTGCCTATACGTTCATCGCGGCTGGGCCAAGGAGAAATGCGAGGAGATCCTCGCCTCCGACCCGCCAGTGCTGCCGGGCATCGCGGCGCGAGCCGAAGATTTTTACTATCCCAACACCGCCAATGTCAAGATGGCCAAACTCAAAGGGCAGAAACTGCAAGACCCCGGCAAGGTGCTGCGCCGCTATCTGTTTGTTCACTGCTATCTGAGCGAAATACAGACGATTGCGCGCGAGGTGCCGCGCGTGTCGGTGCTGTCGCGCCGCGAAAGCGGACTGCGCGAGTATGTGGCCATCCCCTCGCATGAGGTGTACACCCTCAAGTTAATGCTCGACAATCTGCGTGGCTCTGAGGCCGAACTGATGCTGCAAGACGAGGACATCGTCGAGGCCATCGACCTGTCGCCACTGCACGAGCAAGAGCGCGTGCGCATCGTCTCGCCCGGCTACGAAGACTACGAGGCCGTCATCGCCAAGGTCAAGCCCAACTCCACCTACTCTGTCACCTTCCCCAACCTCGGCCTCTCCTTCACCCTCCAAAACGTCCCCCGCGCCCTAATCCAACGCCTACCGCCCCCATAACATAATTTAACCACGAAGGCCACTAAGACCTCACGAAGATCACGAAGGAATCATACCCACTCTGATAGTTAAGCCGGCAAGGTCACGAAGTCGCTATCGCTCGAAAAGGTCACGAAGCCCTGCTCCACAACCCCACCAGCAGCCCAAAACCGCATGGCCTCCGTGCCCACCGCTAAGGCCATGCCGCCTCCGTGTAAAGGGCTAACCTCTCCTCTGTCTCTCCGTGGTTAAAAATTGAGAATCAGTGGTTTAACCATAGTGTTTTTTCTAAACCACGGAGGTACGGAGGGCCACGGAGCATTTCATTTTACACGGGGGCTAGTATCATCTCAAACAATTCGCCCCAACTGCTCACCCTTTCATCATCGTAGGGAACGGGAGGATTCGGCTGCCCTTGCCCTCCATTCAGAGCATCCTCCATGGCCTGAGCAAGGGCCGTGGCATCCTCCATGTCGAAGAAGCGTACATTCTCGGCCCCAGCCGAGGCCTCATGCGCATACGGCGCATCGGCCAACAACATTAGCCTCCCTGTTGGCAAAAACTCGCTGATGGGCAATCCCCATGTCTCTACTCTCGATGGAAAAACCAGAGCATTGGCTTGGGAATACAGGCGTTGCATCCCCTCTAGATCTTGCAGTCCGGCAAAGTCTATTGACTTTACTTCTCCCCACCGCTTATGCAACCACCGCCCATACCTATTCTCGGTGCCATCGATAGTGATCACCACCTTGAATCGTCCTGTTCCGACCTTATCCTCAAGCAAACGCGCTGCCTGACATAGTAATTCAAAATTTTTATGCGAATCCGGAAATGCGGGATAGAAGAATACGAACTCGCCATCTGAGCGCGCATCTCCTATCATTGTCCTTTTCACCTGTGGCGGAAAGACAATGAATTTCTCCTTCTCTACTCCAAGCAACCGAGCAAATGCCTCTTTGAGCCAATGAGTTTGCACCACCACATGCTGGTTTTGCAGTGCATTTTGCTTATAGGCATGCTTAGCCATCAGGCAAAGCAAAGGTATCTTTGGATCGTATAGCCAATCGCGTGGTCTGACGCGCATAAACGGGAAAGATGTTTGACAATACACTACCTGCCTCCGAGCTCTGACTTTTGGAGTGGTGTCATGGATTGAGAACCATAACTCTATCTCCCCCCAATCCCGAGCCAGTCGGTCAAATCCCTTGAATTCCCATCTCAAACGTTTCAGCCAGTGGTTGGATGCCTCTGGTATTTCTACCATCTCTACGCCTGGAGCATCATATAGCTTGGCATCATGCACCAGGGCTATCACCCGATATTCTGGTGTCAACACCCTCGCGGCCTCGCTCAGGCACTCCCTGAATATCTTCAGCGTCCCTCCCTTATGTATGCTTATCCCCGAAAATACTATGGTTTTCATAGGCCCCCCAGGACTTTCACCCACCTCTTCATTATCTTGTCTTCGTCAAATTCGCCCGAGCGCTCTCGTGACTTGCGGCCCATGGCTTTTCTGAGTGCGGTATCGTCCATCAGCTTTTCAAGCGCAGCAGCGAGGGCATGGATATCGCCATTTGGCACCAGCAGTCCATTCTCGCCATCCTCGATCAGATCCTTCGGACCGCATTTGCAGTCAAAGGCCACCATCGGCAGTCCATACTCCTGAGCCTCGAGCATTACCATCGGCAGTCCCTCATAGCGCGAAGATAGCACAAATATCGATGCCCCGAGATAGACGGCGCCCATGTTGGGCCGGTTGGTGACAAACTCAATCTTATCCTCCACTCCGAGGGCACAAGCCCGACTGCGCAGGCTTTCTTCCTCTTCGCCTTGGCCAACAATGCGCAGCAGCCAATCGGGATGCTTCTTGCTGGCAATTGCCCAAGCCTCGATTAAGCGGTCAAAGCCCTTTTGATAGTTATATCTTCCTACTGCCACTGCCACTTTTGCATCAAGTGGCGCAACGCTCTCCGAGGTGAATGTGCGCGGATTGGGTATCACCTCAAGATTCTGCAGCCCTTGCCAATATTCTGCATCTTCCTGGGTCAGCACCACCATCTTGTCAAATCGGGATGCCAACTTTGCGCTCTTGCGGCTCATCACCTTGTCGGCGAGAGCCCAGATGCCTTTGCGGCCATATTCGAGATGCTTGAAGCGCGAGAAATGTATCTCTTGCACCAGCTGCCATCGGCCTCGAGTGGCAGCGACTGCCGACGCATCGACTCCGCCAGTCGAAATCACTACATCAGGCTGCAGTTCCTCGAGCAGCCGCTGCAAGCGGCGCTTGTGATGGCGTGTCTTTTGCAGATAGCCGAGGGTTTTGACCAGTATGTTTTTGCCATTTGTGGCTTCGTAATTGATGCCGAGGTCGTAGGTCATGATGCCCTCATTGAGGGCGAAAAATGGCTTTCGGCCCATCTGATCAGACGTGACAATAGCCACTTCATAGCCATGGCTCTGCAGCCAGTTAGCCTTCTGACTAACCACCCTCTCCATCCCCGCCGAATTATACAGCCCAGGTATGCAATATACAATTTTCATCGGAATATATGGCCGTACACCACCTTGTTGATTAGCCAGCCGTAGAGGGCTGGGATGAACATCAGGCCGCGGGCAGCGGCCAGCTGCACCCAGCGGGTGCGAGTGCTCCAGTGCCGATTGCGCCCGATGTAGGCGTTGGCCTCGGGCCATAGCTCGCGCCAAGCGCGACGCCCGTCAGCGTCGCTGAGCAGCATCGGCCACTTGGCCTCAAGCTTCATAAATGCAATCTCGTCATCGACAGCGTTGCCCAGTTCGCGCCGCATAAACTCCTCGGTGCGAGCCACATTGTATTTCAAATCAACAAGATGGCTCGGCTTCTTTGTCATCGAGAACGCCCCCGTGTTGAGCTTTACATAGTGGTAGAGCGCCTCGGGCAGATGAGCCACTCGCCCAGCGCGTGCGAACAGCATCATCATCGTCATATCCTCGCCCATGCCGTGCCCAGCCGGAAAACGTATATCCTCGCCGTAGAGCGAGCGCCGACACAGCTTGTTCCACACATTGTACTTCATCTCGCCGCTGAGCATCCCCCGCAGCGCCTCGATGGGCGTGGAGTACGACGGCTGGTGCATGTATCTCTCCTTTTCGGAGAACGACAGCCACCAGTCAGTCCACACGATGTCGGCATCTTGCGCCCGAGCGCAAGCGAGCATCTTCTCGAGCGCATCCGGCTCGACAAAGTCGTCGCTGTCGCAATGGTAGATGTATTCGCCTCGAGCTGCCGCCAACCCCGTGTTACGGGCTGCTGGCAGCCCCTGGTTCTGCTCATGCTCGATGATGCGCACCTGGCCCTCGCGCTCGGAATGCCGCGCGATGACCTGCCTGAGCAGCTCGATGCTCCGGTCCTTAGTGGCGTCATTGACAAAAATAAACTCCACCCCATCCCTCATCGTCTGCCCCATCAGCGCCTCCGCCCCCTTCTCAATAAACTTCTCCACGCCGTAGACAGGTATTATCACCGTTATTAACATGCGGCCCCCTAACCCCCGCAGCGGGGGGAGGCTGCCGCCTGCTTGGGGACTCCCACTTGAATCCTTTGATGACATATTATTAAATTAATCTGTATAAGTAAAGGGTCAAATTAAAATTAAATTTTAGTTTGAAAAAGGAACCACAGATTTACACAGATTCACACAGATTCAACTATGCGAATCGCCTATTCCATGGAGGCGCAGTCGCGCCGACAGATTTCCACAGATGCCATCCGGATGGTCTGTGAAATCTGTCGGCACCTCTGGTGCTCTAAGAAATACAATAGTGGTCATCTGAGGAATCTGTGTGAATCTGTGTAAATCTGTGGTTCCTTTCCATATTTTAAATTCAAAATGGAAGGTTACTTAATCTGCTCGTTTTTTATGTGGCTGCGCCAAACTTTTCTATTTCCACCCTCGTCAGGCCGGTATAGAGCATTATCTTGTTGATGGCGAGGCCATCTGCCAACATAGACATAGCCCCAGCGGAGCGACGCAGAGCCTCAGCTCTCCCATTTCGCTTAGCAGTGGCAATAGTGTTTTCGTAATCCCATATAATCTTCTGCCTCTCTCCAAAGGGCCACCTCTCATCCTCCATGAAATGTTCCTGACTGTTTTCTTGCATATCCATAATCTCCTCCTCTTCATTTATTACAGCACTGAGGAAATCAACAAGTTTACCTTGTTAGCCTCAGTGCCAAACCGTAGCCATCCCCTTCCGTGGGGGTTAGGAAGCTGTTTTCCTGAGGAAATATTCGTCAACAATATAGGCATCACTCATCAGACACAATTCTGTGGCTTGATTGACAAGGGTGTTGTAAACCTTGCTGCCATAGAATTCCAGCAAAGCTTGTGCCTGAGATATGCCCTCCTTGAGGGCTATTGCGGCTACAATGCGCGCTATCTTGCGTTGAAGGATATATTCTTTCATAGTCATCGGCCCCCAGACACCGCAGCTGGGGAGTTGCCATCCAGGCTCGGGTTTTCTCTACGGGTTAAGGGCAGTTTTCTGTTCCCTATTCAAGAGGCACTCCATCAGGTCATCGGCGACATATTCGCGGCTCTGAGTGTGGAGCAAGTCGTAGTATTTCCAAAGACGCCCCTCGATGAGTCCTTGTTTCTGCAAGCGTGCTACGAGTTCAGGAGCAGGTATCCCATATCGCTTGGCAGTTTCCTCGATGGCAATGACAGCGAACCTTAATTCCTCGCTTGGCAAAGAATAAAGGTCGAGCGGCTCCTCCTCACTCCGTGAATGAACACCACTATTGGTATTTATGCTCTTAGCTTCCATATACAATAATTTTGTATCCTGCAAATATAACACATTTTCCCCAATTTCACCAATCACCCCCTCAAAAATTTGTCACTTCTACGTAAATCCGCTGAATCTGTGAGTCTAATTTCCTCCTCAAACCTCTGGGCCGAGAGTCCAGTCAATTCTGGAGAAGAATGTATTGGTATTGCCATGATAGTATCAAATTTTGAAATGCCTTAACAGTTAATCTTTTCAATCAAAGCTGAGAGTCAGTTGTGTATCTCTGAGTAGGTGTAATTACACATGGGGGTTGACATCAATTTGCGGGCAATTCGAGTACGGTGGCATTGAGATGGATCGTGCTCGAAACAAGTGAGGGCGATGCGGTCGTCCCATTGCAATAGCAAGTATAGTTGATTCAAGGCATTCCTCTCCTTGACCAATACCGTAGCCTCATATTCCTCAAACAAACGGTCATAATCCTCCTGACAGTACAAAATCATAACTCCGCTCCTCCA
>NWBJ01000068.1:0-10446 GCA_002633115.1 Muribaculaceae bacterium Zag1
AACTTTTCCAGGCCGCTCTGGAAAAGCACCCGCACGCCCCGAGAATAGTGGTAATTCTGGACAATGCGAGATACTATCATAACAAGGAGTTGAATGAATGGATGAAGGGCACCCGAATCACGCATGTCTACCTGCCTCCATATTCCCCAAATCTCAATTTGATCGAGCGCCTTTGGAAGTTCTTGAGGAAGAAAGTGATCAACACTAACTTCTACAGAACCAAAGAGCTTTTTCAGAGCGCCATCAAAAAGTTCTTTGACCGAATAGGCGACTATAAGGCAGAGTTGGAGTCCCTTCTGACTCTCAGATTCAGTTTGGTCAATTCGCAATCTATTTCGCTTTAACTATAAATCTTAAAAATGCCACTTTTTAAAGTGGACTCAATTTTTACTACATTTGCACCATACTTCATTAAAACCCAATTCAGAACGTAAAATCAATACCATACATTTCTTCCAGCCTATGAGCAAAGTCATCACTGAAATAACTCCCCTGTCGGAGAAAGATTGCTTCTATCTTGTGGACCGCCACAAGACAGAATTCGACTACCCTATTCATCGCCATGAAGAATATGAGCTAAATTTTGTGAGCAATTGCAAGGGTGCGCGCCGAGTGGTTGGCGACTCAATCGAAGAACTCAACGACTTCGATCTTGCACTCGTAGGCCCCGGTCTGGAGCATTGCTGGGAACATGCCAATTGCGGCAAGGGCGACAAGCGTGAAATCACCATCCAATTCTCTCCTCAGCTCCTTGGCCAGGAATTCCTGAAGAAAAACCAAATGCGCACCATTTCGCGACTGTTTGAAAACGCCAAGAAAGGCATAGCTTTTGAGATGCTCGCCATAATGAAGGTATACTCTATGCTCGACGACCTGACCCACTCGACCAGCGACTTCATACGCCTACTGCGCCTTTTGGAGATTTTTTATCAACTATCCCTCACCGAGGATTGGCACGCGCTGTCATCGTCATCCTTCGCCAATGCCAAAATTTCACAAGAATCCAGGCGCGTAGGCAAAGTCGAGGATGTGATCAACAAGAAATATCGCGAAAACATCACTCTCGAGGAACTCGCCGAGGTAGCCGGAATGACCCCCACGGCTTTCAGCCGTTTCTTCCGCCAACGCACAGGTCGCACCCTATCGGAATACATCATCGACATACGCTTGGGCCACGCGGCCCGCTCGTTGGTAGACACCACGATGACCATATCGGAGATATGCTACGATTCCGGTTTCAACAACATCAGTAATTTCAACCGCGCCTTTAAGCGCAAAAAGGGATGCACCCCCAAGACATTTCGTGAAAATTACCTCAAGACCAAGGTAATCGTATAATGAAAAATGAAAAATGAAAAATGGCTATCCGGATGGTCATTTTTCATTTTTCATTTTTCATTTTTTATTTTTCATTTTTCATTATGCCTTGCCCCGCCTTAGGGCTTGGGTGTAATCGGCGATTAGACGCAGTTCCTTGGGGATGTCTATGCTTTGAGGGCAGTGGGTCACACATTCCCCGCAAGATATGCAACGGTCGGCTTGGCGGCTCTTGTCAATTGCTCGGTCATAGCCAACCAGGAATGCGCGTCGAGCCGCAGCGTAGCGTGGGTCGCGAGTATCACGCGGCACATTGTCGTTGTTGATACATTTATTATAATGTGTAAAAATCCCCGGGATATCCAATCCGTAAGGACAAGGCATGCAATAGTCGCAAGTGTTGCAAATGATGATCTTGTTGTCAAGATACTCAAGAGCTATGCGTTGCAGGAACTCATCTTCGTCGGCCGTGATGAGCTCAAGCGGACTGTAAGTAGCAAGATTCTCCTGCAAATGCTCCATATATGTCATGCCCGAGAGTACAGTCAACACATCGGCCGGAGTGCCAGCATAGCGGAATGCCCACGAGGCCACGCTGTCATCGGGGCGACGCTGCTTCATCTTTGCCGCAATAGGCGATGACACATTGGCCAATCGGCCGCCGAGCAGCGGCTCCATGATCACAGCCGGGATGTCTCGGCGCACCAGTTCGCCATACAGATACTCGGCATCGGTATTGCGGGGATTTGCCTGCTTAGCATGCTTCCAGTCGACATAATTGAGCTGAATTTGCACAAAATCCCAATGCAGGCGCCCCTCGTCCATCCAGCGCAGCAAGGTGTCAAACACCTCGATGTCGCCATGATACGAGAATCCCAGATTGCGGATTCGGCCTTGCTCTTTTTGCTCCTGCAGATAATCAAGGATGCCGTTGTCAATGTATCGAGTGTTGAAATTGTCCATGCCACCGCCTCCGACCGAGTGCAAGAGCATATAGTCAATGTAATCAGTCTGCAGGGCCTGGAGTGAGTGCTCAAACATCTCAATCGACTTCTCTCTCGGCCAAGTGTCAGGCGAGAAATTCGACATCTTGGTGGCTATAAAATATTTGTCACGCGGGTGACGGCTCAGAGCTATGCCAGTGGCAGTCTCAGAGCGCCCCTGGCAATAAGCCGGCGATGTGTCGAAATAATTGATGCCGTGCTCGATGGCGTAGTCTACAAGTTCGTTCACGCTTTCTTGGTCAATCTCCTGACGCGGATTCTCGGCATCCCCCACTTGGATAGTGGGCAGACGCATCATGCCGTAACCCAGCAACGACACCACATCGCCAGTGTTGGGATTGGTGCGATAGGTCATCGTGCCCTCGCCTCTCTTGACGGTTGTCTCTTGTTCTTTCTTTACTCCGCACGAGGCCAGAGCCATTGTGGCAGCCCCAACGCCCATCATTTTCAGAAATCCGCGCCGGCTTACACCTTCGTTTTTATATATTTGCTCCTGCATACTTGTAGTCAATAACTCATAACTCAAAACTCATCACTATATCATCCTGTGCCTCTCTATGCCCTCGACATAGATGGCGCTGCTCTCAGCATCCTGGCTTGCCAAGGTGCCGACCGGACAGTGGTATTCGCATGCGCCGCAGCCGATGCACAGTGCATCGTTGACTATAGGCATAAGGCGCCCATTGCCCTCCTCAGCCTCAACCATCATTATGGCTCCAGCCGGACAGTGCGAGGCGCACGAGCCGCACTTCACCCCCTCTGATGCCGACAGGCAAGCAGCCAGATTCACCTGAGCGCGGCCAACCTTGATCGAGGATTTTTGCACCTCATCGACAGCGTGGAAAGCGCCAACCGGACAAACCGAACTGCAAACTACGCAGTCGGTAGGACAGAATCCCGAGGTAAAATCGAGATGTGGCTGCATGAAGCCATCGAGCCCAAGCGTAGGCTTGAGGATCTTGGATGGGCAGGATTGCACGCACAGCTGGCAGCCGGTGCAGTGTTGGCGCAGATGCTTCAGCCCTTGAGCGCCAGCGGGCACCACTGGCACTTGACGCTCATGCGTCCTCTTGGCCTTGAGAGGAGTGAAACCGCCGTCAGTCTTGGCCATGCCCTCAAAAGCAACCGAGGCCACTACCAATCCCGAAGCCATCATAAAGCCTCGGCGGCTTGCCAATTCGCGCGCCTCCTTGGTGCTGGTGGGTCTGCGGCCAGTATCGACAGCTTCTGATTTGGGTCGACGCCAAGTGTAGCGAATTGCCCCGTCATTGCAAATAGATATGCAGTCCATGCAAGCCACGCAACGCGAATAGTCAATCTTATGAGCCTTGGTATCGATGCACTTGGCCTTGCAGCCGCGACCGCACAGGCCGCATTTCACACACTTGCTTGTATCAATCACCGGTTTCAGTAACGAATAGCGCGACATATACCCCAACAATGTGCCCACCGGACAAATTGTGTTGCAATAATCGCGCCCTCCGCGCCATGCCATTACCCCTACCACGCCAAGGGTGACAATAGCCACTATGAGCAGCGGTATCGAGACAGCGTAAGCGACCTTGTAAAACATGTAATTGTTCGGCCTCGAGGCTGACCAGTCGGCCAGCAGATTGTTGGCTCCATCATAAGCGGGAGCGAATATCTGTTGAGCGATGCGTCCGTAGGCGCTATATGGCTCAACCAGTCCGGCAATGGCCATTGCCAGTCCGCCAAACAGGCCGATTGCCACAAGCGCCAAGAATACCCCCAGCACAATATGGCGCACACGCTTTCCGGGCGTGTAGCGAAAACGCACGCGGCGCTTCTTTTTGCCCATCACGCGCCCATGAACCCAACTGACCACATCCTGAAATATGCCCATAGGGCAAATAACCGAACAGTAAACACGGCCCAGCAGCAAAGTCGCGGCCACCAAGCCAACGATTACCAAAATGTTGGCCGACAAGAGAGCCGGGAAAAATTGTATTTTGGCCATCCAGGGCCATAGGCGCTGAGCGGTACCGGTAAAGTCCAGAAACAACAGCGTGACAGCCAGCAAGCTCAAGACGGATAGTAGGATGCGTATAGTTTTCAACATTGCAAGTCAGTATCTGCGGATAAAGAATGGAATTTGTGCCTTAATAATGGGTTGTGAGCAAAATTACTAAAAAATCACCAATTTCGTACAATGTAGTAGAAATATTTTTCCAACTTTAAGATTTTTTTTCTAATTTCGCACCCGTGATTCAAAATTACTCTTGACTTTTGACTTTTGACTTTTGACTTAAAGATATGATCTCATTCTGTATAGCCCTCGCCGTGCTTATCGGCGGTTACTTTCTCTACGGCGGTTTCGTAACCCGCATTTTCAAGGCCGACCCTAATCGCCCAACGCCAGTGCAGACAATGGCCGACGGCGTTGACTATGTTGAACTCCCCACTTGGAAAATCTTCCTAATCCAATTTCTCAACATTGCCGGCCTGGGGCCCATCTTCGGCGCAATAATGGGAGTGATGTACGGCCCAGCGGCATTTCTGTGGATTGTGTTTGGCACTATCCTCGGCGGCGCAGTGCATGACTATTTCTCGGGCATGCTTTCACTGCGGCGCAACGGCATATCAATACCGGAAATCATCGGCAAGGAATTGGGCAAAAAGATCAAGATGACTGTGCGCGTGTTGTCGCTATTCTTGATGGTGCTCGTCGGAGCCGTGTTTGTGTTCAATCCTGCCGATTTGCTGTCGATGCTTACCCCCGAGAGCATGGACCGCACATTCTGGATCTGGGTAATCTTCGCCTATTACATGGCTGCCACTATGCTCCCCATCGACAAGCTGATTGGCAAGCTATATCCCGTCTTTGGCTTTGCCCTGCTGTTCATGGCACTCGGCATCATGGTGATGCTGTTTGCCCACGCTGGCGATATGCCCGAGATTTGGAGTCAATTCTACAACCACAAGCCCAACCCCGAGGCCAATCCCATATTTCCGATGATGTTTGTGTCGATAGCTTGCGGAGCCATCAGCGGTTTCCACGCCACTCAGTCGCCTATGATGGCGCGCTGCTTGCGCAATGAGAAGCATGGCCGCATCGTTTTCTACGGAGCCATGGTCACCGAGGGCATCGTGGCTCTGATTTGGGCAGCCGGAGCCGTGACATTCACTCGCGGCTATCAGGGCCTGCAAGAGTTTATGTCCGGGGCATCTCCCGCCGTGTTGGTCAACGACCTGTCGGTTGGTTGGCTCGGAGCCGTAGGCGGAGTATTAGCCGTGCTTGGCGTGGTAGCCGCGCCTATCAGCACCGGCGACACTGCTCTGCGTTCGGCTCGCCTTATCGCCTCGGATATGCTTGGCGTCAAGCAAAAGAAGATTGCCAACCGCTTCAGCATAGCCATCCCCATATTCGCACTCACATTTTTGGTGATGATGATACCCTACGAGGCTCTGTGGCGCTATTTCGCTTGGTGCAACCAGACCCTCGCCGTATTCACCCTGTGGGCCATCACCGTGTGGCTGGCTCGCGAGCGCAAGCCCTACTGGGTCACCATGATTCCAGCAATGTTTATGACTGTGGTGACAGTCAGTTACATCTTCTTTGCCCCCGAAGGCTTAGGCCTTATCACCGACCCGTTGATCGGATATCGATTCAGCTATGAGCTGTCGGTTGGCTTAGGTTTGGTAGCCGCTGCTATTTGCACCTACCAATTCGGCCGCTTCCTCAATCGCCGCCCGGCTCCCGTGCCTGTCAGAGAGAAAGCCGAAGAAAGAGTATAATCAGGCCAGAAAAAAAGAGAAAAAGGACAAAACATTTTTTAACGATGCAGTGTTGTATTTTCAGTTAAATACAACACTGCAACTTTTTTACCCTAGAATAATAACCAAAAGTCAAATCAGTATGCATCTAACGCCAAAAGAAGAAGACAAGCTCAAGCTGCTCATGCTTGGACTCGTTGCTGAACGACGCCTCCAGAAGGGTCTGAAGCTCAATTACCCCGAGTCGGTTGCCTACATCACTTCTTGCGCCCTGGAAGGCGCTCGCGAGGGCAAAACCGTTGAGGAGGTGATGCACGACGCCGCCAACGTGCTAAAGAAAGACCAAGTGATGGACGGCGTAGCCGACATGATTGGGCTGCTGCAAGTCGAGGCAGTATTCACCGATGGTTCGCGCCTCGTATCAATCCATCAACCCATCAAATAAGTCCGCTCCAACCCCGGGCTTAGCCACCACATTCGTAACCAAAATCAAACAACATCAAAATTATGGCAACATCCGACAACACATATACCACCCCCAGTGGAGTGTACCAAGGACAGCCGCCAATCGACTATCCCAAAACTCCGGGTTTCACCCCAGCTGAATATGTGCCCGTGGGAGGAGTGATTCTAGCTCCTGGCGATCTCGAATACAATGTCAATCGCCGCACAAAGAAACTGAAAGTACGCAACACAGGCGACCGCCCAGTGCAAATCGGCAGCCATTTCCACTTCTTCGAGGTTAACCGCTATATGGAGTTTGACCGCGAGGCCGCTTTTGGCATGCATCTCAACATACCAGCAACCACAGCTATCCGCTTTGAACCCGGCGAGGAAAAAGAGGTAGAAGTGGTCGAATACGGAGGCAAGCGCCGCGTGATCGGCTTCAACGGCCTCACTCAGGGATACACCGGATTTGAGGATACCCCCACCTACTATCCCACAAAGATCCACGCTTTCCGCAAAATGGCAGAATACGGCTTCAAGAATATCTCAGAGGAAGAGGCCGACGCAGAATTCACAACTCCGAAAAAATAACGCGGCAAAACTGAAAAGACTATGGCAACAATATCGAGACAAGAAAACAACAATCTTTTCGGCCCAACCGTAGGCGATAAGATACGTCTTGGCAACACCTGCCTGTATGTGCAGATCGAAAAAGACCTGCGCGTGTATGGCGACGAGGTTGTTTACGGCGGCGGAAAAACAATCCGCGACGGCATGGGCACTGCCAACACCATCACCTGGGCCGACGGCTCACTTGACATCGTGATCACCAATGTGACCATCATCGACCCAGTGCTGGGCGTGGTAAAGGCCGATGTTGGCGTGCGCGACGGCAAAATCGCTGGCATAGGCAAGGCTGGCAACCCGAATATCATGGACGGGGTCACGCCCACATTATGCACTGGACCCTCCACTGATGCCATTTCGGGCGAACATCTAATCCTCACCGCAGCCGGCATCGACGGCCATGTGCACTTTGTATCGCCGCAGCAGGCTTACAACTGCCTTAGCAACGGTATCACCACACTCATCGGCGGCGGCATCGGCCCGACCGACGGCACCAACGGCACCACCATCACCTCTGGGCCTTGGAACATGGCTAAAATGCTTGAATCCTCTGAGGGACTCCCCATCAACATGGGATTCCTCTGCAAGGGCAACTCATCAGTAAAGCAGACCCTGGCAGAATCGATCATAGCCGGCGCTATGGGATTCAAGATTCACGAGGACTGGGGTTCAACGCCTGAGGCTATTCGTCAATGCCTCGACGTAGCCGACCACTACGACGTGCAGGTTGCAATCCACACCGATACCCTCAACGAGAGCGGTTTCGTAGAGGATTCAATCGCCGCTATGAATGGCCGCACCATCCACACCTACCACACCGAGGGCGCTGGCGGCGGCCACGCTCCTGACCTGCTCAAGGTGGCTTCGATGATGAATGTGCTGCCGTCATCTACCAACCCGACCCTGCCATTTGGCATCAACTCTGAGGCTGAGCTATTCGACATGATCATGGTTTGCCACAACCTGAACCCGAAGATTCCGTCGGATGTGGCATTCGCTGAGAGCCGCGTACGCCCCGAGACACAGAGCGCCGAGAATGTATTCCATGACCTGGGCATCATCTCGATGGTATCGAGCGACTCGCAGGCTATGGGCCGCGTAGGCGAATCATTCATGCGCACATTCCAGATGGCTTCCTATATGAAGGAAGTGCGTGGCAAGCTCCCACAGGATAGCGAAGAGAATGACAACTTCCGCGTGCTGCGCTATCTGGCACAAATCACCCTCAACCCGGCCATCACCTACGGTATCAACGATGTGCTCGGCTCAATCGAGGTAGGCAAGATGGCCGACCTGGTGCTCTGGGAACCCGCATTCTTCGGTACCAAGCCTAAGATGGTGATCAAGGGCGGTATGATCAACTGGGCTCAGATGGGCGACCCCAACGCTTCGCTCCCCACCCCGCAGCCGGTGTACATGCGTCCTATGTTTGGCGCTTACGGCAAGGCTATGCCTCGCACCTGTCTACGCTTCACATCGCGCGCAGCCCTCGAGGACGGTCTGGCCGACAAGATCCGCACCGAAAACATCCTCTACGGCGTGCATGGCACTCGCCAGCTGAGCAAGGCCGACATGTGGCTCAACGATGCTACCCCGCACATCGAGGTCAATCCCGAGACATTCGACACCTACGTAGACGGCACCCTCGCTTATGTGCCGCCAGCCAAGGTGCTGCCTCTGGCCCAGCTCTACTGGTTCAGCTGATGCCTAAGCCCGTCTGAATCGATATAAAAGCCAATAGTGAATGGTGAGAATGCCACTGGATGCTATCCACTGCCACTATTGGCTTTTATATAAAAATCCCATCATCACTCCTCCTCATTTATATTACACCAAATTCTGACCAACTATTTATTTATGGAAATATTCACCGAAATCATTGGCAATACTCATGACCCCGAGTGGCATGAGAAATTGCACGATTGCCACATCGAAACCATATACCTCGACCAATGGACCGCTCAGAAAAGCCGTTTCCTTGCCAAGAGCGACCATGGCAATGAATATCCCATAGCCCTGAAGCGCCAATCGCAGATTGTCGATGGCGACATAATATCTTATGATCCCGAAAAGAAGGAGGCAATCGTGTTGCGCCTCGAGCTCAATCCGGTGATGGAGATTGACCTAAGCAAACTCGAGAGCAAAAGCCCCGAAGACATCATACGCATCTCTGTCGAGCTGGGCCACGCCATTGGCAACCAGCACTGGCCAGCCGTGGTGAAGGACACCAAGGTGTATGTGCCTCTCACTGTTGACAAAAAAGTGATGGAGAGCGTGATGGAAACTCACCACATTGAAGACATCACCTACGAGTTCCACCCTGGAATGGAGGTTATCCCTTACATGGCCCCTCACGAGATTCGCCGCCTCTTCGGCGGTGCCTCGCACCATAGCCACAGCCATGAGTTATGAGTTATATGTTATGAGTTATGAGTGGAGCCAACACGCTACAAATACTCACGGCTCAAGCTGGGAACACACAGTTCATAACTCATAACCATCCACTTATAACTCATAACTCATAACTCATAACTCATAACTCATAACTCATAACTATGATTATGCATTTGCTGCAATTCACTGATTCAGCGTTCCCGGTGGGCACCTTCTCGTTCTCCAACGGCTTGGAGACTGCGGCCCATATCGGCATCGTGCATGATGCCGATACGCTGGAGCAATACACGCGATCGGTGGCATTGCAAGGCGCCCTGAGCGATGGCGTGGCTGCCCTGCTGGCTTATCGCGCTGCCAAGGCCAAAGACTACGACACCATACTCCAAGTCGACCAAGAGATAATGCTGTTTAAGATGAACGATGAAGCGCGCTTGATGCTGCAGCGAATGGGCAAGAAGTTGGCCGAGCTCGGCGTGAAGCTTTTCAAAGCCGATGACGATCTGTTCCATCGCTGGATTGCCGACATCAACTCAGGAAAAACACCGGGGTCATATCCCGTGGCGCAAGGAATAGCATTCGCACAGGCCGGTCTGTCAGAGGAGGAATTGTTTGCCAGCCATCAGTATGGCGTAATCAACATGGTATTGTCGGCAGCTCTGAGATGCGTGAGGGTTTCGCACTATGATACCCAGAGCATATTGTATCGCCTGTCGGCTGATGTACCCAAACTGTACGAGCGCGCTCGCGCGATGACATTCCGCGACATGAACAGCTTCGTGCCAGAGATGGACATCTTTGCCTCGATGCACGAAAAAGGCCAGATGCGTATGTTCATGAACTAGTCTTTGGTCTATGGCTTTTGGCTTTTGGAAATATTACCAATATTTTCCAGAAGCCAAAGACTAAAAGCCAAAAACCATTC
>NWBJ01000068.1:10551-31940 GCA_002633115.1 Muribaculaceae bacterium Zag1
TAAAGACTAAAAGCCAAAAACCATTTATGTCAACTTGCAGAATAGGAATCGGAGGCCCGGTTGGTTCGGGCAAAACAGCATTGATCGAGGCCATTACTCCCCGGCTTATGGAGAAAGGCTTGAATGTGCTAATCATCACCAACGACATTGTCACCACTGAGGATGCCAAGCATGTGCGCCGTACCCTCAAGGGCGTATTGGCCGAAGACCGAATCATCGGTGTCGAGACTGGGGCTTGCCCGCATACCGCAGTGCGCGAAGACCCCTCGATGAACATTGCCGCCGTGGAGGAGATGGAGGCTAAGTTCCCCGAGGCCGACGTGGTGCTTATAGAGAGCGGCGGCGACAATCTGACGCTTACTTTCAGCCCAGCCCTGGTGGATTTCTTTATTTATGTAATCGATGTGGCCGCTGGCGACAAGATACCGCGCAAGGATGGCCCTGGCATTTCGCAAAGCGACATTCTGGTAATCAACAAAATCGACTTGGCACCCTATGTCAACGCTTCGCTCGAGGTCATGGACCATGACTCAAAGCTGATGCGTCCCGGCAAACCGTTTGTTTTCACCAACTCAATGACTGGCGAAAACATCGACCAGCTCGTTGACCTCCTCTTCAAGATGGCCCTGTTCGATAAAACGAAAAATGAAAAATGAAAAATACCATCCGGTGTCATTCTTCATTTTAAATTCCTCATTTTTCATTCTTCATTTTTCATTCTTCATTTTTCATTTTTAATTTTTAAGTATGCGTTACTACTCCGATTCGCCCAAGGTGGACTTCGATTCCATGCCTGAGATGGCCCCTTACCTCGAGCAACCCGAAGCTATGTATGTGGGTTGCCCGGGCAAGCATGGCTATCTCAACCTGGGTTTTGAACTCAACAGCGAAGGCAAAAGCATATTGCGCGAACTCGACCGACGCGCTCCCTTAATCGTGCAGCAAGAGTTGTATTTCGATGAGGAGCTGCCGGGGCTGCCATGCGTGTACATCTTATCATCGGGAGGACCCAATGTTGACGGCGATCGCTATGTGCAAAATTTCTTGGTCAAAAAGGATGCCATGGCTTTTGTAAGCACCGGGGCGGCTACCAAAATAGCAGAGATGAAGCGCAACTATTCGGGTATGCTCCAAACCATTACGCTCGAGGAGAACGCTTACTTTGAATATCTGCCCGAGCCTATTATCCCCTGCAAGCACTCGCGCTATATCTCTGATACAAAGATAGTGGCTGATGCAACTGCCACGCTTGTTTATTCCGAGATCTACATGGGTGGTCGCAAATACTACAAGGATGGCGAACTGTTTCAGTATGACATCCTCTCGGTGTGCACCCATGCAGAGAGACCAGACGGCGAGCAACTATTCCGCGAGAAATTCATAATCGACCCACGCGACAACGATTTGCGCCTGATTGGTCAGATGCACGATTTCGATGTCTTCGCCAACGTGGTGGTGCTTGCTCCGAAGGGCAAGGCTGAAGAGGTGTACGCCCAGACCGAGCCTTTCTACGACAAAGAAAATCGCCTGGCCGCTGGCATTACTCACCTGCCCAACCAGAGCGGTCTGCTATTCAAGGTGCTCGGCATGGAGCCGGGCCCAGTGAAGAAGACGGTTAGGGAATTTGCCTCCCGTGTGCGTATGGCTGTAAAGGGCAAACCCATCCCTGCCGAATTTCCCTGGCGATAAAAAGTATAAACTATAAGTGATAACGTAATTAATATACTAATCTTACCCCTCTCAATGACTCCCCCTTTAGGGGGTTGGGGGGCTTATATTAATTGATATGGAAGCAACAACTAACGCCCCCTCGCCAATGGGCCAACAATTAAAATTGGCTGTGCGCACATTGCTGCGCGGCTCTGGCCAAGTGATGTTTCAATGCAGCGCTTGGACCGGCCTTTTCTTCCTGCTCGGAATCTTCTGGGGCTCTTACGAGTGTCACCTACCCCAGGTAGCTTGGGGAGCCGTGGTGGGCTTAGTGTTCTCCACGCTTGCCGGATTCCTGCTCAAGCAAAATGTGGCCGACGGCGACCAGGGCCTGTGGGGATTCAACGGCATACTTGTGGGCTGCGCCTTCCCGACATTCTTGGCCAATACTTGGCTGATGTGGATTTCGCTCGCTTTGTTTGCCATGTTCACCACTTGGGTGCGCCAGGGATTCAACAATGTGATGGCTCCCTGGAAAGTCAACTCGCTGACCTTCCCCTTTGTGTTCATGACCTGGATTTTCCTGCTATGCTCGCGCATATTCGAGGCCATCGACCCGGTGGGCATGTCTCACCCGGTAGCTGTAGACGTAGCCGCTACCGCATTCGGCGTTGACACTGGCTTTGGCCATCTGGTAATCTACTGGCTCAAGGGGGTGTCGCAGGTGTTCTTGATCAACTCCTGGGTGACTGGCATATTTTTCTTGGTAGGCTTGGCTCTGTGCAACAAATGGGCAGCTTTCTGGGCTGCCGCTGCTTCGGCTATATCGCTGGCTCTCGCTTTGCTCTTCAAGGCTACCCCAACCGATGTGGCCAATGGCCTGTTTGGTTTCAGCCCAGTGCTTACTGGCATCGCTGTGGGTATGACTTTCTACTCGGTCCATTACAAGACTGCCATTTGGGCCGTGCTTGCTATCGTGGCAACATTCTTTATGCAAGCTGCCATGGACGTATTCTTCGAGCCTTGGGGGATGCCTACCCTCACTGGACCCTTCTGCGTTACCACTTGGCTGTTCCTCCTGCCTCTCTACAAATTCACTGTAGCTGACCCTGACCACTCGCACTGGCACTCAGCCAAAGCCAAATAGTTTATAGTTTATCCCTTATAGTTTATCCCTTATAGTTTATCCCTTATCCCTACTGTAATGCTGTTGCGCACGATGCCACTCAGAGGTGCCGATTACTGGATTGTAACGGTATCCTCAATGGAGCAGCTGATAGGCGGAGCCCTATCGACAGTGATCTCAGTGATGCTGCCCATGCTGCAAATGACCCTCCACCCCGAGCTCCCCTCGGTGGTGCAAGGCATCGTGGGCGCAATGGGCCTTATCGGCATCGGGCTCGGTTCGCTGATTATCGGCAAACTGAGCGACAAGATGGGATATCTGATATGGTTTCGCCTGTGCCCCATAATCATTATGGCAGGATCGCTGATTTGCATTTTCCTGCCAAATGTGGGATGCTTGGTGGCCGGACTGCTCATCATTGGTATTGGCACCGGAGGCGGCTACAGCCTCGACTCAGCTTACATCTCTGAACTGTTGCCCGACAAGTGGCGCCTGTTTATGGTAGGCGTAGCCAAGGCTACGTGTTCGATTGGTTTCTGCGCTCCAGCAATCGTCTGCTACTGGATACTCAAGCATGACCCCTCGGCTCACATCTGGAGCCGCATGGCATGGATCCTGTTTGTGCTGGGCGCAGTGACATTGCTGATGCGTCTGCGTTGGGCTGAGAGTCCCAAATGGCTTATGGCTCAAGGCAAACTCAAGCAAGCCCAAAAAGCAGCCCAGAAATTGCTTGGTTCGGATGTTGACGTAGCGCCTGAGAAGCCCAATGGAGCGCCAACGCCCAAGTCGAAATTCCAATGGGGTGCAAATATGAAGAAAATCATCTTCAGTGGTATCCCTTGGGCATGCGAGGGACTGGGTGTGTACGGATTTAGCGTGTTCCTCCCTGTGATGGTTATGGCCCTCGGATTTGAGAAGGCTACCGAGCATGGGATAGTAAAGATTATGAGTTCGGTCGAGGTTACAGCGGTGGTTAATGCCTTTATCATCCCCGGCTTCATCATCGGCCTGTGGCTGATACGCAAGCACAACCATGTAAAGATGTTGTACAAGGGCTTTATCTGGAGCGCAATCGGTTTGGTAGCCCTATTGATATCCTATCTTCTCAAGCTCCCGGCTTGGACTATGCTTATAGGCTTCATGATTTATGAGATAGCCCTCAATGCCGGACCTCACTTGATCACCTATGTGATACCGCCGCGCATCTACCCGGTCGAGGACCGAGCCGAGGGCAACGGCATAGCGGCCCTGATAGGCAAGATCGGCGCCGTGGCTGGTGTGATACTGATGCCCATCCTGCTCGACTGGGGAGGCATGACCCTTGTATTGGTAGTCTCAGCCATTGTGATGATAATCGGAGCCCTAATCGGCCGCATCTATGGCCGCGAGCTGGGGCTGGTGAAATGAAAAATGAAAAATGAAGAATGAAAAATACCATCCGGATGGCCATTTTTCATTCTTCATTTTTCATTTTTCATTTCTCGTTCTTCATTTTTCATTCTTCAGTGAGTTGATATCCACTATGCCATTAATTACAGCATATATGGCCAAGCCGGCCGGCGAGTGTATCTGGAGCTTCTGAGCTAAATTGCGGCGGTGGGTTGTGACTGTGTTGACCGATATGCACAGGGCATCGGCTATCTCTTTGTTGCTCATGCCCTGAGCCACGCATGATATGATTTCTCGTTCGCGCTGGCTCAGGTTGGCATCTTCGGGATTGCCATCGGGGCCATCCTCAGCTGTCTTGGTCGGTGGATTTTCAATCACATGTCGCTCAAGGCGCTCAACCGCAGGAACAAACAGTTTGTCCTCGACCGAACAGTGGGTCACCAGATCTTGCTCGCAATTCATGATATCGAATAGCACTGCGTTGAGCAGGTTGTTTTCGCGCTGCGGCAGATAGCGGATAATGATATTTTTCAGTTCCTTGAGTTTGGTATGTATGCTGTGATGTCCCGAGGCGAATACTGCTATGCTGTATTCTTCGTCGAGTTCGCCCGTGAGCAGATTCTTTACGTAGTTGAACACCGTATTATTCTCGTGCTGCATGTGACGATTAACCTCCTCGACGTAGGCATCATAAAATTTTAGTATGAGCATAGCCACCTCGTCGCGGCCCGAGCAATCGATAGCCTCGATGAGTTTGCGCCGAATCAAAGGCAGGCAGAAATCCAAGAAATAGCTGTGGGCATGTTGCAGATAGCGCATGATCGATGGCACTGCCACTGACTCGATATCCTGATGTCCGAAAGAGATGAAATTGGCTACTGCGAGAAATGTATTGCAGTCAACTTCTTGTTCCTCACATATTTGCCCTATTGTCTTCTCGCCAAATCCGAGGGATATGCCAAAGCGGCTCATAGCCATCAATAGCATCGGATTGTCGTTGATCAGCTGGCTCATGCGCTGGTCGGCGGTATAGATTTTTGTTTCGCTCATAACTCAGTTGAAAATTACGGGTGCAAAAGTAATCTTTTTCCCACAATTTTCCAATACTCACTTTAGGTGAAAATTTCTCACTGGGCCACGAATGAATAAGCTCCCAATTCTAATGTCCGCTTCACGCCATAGAAATCGTCTTCAAGCCTATTCTCGCTCAATGCCGGATAAGCGGCATCAATGGCAGGCGAGTCTGGCTTTAGGCGGTAGTCAAACAGATACTCGTCACGCACGGTGTAGAAGAGTGGATCTTCGTCCCACAAGCAGTCGATGAAATTGTCATCATCGGTGCCTGCGCTCTTGAATAGGCAACGCTTGAAATAGACATCCCAGCCGGTAAAATCACCTGGGGTGACATCGCTGCCCAAACCGTAGGTGATGGTGTTGGTGATAAGAGCCTTGGTGGGAGCTGCGTCATAGTATTCTTCGGTCTCTGTCGGGTCGATCATAGTCCAAGCAGCGCCCGAGATGGCGGAATAGAGATAGTTATTTGACACTGTGCATTGGTCAAACCTATGGTCACCGCCCACAAGATAAATCAAGCCATAAGAGGCCTCGGCAAATTCGCAACCAAGAGCCTCGACCGAGGCATTGAGAGCTGACAGCACGCACTCGCCTGAATTGCGCAGCACGCTATTGATGAGGGTCAGTTTTTTCTCTGCCACATCGCTGCCATCGCCATATACGCCTATGCCATAGCTGGTGTTGCTCACCTCGGTATATTGCATATAGTTGCCCGATGAACTCTCCATAAAATCGATGCCATCCCATTGGCGCGACATCAGGTCGTAGGATACGCCCGGGATGACCTCGCCAGTGCGGTCGCCAGTCAGCCTGACAGGGTTGCCTGGCTGTCCCATGCAGACGAGGGTGCCATTGACGCGCATATATGAGGCGTCATGGAATAGCAGCTTAGCACCTGCCTCGATGGTAAGGGTAGCACCCTCAGAGACAATCAGCGAATCTTTGATTTGATAGGGCTTGCCAGCACTCCAGATGGCATCGGAGGTTATCACCTCGCCCTGTATGCGATTGATGTCCTGACCGCGCACAGCCACAATCACGCTGCTTACCACCCCATTGGTGGTAAAGTCAATGCTGGCAGTGACAGCTTGGGGCTCGGCGCTGCCGTTTTCGGGCAGCAAGCAGTCAACAAAAACATATATGGAATCGTTGGCGCGTATCTCGATGTCGGTAAACTCGGTGCCTCCCATGCCGTCGACGTTGAGTCTGAACAAGCTGGCGTCAGCGCCCGACAGAGCCACGCGCTGCAGATTCAAGCCTTTGCTGTGGCGATTGTAAACCGCCATGCGGGTGGTAATGGCGCGCTCGGCTGTGTAGACAGTGCCAAGGTCGAGGGTATCAGCCGAGAAGGCGGGTTGATCCGAGGGGGATGTTGTGAATCCGTCCTCGATGCAACTCGCCAATGAGGCGGCAATGACCGCCAAGAGTATATAGATGCAACGTTTCAAGTTAAGTCAAAAGTATTAAGTCAAAAGTCAAGAGTAGAAATTCCCCAACAGAGGGTATTTAATGGTTCAGTAGCAAGAGTTACCTCTGAGAGTATTTCATATAGCTCTAAATTCAAGACAGAAATATAACGATTTCAGAAGTTCTTTATTGCTTTTTGAAGAATATTCCCTATCTTTGCGCATAGATTTTAAAGATTTTTAATTACGATGATTACCATACGCCTCAAACGCGTCTTTTTTAGCCTTGTTGCCAGCTTAGCCCTATCCGCTTGCGCTCAAAATCCGGTTACTCCTCCGCCATTGTTGCCAGGAGCGAAAATCGCTATTGTCACCCCTGCCTCGGCCATCGATAGCATGGTCATTGTGCGCGCTGCCGAAAAGATAACCCAGATGGGCTATGAACCAGTGGTGTATCCCCACGCCTTCGGCCGACACCACGGCACCTATGCCGCCAACGACACCCTGCGCGCTGTCGACCTGATGACCGCCTTTGCCGACCCCGAAATCTCTGCCATACTTTGCGCTCGAGGCGGCTATGGCACAAATCGCCTGATACCCATGCTCGACATAGAGGTGATCAAGGCAAATCCTAAATGGTTAATCGGATATTCCGACATCTCGGTATTGCATGCGCTGATGCGCAAAGCCAGAATCACGTCAATCCACGGGCCTATGTGCGGCCATATCGATGACAATCCGCTCGACGAGGAGAGCACGGCCTACCTATTCCAGATGCTGTCTGAGGGACTGCCCATGTCGTATGAAATTGAGACTCATCCCTACAACAAATACGGATACGCCAAGGGGCGCCTCGTTGGTGGCAACCTCCTCACCATCAATGCACTCTCAGAGACGCCTCTCGATGTGCTGAACATCGGCGATCAAGAGGACATCATCCTTTACATCGAGGATGTGTCAGAACAAATCTACGCCATCGAGCGCGTACTGATACGCTTGCATCAGTCGGGTTCCCTGGCCAATCTCAAAGGCTTGATAATCGGAGAGTTCACCGACTACAAACCCAGCAAGGATTTTGAGACTATGGAGGATATGATCCACTACTGGCTCGACGAGTGGGGATATTACGGCTCTGAGGATTTCCCGATAATGTTCGGCTTCCCAGCCGGCCACGGCGAACCCAACTATCCCCTCCCCCTCGGCGCCATGACCGAGATCTCCCTCACCCCCACCGCCGCCAAAATCGCTTTCAAATAACCGGTACAGGGGACAGTCCCCTGTACCATCAAAATCGACCTCTATATGGAGCTGTTTGACCCACATTTGTATTGGAGCCTGCTGGTGGCGGTAGCCATCCTCAGCCTGCCCGTCTTTATCTGCCTGCAGTGGATAAATGCGGGGTATGGCGTGATGTACACTCCCAAATGGGGTCCGGCCATCTCAAATCGCATCGGCTGGATTGCCATGGAGCTACCTGCTCTGCTGTGCTTTGTTGGCGTATGGGCGGCAGCCCTGTATCACAAACTGCCGGGAGCGACAGAGCCTTGGCCTTTGGTTATTGGCGCACTGTTTGCGCTCCACTATATCCATCGGTCGCTGATATTTCCGCTGCTGATGCGAGGACGCAGCAAGATGCCCCTCACCATTATCGCCATGGGCGTAATCTTCAATGCGCTCAACGCCTACTTGATTGCTGGATGGCTCTTCGCCATCGTTCCGACAGGGTATTACGATGGCTGGGCCCGCACCCCGATGTTTTGGATTGGCCTATGCGTATTCATAACTGGTGCTGCCATCAATATGCACAGCGACAATATCATACGCCATCTGCGCGCTCCGGGCGATCGAGGCCATTACATACCTCGCGGCGGTATGTTCCGCTATGTGACCAGCGCCAACTATTTCGGCGAATTTACCGAATGGGTCGGGTACGCCATCCTCAGTTGGTCGTGGGCTGGAGCAGTCTTCGCCCTTTGGACCTTCGCCAACCTCGCTCCTCGCGCTTCGGCTCTCCATCGGCGCTACCTTTCAGAATTTGGCGACCAATACGCTCGCCTCCATCGCAAGCGCATCCTCCCCTATATCTATTAAGTAAAAAGACCATAACAACATAACCTAACACCCAAGATAGGAAATTTCAGTACAAACCATCCCATGGCACAGCAATTGCTATTCACAGAGGCTCACATAGGGCCGATGACCTTGAGAAATCGCGCCGTCAGGTCGGCCGCCTTCGAGGGTATGGGTCACGCCAACGGCCCGACCCAGATGCTCCACGACTATCATGTGTCGGTGGCTCGCGGAGGCGTAGGCATGACAACCCTCGCCTACGCGGCAGTGTGCCAGTCAGGACTTAGTTTTGAAACCCAATTGTGGTTGCGTCCCGAAATCGAGGAAGACCTGCGCAAGATTACAGACGACATTCACAAGGCCGGAGCCAAGGCTTCGATTCAGATAGGCCATTGCGGAAACATGACCCATCGAGCCACAGCTGGCCAAACCCCAGTAGGGCCTTCCTCTGGATTCAATCTCTACAGTCCCACCTGGTGCCGAGCCCTACGCGATGATGAGTTGCATGAGATAGCCCAGCAATTTGGCGAGGCAGTGCGCACTGCTCGCCGAGCCGGATTTGACTGCGTGGAGGTGCATGCTGGCCATGGTTATCTTATCTCTCAATTCCTCTCGCCATACACCAACCGCCGCCAAGACCAATACGGCGGCTCGCTTGACAACCGCATGCGGTTTATGCGTATGTGCATGGAGCAAGTGATTGACGCAGCCGCCGACGATATGGCCGTAGTGGTAAAGACCAACATGCGCGATGGATTCAAAGGGGGTCTTGAGATTGACGACTGCATCACTGTGGCCAAAGAATTGGAGCGTCTTGGGGCCCACGCCTTGGTGCTGTCGGGCGGTTTCGTCAGCAAGGCGCCTATGTATGTGATGCGGGGCGAGATGCCCCTCTACTCAATGACCCACTATATGCGCCAATGGTGGCTGAAATACAGCGTGAGGATGGTAGGCAAATATATGATTCCCCCTGTGCCATACCAAGATTTATATTTCCTGCCCGATGCCTTACGCTTCCGCGATGAATTGCATGGAAAACTCATCTATGTGGGCGGAGCGGTCAGCCGCGAGGGCATCGAGCAGGTGCTCAACGAGGGATTCGAGGCAGTGCAGATGGGCCGAGCCCTGCTGCGCGACCCGGAGTTTGTCAACCACCTGCGCCAGGGACAAGAGCGCTGCGACTGCGACCATGTCAACTATTGCATCGCCCGCATGTACTCGCGCGAGATGGCTTGCCATAAGTGCTTGGCCGGTAAGTTGCCACCTCGCATCGTCAAAGAAATCGAACAAATCAAGGCTCGACAGAAAAGATGATTTCACCATTCGTTAATCCAGAACACTACAACCTCGCTGGGCTCTCATCACTGGCGCCTCGTCGGGCATTGGCTTGTGTATCGCCAAGGAATTGGGCAGCATGGGCTATTCCCTGGCCTTGGTCTCGAATCAAGCAAAGCAGCTTGCCACCTGCGCCCATGAGCTCAAGGAGACGTATGGAGTGCGCACCGCCACTCTTTGCTGCGACCTATGCGCTCCAAAAGGGCCAGAGGGAGTAATGGAATGGCTGTTAGGATTAGGGGGAAAATTAGACATCCTGGTCAACGATGCCGGAATATTCGCCTTTGACTATCTCACCAATATGCCCCCTGAGAGGGTGCAAGCATTCATCGACCTGCATGTAAAGGCAGTAACTCACCTGAGCAGATTGGCCGCAATCTACATGTCGCAGTATGCCGAGGGCCATATACTCAATATGAGCTCGATGTCGTGTTGGACACCAGTCCCCGGGTTAGCGATGTATGCTGCTACCAAGGCGTACATCCGCGTTTTCTCTCGCTGCCTCGCCTACGAGATGCGGGACCAAGGGGTAACTGTCACAGTGGCAGTGCCAGGGGGAATAGCTACCGACCTATTCGGGTTACCTCCCAAACTGAAACGCTTGGCCTTGCGCTTAGGCGCAATCCAGACACCTGAGGCGTTTGCCAAGGGCGTAGTCAAGGCCATGCTTAAAGGCAAAATGCAATACATAAACGGTTTTGCCAACCGTATTGGCATCGTGCTGGTAGGCCTCACCCCTACTTGGGGCCGCATGCTTGTCAAGCGCAAGATGTTGGATAAAAACATACGCCGATAATGACATCCCTCCTCCCAGCAGTAATAACCGGAGCCACCGGTGCTATTGGCACGCAAATCTCTCTGCGCCTGGCCCGGCGAGGCTATCCTCTGTGGTTGGCTTGTCGCTCTGAACAAAAAGCACAGAGTGTAATCCACTCATGCTTGGAGGCGGGAGCCCCAGAGGTACGATTCTTGCCTCTTGACTTGGCCGATGAGGCCTCAGTGAGAGCAGCGGCAGAGACGCTGCGCAATGCTGGTTCGCAACTCTCAGGGCTAATCAACAATGCCGGAATCATGCAGCGCTATTGGCAAACCGATGCGAAAGGGCGCGAGTTGACCATGCTCGTCAATTATTGGCACACTCGCCTATTCACCGAGCTGCTGTTATCCCTTATTGCAGATGGTGGTGCGGTGGTCAGCACCACATCCCTTACACGATTCTGGCCATGCAAGGATTGCGAAAACCTCTACGTCGATGAACGCCATTTCTCCCAACTCGGCACTTATGGCCGCTCTAAAAAAGTTTTGACTTGCTGGATGTCGCAATTAGCTGCCTCGCCCGAAGGCCAACGCCTACGCATCAATTGCGCCGACCCGGGCATCGTCTCTACTGGCATGATCACGATGCACCGCTGGTACGACCCTCTGGCTGACCTCCTGTTCCGTCCCCTAATCCGTTCCCCCCGCCTTGGCAGCGATCCAGCCCTCCGAGCCTGGTCAGCCCCCACATCTGGCTCCACCTACTGCCGCCACCTCACCCATACCTTATAGGCAGCTGAGTTGTGTAACGGCGGTTACACAACTCGCTGAGGAACTTTTTTAGTCTCCATCTTGTTTTTTTATAAATTATCAAAGCCAATGAATCTTCTTACTAAGCTGCCTATCGCAGCATTAATCTTATCAATGATGAGTTGCAACAACAATCAGAAAAATGCGGGTACAGATAGCGCGTCAGCCACTGATGCGGCTCTTGAGTGCATCATGACGCGCACCAGTGTGCGCGAATACACCGCCGACAGCATCAGTGACAGCAATCTCGAAAAGATGCTGCGTGCCGCTATGGCCGCGCCGTCGGCTGGCAACAAGCAGCCCTGGCGATTCGTAGTGGTCAAGGAGCGCGCCACTCTCGATACCATCGCCGCCAATTTTCACACAATGCACATGGCCGCTCAGGCCCCCATGGCCATCATCGTATGCGGTGATATGAAGGCTACATTTGATGGCGAAGGCATCGACTATTGGGTACAAGACACCTCAGCCGCTACCGAAAATCTGCTGCTCGCAGCCCATGCCCTGGGCCTCGGCGCCGTATGGTGCGGCGTAACACCTCTGGCCGAGCGCCAAGAGTTCATCTCTAAACTGTTCTCTCTACCCGCTGACATCAAGCCCCTCGACGTGGTAGTCATTGGCCACCCCGCCTACGACCACACCCCCAAGGACAAATGGCACCCCGACTACATCCACTACGAAAAATGGTAACCCTCCCGCTGCCATAAAGAAGTTCCCTACCCCATATTAAGTAAGGGCTCAATTAGTTAAATATGGAGGTCACCCGGAGGGCTACCCCGTAGGGGTTATTTCATCTAGCTATGTACGCATTTCCCTCCCCCTCCTACCCCGTAGGGGTTGTTTCACTAACCTTCTGAGCACTAGAATGAAACAACCCCTACGGGGTAGCCATCCGGGTGTTAACCTATATGCTAGATGAAACAATCCCTACGGGGTAGCCATCCGGGTACATTTGAGAAGGAAGCTTAAATCGCCCCTTTACTTACTTATAATTTGAATCAGAAATTAGTGGTCTCGAGTTGGGCGTTTTTGACGGTTTGGGCTGGGGTGGCACGTGAGCAGATAGGCGGAGTCATGCGCTCCCAGATGTAGCGAGGTATGCGACGCCAGAAGGCGTAGACACAATTCCATCGCCAGTCAATCACGGCCACGCGCTTCTTGTCGACTATGGCGCGGAGTATTTTGGGAACAGCATAACTCATAGTCATGTTGATGGGATAATTGAGTTCATCGAGCTCAAGAGGGGTGCGAATCCAGCCCGGACGAATATCGGTGAAGCATACAGGCACATGCTGCATGTGGGCCAGTTGAGCCAGGGCCTCAATGTAGGTCTGCCCAAACTTCTTGCCTGAAGAATAACTGGCAATAGGGCCAGTGCCACGAGTGCCACCCACCGAGGTAATAGCCGCAATCTGTCCTTTACGACCCGAGAATCTGAAATAGTGGTAAGCAGCGCACAGCATGCGAGCAAATCCCACACATTCAGTCTCGAGGGTCTCCACCTCTTGCGAAATCATAAGCTCGGGGTTTATGTATTGGATTCCTGCCACATGGAAATATATGTCCATGCCTCCGATTTTAGTTGCCAATTCTGCGAGGCGCTTTGGCGCATCATCATGGGTGACATCTATTTCTGCCCATTCCACATTGTCAGGGAATTTTTCCTTAAGGCGCTTAAGCACCTCGACATTGCGTCCAGCTACTCCCACTTTCCATCCTGCCAATGCCAACATGACAGCGGCGCGGAGACCTTGTCCCGATCCAGCCCCCATTATCACGATATGGGTGCCTGCTTTCTTATGCAGCCACTCCTTGTAGTATCCGTTTGATTCCATACTTTGAATTTTGATTATGCAGCGCCTTATGACACCACCATTATTAAAACACCCCATCTCCTATCAATGTTGGTAACTCATCAAAGATAAACAGTTTTTCGTTGTTTGCATTTAGAAATTGAATCTACCGATGAATTTTGAATGACAGATATTTGGAAAATTGACGGACATTTGGTAAATTTGCACAAATCAATAAGAGATAAACATTCAATCTCTGTGGCTATGGGCAATGACTACGATTTTGAATTTGAGGATATGCCAGTGAGATATCCCGTGGGTGAACATAGCTTCCGCGAATTGCGTCGCGGAGGATATCTCTATGTGGATAAGACCTACTATTTGGCTCGCTTGATAAAGCAAGGTAAATTCATCTTCTTGTCACGGCCTCGTCGTTTTGGCAAGAGCCTTATGCTATCTACCATTGAATGTTTCTTCCGTGGCGAAAAAGAGTTATTCGAAGGCACATGGATTGCCCCAAGAGTCAAGGAATGGAAATCTTACTCGGTTCTTCATTTTGATATGAGCCGAACCAACGGATTCAACGCCGATACCATGCTAAAGCATCTTAACCGCAGGCTTGAAGCGCTTGAGGCTCAATATGAGATGCCTATTAATTCTGACTCAAACGACCTTGGCGACCGATTCAGCAGTCTGATTGAGGGTATCTACAAAAAGACTGGAAAACAAGTAGTAATTCTAATAGATGAATATGATAATGGCATACTTGAGACTCTTAATGATTCTGAGGAAGAACAAGAGGCTATGAGCGATGTCCTCAGATCTTTCTATCGCCAACCTAAGGCTATGACAGAATGTGTAAGATTCTGTATGGTCACTGGTGTAGCTCGATTCGGTAGTTATACCCTGTTCTCTGGAGGCAACAATTACTTGGATATCTCAATGATGCCTAATTACGCATCAATTTGTGGCATTACCCAAAAAGAATTGCTCGACAATTTCCAAGAAGGGATAAAACAACTTTCCTCAGCTCATAGTATGGGTCATGAGGAGATGATTGAAGCTCTCCGACTAAAATACGATAGCTATCGCTTTACACAAAGCGAAGAATTAGTCTACAACCCATACAGTCTGCTCTGTGCATTCACTGAGTTAAGACTCGATAATTTCTGGATTAAGACTGGAATCAGCAAGGTATTTGTGAAGTATCTTTCTCGTTCAGAATTTGACCTTTTAGAACTTGAAAACCTTTGGGTCACTCGAGAACGCATGGAAGCCAAATACCAAAAAGGAGACTCTATCCCCTTGCTTTTCCAAACTGGCTATTTCACTATTAAAGATATACTCGATTTTAAGAGTTTCCGTTTAGGAATTCCTAATGGAGAGGTGCGTAGTGCCTTAGTTGACCAGCTTATGCCCATCTATATGGGAATATCAGAAAATCAGTTCTCGACTCTCCTTACCCGCCTACATGTGGATTTAAAGAAAGGAGAGACAAATGAATGGATTAAAGATATCCAATCCTTGATCAGCAAAATCCCCCATCAGCTTTTCGGTCCTTTGGATAGCAGAAGCGAGGATAAGGAGGTGCGTCAAAAGATTGTTGATTCCAATATCTCTCATTTTGAACGAACCTACCATATCATAATTCACATGATATGTCAAATGATAAAAGTCGACATCGAGAGTGAAGTATCATTTTCAGGTGGTCGGGCTGATATGGTCATTAAGACAAATCGATTTATTTATGTCATAGAGTTCAAGCTCGATAGCACAACGGCTGAAGCCCTTAAGCAAATTGATGATAAAGGCTACCTACTTCCATGGCACGCAGATGGCCGCAAAGTATATAAAGTTGGCATCGTATTCTCTTCCAAACTCCGTAATCTCTCCGCCTATCAATTTGTAGAAGGATAATCACCCGGATTGCTACCCCGTAGGGATAGCAATCAGAGCACAACTTACAAATTGATGCCTCATTTATAGTCTACAATCTTCAAATCTATACCAATTTGTTGTATGACAAAAGTTTACCCTAAGTTTGTGCACAAAATTTATTAGAGATGGAGGATACCGCTATACTCAGCAATGAAGGCAATATGACTGTCTTTCATTATGGTGACCAAACACTAAAGTTTAGGGCACCAGATTGTCTTGTGCGGTATATTGAAGTCAAATTATGGGATGAGGGCTACATAGAGGTTATGACCCTTTACGATGGCCATGGCATAGTCGAAGAGTATATCGATTTGATCCCCATACTTGACAATCTTTACATCAAAGCCGATGAATTTCTAAAACCAATTAAATACCTAAAGATAAGTTATGAGTGAAAAAGAAATTGAAGATATAATCGATAAGGCTAAATTCATTGTCTCGGGTTACGCCTTTCTCGCCAAAGAAGATAATGTGAGTATAGTGAATCTAAATCCACCTCACCACGCTGCTTTGATACGCCCCAATGGGGAAGTTCTGGAGACCAATATGTACGATATCGAACTTGAAATTGTACTGAATAAATACTGGGCAAAAAACAAACCTTTCTTCTTTGATTTGACCTATGCCTAAGTATTTCAATTTCATGGTGTGTGGTTATTTTCTATACTTCACATCACATTGTACGGTTGAGGCTATGCATGCCCATGCTAACAAACATAAGTTGAGCTTTGATTTTCATACCAACGCAAAATTACAAATTATAATTGAATTTCTGCTCAATAATTGATGAAATTTGTTATACCCAATTATTATTACCTCTAATAAAAGCCACAACCCTCTCAGAAAAGGTGCCGAGAGGGTTGTGAAGCATCTATATGCGGGGATTATTTTGAGGGGACGCGGATTACGGTGAAGGAGTATGGGGGCATGACGTAGCGGACGGCGCCGTCGAGGCCGATTGAGGCTTGAGTGGAGACGGGGGTCAGCTTGTCATCAGTGGGTCGGCCAGAGATGACCTTGGCCTTAGCCTCAGAGCCGCCAACGATGCCGAGGGTAGAGAGGTTGAGCTGCGGAGTGACCTCAACTGGCAGCAGGTTAGCCAGCTTGATAATCAGGTCGCCAGTGGCGCTGTCGCGCACAATCGACGAACCCACGCGAGCAATAGCTTTCTCATCCTCAGATGTCAGTTGGGTAGCAGCGGGGATGTACTGGTCACCGCTGTTCTGCCCGTAGAGCTGCTGCACATAGTAATCGACAGTGGGCCGAATCTCAGTATTGTTGAAATAGATAAGGTCAGGGCGCCACTGAGTGTGGTTGTCCTTGCTCAACAATGGAGCATAAGATGACAGAGCCACAACATCGGCATTGCGCTCAACCGATGTGAGATACAGAGCCTCAGACAGGGCAGTCTCAAGATTGCTGGGACGACCAGGCAGATGCGAAGCCCACTCGCCGAGATACACCTGAGTCTTGCCAGGGCCGCGCTGATAATCATCATAATAGTCCTGGTTGTAGATAAGCCAACCCGGAGACACATAGTAATGCTCATCGACATAGGGTATTGACAGTTCACGAGCCAAATCCCAGCCCAAGTCATAGTCAGTGCCTTCATAGAACGGGCCAACGGTGCCAACCACAGCCACCTCAGGGTGCTTAGCTTGCACTGCCTCATAAATCATCTTGAATCGAGGCACAAACACCTCGGTAATCATATCCTCGTTGCCAATGCCAATATATTTGAGGTTGAAAGGCTCGGGATGACCAGCCGCGGCACGCTTTGAGCCCCACACCGAGGTCACAGGCCCATTGGCATATTCAATCAAATCGAGCACATCTTGCACATACTCGGGCATTTCCTCCATAGGAATGCCGCCTTGTTGCCCCAGAGTGGTGACAGCATCGTGGCTGTGATGGGCCGCAGTGCCAGAGTTTTGGCATGGCACGCCAGCTGCCAGCACTGGCAGAGGTTCGGCCCCGATATCCTCGCAGAATAGGAAATACTCATGGTATCCCAAGCCGCGAGTCTGATGGTAACCCCACAGGTTGCGCAGAGGCTTGCGAGCCTCAAGCGGACCAATCGAGCCCTTCCAATCATAGATATTATCGATGCCGTCGCCATGGGCCACACACCCGCCGGGGAAGCGCACAAACCGTGGTTGCAGGTCGGCCAATGTCTGAGCCAAGTCTTGGCGCAAGCCATTAGTGCGCCCCTTGAAAGTCTTCTGTGGGAAGAGCGACACCATATCGAGGTCGAATTGGCTATTCTTCTCAAGCGTAATGTTGAGCTTTGCATCGGCACAGGTCTCAGATGGCGTAAGAGTGAATACGCACTTGGTCCAACCCTTAGAGTCAAATTTGACAGGAGCCGTAGCCAACACCTTGCCGTTCGGGTCAACCAGCTTGACCGACAGGCGACCCTTGCCGCGAGCCATAAGCGACCCATCATAAGTCTCACCCGACTTTACGGGTATGCCGTCATAACCCTCATTGGAAAGCACAAGACCCTTCTTGCCATTAATCTGCAGATAATGGGGATTGTTGGCATGAATCGGTTCAAGCGTGGCGATATGGGCCGAAGCGAAATCGTCAGATGCCGACCAAGCCGAGAGTGAATTCCAATTCTTGTCATTTCCTCGGTCAGTGGGCGCATATTCGAAGTCGCGGTTCTGAATCAGTTCGCCATACAGGCCTCCATCAGCCGCATAGTTTATATCCTCAAAGAAAATGCCCATCAGCTTGTCGCTGATAGCCTTTTGTCCTCCTCGGTCGGGAGTAATATAGTATGTGAGGGGTTGAAGCGATGCGAAACGCGTGGCATCATCCTTCATCTGTTCGCCATAGAGAGCATTCTTCTCAGCACGCTTTTCGGCCTCAACTCTCAGATTGCTGACCACGCTGCTTGGCACCCTCACCACATTGCCGACCACAGCCTCTCCATTCACCTGATAGGACTGGTAGCCCTTGCGATGTTGGCAAGCATTCTTGTAGCGCTGCGCACCCCACTTAATCAAGTCGGGCGAGTAAGTCTCGGCATAGACATTGCCAGCGGTATCGGCAATCCACGTAGCCTTCCACTGTCCGTTCTCTGGCATAGTAAGTTTAGGGTTGAACATTGTCTTATGGCTCCCCCAAGGACCGAAGTCAGAGGTGACCACACTGCCAAGTGGTATGGGCTGCCATTGCCCCTGAGCGTCTTGCACAGCCAGCAGCAGCCCGCTGCGGCCGTTGGCCATGGAATAAGCGAGCATGTCGATGCTGTCGGTTTCGAGAGCTGACTGGGCAAATATCGCCAGCGGACTCATAGCCAAGCATAATGCGCCTAAGTAGATTTTTCTCATATATAGATAGTTTTCGGTATTGATTGAAATAATATAGCCGCAGAGGCTGGGCAAGAGAGGTCCAGACATCTGCGGCTTGTCTTTTACACGATTGCTTTGGTGATATAGTAGCCACCAACCACGAGCCAAACATAGATGATGCCAGCCAGGTAGAAAGGCTTGGCGCCAGCCTGCTTGAACTTGTCGACGCTTGTCTCAGCGCCCAGGGCCGTCATGGCCATGGTGAGCATGAAATTGTCAAGCGCGGTCACGCCCGAGGTGAAGGCTGCCAACTGGGGAGCTGGAATAGCTGGCATGCTCTGCAGCATCGAGTTGATGCCGATCACCAAAAGGAAACCGAAGGCAAACCATGGAATTGTGATCTTGCTCTTCTCGCCTTCTTCTTCGCGCTTGTGGCGACGCACCTGCGACAGCCAATAGCCCATGACCAGAAGGAGCGGAGCCAGCATCATCACGCGGATCATCTTGGTGATGGTAGCCATATCAGCCAGATGGATCGAGCCGTCGGGGTCCATCGCATTGCCAGCGCCAACGACATGGGCCACCTCGTGGAGGGTTGCTCCTGAGAATACGGCCATCTGCTGAGGAGTCATCTCAAACACGCCAGCGCGGTACAGGATTGGATAGAGGAACATTGAGAGGGTACCAAAAATCACCACTGTCGATACAGCAATAGCAGTCTTGTGGGGTGCGCATTTCACCACCGGCTCAGCACCGAGCACAGCGGCAGCACCGCAAATTGCGCTACCAGTCGACACCATCAGCGTGGTGTCATTGTCCATCTTAAGCATCTTTCCAGCCACCCAGCCCAAGGCCATGGTGCCGCAAATGATGATGACATCCATAATGATAGCCGGAGCTCCAATCTCAAGTACTTGCTGGAAGGTGAGGCGGAAGCCATAGAGGATAATGCCCCAACGCAGTACCTGCTTGGTGCAGAATTTGATACCAGGTACCCAAGTCTCGGGCAGATGATTGCGCAAGCTATTGGCATACAGCATACCCAGCACGATACCCACGATAAGCGGGCTCAAAGATAAGTCCTTGACCCACTGGAAGTCGCTTATGTAAAAAGCCGCGAACGAAAAGAGCGCCATTAGCAGGACGCCATGCCATTTGGCAGCGCTCTGCGGCGTAAATTTGGTCGTAATCTTCATTGTCTAAGTATAAATCGGTTTTGATTATGCAAAGTTAGCGATTCATTCTTAAATTACGACCAATTAAACGAGTTTTAATACAAATAAAGAGCAGCGGGCCACGAAGAAGCCCGCAAAAGTAGCCGCCATACGGACATTTGGCCTATCAAAGATAGCCATCATTCCATTTCGTCGGTGTCGTAGGTCTCGTAGAGGAGGTCGTTGTATGGGAAGCGCGCCGTGTGGATCTCTTTGGCCTTTTGGTAAACGAGCTGTTTGAGCTTATCGATGTTGATGCCCTTCTTGGCTGAGATGAACACGCAATTGTCACCTACCTTGCTCATCCAGCTGCGCTCGAGCTCTTCGAGCGAGACATTCTCACGCGTGGCCTCGGTGAGGTCGTCATCATCTTTTTGCTTGTAAGTGAAGGCATCAATCTTATTGAAGACGATAATCATCGGCTTGTCGTTGCCCTCACATATTTCGCTGAGGGTCTTATCCACCACTTCGATTTGTTCCTCAAAATTAGGATGTGAAATATCCACCACGTGTAGCAGCAAATCGGCATCGCGCACCTCATCGAGGGTCGACTTGAACGAGTTGACCAGATGGGTCGGCAATTTGCGTATGAAACCCACCGTATCGGTGAGCAACATGGGCAGATTGTCAATCACAATCTTGCGCACAGTGGTGTCAAGAGTGGCAAACAGCTTATTTTCGGCAAACACATCGCTCTTGCTCAGCACATTCATCAACGTTGACTTGCCCACATTGGTATATCCCACCAGGGCAATGCGAGTGAGTTTGCCGCGATTCTTGCGCTGCAGAGCTTTTTGCTTGTCTATAGCTTTGAGTTCCTCCTTAAGTCGCGAAATGCGGTCGAGGATAATACGACGGTCAGTCTCAATCTGGGTTTCGCCAGGACCGCGCATACCGATACCGCCGCGTTGACGCTCAAGGTGAGTCCACATACGGGTCAATCGTGGCAGCAAATACTGATATTGCGCCAACTCGACCTGAGTCTTAGCCGTTGCAGTCTGAGCCCGGTTGGCAAATATGTCAAGGATAAGGCTGGTACGGTCCAGGATTTTGCATTGCAACTCTTTTTCGATATTGGATACCTGCTTAGTGGTCAAGTCATCATCAAATATTACAAGCTGGATATCATTTTCCTCGACATATTTCTTAATCTCTTCAAGCTTGCCCTTTCCAACAAATGTGCGCGGATTGGGGTAAGGCAGTCTTTGGAAAAATGATTGCAAAGGGTATGCGCCCGCCGTCTCGGCCAAAAAGGCAAGTTCGGCTATGTATTCCATGGCTTTCTCCTCAGGTTGCTCCGGGGTGATAATTCCTACGAGGGCTGTGCGCTCAGCGCCAACTGGTATCTCTTTCATCACGTATTCTTATTTATAGGCCCTCGGCCAGCGGGGGCAAAAGTGGCACTTCAAAAAAATGACATGCAAATTTACGCATTTCTTGAATAATAACAAAATCGTGTAATATTTTGCTTTTTAAATCCATCTCCCCATTTTTAGCGTTAATATATAGTTAAAGCGAAATAGATTGCG
>NWBJ01000069.1:0-14815 GCA_002633115.1 Muribaculaceae bacterium Zag1
AATCCCATCAGCAGCCTGGTGCATGTGGTGGGCGACTACCGAGGGGGGCGGTACGGTTTCCCGTCATGCCATGCCGCAAATTCGTTTGCCCTGGCTGTAAGCTCGGCCTTGATGCTTAGGTCAAAGAAATACACGGCTTTCATATTCGTGTGGGCAGTGCTCCAATGCTACTCTCGCATATACCTGGGCGTGCATTTCATGGGCGACCTGATCGTCGGCGCGCTAATCGGCAGCGTCTTCGGCTACTTAGGCTACCTGTGCACTCGCCCCCAGTGCCGCCAATTCAACCCCAAATCCTCAACCTGGCCCGTCCTCATCGTAGGCATAGCCACCATGATCCTCATCGAACTGATAATCCTTTTTTAACAAATCCCAGTCCCCTTTAATCTCCCCACTCTCCTCCTTGTACTCTCCCCATCTCCGTCAATAGTTCGACTCCTTATACAAGAATCAAGAAAAAGAGTAAGTCATCAGACTAATTTTGAGAATAAATCCAAAAATAATTCTTAACTTTGCTGAAACGTCAATTGGAGGTTTTATGATACAATTCGATGACATGCCAGTGAGATACCCTGTAGGCGAGCACAGCTTCAGAGAGCTGCGCATTGGAGGCTATCTGTACGTTGACAAGACTATATTTGTAGCTCGATTACTTCGTCAAGGTAAATTCATCTTTTTGTCACGTCCAAGGAGATTTGGCAAGAGTCTTCTATTGTCCACAATAGAATGTTACTTCAGAGGCGAGAAAGCCTTGTTTGAAGGCACGTGGCTTGGCGAGCGTGAGACTGAATGGGAAGCTAAGCCAGTATTGCATTTCGACATGAGCCGCAGCAACGGACTGAGAGCCGACTTATTGGAGGCTTACCTTCATCGCAGGTTGGAAGCTTTTGAAAAAGAATACCGCGTCGATGAGCATCCTGAGATAACCGATGTGGGAGATAGGTTCAGTACTCTGATTGAGTCCGTACATAAAAAGACTGGCTCAAAGGTAGTTATCCTTATTGATGAGTATGACAAAGGCATTCTTGAGACTCTTGACTTCTCCGAACAGGAACGTGAGGCTATGAGCAATGTGCTCAGAGCCTTCTATTCCCAGCCAAAAGCGACGACTGAATCAATTGAGTTTTGCATGGTTACTGGAGTAGCCCGCTTTGGCAGCTACACTCTATTCTCTGGGCCCAACAACTTCTTAGACATCTCAATGAATCCAATGTATGCGGATATTTGCGGCATCACACAAGAGGAGCTCCAGAAGAATTTCAAGAATGGCATACAAGATCTTGCTGATGATAGAAACTCCTCTTACCAAGATACGGTGGAGGAGCTGCGTATAAAATATGATAGCTATCGCTTCACTCGAGGTGAGACTCTGGTTTATAATCCGTATAGCCTAATTTGTGCATTCTCTGAGAAGTGTCTTGACAATTTCTGGATTAAATCAGGAATCAGCAAAGTGTTTGTGAAATATCTCTCACAAACAGAATTCGACATACTAGAGTTAGAGAAACTCTGGGTAACTCGCGAGCGCATGGAAGCCAAATATAGCAAAGAAGACTCTATACCTTTGCTGTTTCAAACAGGTTACCTCACTATCAAAGAAGTGAGGAATGGAGAATTATACCGTCTGGGTATTCCCAATGGAGAGGTGCGCCGAGCATTAGTTGATCAACTAAGGCCAAGATATATGTCTATGTAATCGAATTTAAGCTTGATGGTACCGTCTCCGAAGCACTCAAGCAAATTGATGATAGAGGATATCTGTTGCCCTGGCATGCTGATGGTCGCCAAGTCTTCAAAATCGGCATAGTATTCTCTTCAAAAGACCGCAATATTATCGACTACAGATACGAAGGATAGTATCATTCCTTTCAGATCGCAATGTTCCTTATTGTCCCCTAGTTCACAGATCTACCACTGTTGGGATAGTAGCTGGATCGTGGCAAGCCCATGAGGCCGGTCTGCGAGGGTCAAGACTCTGCTGGAGTATCAAATTTGATCATATCTATCATTACTCCGTTACGGAGTGTACACATATTTTTGTAAATTCGCGCTCTCAGATTAATGGAATATTCGTAAATTTGCGTTACCAAATTTAATCTGAGATATATGGATGCTTCTGCGATAAACGACTTGGTGGCTGAATACTTGGCCTCGGGCATTACCGATGAAATTGATTACGAGAAATTTTATCGGTACTCAGTCATTACCCATTCCACTTCGATCGAAGGAAGTACTATGACCCAATTGGAGAATCAGCAACTGTTTGATCATGGCATCGTTGCCTCCAACCGCAGCATTGATGAACAGAATATGAACCTCGATTGCAAAGAGGCTTATGATGTGGCCTTGCAATGGGCCACGACCCATAAGGATTACTCGGTTGATCTTCTATGCCGCCTCTCAGCCCGGATAATGAGGCGCACTGGACGAGAATACAATACCATGGGAGGCACCTTTGATTCCTCGCATGGCGATTTGAGACTTTGCAATGTCAATTCCGGATTCGGTACTCCATCATACACTTCCTATCTCAAAGTGCCGACTCGCCTGAGAGAATTCTGTCTATGGCTAAATGAACAACGCAAAGGATTGCTCTCCATGGAGCCAGACCGTGTCTATGCCCTGGCCTACTCGGCCCACGAAAAATTGGTGGCTATCCATCCATGGGTAGATGGCAATGGCCGCATCTCCCGCTTGGTGATGAATATGATTGAGCATGAGGCCGGCCTCCCCATGACCCAAATCCTTCCCTCCGAGAGGGTCCCCTACATCCAAGCCCTAATCCAATCTCGCGATCAAGAAAACTCCAACCCCTTTATTGCCGCCATGACGGCCTTCCATACCCTACACCTTCGCCAAGAGCTCGATACCTTTTACAAAAATCAAGACAAAGACTAAACTACAAACTCTTAGAAACCGCTTAACAAAGTGTGAAATTATAATCAAGGATGGAAGATTAATTAGGGAAGATGGAGGAAAAACCAGATTTTATTGCTAAATTTGCACCCTCAAATAGAATATAATTATACTCAAAATGAGCAAAGAAATAGTACTGAGCGGCATACGCTCGACCGGAAATCTGCACCTGGGCAATTACTTCGGCGCCCTACGTAACTTTGTGCGCATGCAAGACGATTATGATTGCAACTTCTTTATCGCTGACCTACACGCCCTTACCACCAATCCCGACCCTAAGCAGCTCCACGCTAATGTGAAGCATATCGTGGCTGAATATCTCGCCGCTGGCATCGACCCTGAAAAGTCAGCCCTGTTTATACAGAGCGATGTACCCGAAATCCCCGAACTCTACCTGCTGTTGAATATGCACGTAGGCATAGGCGAACTGATGCGCACAGCATCATTCAAGCACAAAGCTCGCCAGGCCCTGGGTATCGCTAAGCCGGGCGAATCAGAAGAGACAGCTACCACAGGCGAAGACGATGAGGCTTTTGAGAAGCAAATCATCGGAGCCGAGACCAACAAGCGCGTCAACGCCGGATTGCTCACCTACCCCACCCTCATGGCCGTCGACATTCTTATCCAAAAAGCCACAAAGGTGCCTGTAGGCAAGGACCAGGAACAGCATCTCGAACTCACCCGCCGTTTTGCTCGCCGCTTCAACTCGTTCTATGGCGTGGATTTCTTCCCCGAGCCATACAATTTCAACTTCGGCGCAGCCGCCGTCAAGGTGCCCGGCCTGGATGGCAGCGGCAAGATGGGCAAGAGCGAAGGCAATTGCATCTACCTGGTAGATGACCCCAAGACACTGCGAAAGAAAGTGATGCGCGCTGTCACTGACGAAGGTCCCAAAGAGCCCAACCAGCCAGTATCGCAACCCATCGAGAATCTGCTTTCGCTCTTGGCTCTTTGCAACAAGCCTGAACTCGAGCAACAATTCCGCGATGCTTATGCCGACTGCTCGATTCGCTATGGCGACCTCAAGAAGGCTCTCGCCGAGGAATTGGTAACCATCACCACCCCTATCCGCGACCGCATCAACGACATCCTGGCCGATGAGGACTATCTGCGCCGCGCTGTCAAGATGGGAGCCGACAAAGCTCGCGCCCGCGCCTCAGAGACACTGAAGCAAGCTCGCGAAATCATGGGCATCCGCCGCTTCTAAATCACCAAATCGTTCGGTATCTGCCGAATAATCTCGATAGAGAATCCATCAATCAGCTGCTCTGGCCATACCGGGGCGGCTGATTCTTTTATGCCCAACAGATAGGCCAAGAGCCCGATGACCTCGGGGGCAGAATATTGCTGGCGCAGGGCATCCATCGCCATGCTGTTGTCACGCTTTGACAGGCGCTGCCCGGCTCGATTGTTGAGCAAAGGGAAATGGATGAATTTTGGAGCCTTGAGGCCCAAGGCTTCGTATAGATATAGCTGCGGAGCAGTCGATGACAACAAGTCTACTCCCCTCACCACCTCGGTCACTCCCATCAGAGCATCATCGACAGTCACAGCCAACTGATACGCAAATTCGCCATTGGCGCGCTTTACCACAAAATCGCCCCACTCATCGGCCAATGAGCAAGTTTGCAATCCATAGCGGCCATCAACGAATGATATTGTGCGATCGGGCACTGCCACTCGCCAAGCCGGCTCGCGCTCGGTAGGCATAATGATTTTGCCCTCTGCTGGGCGGCAACGGCCGCTGTACACATGATGGCCATCCGAGGCATGAGGCGCCGAGGCTGCCATCAAGTCAGCCCGTGTACAATAGCAGGGATAGACTGGCAGCTTGTCGAAATATTCTTGATATATCACTGAGCGCTCGCTCTGATAGCATGGGCCTTCGTCCCAGTCAAGGCCCAACCAGTGCAAGTCGTCCATTATCCAATCGGCAAATTCTTTGCGGCTGCGCCCCCGGTCGATATCCTCTATGCGCAGCAGCCAAGAGCCTCCTTGACTCTTTGCCGAGAGCCAAGAAAGAAGGGCGCATGCCATATTGCCTATATGCATGCGCCCTGTAGGGGATGGGGCAAATCGTCCTTTCAATTCACTACGTTCTGTGGGTTACCTTCCATAAATGCCTTGAGATTTTCGGCCGACTTTCTGATCAATGCCTTGCGAGCCACATCGCTCTGCCAAGCGATGTGGGGTGTGATTCGGCAATTAGCCTCCTCAAGCAATGGATCATCGACACGCGGCGGCTCTTGCTCCATCACATCTATGCCAGCGGCAAAGATGCGACCCTCGCGCAGCGCTTCGGCCAGAGCCTCTGAATCAATCAGGCCTCCGCGGGCAGCGTTTAGGATGATGGCGCTTGGCTTCATCAACTTCAGAGCCTCGACATCTACAAAGTGGTGATTCTCGGCGGTGAGGGTCGAACAGATAGCCAATACGTCGGATTGGCTGAACAGTTCTTTCTTCTCCACCGGATGGATGTAGCCGGGCAGTTGCCATGGCACCTTTGAGGTGTAGGCTATCACTTTCATGCCAAAGGCATTGGCGATTTTAGCCACCTCTGAGCCTATGGCTCCCAAGCCGTAGATGCCCATGGTGAGGCCCGCAAGCTCGATGATGGGTGCCAAGCGATAGCTGAAATCCTGACAGTGTACCCAGCCTCCACGATGCACCGAGCGGTTGTGGAGGGCTGTCTCATTGGTGATGTTGAGCAGGTGGGCCCACATGTTTTGCACCACCGAGTGGGTGCTATATGCGGGCACATTGCACACAAGCACTCCCTTGCGCCGAGCGGCCACCACGTCTACATTATTGTAGCCCGTGGCGAGCACGCCGATGAATCTCAGCGATGGCATCTGCTCGAGCAGCTCCTTGTCGATCACTACCTTGTTGGTAAAAATCGCGAAGGCGTCGGCTGCGCGCTCTGCCACTTGCTCACGCGGAGTACGATCATACACCACAAGTTCGCCCAACTGGGCAAGCTCGTCCCATGACAAGTCGCCGCTGTTGGCGACATAGCCGTCGAGCACTACAATCTTGTTGGCCATGGATAGGTTAGGACGATTTGTTGAGATTATTCAAATTCGATGAGTACTTCGTCGACATTCACTGCCTGGTCGGGCTTGATGAATACGCGCTTCACCTTGCCGTCTTTCTCGGCCTGTACGTCGTTCTCCATCTTCATAGCTTCGAGGATGGCAACCACTTGGCCTTTCTTCACGGTGTCGCCCTTCTTGACATTCACCTCGATGATCTTGCCAGGCATGGCAGCCTTGATGGTGGGGCCGGTCACGGGTCCATCGTCAACCTTCTCCTCTACCACAACTTTCTCCTCAGCCGGTTTTGCTGCCTCGAATTCCTCCTTGCGGCGATTCTTCAAGAATGTCTTGGCTACGTTGGGGAGCAGCTCAAGCAGCAACATCTCTTCGGGGTTGGTAGCGAGTTTCACATTGCCGTATTCAGGCACAGTGGGGTTCTCGGGGGTCTTATAGCTGCTCACATCGTAGGGCTTCTCTTGCGGGCTGCCGGTGATCTTCTGGCGGAACTCAGGCTTGACAGGCACTGGGGTCTTGCCGTATTCGCCCTTGACGAGAGCGGTGAACTCGTTGTTGGTCAATGTATAGTCGGCATTGCCTTTGCGGCGGTCGAGAGCTACGTTGACAGCTTGCGAACCCACAATCTGGCTGGTAGGAGTAACCAGAGGCACCAGACCGGCATCGCGGCGCACCATCGGGATCAGGCGCATTGCATCATCGAGCAGGTCAGAAGCGTTGAGGGCCTTGAGCTGAGCCACCATATTTGAGTACATGCCACCGGGCACCTCGGCAGTCTTAACCAATTCGTTGGGCTTGGGGAATCCGAAGTATTGCTCCACAGCGTGGCAAGCGTCGAGGAGTTCCTCATAGTTGCCAGCCTTGGCGGCAGCGATAGCGCGGTCGACATCGGCCTCGACATTTGCGGGCAGTTTGTCCTTGAGTGGGTCAAACGGCTTAGGCATCTTATCGGCATTGAGGTCAAATGCCTTCAGGCTCTTGCGGGCCTCGAGCAACTGGGTGCGGATTTTGCCCACAGCCTCCATGTTGGCCTCGATTTCGACATCGAGTTTCTGAGCGAATACGTAGATAAGCTCGATAGCGGGAGCAGCTGAGCCGCCGGCAAACCACCATACATTGGTGTCGAGGATGTCCACGCCGTTGATGATAGCCATGATCGACGATGCCAAGCCGTAGCCGGGAGTACAGTGAGTATGGAAGTCAACGGGCACCTTGACATTGGCCTTGAGGGCTGAGATGATTTCGGCAGCGCGACTGGGGGTCACCAAGCCAGCCATGTCCTTGAGGGTGATGATCTTGGCGCCAATCTTCTCCATCTCCACGGCCTTCTTTACAAAGTAATCGGTGGTGAATATCTTCTCAGGCTCGGGAGCGGGGGCTGCCTCAGCCTTCTTGCCGAAGAGCTTGCCAAAGAATCCCTTCTTCTCAACCGGTGCGGGTGCGGGAGCCTCGGGCTTGGGGTCAACTGTGTAGCATACTGCACCATCGGCGATGCCACCCAGCTTGTTGATCATAATGATAGAATCGCGCACGTTGTCGATGTCGTTGAGGGCATCGAAGATACGCATCACATTCAGGCCGTTTTTGATGGCTTCCTTGTAGAAACCCTCGAGCACTGAGTTGGGGTAAGGCTTGTAGCCAAAGAGGTTACGGCCACGCGACAGGGCTGAGAGCAGAGACTTGCCCTCCATCACCTTGGCCACACTGCGCAGGCGGTTCCAGGGCGATTCGTCGAGATAGCGCATCACAGAGTCAGGCACAGCGCCTCCCCAGACCTCCATGATGTAGAAGCCTGCATCTTTGTAGAACGGTAGGAGCTTGTCGATTTCTTTTTGGCTCAAGCGAGTAGCGAAGAGCGACTGCTGGCCATCGCGGAGAGTGAGGTCACGGATTTTTAATTTGCGTTTTGCCATGCTTTAGGTATTAAAGTTACTTTGAATTAGCATTTGTGGGCCTTGCGGCCATTAGGGTTTTAGATAAAAAAGTGGTCGGAAAAATTTCCGACCACAAATATACAGAATAATTTGTCAAACCACAAATTTTTTTGAAAAAATCGCAAAAAAATCATCTCAGACGCTCATAACTGCGCAGCAAACGCTGATCAGCCTTCATCCGACGGCGCGCCATGATGACCAAAATCAGGGCCACGACCATCAGCAAGGTCGCTCCAACCCACAGGATGGAATAGTCAGCCGGCATGCGGCAGAGCAGCACAAAGCAGCCGATTGCCATCGAGGCTACCAGGAGCCAAAGGATAAGCAGGGTGATGTTGATTTGCAGTTTCAGATTCTTGTACAAGAAAATGTCGACAAACATCAACACTGTGATTGCTCCATTGATTATGAGCATCGCGTAGATGTCACGCACAAAGATGTGGGTGACTGTGCCATCGGCATTTTGCGAGGCCGCTATTGGCACAAACAAGCAGAAGCAGCACATCACCAGCACTGCCAGCAGCAAAAACAAGGATTGGAGACGTTGGATAACCATTAATTTTAATTTTTAAGTCAAAAGTCAAAAGTCAAAAGTAGGCTAACGCGAGTTATCGTCAGATTCAAGAGGCGATTGTAATTTCTACTCTTGACTTGTGACTTTTGCCTTGGTTTAAGAATCAAGTTTGTAGAATACGGCATCGGCGATCAGGGGGAGGAGGCTGGGATTGACCCCCGCCTTTTCGAGCACTGGGCGGTCGGCTCGCAATTCCTGCAAGAATGCGTCGCGGTCGCCGTCGCGCAACTGTATCGACAGCTCGTAGTAATTGATGGCGCTGCGCGGGTCGCCCGAGGCGAGAGCCACATGGCCCATGTTGAGATAGTCGTTCGATGTGGGCTTGTCTGTGATAATCTTATCGTAATACCGCTTGCTGGCCTGGATGTCGCCGGTGAGGAACAGGGTCCAAGCCAATGGGCGCCACGACTTGGTAGAACTCTCGTCAAGAAACTCTACCATATAGAATTGCTTGACGGCATCGTCGAGGTCTCCCTTCTCGAGCAGCACATATCCCAAGAGCAACGAAGCAGTGAGGTCGTTAGGCTCGAGCTGCACCAATTGCTGATAGTATTGCAGAGCCTTGTCGTACTGGCCAGTGGCGCGATAGCAGGCTGCCAAGCGGCGCACTGCCCACTTGCTGCGCGAATCCAACAGCTCGGCGCGATGATAGCAACGGATAGCGTCGCTGAAATTAGCCAGCTTCTCAAAGGCAAAGCCCATCTTCTGATACTGCTGCTCATCGGGCGGGAAGATTTGCTCCAAGCGCGAGAACACATCAATGGCATCCCGCCAATACCCGAGCTTGAAGTAGAACTCGGCCACCACCTTTAGCAACTCCACATCATCGAAGTCGGCATTGAGCACCGGCACAGCGATGAGATTCACGCCCTTGTCAAAGGGATCGATAAATTCGTCCTTGCGGCGATACAGCTTGAAGAATCTGTAGATGTTCTGGATGTATGAGTTCACGGCAATGCGTCGAGCATCCGGGTCAGTGAGACCGCTGCGCTGTCCCATGGCTTGGTAGAAACTTTCGCTTTGAGCCTGGATTTGCGAGGTCATATTGTCGCGCTGCTCCTTGGGCACCATGCCCAGGGCGAACATGAATGAATATTTGTCGCTGTCGCACAGATAGCGGGCATTCTCGAGTAGGTCGCTCATGACTCCCAGATTGCTTGCCATCTCGGCCACCAACGAGTATTGGGGGTCAAAGGGCAAGAACCAATTGGAGATGTCGTTGAAGAATGGGAAACGCTTGAGGTGAGAGAAGGTGCTCATCATCACATCGCCACCCTCGAGTTGCATCTCGGTGAGTTCTTTCAGGCGATCGGCCACGCCGCTCTTCTCGAGCAAGTCTTGCCACTCGGGATTCTCTTGCAGCGAGGCTAAATCGGTCGGGTCAACACCGGCATCATTCACCTTATCTAATATCTCGGGGCGCAGCTTCATCATATCGGGCACTATCTCCTCTTGGATTTTACGGTTGATGCGTTCGGTGTCGCGCGCACGTATCAGTTCGATAAATGCGATGCGCAGGTCGCTCTTCCACTGGGGCATGTCTTTGACAGCAGCCAGTTGGTCTGACAGTTTCTTGCCAAGCGGCATATTTGGATAGAGCCACAAGCCAATGAGCAAGCCAGTGAGAGCAGCCATCGCCACGTCAACATTTTTGGCCTCCATATATACGTTCATCAGCAGCTTGAGGCGATTAGCCTCAAATTTCTGCATCAAGCCCAGGGTGATTGCCGAAACAATGTGGGCCTTGAAATGGGCAGAAAACTCATCACCGCTCAGAGCCTCAGACAGTGCATCATAGTCGGCTTGCCTGATTGATGGGATAGTCCAGAGGGCCATGAACAGTTCGCTCTCTGTCTTCTCCATCTTCTGTCGGTCTTCTTTTTCTTGCTCGCTGCCCTGGCCGGCTACTAATGAGAATATCGACAGTTGGGAAGCGGCCTCGCGGTACTGGCCGATAAGTTTGGCAATCCGGTCGGGTGCCGGGGTGCGCCAATGGAATCGCACCATGCTATAGTATTGCGACGCATTCTCTCTGACCTCGGCCACATACACCGTGGTATTGAGGGCAGAGTAGAGCATACCCACTATCTCATTATACACATTATCGCGCTCAGGATCCTCAGCACCCTGAGCCACATACCGCAGCATATAGGCATACCCCTGTTCGGCCTGCTCTACGCGGTCGGTGATTTCCCATGCCATCAGCCTCTTGGCCATGGCCTTGATCTCTTTGATAGCTTCACGCAGTTGCCTGGTGTCAATAAGCGCCTCGACGCGCTTGCGATAATTCTTAATCTCTGTTGATGTCATAAATAAGTCAAAAGTCAAAAGTCAAAAGTCAAAAGTCAAAAGTCAAAAGTCAAAAGTAATAAGTAATAAGTAATAAGTAATAAGTAATAAGTCAAAAGTCCCATCTTTGCACCTTCGTTCCTTTGCCCCTTTGTCGGAGCATCCTTGTTGTGTCATCTGTGTCAGGGACCCCTAATTGAAGCAAAAATCGCCTCACATCTATTTCAAACTACAAATATAGCGCCAATTTTCGGATTTATTGCCCCTTTTATTGATAAAAACCGTGAAAAATTAAAATTATTCTCCATTTGGGCAAAAAATAAGCGCATCTTTCGGCTCAGGAAGGACGCGCTTGAGGTGTTCGGGTATGGGAATTAAGGGTCAAAGATTGACTGATTGTCCGGGCACATGCAGACAGTGGCCTGTAGTGCCCTCGGGTAGATAGATGTCAAAGTCGCAAGCCTCCTTGGTATCGCCATCGATATCCATCGGGAAGAAATCCTTGATTTTGATACGCTTGCACAGCTCGCGTGCGCCCTGAGCATAGTCGAGGCTGATACGCGGGTTGACATTCATCATGGCAATGTCGAGTTCGGGATAGTCGTCGGCAATGCGCTTTACTATCGAGCAGTAGCGTTCTTCATCGCGATTGTATTCTTTGCGGCCAGTCTCATCGGGCAAGTCCCAAAGATTGAGTTCGCCAGCATGCAGCATCTTTATGCCACCAGGCTGGGACACGACAAAGCATACGCCTTTCTCAGTGGTTTTGTAGGCTTGCACCTTGATATTGCCGGGCAGGTCTTCGACGATGTCGCCAGCACTCATTCCAGCCACCTCAAGGGTTGATGGGATCAAGTCGGCGGGCACGCTGTTGCTTACCACATACACGCGTCTGTGATTTTGAGCCATTTCAAAGTTGCCGGGATTGAAATGGTTGTTGTTGACCAACTGGTGAGTTATGAAGAATATCACCGGTTTGTCAGGATTCTGCTCCAGTGTCTTCTTCAATGCGTGTGATGGATCATGCACGTAATCGAATACAAACACCACATCATCCAGGGTTACGATATAGCCGCAATGGGCCATGTATGTTACTTTAGTCATATCGCTATTAGTTTTTGGGTCTTTGAATTATAACGCCTTTGAATTATAACAATTTACTCGATTTTTTTATCCCAATCTACGCATGGTTTAAGATTTTTTCAGTAACTTAACACTCTATTTTCCCTTTTCGCCTATTACCGGGCAATTTTTCTAAATTTCACCATGCAAAATCCCTATAAGGAAAGCTCAACCTCTTTCCTCTTGACTTTGATATTTTCACTCTGGACTGTCACCGCGATGGCCCAAGGCCCTTGGCACTCGATAGTGTCAAATTTCGGCCGCGAAGACTACGGGCCAGGAGCCCAAACCTGGAAGGTGCAAGGCGACACTACCCTATATTTCGCCAATCAAAAGGGCCTATTCCTCTTTGACCAAATGCGCTGGTCGCGCCTTGGCATCCCCAACGAGACAGTGCGCTCAGTGCTCCCGGCTCCCGACGAAGGCCGTCTCTATGTAGGCGGCATCAACGAATACGGCTACTTCAGTCCGGCCGCCAATGGCGAGATGGTCTACACCTCGGTATGCCAAGATCAACCCGACTCCACCCCGCTGAGATATCCTGGCAATATATGGAATATCCATCGCCATGGCGCTACCACTTATTACTGCACCGAGCAGCATGTGTTGAGGTTTACACCGCAAGACACAACCCTACTCGCCCCTGATGGAGGCATCGATGCTTCGGCTCTTATTGATGGAGCCCTATTTGTCGCCAACCCCAAGGGACTGCACGTGCTTGTAGGCAGCACCTTTATGGCCATTCCCGGCTCTGAGGCTACTGGCCGCTACCGCATCAAGGGCATCATGACCCAGGGACGCAAACTGCTCGTATTCACTGCCACTGGCGGAGCTTTCTTGTTGGATGGGTTCACTGCCGAGCCTTTCCGTACGGCTATTGATGATTTCATGCGTGAGAATGAGACATTTTGCATAGCCTCTGGCTCTGGCAAAATTGCCGTAGGCACTGTGCGCGGAGGCTTAGCCATAATCGATACCGATGGCAAGAATCCGGTATATTTTTCCGAGGCCAACGGTTTGCAAGACAATACAGTGTTATCCCTGCGCTTTGACCCCCAGGGGGATTTGTGGGCCGGATTAGACCGAGGCATCGACCGCATAAACCTCAGCCTTCCATTCAGGTCGCTCACCGAGGCCAATCAACGCATTGGCTTGGGCTATGCCGCAGCCATCCAAGATTCCATACTTTACTTAGGCACCAACCGAGGCCTCTATTCCTTAGCCTTAGACCAGAAGAATGGGCAAATTCAAGAAATAAAAGGTGTGAGCGGCCAGGTATGGGACCTGTGCAAAATCGGTCAGCACCTCTATTGCGCCAGCGACCATGGCATATTCTTAATCAAGGGCAATCAGGCCAAACGCCAGACCGACCTCTCGGCTGTCTGGACTATCCGACCGGCTCAATTCGCCCCTAACAAACTCTTGGCTGGCACATACACCGGCCTGTGGGTGCTCGACTATGCCAATGGCGCCTTGACAGTCGACCATAAGGTCGACGGTTGCACCGACTCATTCCGCGAATTTTGTGAGGACGGAAATTCTGTCTGGATCATCAACCAAGCCTCGATGGACCACTTGACATTCGACCCTGGCTTCAATCGGCTGGAACATAGAGCAACCTACCCGGTACCTGACACGCATAATCTATCAATCCTCACCCAGGAGCCAACTCTCACGCTGCTTGCCGACAACGAGGTGCTAAAGTATGACAAAGCCAAAGACCAATTCGTCATCGATTCTCTCGCCACCGATATTATAATAGGTAAGGTACCCTATCGCCACTCAGCCCAAGGGTATGGCAATCTGTTTCTGCTCAGCCCTACCCACTTGGCCATCATAGCCGCCGATGGCCAGCAGTCCAAGACTGTGCACCAGCTCAACACGTCAGAAATCTGTCTGGTCGAGGATTTCGAAAACATCTTCCCTATTTCGCCTACCCAGGCTATTCTGCCCACCGAGCAGGGATTCATTCTCTTTGAGGATAAGGGAGACAATGGCAAGCGACCAAATACATTCGCCATCCGACACCTGTTTTCAACCACGGGCCAAGACTCTACCCTCTACGCTCGCAATCCATTCCGCCCCACTGACAATGTACAGCTTGATGCCCACTTCAATTCAGTGCTTGTCGAGACTGGCGCCGACTATGGCATCGAGGGCATCGAATACCAATACCAAATCGACCAAGAGGATTGGTCAGCTCCCAGCACGGCTCCCATCAAGCAATTTACCCATCTCAGCCCTGGGGAGCACAAAATCAAGGCTCGCGCACTCTACCCCGACGGGTCAGTCGATGTGGACGAACTCACGCTCAAGATTGCTACCCCGTGGTATCGCACTTGGTGGGCTTGGCTCATATATTTCGCACTGATTGACTTGGCTGCATGGCTGGTGCTACGTTGGGACAAGCGGCGCACTGCCATGCGCGAGCGCAAAGCCGTGGCCCAAAAGGAAAAGGAGATGCAGCAGATGGAGGAACAGCTTGAGGGGGGAATCGCTCGCCAAGAGCAACAAATCGAATCGCTCGAGCGTGAGAAGCTCGAAGAGGAACTCAAGCACAAGAGTCTGGAGATGGCCAATATGATGGTCAACATGACCCAGAAAAACGAAATGCTCAACGACATCAGGCGCGAAATCGCCAAGGTGATGGACAGCATCAAGGGAGCCGAGGGTCGCGAGACACGCCAACAACTCGGAGCCATCACCGCTAACATCGATGCCAGCATCAACAGCCAAGAGATGATCCAGCGCATCGAGGAGCAATTTGACCTACTCCACAACAATTTCATGAAGCGCCTATCAGAGCAATACCCCGGCCTATCATCCAACGAGCGCATGATGTGCGCTTACCTGAAGATGCAACTATCGACCAAAGAGATTGCCCAGCTATTCAACTTGTCGGTGCGCGGGGTCGAGACAGTGCGTTACCG
>NWBJ01000069.1:14848-26008 GCA_002633115.1 Muribaculaceae bacterium Zag1
CCCGCGAGCAATCGCTCACCGATTTCATCAATAACATCTAATTGATGCAAAAATAAATGGTTAATTCCTAAAGGGCCCTCCTTAATTATAATAAGAGAGGGCCCTCTGCGTTATATCTCTCGTGACACACCTGTTGATACATTTATCTATATTCATGTTGTAAAGCATATTGTTGATGTAGTGGGTTGAAGTAAGGGTAAATGATTGATTATCAAGCCACCAACGGAATCTGACGTAGATTTGACGTAGTGCACTTTTCTTGATTGACGTAATTTTACCGAACCTTTTTACTTGGAAACACACTCCCAGAAACCCTAAATTTACAGTGTGAATTTTTTAACACTGCAACCGTCTCATCGACGCTGCATCGACTTTTGCAAAATTAATCAATCATTAAAATTATACCTAAACCAACTATTATGAAGAAAATCTTAGCAGTGCTAATGCTCATCGCAGCAGCTGTGCCAGCTATCCAAGCGCAATCCCTGCGCGTGAGCGGTACAGTGACCAGCGCTACTGATGGCGAACCGCTGATCGGCGTGAGCATCGTGCCCAAAGGCACCTCAAACGGAGTCTCGACCGACTTTGATGGCAACTATGTCATTATGGTCGACGAAGACGCTACCCTCGTTTTCTCCTATGTAGGATTCCAACCATCTGAAGAACATGTCAACGGTCGCACCCACATTGATGTGGCTCTCGTTGAAAACACTCAAGCCCTGAGCGAACTCGTAGTAGTTGGTTATGGCGTACAGAAAAAGAGCGTCGTGACCGCATCAATTGCCAAGGTCGACGCTGACGAACTCTCAACCACCGCTCCCGTGCGTGTCGACAACGCCCTCAAGGGCCTTGCATCTGGCGTGACTGTAACCTCGGCTTCTGGCCAACCCGGCGATGCTGCCCGTGTGCGTGTGCGCGGCGTGGGCACCATCAATAACTCAGATCCTCTCTACATCGTCGACGGCATGCCTATCGAGGGCGGTCTCGACTACCTCAACCCTAACGACATCGCTTCAATCGAGGTGCTCAAGGATGCCGCCTCCGGCGCTGTGTATGGTGCTCGCGCTGCCAACGGCGTTATCCTCGTCACCACCAAGATCGGCAGCCAAGGCAAGGCCAAGGTGACTTATGATTTCAGCTACGGCTGGCAGCGTCCCTGGAAAAAGCGCGATGTGCTCAACGCTACCGAATACGCTGTGATGATGAACGAAGGCCGTCTCAACTCTGGCCAATCGCCCCTCTACGACAATCCTTACCAGTATGGCGAAGGCACCAATTGGCAGAATGAACTCTTCTACAACGATGCGCCCGTGATGAGCCACCAAGTGAGCGTGAGCGGCGCAAGTGAGAAGGTCAACTATATGCTTTCGCTTGGTTTCTACACCCAGGATGGCATCATCGGCGGCAACTATGGCCGCTCAAACTATGAGCGTCTGACTATGCGCAGCAACACCATCTACACCCTCTTTGACGAGACCAAGAATCGCAGCTGGCTCAACAAGATGCAGATTACCAGCAACATCTCTTACGCTCGCGTCAAGAGCACCGGCATCTCGACCAACTCAGCATTCGGGTCTGAGCTCGGTTCTGCCCTCGCCCTCTCACCAATCCTCACCGTTTACGATACTGGTCAAGCCGCTCAAGATCAGCTCGACCTCTACTCGTCAAACCCCAACTACTCGCCCATCTATGGCTCGAATGGCGAACTCTTCATGGTGCCCGGCAGCAACTACAATGAGATGGTCAACCCCCTGGCATCGCTCTCACTGCCTGGCGCTCAGGGCTGGAGCCACAAGTTCGTAGCCAACTTCATCGGCGAACTCCAGATCTTCGATGGTCTGAAATACCGCATCAGCTATGGCGCCGACCTCTCATTCTGGGGCAGCGACAGCCATGTGATTCCCTTCTACCTTGGCTCTAACAACCACTGGAACCAAATCACCTCGGTATCATCTGAAAGCGACCGCAGCACCGTATGGCAGCTCGAGAATGTGCTCAGCTTTGACAAGCAAATCGGCGACCACTCATTCTCACTTATGCTCGGCCAGTCGGCTAAGCAGACCCGCGGTTACTACCTCGGCGGCAGCCGCCAAAGCATGATCGACGTATCCGGCGGAAAGCCCTGGATTGACTACTGCAATGGTACCCAAGAAGACGGAGCCATGAGCATCTATGGCGGCAAGAACGCTTACGCCACCCTCGCTTCGCTCTTCGGCCGATTCAGCTACAACTACAAAGAGCGCTACATGCTGCAAGGCACTGTGCGTCGCGATGGCAGTTCGCGTTTCGGTGCCAACAACCACTACGCTACCTTCCCCTCATTCTCGGCTGGCTGGAACATCACCAACGAGCCTATGCTTGAGAGCCGTCCCACCTGGTGGACCTCAACCAAGCTCCGCGCAAGCTGGGGTAAGAATGGTAACGAGAACATCGGTAACTTCCGCTACACCGTACTCACCTCTACTGGCAACAACTACATCTTTGGCAACGGCGAGAACCTCGTAGTAGGCACCAAGCCCTCAGGCCTCGCAAATCCCGACCTCAAATGGGAGGAATCAGAGCAGACCGATATCGGCCTCGACTTCGGATTCTTCAACAACAAGCTGACCTTCTCGGTCGACTATTATTACAAGAAGACCAACGGCATGCTTATGGAGATGAACATCCCCAGCTATGTGGGCGAATCTAAGCCTCTCGGCAACGTGGGCAAGATGGAGAACAGCGGTGTTGAATTTGACCTCGGTTGGAAATACTCGCGTGGCGACTTCGACTTCTATGTCAAAGGCAATCTCAGCTACCTCAAGAATAAGCTCATCGAATACGGCAACGAGAGCGGCTGGGCCAACCTCGACTCATTCCAGGGCGTAGGCACCATCACCCGCGCTGAGAATGGCAAGCCCTTCCCATTCTTCTACGGCTACCAGACTGCTGGCGTATACCAGACCGCCGAAGAGGCCGCTGCTGGTCCTCTCTACTCAGATGGCACAAGCCCCGTGGCCGGCAACGTGATCTTTGTTGACCAAAACGGCGACGGCATCATCGACGACAACGACAAGGTTGACCTCGGCAAAGGCATGCCCGACTGGACATTCGGCATCAACCTCGGCGCAAGCTGGAAAAATTTTGACTTCTCTATGATGTGGCAAGGCACTGCTGGCAACAAGATCTTTGACGCTACCCGCCGTACCGACATTGCATCGTCAAACCTGCCCTCATGGATGCTCAACCGCTGGACTGGCGAAGGCACCAGCAACCGCGTGCCCCGCTTCGTGCTCGGCGACAACTACAACTGGGTTTGCTCTGACCTCTATGTTTACGATGGCGACTACCTGCGTCTCAAGAACATCCAAGTAGGTTACACCCTGCCCCATGTGCTCACCAAGAAGGTGTTCGTGCAGAACCTGCGTGTCTACGTAGCCGCCGAGAACCTGCTGACATTCACCAAATACCACGGCTTCGATCCCGAAATCTCGTCGGGTGGCACCTCGCTTGGCATCGACTACGGCGTGTATCCCCAAGCCAAGACCTGGACCGTGGGCTGCAATATTTCATTCTAACCAATCTCTTCTCTAACCAATAAGCCATAAGTAACAATAGGTGCATGGCGTCAGCCCACCTTATCACTTATCCCTTATACTTTACACTTAACAAAATGAACACCAACATAAAATATACAGCCCTGGCCCTCGCTGGCGCAGCCCTGACCCTGAGCTCTTGCTCTGAGTCATTCCTTGAGGTGGATTCGCCCACCCAGGACTTCATCGACACCTATTTCACCACCGACGAGCATGTGCAAGAAGCCGTGGTGGCTGCTTACGACCCTCTGCAGTGGCCCGACTGGAACGGCTCGCAGTACAACCCCGTCAACATCATGAGCGACATCATGGCCGATGACATCTGGGTTGGCGGCGCATCCAAGACCGACAACCAATTCTGGCACCTGATGATGAACTACGAGGCTCTGCCCAACAACTGCATGTCGGGCCTCTGGACAGTAGCTTACTCGGGCGTGAAGCGCTGCAACGATGTGATCGAATACATCGACTGGGCTGGCACCAACCTCACCGAGGTCAACGCCAAATATTATGAGGCTCAGGTGCGCACCCTCAGAGTATTCTACTACAACTGGCTCTGGAAATTCTGGGGCAACATCCCCTACTATGAGGAGAACCTCACCGCTCCATTCCTCTGCGACCAAATCTCAGCCGATGAGGTATATGCCAACATGATTGCCGACCTCGAAGGCGCAATCGCTCTCAACGCCCTGGATATGCGCAGCTCAGCTGCCGACTATGGTCGTGTCACCAAGGCTATGCAGTACATGCTCTATGCCGAAATCGTGATGTACCAAAAAGACACCACTCGTTACTCACAGGCTCTGAAATACATGCAAGAGATCATCAATAGCGGCAGCTATTCGCTGATGGCCGACTTTGGCGAAATCTTCAAAGAGACTGGCGAATGGAGCTCAGAATCAATCTGGGAGATCAACTACAAGGATGACAATGCTTATCGCAGCTGGAGCAATCCTCTCGCCGCTGGCGGCACAGTGCTGCCTCGTCTTATCGGTCCCGACAGCTGGACCGTGGGCCTCGACGGCCACGACAATGGCTGGGGATTCTGCCCGGTGCGCACCGAGTGCTACAATATGTATGACGATGCCGATGCTCGCCGCGACGCTACTTGCTGGAACGCTGCCGCTACTGGCTCATACAACAACCGCTATCAAGACACTGGTTTCTTCCTCGAGAAATATTGCGCTCACACTGGCGACAATGCTGACCAAATCGCCGACGGCGACCTCAACTACAACAACAACCTGCGCATCTATCGCTACAGCGAGTGCCTGCTCAACGCAGCCGAGCTGATCCTCGAGGGCGCTGGCAGCGGCGACGGTGCCGGATACCTCAACCAAGTGCGCAATCGCGCCGGTCTGGCTGATGCGGCTCTTACCCTTGACAACATCATCGAGGAGCGTCATCTGGAATTCGTAGGCGAGGGCAAGCGCTATTGGGACCTGGTGCGTACCGGCAAGGCTGCCAGCGTGCTCACTCCCGACAGCTATGGATACCGCACCAACAACTGGAAGGAAAGCAAGAAATATCTGCCTATCCCCCAGAGCGAAATCGACGCCGCTCAAAACACCCTCACCCAGAACCCTTATTAATAGTTAATAGTGAATAGTTAATAGTGAATAGTTTTTGCTAACCACTTTATCACTTATCACTAATAGTTTATACTTCAAATCATGAAATCAGCATATAAATCAATATTTCTGGGCCTGAGCGGCGCAATGCTGGCTCTGACATCTTGCAGCCCCGATGATTTCCCAAGCATCAACCCGGCCCTCCAGCCCGTAGCTGCCGACTACGAAGACAAAATCGACATCTCTATCGATGAGGAGACCAACACTGTGACATTCAAACTCAATGCCCCCGGCGCGATGCCCGTGTGGATCATCGATGGCAAAACCTACTCGACCACCAATGGCCTGCAGAAGATTTACGCATCAGCTGGCGACTATGAGGTGGAGGTGAAAATCATGAATGCCCATGGCCTGAGCGATGGCTCATTCTACAAGACTTTCCATGTCGAGAATACTATCTTCGACTACGACAAATACCTCGCCTTCCTCAGCGGTGGCGATGGTTCGCGCCAGTGGCGCTTTGACAACTCAGCCCAAGGCCACCTCGGCTGCGGCGAGTCGGGCACCGACGGCACCAACTGGTGGACTGCCGGGGTCGATGAGAAAGCAAGCATGGGTCTCTATGACCACTACATGACATTCTCAACCGACTACGTCTACAACTACTACACCGGCGACACCCCGGCAATCTTCTGCAACAAGGGCGTAACCCGCTACGAGGATTATCCCAACGGTGCCGATGAGGATTACAATGCTTATGCTGAGGATTCGCAGAGCACCTTCGGGTTCGAAGTGGTAGGGTCAGACCTCTACATCACCTTCCCTGCTGGCACTGCATTCCCCTATATGGCCGACAACACCCTCTATGACGAACCTCGCTACAAGGTCGAGAGCATGTCGACCAAGCAGATGGTGCTCGTATCTGACGTACCCGGAGTTATCGCTTGGCACTACATCTTCACCTCGGCTGCTCAGGAAAAGGCTTTCGATGGTTTTAAGTACAACAGCGAATTCAACCTCTGGACCAAAGGCAACATCACCGACTGGACATTCTGGTACGCTCCGGGGTGGAGCCAAATCTCTGACCCCCAGTACAACTACGATGGCACCACTATGAGCTTTGCCTTCCCCGAGGCTACCACCGATCGTTGGCAAAACCAAGTGCAAATCTCTACCGACATCGCTATCAACTCGGCTACCAACTACGACTTCTCTTGCATCATCAACACCAGCTGTGATATGGGTGGCATGATGGTAAAGGTGCAGATGGACGGCGACGACAACACCTTCTTCGTGGCCGATGAGGTCAAGACCACCGCTTACGAGGATTGCATCTACTACTTCAGCGACGTGCCCGGCTTTGATGGCAATCTCAAGATTGTATTCGACTTTGGCGGAAACGCTGCCAACTGCGAAGCTACTGTTCGCAACATCGTAATCAAAGACCACGCCAATGATGACGGCACAGTCCTCCCCAGCGAGGAGCCAGAACCCGAAACTCCCGATGTGACTTGGAATGAAAACGCTCCCGCCAATATCTGGCGCACCGGCATTATCGAAACAGTCAATTTCTGGTACGCTCCAGGTTGGAACCAGATTGCTGACCCCGAATACACTATTAACGGTTATGACATGTCGGTATCGCTGACCGAGGCTACCACCGACCAGTGGCAAGCTCAGATGGCCATAATCACCGACCTGACTACTTCGGCCGACAATTATTACGACTTCAAGATAGTGTTCAACTCCAGCAACGACATCGCCAAGGTAACTGTCAAGCTCTGCCAAGAAGATGACGACGACAACTTTATCTTCACCGACAACATCGCTCTCACCGCTTACGAGGATTGCACCTTCAAGGCTATTAAAGTTGCTGGCACTGACATCAGCAAACTCAAGCTTGTGCTCGACTTCGGCGGCAACCCTGCCAATACCGAAATCCAAATGACCGGCATCGTGCTCCAAGAGCATGAAAAGGATGTTGAGTGGGACCCCACCTCATCGGCCAACCTCTGGACATCAGCCTCTACCTCATTCACCTGGTGGTATGCTCCGGGTTGGAACCAGATTGCCGACCCGACCCTCGATGTTGCTGACAATAGCTACTCATTCGTCCTCCCCTCTGCCACCACCGATCGCTGGCAAGCTCAATTCGCCATCGAGACTGATATCGCCACCTCGGCTGACAACAACTATGACTTCCAGGTGACTATCAATTCGTCTGCCTCGTTCACCGCTATGGTTAAGCTTACCATGGTTGGCAACGATGACCTCTACTACGAGGCTGCTACTACCGATGTGGAGCTTGAGGCTTACGAAGACGTAGTGTTGAGCTGTCCCAACATGCCGGGACTTGACATCTCAGCTATCAAACTGGTGTTCGACTTCGGCGGCAATCCCGACAACTGCGAGATCACCATCAGCGACATCATCCTCCAAATCCACTAAAAACGTTAGCACGTAAGATTTACGTAAGCACAAACCAAAAGGCTATCTTTTTTCCTTAATTATAACTTAATTAAATGATTTGATGACACACTAGGTGTGCTTACGTAAAGCTTACGTGCTTACGTTCATAAAAACTCAAATTGATGAAAGGTTTCCATTATATAATATCTGCGCTGCTACTCGTAGCCTCCTGCTCTTGCGGAGGCTCGAGCGACAGCTCAGATCAACCTCAAGCAGTGACCATCAGCATCTCTCCCGGCACATACTCGGCCGAGTATGAAAAGGAGGAGGCTACATTTACCGTAGAGTGCTCGGGCGAATGGTCGGTCTACAGCGAAAGCTCGTGGATCACCACCTCCAAAGCTCGCGATGCTAAGTCATTCACTGCCACTATCGCGGCAAACACCACATACGATTCCCGCACCGGTTACGCAGTGGTCAAGTCGGGCGTTACCACCAAAAAGGTAGAAGTGACCCAGGCTGGCACTCCCCTCCCCGAGGTTGACGACTCAATCACCGTGCCGGCTGGATACAAGCTGGTGTGGCATGACGAATTCAACGAGGGCACCGAGCCCAGCAGCGACTGGTACTATGAGACCGGCGGAGGAGGCTGGGGCAACAACGAGCAACAGACCTACGTGAAATGCTACACCCCGAGCGGCGAACAGCTCGCAACCGTGGCTGATGGCAAACTCACTATCAAGTTGGCCAAAATCGACGGCACCGTCTACTCGATCCGCATGAACACTAACCAGAGCTGGACCTACGGCTACTTTGAGGCTCGCCTCAAGTTGCCCAAGGGTAAAGGCACCTGGCCAGCCTTCTGGATGATGCCCAAGAATTACACCTCTTGGCCCGACGACGGCGAAATCGACATTATGGAGGAGGTAGGATACAATCCCAACTATGTATCCTCATCAATCCACTGCAAGGCCTACTATCACTCAATCAACACACAAAAGACTGCCGAGCGATATTTAGCTGGAGCACAAGACGATTTTCATGTCTACGCTTGCGAATGGACCAAGGATTATATCCGCACGTTCGTTGATGGCGAGGAGCTGTTCTATTTCGCCAACGATGGTAAGAATGATTATACCACCTGGCCATTCAAGAATCCTTTCTATCTCAAGCTCAACTTGGCTTGGGGTGGCGACTGGGGCGGAGCCCAGGGTCTTGATGAATCATGCCTGCCCGCTACTTATGAGATTGACTACGTAAGAGTATTCCAACCTGAATAAGCAATGAAATCCCTACATAACTACATTATACCGGTCTTGGCCCTGGCGTTAGCAGCTTGCTCGCAGTCAGGGAGCCAGACCGACGACATTGAAAAGAAAATTGACCATCTGCTGTCGCAGATGACCCTAGAGGAGAAGATTGGTCAGTTGCACCAAATCACCTCGATGGGCACTCTCGAAGACATGTGCGCTCAAGCCAAGGATGGAACCATCGGTTCGATCCTCAATGAGATTGACCCTGAGCGCATCAACCAGATACAATGCGCCGCCGTTGAGGAGAGCCGCCTCGGCATACCTCTGCTCATCGCTCGCGATGTGATCCACGGATACAAGACTATGTTCCCTATTCCTCTGGGACAAGCCGCTACTTTCGACCCTGCTATCGTTGAGGAGGGTGCGCGAGTATCTGCCGCCGAGGCTTCGGCCGACGGCATCCGCTGGACATTCTCGCCCATGCTCGATGTGGCTCGCGATCCTCGCTGGGGACGCATTGCCGAGGGCAGCGGCGAAGACCCCTACCTCACCTCGGTGATGGGTGCCGCTATGGTAAAAGGCTACCAAGGCACCGACCTGAGCAATCCCGCCTCGATTGCCGCCTGCGCCAAGCACTTTGTAGGTTACGGTGCTGCCGAGGCTGGCAAGGACTACAACAGCACCAACATCCCCATGGGACAGATGCGCAATGTGTACCTGCCGCCGTTCTTGGCCGCTAAGGAGGCTGGTATGCAAACCTTTATGTCGTCGTTCAACGACAATGACGGCATTCCCGCCACTGGCAACCGTTGGCTCTTGACCGACCTGCTCCGCGATGAGTGGGGATTTGACGGTTTCGTTGTTACCGACTGGAACTCGGCTGGCGAGATGCTCAACCACGGTTTCTGCGCCGACATGGCCGAGGTGGCTGAGAAGTCGATGAATGCCGGCATAGATATGGATATGATGGCATTCGCCTACACCTCACAACTTGCCGACCTGCTCAAGGCTGGCAAGGTGAAGCAGAGCCAGATTGACAATGCAGTGCGCAATGTGCTGCGCGTGAAATATCGCCTGGGCCTCTTTGAGAATCCCTACATCGACCTGTCGCTGCGCGATTCTGTGATGTACGCCCCCACTCACCTCGCTGCCGCTAAGAAAGCTGCCACTGAGAGCGCCGTGCTGCTCAAAAATGACAAGCAAGTACTGCCTCTGAGCCAGAATGTCAAGCGCGTGGCTGTCGTGGGCCCAATGGCCGACGCTCCGCAAGACCAACTCGGCACCTGGACATTCGATGGCGAGAAAGAGAAGACTATCACTCCGCTTGCCGCTCTGCGCCAGCTCGAGGGCGTGACCGTGAATTATGCTCCCGGGGTGGCTTATAGCCGCGACCGCCGCACCGATGGTATCGCTAAGGCAGTGGCTGCCGCTCGCCAGAGCGATGTGGTGCTGGCATTCCTCGGCGAGGAGGCTATCCTCTCGGGCGAAGCCCATTCGCTCGCCGACCTGAACCTGCAAGGCGCACAGCGCCAACTGGTGGCCGAGCTCGCCAAGACTGGCAAGCCTCTGGTGCTGGTTGTAATGGCTGGCCGTCCGCTGACCATCGGCGACGAGGTTGACAAGGCTGATGCCGTAATGTATATGTTCCACCCCGGCACTATGGGTGGTCCGGCAATCGCTGACCTGCTCTGGGGCGCTGCCAATCCGAGCGGCAAGTTACCGGTGACCTTCCCCAAGATGGTGGGTCAAGTGCCAGTGTACTATGCTCACAACAACACTGGTCGTCCCGCTTATGGCACCGAGACCCTGCTCCACGATATCCCCCTTGAGGCAGCACAGACCTCGCTTGGAAATACCAGCTATCACCTTGATGCCGGATTCCATCCGCTCTTCCCCTTCGGCTACGGCCTGAGCTACACCACCTTTGAGTATGGTCAGCCTCAGCTCTCTGCTTCAACACTGGGCGAGAAGGATACCCTCACTGTTGAGTGCCAGCTCACCAACACTGGCCGCTACGAGGGCACCGAGGTTGCGCAGCTCTATGTGCGTGACCACCATGGATCGGTGGCTCGTCCCGTCAAGGAACTCAAGCGCTTCCAGCGCGTAAGCCTCCAGCCTGGCGAAACCAAGACTGTGACCTTCGAGCTTCCAGTCGAGGACCTGGCTTTCTATGGCGCCGACCTTACCAAAAAGGTTGAGCCCGGCCAATTCTCGCTCTGGGTATCTGGCGACAGCCAATCCGGTCAGCCCACCGCTTTCGCGGTGGAATAAAACCGCAAGGACATAAGAAACATAAGCACATAAGAAAAACGTAAGTCCGCAAGATCAACGTAAGCACGTAAGAAAAACGTA
>NWBJ01000069.1:26023-35457 GCA_002633115.1 Muribaculaceae bacterium Zag1
ACGTTTTTCTTACGTGCTTACGTTCCTTATGTCCTTATGGTCTTTATTTTATGTTCAGCAGCTCGACATCAAAGACGAGGGTTGAGTTGGGGCCGATAGCGGGGCCGGCTCCGCGGTCGCCGTAAGCGAGGTCGCTCGGGATAAACAAGCGATACTTGCTGCCGATAGGCATCAGCTGCAACCCCTCGGTCCAACCGGGAATCACGCGATTGAGCGGGAAGGTGATGGGTTCGCCGCGCTGATAGCTCGAGTCAAACACTGTGCCGTCGAGCAAGCGGCCCTCGTAGTTGACCTCAACCTCTTCAGTAGCCAGAGGGGTAGCGCCGTCGCCTTGGCGCAGCACTTCGTACTGCAGTCCGCTCGGAGTAGTTGTCACCTCGGGACGCTTGGCGTTCTCAGCCAGGAATGCCTGCCCTTGTCGCAGGTTGCGGTCGGCAACGCTTTCACCGGGTATGTCTTCGATCTGGGGCACTGGAGGCATAGGGGTCACATCGGGTGCTTGAGCATCCACTTCGATTTCGGGGAGTACCTCGACGGTCTCCGACTGCTTCTGCTTGTTGCAAGCGGCCAGGCCCATAACCAGAGCGGCAGCTGCAATCATTGTCATCTTGTTCATATTAATTGTTGTCTTTGGTTATATTTTCAAATCGACACTGCAAATTTACGGCATTAAATTGGATAAATCAAGAAAATGATTCGTAACTTTGCCACATGATTGAAACAAATGAATTCAGATGGAAGGCCGGCCAAGTCGGACACAAGCTGGCAGTCGAGTGGGCATGGCGCTGGTGGTGGGCTTTGGCCCTCCCATTAGCGGCAGCAGCCATAGCCGGATTGTACGACTGGCGATGGTGGGTAGTCGGCTTGGCTCTGGTCATGGTAGCCTATCCGGGCATCCTCGCTATTGTTTACTATGACATAGCCCTGTCGCCCGAGACTGTCAGGGCCATCCTGCCTCAAAATGTCGAGTTCGGACCTGACTCCTTCACCATAATATATAAGCCTTATGCCGAGGGTTGCAACACCATCCATCCCTTGACGGTAGAGTATGCCGATGTCTTGACATGTTCTGACAATGGCTCGACCATGCTCATCACCTGGCCAAAAGGCAAAGTCCAAATCCCTTTCTCTGCCTTTCCCACCCCTGATGACGCCCGCTCCGCCCTCCAACTCGTCCAATCAAAAAACCCCAATAAAAACTAACCTTTTTGACTATGAAGAATTTTAGAATCGAAGCCTTGATTATCGCCCTTGGCCTTTTGGCCCTCGGGCTATGCGCCAGCTACGGCATCCGCTCGGTCGCCGATCGCAACCGCACGGTTAGCGTCAGAGGCTTGGCAGAGCGCGAAGTGCCAGCCGACCGAGTGATATGGCCATTGGTCTACAAGACAGTGGGCAACAACATCTCGTCGATCAATGCCGATATTAATCAGGCCAATGCCAAGATCAAGCGTTTCTTGCTCGACAATGGCGTCAATGAGTCAGAGATTACTGTCGATGCTCCCGAGGTAACTGACCGCTGGGCCAACCAGTACAACAATAATAGAGCCATCGAGCGCTATGATGCCACATCGATAATCACGGTCACCTCTAACCATGTCGATGAGATGCGCGCCCTGATGCTGCGCACAGGCGAACTGCTCGAACAGGGCATTGCCATTGCGCCCAATGATTACAGCGCACAAATCGAGTACACCTTTACCGGCCTCAACGACATCAAGCCCGAAATGATACAGGAGGCAACCAAGAATGCCCGTGCCGCAGCCGAGAAATTCGCGCAAGATTCAGACAGCAAACTGGGCAAGATCAAACAGGCCACGCAAGGTCTCTTCTCCATCACCGACCGCGACCCCAACACTCCCTTCATCAAAAACGTCCGCGTCGTCACCTCCGTCGACTACCTCCTCGAAGACTAACTCTGGGAAAACGTAAGCACGTAACCTTTACGTAAGCACACTACTAAGTAGGGTGTCATTTTGAATTTAAACAAAAATGCATTTTTCAGTGCGTAGCACGGCTCTTGTCTGTTAACCCCACATGGAGTGCGTAGCACGGAATGTGGGGTATCGGCGTATCCAGATGGCGAGTGCGCAGCACGGCCCTTATTCAGCTTATACGTCGCTTCCGGGCCGTGCTGCGCACTCTTCTTAAGAGAAGAGAGTATCTGTTAACCCCACATTCCGTGCTACGCACTCCATGTGTGGTTAACAGACAAGAGCCGTGCTACGCACTGAAATTACCTTCATTGATGGAAAATTCTTGAGTCAAAACTTAACTATCGTCTCCTAACTTACTGGGGTAATATTTTTTATTTGGAATAAAAAATTTTCCTTTACTTAGTAGTGTGCTTACGTAAAGGTTACGTGCTTACGTTTCTTAAAGAATCAAGAATACGAAAAAAGCCCCGGACTACTCTGGGGCTTGGAGGTGGTGTCACCAGGAATCGAACCGGGGACACAAGGCCAATTTTAGACACTCCAGTCCTTTGCCCTAACAAATGGGTATGACGAAAAAAGCCCCAGACTACTCTGGGGCTTGGAGGTGGTGTCACCAGGAATCGAACCGGGGACACAAGGCCAATTTTAGACACTCCAGTCCTTTGCCCTAACAAATGGGTATGACGAAAAAAGCCCCAGATTACTCTGGGGCTTTGGGGTGGTGTCACCAGGAATCGAACCGGGGACACAAGGATTTTCAGTCCTTTGCTCTACCAACTGAGCTATGACACCATCGCTTTGGTGACCGACCCCGAGGGGTCGTTTGCCGTTTTGCGTTGCAAAGTTACGCACTATTTTTGACATGACCAAATTTTTCTCAAGAAATTTTCAAATTTTTCGTAACTTTGCGGTATGAAAACGATTTTCCATCACATATTGGCCCTTTTGAAGTGGCTTTTGCCTTGGCATCGGGGCGGCAGCGGCGACTTTCGGCGCCACCGGCGCTACCTGTTGCAGCTGGTGAGCCTGACCAAGCTGGCCCCCATCTGGGAGATCCGCCTGCGTCCGGCAGCCCTGTGGTGCGGAGGCTTCTTCCTCTTCATCCTCATCGGTCTGCTCTGGCTCGGCGCCTTTGTCTACACCCCCATGCGCAACCTCCTCCCAGCCAAGATGCAAGCCGACCTGAGAGACGACTATATAGAATTGTCGGTGCGATTGGACTCTACAGCGGCCCGCGCCGCCGTATCGGAGCGCTACGCTATGAATATGCGACAAATCCTGCTCGACACCCTCTCGCAATCGAGCGTAGTGCTGGAGCAGAACCTGCCCGAGCGCCTACCCTTGGACTCACTGATGGAGGCATCGGCGGCCGAACGCAGTTTTGTTGCTCGCTTTGAGGATTCAGAGCGTTTCAATCTGTCGGTATTGTCGCCCATTGCTGCTGAGGGCATGACTTTCTATCCTCCAGTGCTGGGTACAGAAAAGCAAGAGCGCATCTCCGAGGCTGGCATCCCTTATGCCCTGTACTCGCCCGGAAAACTCACTCCCATATCCGCCATATATCGGGGCACGGTAATCAATGCCTACTATTCGACAGGGCGTGGCGTAACTGTCGCAATCCAACACCCCAATGACTTTTTGTCAATTTATACCGGCCTGGATGAAACATTTGTGACGAAGGGCGAGAAGGTTAAGGGCAGCCAACGCATAGGCATGGCCAAATCGGGCCCCTACCCCCTTACCTTCGAACTTTGGCATAACGGCACCCCTCTGCCTCCCTCAGATTACATCAGCGAATAGGCGCATTTTTCTGGTCGAATTCAGGCGCTTTGTACAAATCTACCACTTTGACTGAATTTTAATCCATATTTAACCGTGTGCTTAATCCAAATTACAAAAATTGGAAACAAAAATACCATGTCTTTTCCGTTGCAAATTATTACCTTTGCAATGTGAATAAGACAATGCGAACAGGCATTGCGGATTAAACATCGCTCACATAATCTTAACCCCATGAATACTGAACCCTCATCCTCGACCTTGCAGTCGACTCTCTCGCGCCCCGCTACCCAGCGCATGACCAATTACCGCTGGGCTATCTGCGGCATGCTGTTTGTGGCATTGGTGGTAAATTACCTTGACCGCCAGGTGCTATCCCTCACCTGGAAAGATTTCATCGCTCCGGAATTTCGCTGGACTGCCGATGACTACGGCACAATCACTGGCGTATTCTCCTTAGTATATGCCATAGGCATGTTGTTTGCCGGGCGTCTGGTCGATGCCTTGGGCACAAAGCGCGGCTATATGTGGGCCATCGGCATCTGGTCGGCTGGCGCTTGTCTCCACGCCCTGTGCGGCATATTCACTTGCGGCATTGCCACTGGCTCCTGGGTATGGAGCTTTGTCGGTTCGGCCGAAACGCTACGCGCAGCCGAGCAAGTAGCCTCTGTGGCTACGATGGTGACTACGGTGAGCGTTTGGCTATTCCTCGCTGCCCGCTGCGTGCTATCGATTGGCGAATCTGGCAATTTCCCATGCTCAATCAAGGCGGTTGCTGAATACTTCCCCAAGAAAGATCGCGGCTTTGCCACTGGCGTATTCAACTCTGGGGCCCAGATCGGCGCCCTAATTGCGCCTTTCAGCATTCCTCTGATAGCTCGCGCATGGGGCTGGGAGATGGCTTTCCTTATTATAGGCGCGTTGGGATTCCTGTGGATGGGAGGCTGGATGGTCACCTACTATCCTCCGCGCAAAAACAAGCGCGTCAACGCTGCCGAACTCGCCTACATTGAGCAAGACCAAGCCGAGGCACCCCAGCAAGCCGCCGAGCCAACCGAAAAAGTCGGACTACTCAAGCCCTTTGCTTATCGCCAGACTTGGGCTGTGATTTGCGGCCGCTTCCTGCCTGATGGCGTATGGTGGTTTTTGCTTTTCTGGGCTCCCGCCTTCTTCAGCGAGGTCTACGGTTACCCTTCCGACTCTTGGCAAGCCATGGTTGGCATCTTCTCGATTTATCTGATATCGATGCTGTCACTCGCTGGCAGCTACCTCCCCACCTATATCCTCAACCACACCAAACTCAACCCTTATGCTGGGCGTATGCGCGGCATGTTTGTGTTCTCTCTTTTCCCATTGGTGGGCCTGTTTGTGATGGCCCTGGGCAATGTGTCGATGTGGTATCCCGTGGTCTTGATCGGCTTGATGGCTGCTGCCCATCAGAGCTGGAGTGCTAACGTATATAATGTGGTGAGCGACATGTTCCCCAAGTCAGTCGTAGCCACAGTCACCGGCGCCGCTGGCTTGGCCAGTGGCCTAGGCAGCCTGTGCTTCAACAAGGGCGCTGGCCATCTGTTCACCTACGCAGAGGAGACTGGCATGCAATTCTTGGGATTCTCTGGGGCCAACGCCGGCTATATGATCGTGTTCATGGTTGCCGCCTTTGCCTACCTCATCTCTTGGTGCTTGATGAAACTCCTCGTACCTAAATATAAACTCGTCGAATTATAATATCTACAACCCATTCCCCACCCACGTATCCGGATGGCAATTCCCCCGCTGCGGGGTTGGGGGCCTTACTTTTGACTTTTGACTTAATACTTTTGACTTAGTATGTCTTTCCTTCTTGACACCGAATGGGCGCGCCGCCTCTACCATGAGCACGCCGAACAAATGCCCATCATCGATTACCATTGCCACCTCGATCCAAAACTCATAGCCGAGGATCATCGTTTTGCCAACATCACCGAGCTGTGGCTCGGGGGCGACCATTACAAATGGCGTGCCATGAGGGCAAACGGAGTAGCCGAACAGTATATCACCGGCGATGCTTCGCCTTGGGAGAAATTCCAGAAATGGGCCGAGACCATGCCGTATCTGATGCGCAATCCTCTGTATCACTGGAGCGCTATGGAGCTCTCATCAGCCTTTGGCATCTATGAGCCGCTGACTGGTGAAAACGCTCGCGAGGTGTTTGACCACTGCAACTCGCTCCTCGCCGACCCCGGCTATACCGCTCGGGCTCTGATGGTGAGATACGGCGTGGAGGTGGTATGCACCACCGACGACCCAGCCGACACACTGGAATGGCACAAAAAGATTGCCGACAGCAAATTTGAAGTCAAGGTACTGCCCGCTTGGCGCCCCGACAAGGCTATGGCCGTGACTGGAGGCCAAGCTTACTTGGATTATCTTAAGAAACTTGGCGATGCCGCCGGGGTAGAAATTGTCGAGTATGACGACCTGATCGAGGCCCTGGATCGCCGTGCCGACTTCTTCTCTAAGCGCGGTTGCCGCATTGCTGACCATGGCCTGAGCCGATTCCCATATCGCGAGGCATCGGTTGGCGAGGTTCATAGCCTATTCACTCAAGTGCTGGCTGGCGGCTCTATCGATGCTGACGAGGCCGAAATCCTACAGACAGCCCTCTTGCTCGACCTGTGCCGCATCAATCACAAGCAAGGATGGGTGCAGCAATTCCACTTCGGACCCATGCGCAATGTCAACAGCCGCATGATGGAGTTGCTCGGTCCCGACACCGGCTATGACTGTATCGGCGATTACCGCGCAGCCGAACCCTTGGCACGCACCCTCAACGCCCTCGATAGCAACTCGTGCTTGGCCCCGACCATCCTCTACAATATCAATCCAGCCGACAATACCTGGGTGGCTGCCCTATGCGGCTGCTTCCAAGACGGCAGCCGTCCCGGCAAGATTCAGATGGGAGCTGCTTGGTGGTTCAACGACCAGCTCTACGGCATGGAGGCTCAGATCAACGCCCTGTCGATGCAAGGACTGCTGAGCCGATTCGTGGGCATGCTCACCGATTCGCGCTCCTTCCTCTCCTACCCGAGGCATGACTATTTCCGCCGTCTGCTCTGCCGCATGCTCGGTCGCGACTTAGAGCAAGGCTTGATTCCCGAATCTCAATACAACCGCGTTGCCGCCATGGTCGAGGACATCGCCTACCGCAATGCCAAATCTTATTTCAATCTATAATAAATAGTATAGCCAGGGAGCCTACCCTGGCACCACTGTTCCCGGCGCTTTAGGCGCTGGTCAAAATACCCTATTATGGAAAAAACTTGGCGATGGTTTGGACCATCCGACAAAATCACTCTCGACATGCTGCGCCAGATAGGCGTCGAGGGCATAGTGACAGCGCTCCACCATATCCCCAATGGCGAGGTCTGGAGCCAAGAAGAGGTGCGCAAGATGCGCCAATACATCGAGGACCACGGGCTGCGCTGGAGCGTGGTTGAAAGTCTGCCAGTGAGCGAATCCATTAAATATGGCGGACCCGATCGCGACCAACTGATTGAGAATTATAAGGTGAGTCTGGCCAACCTCGGACGCGAGGGAGTGAAGACAATCTGCTACAACTTCATGCCAGTGCTCGACTGGGCCCGTACCACCCTGGAATACCCCAACGGCGACGGCACTTCTTCACTCTATTTCAACAAGGCTGAATTTGCCTACTTTGACATCCACATTCTCAAGCGCCCGGGAGCCGAAAAGGATTACGATGAGCTGACGCTACAACGCATGCAAGAACTGAGCAAGCACATGACCCCAGAGGCCGAGCATCGCCTGGTCGAAAACATCATCGTCAAGACCCAGGGATTCGTCAATGGCAATATCACTGAGGACGATGCCGCTCCAGTCGAGAAATTTCGCTCGCTGCTCGCGCTCTACGACGGCATCGATGCCGATCAGCTGCGCGCCAACATGAAATATTTCTTGGAGGCCATCATGCCCGTGTGCGATGAGTATGATATCAATATGTGCGTTCACCCCGACGACCCCCCATTGCAAATCTTGGGATTGCCGCGCATAGTGACCTGCGATGCCGACATACGCGCCTTCCTCGACGCTGTGCCCAATCCGCACAACGGCCTCACATTCTGCGCTGGTTCGCTCAGCGCAGGCGCGCACAACAATGTGCCCGAGCTGGCGCGCAAATATGCTGGCCGCACCTGGTTTGTGCATCTGCGCAGTTGCCAGACCCTCCCCAATGGCGACTTCCGCGAGGCTTCGCATCTCGGCGGCCGTGCCAATGTAATCGAGTTGGTACGCATATTTGAACATTCGCTGCGCAAGCGCGGCTTAGACTCCAAGTCGCTGCCTATGCGCGTCGACCATGCTCCGCTGATGCTCGGCGATGAGAAGATGGGATACAACGCCGGATACTCATTCCATGGGCGCATGCTCGCTCTGGGTCAGGTCGAGGGCGTTATGGCCACCGTGGCAGATGAAATGAAAAATGAAGGAATGAAAAATGAAGAATATGCCATGACGCCCCAAATGTACGAGGCATAATGGGCACTGAGGCATAAAGCAAAATCCATCCCGATATAGGTTCTTCCGCTATTTCGATTCTTGTCGAATTTGTCGATTCTGTTCGATTCCTGTCGGAAAATTTCAATAACAATCAAATTCCCCTTAATATATGAACGAATTATTCTCTGTATCCGACCGAGTAGTGGTCATCACCGGTGGCACCGGCGTGCTCGGGGCTTGCATAGCCAAACATCTGGCTCGCGAGGGCGCAAAAGTCGTGATTATGGGTCGCCGCAAAGATGAGGGCGAGGCCATTGTCAATGAGATTGCCCGCGATGGAGGCGAAGCCATGTTTCTTATAACCGATGTGATGCGTCAAGAGGTGCTGGAGCAGAATCTAGCCGACATCCTGGCCCGATATGGGCGCGTCGACGCTCTGCTCAATGCCGCCGGCGGAAATATGCCCGGAGCCACAATCGCTCCCACTGGCAATTTCTTCGACCTCAAGGTGGCTGATTTCCAGCGAGTGCTCGACCTGAACCTCACCGGCACAGTGCTTCCCACCCAGGTATTCCTCAAGCCCATGGTTGAGGCTGGTCGCGGTGCCATCGTCAATTTCTCATCGATGGCCGCTTTCCGTCCGATGACACGCGTGTGCGGCTACGCCGCAGCCAAGGCTGGCATCAGCAATTTCACAGCTTTCTTGGCCAACGAGGTAGCCACCAAGTTCAGTCCTAAGATTCGCGTCAACGCCATAGCACCAGGCTTCTTCCTCACCAACCAGAACCGGTCGCTGCTCACCAACCCCGATGGCAGCCTCACCGAGCGGGGAGCCGATGTGATACGCCAGACCCCATTCAAGCGCTTTGGCGACCCCGAGGAACTGTGCGGCACCATCCAATACCTCATCTCTGATGCTTCGCAGTTTGTCACCGGCACTGTAGCGGTAGTCGATGGCGGGTTCAACGCCTTTGCAATGTGATAGTTAAAAACGTAAGCACGTAAGCGTTACGTAAGCACTCCTAAGATTATTTTTTTATTAATTAAAATATCGGCCAAAAGTGTGCTTACGTAACGCTTACGTGCTTACGTTCCTTATGCCCTTATGGTTTATAATCTAAACAAAATGCTTAATTTTTGCAAAAGTATTTGGTAGTGTCAAATATAGTGCGTAACTTTGCACTACCAAAACGCAAGGCGATTTAGTGTAGTGGTCTAGCA
>NWBJ01000069.1:35630-57254 GCA_002633115.1 Muribaculaceae bacterium Zag1
GGGTTCGAGTCCCGGATTCGCTACTCAAGCCTCTGAGCAAAGCTCAGAGGCTTTTTCTTTTGAGGGTTGTTTAGGACTCCTAGGAAACCTAAGATTCCTAGACCACCACAAAGGAGCAAAGGAGCAAAGGAGCAAAGGCGCAAAGATGGCTGTTGACTCATCTTTGCGCCTTTGCTCCTTTGTGCCTTTGTGGTGGCGAGCTTACGCTCTCGCTTCTACTTCTGAATCGACTGTGCCGAGAATGTCAATTTGATCTTGGCATCATCGAGGAGCAGGCGAGCCATCGTGGGGGTAGCCATATAGGGGGTAATCATCGACAGGGTCGATGTAGTATAATAATAGTAGTAGCTGCTGCTCGAAGTCTCGAATGTAGCGCTTACCGGCATCAGCGTGAAGGTGTAATCCTCCTCAGTGATCTCGTCCTTGTCGAGCAGGTCCAAGATGTAGCCTCGCATCGATGAGAAGCTGTAGCAGAAATTGTCAGAATCGTAGGTGGCGTAGAACGATGTCACATTGTCGGGGAGCTGATTGCTGGCAAAGAAATCCTCCTTCTCCTTGGTCAGCACCATCAACAGATAGGTTGGCACCGTAATGTCAAAATCATTGGTGATCTCCTCGACTGGAATGGTCATGGTCACGGTATTGAGCACTGTCAGGTCGGCATCGTTGCTGCGATAAGCATTGATGATCTCCGGAGCCGGGAAACGCGCTTGCACCTCCAGGCCCACCGGGGCCGAAACAACTTGTTCGCCAGCTGCGACGCGTGCCAGCAGCTCCTCGCTCACCTCCATAGTGATGTCATTGTTGGTGACAATCTCAGGAGTCACGGCCAGGTAATTGCCCATGCTATATACAGTGGTGTCAGCCTCGAGGTCGTCATCATAATATGTATTATGGTAATAGAGCGACATCAGGGTTGATGACGAGCGGAACAGTCGGCCCGAACCAAACGAGTTTTTTAGATACACGCCCTTGAATACATTTTCAGCAAACGCCGTGGGCGATGAGAAATTGGCCGGATTATCTTTGTAGGCCTGGAATATGCGCTCGGCAAGCTCCATAGGCATCTTGGCGGTAATCTCAAGGCCGCTGGCATAGACAGTGTCGGCGTACTGGTAATGGCTGGTATGAGACAGGTTGTATATCACCGAAGCGAGCGGGGTTGACGTGGGGTCGTAATAGCCAGTCGGGTCAAAGTCGCTGTAGATTGGCGAGGGCAGCAGCTCGGTCAGCTCATAAATCTCAAGACCCATAGGGGTCAGCGAGTCGCCCACCAGGTCGCCATCGGCCACGTAGAGGTACAGGACCAGCGAATCGAGATCGGCAAGAGTGATATTGGTGGTGTCAAGCGTCGACGACGGCATGAACTGGGTCACCACATCGCTCTCTAAGCGACCGAAGCCTTTGGCCTCGAATCTGCCCATCAGCTGGGCTATAGTGCGAGATTGCACCTTGCCCATCTCAACTGACGAACCGGTGATACTGAAATCGGAATCGACCACGATCTCCAGTTTGTCCTGGACGATCGATTGGCCGATGGTGGATTCGCTGCTGCAACTGCCCACGATGGCAGCCATAATCAGAGCGAAGCATAGAAAGAAAGGCAGTTTCTTCATTAGAGTGTTGCGTAAAAGTCAGCGTAGGCTTGGGGATTGTCGAGACCGGGGAAGTCGAGCACGGGCTTGCCTTGCGCGCGAGCATATTCAAGCAGCTCGGGATTTGCGTCGGCGGTGGCGGCTACTACAGCGTCGCTGTTGTCGATAGCCAGGCGATTGAGGGTATTGAAGTCAACGGGCCCCTCGGTGATAGCCTTAAGAGCGTCGGCCGGAATATCCAGCGCCTCGACCTTCTCGGCCATTCTCGGGTCTAACTCGCCCTCGAATCCTCCGCCGAATACCGAAAACACCACCTTGGCGTTTTTGAAGGCTGGATCATCGGGATACTTGGTCTTGATCAGCGCGGGGCACAGGGCGGTAATCCAACCCTCGCAGTGCACTATTTCGGGATACCAGCGCAGTTTTCTCACTGTCTCAATCACGCCCACCGAGAAGAAGATTGACCTCTCATCATTGTCTTCGGGAAGGTTCTCGATTTCGAGGGCCGTTGAGGCGTGATGGTGGAAAAAGTCATCATTGTCGATGCAGTAGACCTGCAAGCGCGAGGGCTGCAGCATGGCCACCTTGATGATGAGAGGGTGGTCATTGTCGTCGATGGGAATGTTGAGGCCCGATAGGCGTATCACCTCATGGAGCTGGTTGCGGCGCTCGTTGATGCAACCGTATTTGGGCATGAACGTGCGCACCTCCACCCCGTTGGTCTGAAGCCACTGCGCCACATCGCGGCAGAGCACCGACATGGTGGTGGCGGGGACATACGGATGGATTTCCTGAGAGATGTGTAAAGCTTTTGTTACGTCCATTAGGATAATATGTTTGGAATAATCGTGCAAAGTTACGAATTTTTTTCGACATAGCCGCAATCCAAATTCCTCCAATCGACAACCCAATCTCGCCCACGCCCGATATTCACAAACTTTAACGTGCCTCATCAAATATTTTTGGGTAATTACCGAAAAAGCCGTAACTTTGCAACTTAAAAGCAAATACACTCATTTTTCACCATGGCTGAAAATATCGACAACACAGCTGCAGAAGGCAAGAAAGGCCTCAATTTCGTTGAAGAGATAGTTTACAACGACCTCCAGGAGGGCAAAAACGGCGGGCGCCTCAACACGCGCTTTCCCCCGGAGCCCAACGGCTACCTCCACATTGGCCATGCCAAAGCCATCTGCATGGACTTTGGCGTAGCTGAGAAATTCGGCGGCACTTGCAACCTCCGCTTCGACGACACTAATCCCGTCAAGGAAGACGTAGAATACGTTGACTCTATCCGCGAGGACATCCATTGGCTCGGTTTCGACTGGGGCGATCGCGAATACTACGCCTCCGACTATTTCCCACAGCTCTACGAGCTCGCCCTGCGCCTGATACGCGAAGGCAAAGCATACGTCGACGACCAGACCTCAGAGCAAATCGCCGAGCAGAAGGGCTCGCCCTCTGTCCCCGGCAAGGAGAGCCCCTACCGCAACCGCTCGGTCGAGGAGAACCTCGACCTGTTCCAGCGCATGAATGCTGGCGAGTTTGAAGAGGGCTCGCGCGTGCTGCGCGCCAAAATCGACATGTCGTCGCCCAACATGCACTTCCGCGACCCCATAATGTACCGCATCATCAAGCATCCCCATCATCGCACCGGCACCACCTGGAAGGTCTACCCCATGTACGACTTCGCCCACGGCCAGAGCGATTACTTCGAGGGTGTCACCCACTCGATATGCACTCTCGAATTCGAGGTGCACCGCCCACTCTACGAATATTTCGTCAAGGAGCTGGCCGATGACAGCTACTGCCCCCGCCAGATCGAGTTCAACCGCCTCAACCTCACCTACTCGGTGATGAGCAAGCGCAAACTGCTACAGCTTGTCAAGGAGGGTCTGGTCGACGGCTGGGACGACCCGCGCATGCCCACCATCTCGGGCATGAGACGCAGAGGATACACCCCGCAGTCGATCCGCAACTTCATCGACACAATCGGATATACCAAATACGAGGCTCTAAACAGCATCTCGCTGCTTGAGCACGCCGTGCGCGACGACCTCAACCGCATCGCCACCCGCGTGATGGGCGTGATCAACCCCCTCAAGGTGGTGATCACCAACTATCCCAAGGGCCAAACCGAGATGGTCGAGATGGAGAACAATCCCGAGCAACCCGGAAGCGGCACACACCAGATGCCTTTCAGCCGCGAGATTTACATCGAGCGCGACGATTTCATGGAAAACCCGCCCAAGAAATTCTTCCGCTTGGCTCCCGGTGCCGAGGTGCGTCTCAAGGGCGCTTACATCATCAAGTGCGAAGAAGTGATCAAGGATGCCGACGGCAACATCGTTGAGCTCCATTGCACCTACGACCCCGCTACCCACAGCGGCGCTCCCGGCGCTGCCCGCAAAGTCAAGGGCACCCTCCACTGGGTATCGGCCAAGGATGCTGTCGATGCTGAGGCTCGCCTCTATGACCGCCTGTTCGCCGTTGAGAACCCGGCTGCTGAGCCCGACCGCGACTTCCGCGAGATGCTCAATCCTGACTCTCTCAAGGTGGTCGAGCACATCAAGATCGAGCCCTACGCAGCCGAAATCGCCAAGCAAGGCGCCAAGCTGCAATTCCAGCGCATCGGGTATTTCACACCCGACTACAGCTCTACCCCCGAGCATCTGGTATTCAACCGCACCATGGCCCTCAAGGACAGCTGGGAGAAAGAGCAAAAGAAATAACAACCCTACAACCCTAACCATCTTTACGCCCTATCATGGACGAAGACGAAGAATACTCCGACACCAGAGAAGAGCTCCTCAACCGTTTCCGCGACAGCTTAGGAAAACCATTGGCCGAGAGATTTTTTGACGAAGGCGACCTCGTAGAGATTTTTGACTACGCCGGCGACCTCAACGATGATTTCCTGCGAATGGAGGTACTGATGTGCGGAGCGCGTTTCTTTCCCGATAGCGAAGAGCTGCTCGAGCGCCGCGGAATTTTTTATTCACAATATTCCGACGAGGCGCGCGAGCAATTCCTCGCCCATAATCCCCCCGACGGCAACCTCATCCTGGAGTTGCTCAACCTGCGTGCTTTCCCGCCAAAGCCCGAAGAGGCTCGCAAATGCCTCGACTCTCTGCTGGCGGCCAATCAGAGGATGGACGACGAGGAAATCATCCAAGTCGTAGACCTGGCCTCATCGCTCTCGCAATATTCCTGGCTCAAGGACAACCTTGAGGCTCTGCGTACCCGCAACGACTTCACCAACGTGCTACTGTTCGAGACAGCCATCGCCGCCGAGAATGCCCAGGATTTCCAGTATTCGGCAAAGCTGCTCGAAGAGCTAACCGAGATTGAGCCATTCAATTCATATTATTGGATGATGCTCTCACGCCAGTATGCTGAGCTGGATGATGTCGACAAGGCCCTCAATGCCATTGACTACTCGCTGGCTATCAAGCCCGATTCGTCGGTCTCGCTGCTGGTCAAGGCTAAGTTGCTCTACGCTCTGGAGCATCCCATCGAGGAGGTAATCGACATCGTGCGCCGAGCCCTCGAATACAACCCGGCCGATGTTGATTGTCTGCGATTCTTGGCCTCGCTCTACAATGCCTCGGGCCATCCCGAGCAGGCATCAGCCCTGTTGCAGCACGCCCTCAACGAAGGGCCCATCTCAGGGGATGCCGGTAGTCGCGACCGTGCTCTCGACCTCATCCCCGACCTGCTGATGTACAATCCCGAGAATCCCGCGGAACTCTTCGACCGATTCTTTTCGGCTTGCGAGGAAAACAACCAGATTATGTGGGCCTCATGGGCCCAGCAGTTGTCGCTGCAAGGCTACCCTACCCTGGCGCGCAAATGCCTGGAATGCTTTGAGCGCAACACCGGCCAACGCATTCCCTCGGTGTTTGAAATCGAAGAGGCTTTCCGCGCTAAAAATTACATGCAGGTTATCAACTCGACCGAAGACTATCTCAAAGCCATCGGCATGGCCGAGCATGATTTCCCGGCAATTCTGGGCATGCACGTAATCGCTTTGGTCAAGATGAACAACTTCCTCGGGGCCTACACTATGTGCAACGATTTCTTTGAGAAGATTGACATCTCGAATTACAAAGCCGCCAATACGCGTCTCGAGTACATGGGCCTGGCTGGTCTGCTCAGCTTAATCAAATCCAAGATTGAGAAATCGACCAAACCGCGCGACTGGGACGATTTTGACCCGTTGGCATTTTGGACATAAGCCTCGATATTATCGATAATATCGAGACTATCGACCTACTTTTGACTTTTGACTTGTTACTCTTGACTTGTTACTTTTGACTTGTTACTTTTGACTTGTTACTTTTGACTTGTTACTTTTGACTTGTTACTTTTGACTTGTTTCTCCTCGCCTTTTGACTTTTGACTTTTGACTTTTGACTTAGTATGGTCACATTTTTCAAAAAAGGATCCTCAAAAATCTACGCCGTAGAGAGCGACCACGCCCTCAACGACCTTGAAAAAGAAAAACTTACTTGGCTCTTCGACGGGGCCCAGCCCCTGGCTGGCTCGTCGGTCAAGGGCACATTCGTCGGTCCTCGCAAGGAAATGATCACCCCTTGGAGCACCAATGCAGTGGAAATCACCCAGAACATGGGTCTCGCTGGCATCACCCGCATCGAGGAGTTCAACCTCACCAAAGACGAGCAACCGACATTTGACAAGATGCTGCAGCGCGTCTACCACGGCCTCGACGCTAAGGTGTTTGACATCCGCCGCAAGCCTGACGAAATCGTGTATATCAGCGACATCAGCGAGTACAACCAGCGCGAGGGCCTCGCCCTCAGCCCCGATGAAGAGGCTTACCTGCGCGGTCTGGCCGAGAAACTCGGTCGCCAGCTCACCGACAGCGAGGTGTTTGGTTTCTCACAAGTCAATTCTGAGCATTGTCGCCACAAGATTTTCAACGGCACTTTCATCATCGATGGCGAGGAGAAGCCCCTGTCGCTCTTCAAGCTCATCAAAAAGACCTCGCAAGAGAATCCCAACGGCCTAGTATCGGCTTACAAGGACAATGTGGCATTTGTCAAGGGTCCAGTAATCAGCCAGTTCGCACCCGAGCGCCCCGACGTGCCTTCGTATTTCATCGAGACCCCGCTCAAATCTGTGATTTCTCTCAAGGCAGAGACCCACAACTTCCCCACCACTGTTGAGCCATTCAACGGCGCTGCCACTGGCAGCGGCGGCGAGATTCGCGACCGTCTGGGCGGAGGCCAAGCCTCTCTGCCACTGGCCGGTACAGCCGTGTATATGACTTCGTATCCGCGCCTGTCGCCCGAGCATCGCTGGGAGCTGATGATGAATCCGCGCGTGTGGCTCTATCAGACACCAGCCGAAATCTTAATCAAGGCCTCAAACGGTGCCAGCGACTTTGGCAACAAATTCGGCCAACCGCTGATTTGCGGCAGCTTGCTCACTTTTGAGCATGACGAAAACGGCAAACTCTATGCCTACGACAAGGTGATCATGCTGGCTGGCGGCGTAGGATTCGCTGCAGCCGAGCATGCTATCAAGGGCGAACCCAAAGGCGGCGAGAAAGTTGTGGTCATGGGCGGCGACAATTACCGCATCGGCATGGGCGGCGGAGCCGTCAGCTCGGTCGAGACTGGACAATACGACAATTCAATCGAACTCAACGCCGTGCAACGCGCCAATCCAGAGATGCAAAAGCGCGTAGCCAATGTGATCCGCGCTCTGGCCGAAAGTCCCAACAATCCCATCATATCAATCCACGACCATGGCGCAGGAGGCCACCTCAACGCTCTGTCAGAACTCGTTGAAGCCACCGGCGGCAAGATCGACATAGGAGCTTTGCCAATCGGCGACCCCACCCTCTCGGCCAAAGAGATTATTGGCAACGAGAGCCAAGAGCGTATGGGCATGGTCATCAAGGCCGAAGACATACCTTATGTCGAGCAAATCGCCCAGCGCGAGCGCGCCCCGCTGTATGTGGTCGGCGACACCACTACCGACCATCGCTTTGTGTTTGAGCAGCCCGATGGCGTAAAGCCCATCGACCTGGAGATGGCCGACATGTTTGGCAACTCGCCCAAGACGGTTATGGAGGACAAGACTGTGCATGTATCTTACAAGACCGTCGATACTGACCCGGCCAAACTCGACCAGTATCTCCATGATGTGCTATCGCTTGAGGCTGTAGCTTGCAAGGACTGGCTCACCAACAAGGTTGACCGCTCTGTGACTGGCCGCATCGCTCGTCAGCAATGCCAAGGCGAAATCCAGCTGCCTCTCAGCGACTGCGGCGTAGTTGCCCTCGACTATGACGGCAAGGCTGGCATCGCCACCTCTATCGGCCATGCCCCACAGGCTGCCCTGGTTGATGCAGCATCGGGCTCTGTGCTAGCTGTTGCCGAAGCTCTTACTAATATAGTAGGAGCAAATCTCAAGAAGGGACTCAAGAGCGTGTCGCTCAGTGCCAACTGGATGTGGCCGTGCAAGAACGCCGGTGAGGACGCAGCTCTGTACCGCGCTGTCGAAGCATGCAGCGACTTTGCTTGCAAGCTCGGCATCAACATCCCCACCGGCAAGGATTCGCTCTCGATGACTCAGAAATACGGTGAGGACAAGGTATTCGCTCCCGGCACTGTCATCATATCGGCCGCTGGCGAGGTGTCGCATGTGCGCCGCACCCTCAGCCCCGTGCTCAAAAACGACCTCAACTCCCAACTCTATTATATCGACTTCTCGTCTTGTCCGCTCGAGCTCGGCGGTTCGGCCCTCGCTCAGACACTCAACCGTCTTGGCGATCGCGTGCCAACAGTGGCCGATGTCGACAAGTTCAAGGCTGCCTTTGAGGCAGTGCAGGGTCTGGTCAAGAATCGCAAACTCACTGCCATCCATGATGTCAGTGCTGGCGGTCTGATCACCACTTTGCTCGAGATGACATTTGGCAACTCGACCGGAGGTCTCAAATTCTACACCGATGGCTTCCGCCACTATGGCGAGACCGACCTCATCAAGATTCTCTTTGCCGAGAATCCGGCAGTGGTCATCCAAGTCGAGGATCAGCGCAAAGATGATGTCGAGAAGGTACTCGACCAGGCAGGCGTGAAATACTTCCCCATCGGCTGCCCGCAAGAAGAGCGCGTAATCATGGTCACCGACGATGACACCGAGCATCTACTGGGCATCGACTATCTGCGCGACGTATGGTACGAGCCCTCGTATCTGCTCGACTGCCTGCAGAGCGGCGAGCGCTGCGCTGCCGACCGATTCAACAACTACAAGCAGCAACCCATACGCTATGCTCTCAAGCGTGACTTCAGCGGCAAACTCGGTGCCTACGGTCTGAGTCACCACAACAAGGCTGAGCGCAAAGCCAAGGCAGCCATCATCCGCGAAAAGGGCGTAAACAGCGACCGCGAAATGGCTTACTCGCTGTATCTGGCCGGATTTGATGTCAAGGATGTGCACATGACCGACCTGATGTCGGGCCGCGAAACGCTCGAGGATGTCAACATGATCGTGTTCTGCGGCGGTTTCTCAAACAGCGACGTGTTGGGTTCGGCCAAGGGCTGGGCCAGCGGCTTTGTCTGGAACGAGAATGCCAAACGCGCCCTCGACAATTTCTACAAGCGCGAAGATACTCTCAGCCTCGGCGTGTGCAACGGCTGCCAGCTGATGATCGCCCTCGGCCTCATCAATCCCGAGCACGAGAAACCATCGCGCATGGACCATAATGTGTCGCACAAGTTTGAGTCAGAATTCGTAGGCGTGACCATCCCCGACAACCATTCGGTGATGTTTGCCAACCTCTCTGGCACTCGCACTGGAGTGTGGGTAGCCCACGGCGAAGGTCGATTCCTGCTGCCTGAGGGATTGGACAAGTACCACGTGATTGCCCGTTACAACTACAAGCAGTATCCCGGCAATCCCAACGGTTCGGTTGGCGCTGTGGCTGGCATAGCCTCGGCCGATGGTCGCCACGTGGCCATCATGCCTCACCCCGAGCGCTCAATCTTCCCCTGGCAATGCGCTTACTATCCACGCAATCGCCGAGCCGACGATGTGACTCCTTGGTTCAAGGCCTTCGTCAACGCTCGCCAATGGATCGAAACCCACATTTAATTCACAATTCAGAATTCACAATTCACAATGCATGATTAATTGAGCATTGTGAATTGTGAATTGTGAATTATCAATTGTTAATTGTTAATGCTCCGGTTTTCGCCTTGCAAAATCAATATCGGCCTCGATATCGTGGCCAAGCGTCCCGATGGCTACCATGACATAATCACCGCCATGGTACCCGTGCCTTGGCACGACATCGTTGAGATCATACCGGCCGACGGCCCCGACACCGTGCTCACGGTGCTCGGGCGCCCCGTCGACTGTCCTCCCGAAAAGAATCTTGTGGTCAAGGCTTACCGAGCCATGGAGACTCTCTTCGGGTTGCCTCCCGTCCAGATTATCCTCCAAAAGATTATACCCGATGGAGCCGGTCTCGGGGGCGGTTCGGCCGATGCCGCTACCACCCTATTGATTCTCAACGACTTGTTCCATCTCGGCTTGCCCAAAGACGACTTAGCCCGAGTGGCAGCAAAGATTGGAGCCGACTGCCCATTTTTTGTCTACGATGAGCCGATGCTCTGTACCGGCACCGGTACCGACATGCGCCCAATCAGCCTGCCGCTTGATGGCTACCATCTGGTGATTGCCAAGCCACAGGGGTTCAGCATTCCCACCAAGGAGGCCTACGCCGGCATCACGCCTGCTCAACCCGCTGTGCCGCTTGAGCAGTTGCTCCAGCTCCCCGTCGCCGAGTGGCAAGGTCGCGTCAAGAATGACTTCCAGCCCGTAGTCTTCTCCTCGCCATCGCCTCTCAACACTTGCCCCGAGCTATATGCAGCGATGCTTGGGCACGGCGCCGTGTATGCCAGCTTGAGCGGTTCTGGCTCAAGTGTCTACGGGCTATTCTCCAACGCCGAGCAAGCTGATGCTTGCTTGGCCTCACTGCCTGATACGGCCATCGCCTACAGGTGCACGCTCTGACGCCCTCATCGGTGTAAGAGACCCTACTCCCGCATTTTTCAACCTATTGGTCCACAAATGAAAGAATTAAAGTATTTGTTTTACGATACAGAGCGCAGCGGCAATGATCACATGGTCAGCATTGGCTATGTGGTCACTGACAGCACGGGCGCCATCCTCGATGAGGGGTATGAGATCATCAAGCCCTATAAAGCGATTTCGCGCTCGTCGGTGGCTATACATGGTATCACCACCAGCGAAGCGCGTAAAAAAGGCATTGCTCTCTCCAAGGCCCTCAGCCTATTCAACCGTGTGGCTCGCAACTCTGATGTCATTGGGTGTTATTCAGCCTCGGGCGACCTCTGCTCGATGGCTCTCGCTTGCGAGCACGCACGCATGCCCTTGGTATTTGACAAGGGCACCGCTACAGTGGTAGATGTAGCTCAAATGGGAATAAACTATATGTGGGAGCGCCACCCTGACACCTTCGGCATGACCCCGAGTCTCGAAGCTCTATACAATGCCCTGTTTCCCGGCCGCGAGTTTGTGGCCCACAATGCCCTGAGCGATGCCAAGGCTGCTGCCGAGTGCTTCTGGGAATTGATGCGTCAGGGCTTCCTCTCCTTCAACGCCATCCTCCCCTACGCCAAGGTAATCGAGCGTTGCCGCCCCAAGAAGAAAGCCAAATCCACCAAAGCCAAAAAGCAAGACCCCACACCCAGTGGGTAGCACGGCTCTCAAGAGCTAAGATATATACAGGGAATTAAATTTACTTTTTAGTTTGGGAAAAAATGCGTAAATTTGCACGTGCGTTTCAGCACGTCCAAATTTCTACGCACTCAAATGACCCAAGATAAGCCCTCATCAGGCCACAAATTGGCCCGTTTTTACAGAAAGCACCCCGTGGTTTGCCACATCGTGTTTATGTGCATCGTCTTCCTGATCATCGGGTGGGGCACCATGATATTCCTTGATATCTGGACTGCCCACGGCGACACCACGGTTGTGCCGACAGTCGTCAACACCTCGACCCAATATGCTGAGGCCCAGCTGCGCGCCGACGGTTTTACGGTCGAGGTTTCCGATTCGGTCTACGATGAGAAATACCCTCCCGGCACAGTCATAAGCACCTGGCCGCGCGGTGGCGCTACGGTCAAATCCGGTCGCGAGATTTACCTGACCATCGCCTCGTATGAGCCGCGCAAAGTCACCATCTCGATGCCCCTCACCAATATATCGAGCCGTCAAGCCCTCAAATACCTCGAATCACTCGACATCAAGAATGTGAGAATCGTCAATGTGCCTTCACAGTACGCCGACTTGGTGCTTGGCGCCAAATACAAGGGCAAAGAGTTGTCGATGGGCCAGCAAATCCCTATCAATGCCGAGGTTGAGCTCGAGGTGGGCACTGTGCCCAACTTCCCCGAGGTTGATGTCGATGCCGAGCGCGATTCAAGCATCGACCGATACAATGATGATGACACCTTCTCTACATCTGCCGCCTATGATTGATCCCGAACTCGACCCTATCGAGGATGTTGACATCCCCAGCGAGCCTACAATCGTCACTGCCGACGGCGTGGAGATGTATGAGCATTTCAGATTCGTGGCCGACAAGGGCCAGGAATTGCTGCGCGTCGACAAATTTCTGGTGGTGCGCATCCAGCGCGCCTCGCGCAACCGCATACAGCAAGCAGCCGAAGCCAGTTGCATCCTCGCCAATGGCAAGCCCGTAAAAAGCAACTACCGCGTCAAGCCCGGCGATGTGATCCAGATTGTGATGGACCGCCCGCGCTACGAGTTTGAAATCATTGCCGAAGACATCCCTCTCGACATAGTCTACGAAGACGATACCGTGCTGGTGGTCAACAAGCCGGCGGGACTGGTAGTGCATCCCGGCCATGGCAACTACTCTGGCACCTTGGTCAACGCCCTGGCTTGGCATTTCAAGGACAATCCCAACTACGATGTCACTGACCCGCGCTTGGGATTGGTGCACCGCATCGACAAGGATACTTCGGGCCTGTTGGTCATCGCCAAAACCCCTGATGCAAAGACCAATCTGGGCAAGCAATTTTTCAACAAGACCACCGAACGCGAATATGTAGCTGTGGTGTGGGGCATCCCCTCGCCAGCCAAAGGCACCATCGTGGGCAATATCGGCCGCTCGATGCGTGACCGCCTGCAGATGGCTGTCTATCCCGAGGGATCGGACCAAGGCAAACATGCTGTAACACACTATGAGGTAATCGAGCCGCTGGTACACGCCTCGGTGGTAAAGTGCGTGCTTGAGACTGGACGCACCCATCAGATACGCGCCCACATGCGCCACATCGGGCATCCGCTATTCAATGACGCCCGCTATGGGGGCGACCAGATATTACGCGGGGTCAAGACAGCGCGCTATGCGCAATTCATCAAGAATTGCTTTGAGCTCTGTCCTCGCCAAGCCCTGCATGCCCGCACCCTGGGATTCATTCACCCCTCCACCGGCGAGCGCATGCATTTTGAGGCCCCAATCCCCGATGATATCTCAGCCCTGATTGACAAGCTGAGGACCCTATCATCAGGATGATTCCCTCACCTCAGCGCTCTCGATACTATCGATAATCTCGATATTATCGATAATTCTCGATAATTCTCGAGAGCTCTCGACCCACTTTTGACTTTTGACTTTTGACTTTTGACTTTTGACTTTTGACTTTTGACTTTTGACTTTTGACTTATGACTTTTGACTTTTGACTTTTGACTTTTGACTTTTGACTTAAAAAACCATATCATGAATCTCACAAAGACCCTATCAATGTGCTCCCTAATCGCTCTGGCAGCCTGCTCTAAGGGCGAGCCCCAGCAAGCCGACATCATCGACCGTCCCGACTACAAGAGTTCGACCGGAATCTTCGACATCGACGCTCTCGAGGCCCTCGGCCGCGTCGGCGGAGCAGCCGTCTCGCCCGACGGCTCCAAGGTACTCTACGGCATCTCGTATGAGAGCCTCGAGGAGAACGCCTCAAACCGCGACCTATACGTCAAGCCCATCGCCGGAGGTGACAGCGCCCGCATCACCCGCACTCCCAAGTCAGAGAGTGAGGCTGTCTGGATCGACGAGGCCCACATCGCCTTTATGTATCCTGACGACAATGGCAAGCAACAAATCTGGGTGATGAATGCCGACGGCTCGGCTCGCACCAAGGTCAGCGATGTCGAGACTGGCGTCAACGGTTTCCTCTTCTCACCCGACCTCAAAAAGGTGGTTGTAATTGGCAATGTCAAATACTCGCGCAATGCAGCCGACATCTATCCTGACCTGCCCAAGGCCACTGGCCGCGTAATCGACGACCTGATGTACAAGCATTGGGACGAATGGGTAACTGAGATACCCCACCCCTTCATCGGCGACTTTGACGGCAACCGCATCGACAATCTACAGGACATCATGGCCGACGAGCCCTACGAATCGCCCATGAAGCCCTTCGGCGGAGCCGAATCTTTTGCTTGGAGCCCCGACAGCAAGAAGCTTGTCTATACCTCGCGCAAAAAGACCGGCATGGAGTATTCGCTCTCCACCAACTCTGACCTCTATCTCTACGACCTTGATAGCAAACAGACCACCAATCTCACCGAGGGCATGATGGGCTATGATACCAACCCGGCTTTCTCGCCCGACGGCTCGCAGCTCGCTTGGCTCAGCATGGAGCGCGACGGATACGAGGCTGACAAGAATCGCCTGTTCGTGCTTGATCTCGCCTCGGGCCAGAAGCGCGACCTTACCGCCAACTGGGACTACACCATCGAACAATTCGCTTGGAATCCCAATGGCCGTTCGCTTTGGTTCATAGCCTATTACCAAGGCACAGCCCCTATCTTCTCAATCGATGCCCAGAGGTGCGAGGTTGCCACTGTAGCCGAGGGCATGTTTGACTTCTCATCGCTCGCCCCGGTCAACGAGACCACGCTCGTCACCTCGCACCACTCGATGCTGCGTCCCGACGAACTCTTCCTGCTCGCTGGTACCGACCTGACACCGCTGACCGATGTCAACGGATATATCTTTGCTCAGCTTGATATGCCTCGCGTCGAAAAGCGCATGGTGCCCACCACCGATGGCAAGCAGATGCTCACATGGATTGTGTATCCTCCGAAATTTGACCCCACCAAGAAATACCCATCAATCCTCTACTGCCAAGGCGGACCGCAAAGCGCAGTCAGCCAATTCTGGAGCTACCGCTGGAATCTGGCTCTGATGGCCAGCAACGGTTACATCATGATTGCCCCCAACCGCCGAGGCGTGCCTGGATTCGGTACCGAGTGGGAGGAGCAGATCTCAAAGGACTATCCCGGCCAGAATATGCGCGACTATCTGAGCGCTGCCGATGACATGCGCAAGGAGCCGTATATCGACACTGCTCGCATGGGCGCTACTGGCGCCAGCTATGGCGGTTTCAGCATCTACTGGCTTGCTGGCAACCATAATGGCCGCTTTGCAGCACTGCTCGCTCACGCTGGCATCTTCAACACCGAGGCTCAGTATCTTGAGACCGAGGAGATGTGGTTTGCCAACTGGGATATGGGCGGAGCATTCTGGGAGAAGGACAACAAGGTGGCTCAGCGCACCCACTCGATGTCGCCCCACCGCTTTGTTGACAAATGGGACACCCCGATCATGATCAGTCATGGCGAATTTGACTACCGCATCTTGGCCTCGCAAGGCATGATGGCATTCAATGCAGCCAAGCTGCGCGGCATCCCAGCCGAGATGGTAATCTTCCCCGATGAGAACCACTGGATCCTCAAGCCACAAAACGCTGTGATGTGGCAGCGCCTCTTCTTCCGTTGGTTTGACCGCTGGCTCAAACCCTCGGCTCCCGACCAAAAATAAATTCTATCAGTCAAGTGCCCCTCGGTTTCCCCGAGGGGCCTTTATAAAAATTCTATATGTTGAGCCCTGTTAGCCATCTACAGCAACACCGTGCATTGCTAAAGATGGAGTATGAATACGAAAAAACCGAGTTTGAGCGCCAGACCCAATCGATGGGGTTAGCGCGCAAAGTCAAACGCGGCATGGTCTGGTGGCCTGTGGCCATCAGCCGCTCATACTACAACTCGCTCAACCAGCTTGTGCTCGAAATCACACGCGACTCTGATACCGACATAGAGCACCAATTCGAGTTCGGTCGCCAAGTCTGCTTTTTTGCCCAACACTCCGACGGCCAGCTGCGCTATCTCAACATCAAGGCCACAGTCAGCTACGCCAGCGAGGATCGCATGGTATTGGCCATGCCCTCGGCTGGCGCTATAGCCATGGTGCAAAGCGCTGCAGCAGCCGAGGGCGCAACACTTGGCGTACAGTTATATTTCGACGAAACCAGCTATCAGGCGATGTTCGAGGCTCTTGATGCTGTCATCAACGCCAAGGGCAACCGACTGGCCGAATTACGCGACATCCTGCTCGGCTCGGCCCCGGCGCGTTTCCGCGAGATGTTTCCGGCGCGCTTCCCCTGGCTAAATGCGGCGCAGGAGAGCGCAGTCAACAAGGTGCTGTCGTGCCGCGATGTGGCTATTGTACATGGCCCTCCCGGCACGGGCAAAACCACCACTCTGGTCGAGGCCATCTATGAGACACTCCATCGCGAACCCCAGGTGCTGGTTTGCGCCCAGAGCAATACCGCTGTCGATTGGATATCAGAGAAATTGGTCGACCGAGGCGTAAACGTGCTGCGCATAGGCAACCCAACGCGAGTGAATGACAAGATGCTGTCGTTCACCTACGAGCGCCGCTTCGAGGCGCATCCCTCCTATCCCGAGTTGTGGGCAATCCGCAAGGAGTTGCGCCAACTGCGTTCCAAGGGGCGCCGAGGCTCCTATCAAGAACGCGAATCTCTGCGCTCACGCATCTCGCGACTGCGTGACCGAGCCACCACGCTTGAGGTGGCTATTAATGCCGACTTATTCCGCCAGGCCCACGTTGTGGCATCGACCTTGGTGAGCAGCAACCATCGGTTGCTCTACGGGCAACGATTCGGCACTCTCTTTATCGACGAGGCGGCGCAAGCCCTTGAGGCGGCTTGCTGGATAGCAATCCGCAAGGCTGACCGAGTGGTGCTTGCTGGTGACCACAAGCAACTCCCAGCCACTGTCAAATGCTACGAGGCGGCTCGCGCCGGTCTCGACCGCACCCTGATGGAGCAGGTGGTGCAGTCCAAGCCCATGGCTGTCAGTCTATTGCAAGTGCAATATCGCATGAGCCGACCGATTATGGAGTTTCCTTCGCGCTGGTTCTACGGCGGTCAGCTTCGCGCCGCACCCGAGGTCGAGCACCGCAGTATCCTCGATATGGACCGCGCTATTTCGTGGGTCGATACCTCAGAGATGGACTTCAAGGAGGAATTTGTGGGCGACAGCTTTGGGCGCATCAACAAGCCCGAGGCGCAGCTACTGCTCGATCATCTCGAACAATACATCACCCGCATCGGAGCCGACAGGATGCTAGCCGAACGCATAGATTTCGGCATCATCTCGCCCTACAAGGCTCAGGTGCAATATCTGCGGCAGCAGATAAAACAACGGGTGGCGCTGCGGCCATTCCGCAACGCCATCACGGTCAATACTGTCGATGGTTTTCAGGGCCAGGAGCGCGATGTGATCTTCATCAGCCTGGTGCGCGCCAACGAGGAGGGCCAGATTGGTTTCCTCAACGACTTGCGCCGCATGAATGTCGCCATCACTCGCGCCCGCATGAAACTCGTCATCTTTGCTGACGCCTCCACCCTAAGTCATCATCCATTTTATCGGCAACTATTAAAAAGTATCAGTGATAAACGATAAGTGATAAACGATAAAGGATAAGGTGGCCATCCGGATGGTACTTTATCGTTTATCCTTTATCCTTTATCCCTTATCCCTTATCCTTATTAAGGTAGAAGTACTTCCAGAGGGGAGCGGCCATAAGGGCCTGTTTGATTTCGTCGTCTTTGAGGAGCTGCAGCACCTCATCCTCGCGCATCAGCACCACCTCGATATCCTCGGTGGCATCGAGATGCTGCTCAGTGGTACGTTCCACGCCCCGAGCCAGATAGCAATACGTCAGATTATTCGTCACCGAAGGATTACCCGAAATCACTGTCAGCAACTGCCAAGTCCCGCCTGTGTATCCCGTCTCTTCCTCCAGTTCGCGGCGAGCCGCCTGTTCGGGCGTTTCGCTTTTCTCGGCCACGCCAGCGCAGATCTCATAGCTTGTTTCGCCCAGTCCGTAGCGATACTGGCGCTCCATCACAAACATCCCATCAGGGGTGATGGCAATCACATTGATCCATGTCGGATATTCCAACACATAAAATTCCGGGTTGACCTTGCCATTGGGCAATTCAACCATATCCTTCCTGACCGTCATCCATGGCGGTCGATTAAAAATCAACTCGCTCTTAAGCGTTTTCCATTTCTTGTCTTCCATATTGGCCCTCCGACCCCCGCAGCGGGGGAGTAGCCATGCGGATACGTCGCCACGGGTAGTCAGGTAAATTAAATTGGTTAAGAATATAGTGTACTAATGATATCTGTTTACTGGTAACTATTGGGACTCCCTCAACCGGCGGTAGCCTCCCCCCGCTGCGGGGGTTAGGGGGCCTTGTCAACCCATTGCACTATATGAGGGGCTGCGCCGAGCTCGAAATGGAGCTTGGCAATGCCGAGGTCTATGGCGGTGTAGAATCCGAATCCTTTCTTTGCTTGCACCCGGTTGTCGCCCAGCCATTTGAATCTGAATTTCTGTTGATTCATCGCTGTCGGGGCTAAAATCGACATTTGTACCCCGTGCCTTACCCATTCGGGCGAAGCTCCATAGTTGGCGCATATCTCTTCCGGACTCTTGGTGGTATGATGCTTGCCATGGCCCTGGCCATAGCCTACAGCAATGAGAGCCTTTAGTTCGTCCTCATCGCGCAGCCTTATCAGTGTCTTGACAGTCTTTTTGCTGAATGTCAGGCCTACCCAGCATGTGTTGAGGCCCAACTGCTGCGCAAGCAGCACAAACTGTTCGCCTCGGTAACCACAGCGCTCATCGCTGCCCTTGGGGCCGATTACTGCTACATAATTTCTTACTCCCTCGAAATGGCCATAATGCGCGAGTTTGGACACCCCGAAAGCCATTGGCTCCTCGGTGAATAGTTGCAGGTCAATGCCGTCGGCCTCATTTCCATCGGCGAGACACTGCTCGAGCTGCCTCTTTACATCCTCGGGAATTGGTCGGTCGATGTAAGAGCGTATTGAATGGCGATCTTCGATCGCCTGAAGTGTCAATTCTATCATTTTCAATCCCATTATGCTCGTCTTTTTAATAAATCACTCGCAAATATACTCATTTTTCTTGAAATCCAAACATTTTCCCTCAAAAAACTACATCTCATCTTTTTGTTGGTGATGTCAAGGATTTTTAGTAATTTTGCGGTAAAATCTGACGATGATGCCTTTTGACTTCGATTTTCCGCCCTTAGCCTGGGCGCTGTGGGGAGCCGCAGCGCTCTGCCTGATATATATTATCACTGTGTATTGCAGCCGCATATGTCGCGTGAGGCATATCAAAGCCCAATGCGATGCTGCCGAACCGGCTCCCGCTGATGCGGCTCCTTGGCCCACAGCCTCGGTCGTGATTTACGCTCGCAACGAGTCTGAGGCCCTTGAGCGCAACTTGCCGCGCATCCTGCGCCAAGAATACCCAGGGCGTTTCGAAGTCATCGTTGTCAACGAGGGAGCATCTGAGGAAACCTCAATGGTGGTTGGCGCCCTCAAAGCCGTTTACCCAAACATCTACTTGACTTTCACCCCTGATGGAGCGCGGTCGCTGAGCCGCAAGAAACTTGCCCTTACCCTCGGCATCAAAGCCGCCAAGGGCGAGGCTGTGCTTATCACCCAGGCCGATGTCAACATACCATCGGCGCGATGGCTCGCCGCTATGATGGAACCGCTGCGCAATCCCGACATCAGCATCGTGCTTGGCTATGGCCAAGCGGCCATACCCGAGCATCGGATGCCCGGACGCCTGACGCGCGCCTTTGACCTCGGTGCCGACGATGCCGCATGGATCAGCGCTGCTGGCGCTGGCAAGCCTTACCGCTGCTGCGGATACAATCTGGCCTATCGCAGACCGATATTTTTTGAGAACAAAGGATTTTCGCGCTCGCTCAACCTGCGCGAGGGCGATGACGATATCTTCCTGACTGAGATTACGACAGGACGCACGGCCAAGCCGCAACTTGCCGAGGATGCTATGGTAAGCCGCGAGGCTATGCCGTTTATGCGGTCGACACGCTCGACGCGTGTCGACCATGCCTTCACCGGCCGCGCATTGTTCAAGACTGCACGGCGCTTGATGGTGATAGGCGAATGGGCGATGTGGCTGATACTGGGACTGTCGATTGCGGCCCTATGGGTAGCAGGTTGGGCCAATTGGGTCGGAATCGCTATCACGGCGCTGCTGGTACTGGGCAGTTGGGCATTTGTGGGAGCGGCATGGCACCGCACGCTCACGACCCTGCGCGTGCCGCATTGGCGCTCAGCTCTGCCCTTCCAGGCCATGACGCGCCCCCTCCGCAATATCGGCATCAACCTGAGATCCCGCTTTGCGGCCTCCCCCTATACCTGGGCTGCCCCCTAACCTATTTTTTAACTACAGCAGTACTCTCGCGACGGATGTCGGCGCCGAGGGCGCGGAGGCGTTCGTCGATGTCTTCGTAACCGCGTTCGATCTGGCTGATATTTTCAATCTTGCTGATGCCTTTGGCGCTGAGGGCCGCGATGAGCATGGCAATGCCGGCGCGGATGTCGGGCGAATACATGCGATGGCCGCGCAATGACACCTTGTGGTCGTGACCGATAACCACGGCGCGGTGCGGGTCGCAAAGGATGATTTGCGCACCCATGTCAATCAGTCGGTCAACAAAGAATAGGCGGCTCTCAAACATCTTTTGGTGGATCACCACCGACCCCTTGCACTGCGTGGCTGTTACCAGCATCACCGACAGCAAGTCAGGACTCAATCCGGGCCATGGCGCATCGGCGATTGTTAGTATCGACCCATCAAGATTAGTCTCAATCTCATAAGTCTCTTGCGCTGGGATATAGATATCGTCGCCCCGACGCTCAAGCTTGATGCCGAGTTTGCGGAAGGCATCGGGAATGATGCCAAGATTATCATACGACACATCCTTGATGGTGATAGCACTGCGGTTGAGTGCCGCCATGCCGATGAAGCTGCCAACCTCGATCATATCAGGCAGGATGGTGTGGTCGGCTCCTGCGGGCTTTGCACCGCCGGTGATGCGCAACAGATTCGAGCCAATGCCGTTAATCTTCACGCCCATGCCCACGAGCATGTGGCACAGCTGCTGCACGTAGGGTTCGCACGCGGCATTGTATATGGTAGTCTCGCCCTCAGCGAGTACGGCAGCCATGATAAGGTTGGCAGTACCAGTCACCGATGCCTCGTCGAGCAACATATAGCAGCCCTTCAGGCCATTAGGGGCCTTGAGGCAATAGGCATGGCGAGCCATGTCGTACGAGACAGTTGCTCCGAGTTTTACGAGGCCCGTGATATGGGTGTCAACCTTGCGACGACCGATTTTGTCGCCACCGGGTTCAGCGAAATATGCCTGGCCGAAGCGAGCCAAGAGCGGACCCACGACGAGCACCGAGCCACGCAATGACCCGCAGCGGCTGATAAATTCGTCGCTATCGAGAAATTCCTCGTTGATGTCGTCGGCTTGGAAACTGTAGGTGTCCTTGGCCAGGCGCTCGACCTTTACGCCCATCGACTTGAGAAGTTCGATCAGGTTGCGCACGTCGAGGATGTCCGGCACGTTGCGGATTACTACTGGCTGGTCGGTGAGCAGCACGGCGCTGATCACCTCGAGGGCCTCATTCTTAGCCCCCTGGGGACGTATCTCGCCACTCAGCTTGTGGCCCCCCTCTACGATATATGTACTCATATTAAGTCAAAAGTCAAAAGTC
>NWBJ01000069.1:57384-110359 GCA_002633115.1 Muribaculaceae bacterium Zag1
CCCCAGCAGGCGGTAGCCTCCCCCCGCTGCGGGGGTTAGGGGGCTCCTCTTACACCTTCTCCACTTCGGGTGTCAATTCGATGCCGAAGCGTTCGAGGACTGAGGCGGCGATGGCACGCTCCAGGGCGATGATGTCGGCCGGCTGCGCCTTGCGGTCGGGATTGGTGATAACCAGCGGCTGATTGTGCCAGACGGTGGCTGGGCCCAGGCTCTTGCCCTTCCAGCCGCACTGCTCGATAAGCCATGCGGCAGGGATCTTAACCTTGCCATTTTCCATGTCGTAATGGGGTAAGGTCAGACCAGATGCAGCGGCTACGACTCGGTCGTAGACCTCGCGGTCGACCACGGGATTTTTGAAATAACTGCCGGCGCTCGGCACAACGGCCGGGTCGGGCAATTTGTCGCGGCGAATAGCAGCCACGGCATCGCGCACCTCGGCCGGGGTCAGGCTCTTGGGGTCGCGGCCCTCAAAAACTTTCTTGAGAGCCGGGTATTCAATATTGGGACACGGAAATTTGTATACCAGCAATTCGACGGTATGCACGATGTAGCGGCCTTTGTTCTCTGGTGCCTTGAACATCGAGGTACGGTAACCAAAGTCGCAATCCCATTGCGGAAAATAGAGTGTGTCGCCAAGCTGTTTGTCAAAGGCATGGACATCCATGGCGCGATAGCCCATCTCGGCGCCGTAGGCTCCGGCGTTTTGCACCACGGCAGCGCCGACTTCGCCAGGGATTGAGGCGAGGTTCTCCAAGCCCCACAGGCCTTGGTCGGTGGTAATGCGCACCAGGTCGTCGAGCTTCATGCCAGCATCGACCACAAGGTTTACGCGGTCGATCATATCCATGTATTTGATACCCTTGGCGCGGCAATGCAGCACGGCCCCGTCATAGTCCTGAGTGAACAGCAGATTGCTGCCGCTGCCGATATGGATATGGCGAGGCAACTCTGCGGCAAGACGCAGCACTTCGGGTATTTCTTGCGGACGGTCATATTCGAGGAATCGGGCGCAACGCACTTTCATGCCAAAGGTGTTGTGCTCGCTGAGGTCATAATTATCTATAGTTGAAACCATAATGCCTTTTTCTTTATAAACAACAGAAAAGCACTCATTGTTGTACTAAATCGCCCCCTTTGGGGCACACCCCTTAGAGCCCCCAAAAGGGGCGATTTAGGAGAGAAAACTTAAATTTATGTGAATAAATCATAATTTACATTTAATCAATTTATTGTTACAGAAATTATGAGTAATTTTGTGACTAGAAAATCAATTCCCTAACAGGGGCTTAACTTTTAGACAATGAAGAAACTAACCGTTGCGCTGACGGCGATAGCAGCCTCAGCTATGGCTCTACAAGCCGAAACTCTAATCCGTGTCAATAGCGTGGGCTACCTCACCGATGATTCAAAGGTGGCCGTATTGCTATCCCATGAGCCAATCCAGGCTGAATCGTTCACAATCATCAATGTCGCCAATGGCAACACCGTCTCGCTCCCTGCCAAGAGCGTGGGCGAATACGCGCCCTTTGCCTCGACAGCCCGTCTCGACTTCTCATCAGTGACCGAGCCCGGCTCATACCGCATAGAAGCCGCTGGGGCCAAGTCGCCGATTTTCCGAATCAGCGATGACGCTTACGTTGGCCTCAACGAGATACCCTTGCGATACATGCGCCAGCAGCGTTGCGGCTACAACCCATTCCTGCGCGACAGCTGCCATCGCCACGACGGCGTGGTAGTGCTCCACCCCACCCTCGAGGGTCAACACATCGATGTGACCGGCGGTTGGCACGATGCCAGCGACTACCTGCAGTACCTGACCACTTCGGCCAATGCCACCTATCAGATGCTATTTGCCTACTCGATGAATCCCGAGGCTTGGGCCGATGAGTACGATGCCGCCGGCAACCCCGGGGCAAACGGCATACCTGACATCCTCGATGAGGCTCGCTGGGGCTTGGAGTGGATGGTCAAGATGAATCCTGACAGCGCCACCTATTTCAACCAGATTGCCGACGACCGCGACCACCGCATGGCTCAACTGCCCACTGGCGACAAGGTCGACTATGGCTGGGGCGATGGCGCAGCACGTCCCATTTACCCCTGCTATGGCGCTCCCTATGGACTGCAAAAGTACAAGAACCGCAGCCGCGGCTTGGCCAGCTCGGTAGGCAAATACGCCTCATCGTTCTCGCTCGGCAGCCAGCTGTTCAGCAAAATCGACCCCCAATTTGCCGCCGACATCGCTCAGCGTTCGGCCAACGCCTACGCTGTAGCCAAGGCTAACCCCGGCGAGTGCCAGACTGCTTGCTGCGTGTCGCCTTATTTCTACGAGGAAGACAACTGGGCCGACGACATGGAACTCGCAGCCATCGAGATGTTCAAGGCCACAGGCGACCGCTCGTACCTGACCGATGCCATCGGCTATGGTCGTATCGAACCAGTAACTCCCTGGATGGGAGCCGATTCAGCTCGCCACTACCAGTGGTATCCCTTTGTCAACATCGGCCATTTCCAGATCAGCCGTCACGGTGGCGACAGGGAGAAGCAGGAATTTGTACGCAATATGCGTTCGGGTCTCAGCCGGGTGGCCGACAGGGCCGAAGGCAACCCGTTCTGCAACGGCGTGCCGGGCATCTGGTGCTCCAACAACCTCACTGTCGGCCTCATCACCCAAGCCATGCTGTATCGCCAGCTCACGGGCGATGAGCAATTCCGCGAGATGGAGACCTCGCTGCGCGACTGGCTGTTCGGAGTCAATCCCTGGGGGCAAGACAATGATCATCGGCATACGCCCCGATGTTGACTATCCCAAGGATCCGCACTCAGCGTTCACCAACCTGCACCAGTATCCCATCGATGGGGGTTTGGTCGACGGACCTGTTTACGCCTCCATCTTCAACTCGCTGTGGGGAGTGCATCTGCGAAACGAGGACCGCTATGCGGCCTATCAGGGCGGACAGCTCGTGTATCATGATGATTACAACGACTATTCGACCAACGAGCCCACCATGGACGGCACCGCCTCCCTGACATATATGCTATCAGTGCTCGCCTCGGCAGAGAGTAAGCACCCGCGGTAAAACCACGGGACACTCGACTGAAAAGCGGAGCCAGGCTCCCCCAGCAGGCGGCAGCCTCCCCCCCCTTTAGGGGGTTAGGGGGCTGGTATGTAAATTTTTCCTTAAAAAGATTTTGTGGTGTGGGAAAAAATGAGTAATTTTGCACGCCATTACGAATAAGGGCGCCCTACCAGCGCCGTACATTCAAGAATTGACAACAAAATAGAGCTCTATACAACAATGAAAGAAGGAATCCATCCTAAAAATTACCGCGAAGTGGTGTTCAAAGACATGTCAAATGATGAAATCTTCATCACCCGCAGCACAGTGGCTTCGCGCGAGACTATCGAAGTAGACGGCAAGACCTATCCCCTGGTGAAGCTCGAGATCACCAGCTCGTCGCACCCCTTCTTCACCGGCAAGCAGAAGCTGGTGGACACCGCAGGCCGCGTCGACAAGTTCATGAGCCGCTACGGCAACCGCAACAAGAAATAATCCCCACCACGGATATATCTAAAAAAGGAAGCATCCCCATCAGGATGCTTCCTTTTTTATTCTACACAGATTTTATTCTACACAGATTTTATTCTACACATAGGCGACCCTACAGGCCGCATGGGAGAGCGATTTATTGGCACTCCTACACAGAGGCGCACCCTACGGGACGCATGGGAGAGGAATGCCACACATAAGGATTAATAGTTCTCGGCGCGCACCTGGAAGTATGCCTGCGGGTGGGCGCATACCGGGCAAACAGCCGGAGCCTCCTTGCCAACCACGATGTGGCCGCAGTTGGAGCACTGCCATACGGCTTCGCCATCCTTTGAGAACACCTTGCGGTCCTCGATATTCTTGAGCAGCTTGCGGTAGCGCTCCTCGTGCTCGCGTTCGATGCGGGCTACGCCCTCCATCTTAGCGGCAATCTCGTCGAAGCCCTCTTCGCGAGCCTCGCGAGCCATGCGCTCGTACATGTCGGTCCATTCGTAGTTCTCGCCAGCGGCAGCCTCGGCCAGATTCTCCTCGGTGGTGCCGATGGCGCCTCCGTTGAGGTATTTGTACCAGAGCTTGGCATGCTCCTGCTCGTTCTTGGCTGTTTCCTCGAATATGGCAGCCATCTGCACATATCCGTCCTTCTTGGCCTTGGAGGCGAAGTAGGTGTATTTGTTGCGGGCCATTGATTCGCCGGCAAAAGCGTCCTTGAGGTTCTGCTCGGTCTTAGTGCCCTTGAGGGATTTTTTTTCTGTGCTCATACAATAAATTGAATGAATGTGGTTAATACGAAATTTAGTCTCTTAGGATTTCTCTCTATTGGAAATCGGTACAAAGTTAGCACAAAAAATCGAATCATCATACGCTAATAGATTAAAAAATCACCGATGACCAAAAAATCACCTATATTTGACGAAAATTATGCCATCGAAATAAAAGAATTATTACTAACTTTGCCATATCGACAACAACCGATTATTCACATCACCCTAAATCATGAGACGCTTCATCTCCATATTCCTTATCCTATCCGTGGCCCTCGGCGCAATGGCCGAGCAAAAGGGCAAGCAAGTGTTCACCATCACCGACCCCGACTATGAGCTCAGCCCGTACACCGGCCTGACGCGCAAGCACTGGGTGCAAGCCGCCGAGTATCTGCTTGACGGAGCCTTCGGCTACATCCACAACCTCGACGACCCGATGTATTTCCCCAAGCAGCTCGACAAGACCTACCCTAACAATGAGGCGAGCGTGCCGGTCGCAAAACTCGAGGGCTTGGCCCGCACATTCTTCCTATCGGCTCCGCTGCTGAGAGAGAATCCCGACCTAACCTTCAACGGCATCAAGTGCGCCGACTATTATCGCCATCAGGTGTTGAGCCTGGTCGACCCAGAGAGTCCTAACCTTATACCCTTCCCACCCACTAGCCCTACGCAGACCATGCTTGAGCTTGGCGCCATCTGCCTGTCGCTCAAGCTGTCGCAGCCTGTAGTATGGGATACATTTACCCAGGAGCAAAAAGACCGCTTGGCCGAGATGCTCAAGAGCTACGGCGAGGGCCCAACGATCAGCAGCAACTGGCAATTCTTCAACTCATTCATCCTGAGTTTCCTCAAAGACCAAGGTTACCAAATCAACGAGGAGTATCTCAGAGAGCGCCTCGTCAACCTTCTGGCTCTGTATCGCGGCGAGGGATGGTACAACGATGTACCAGCCTACGACTACTACAGCATGTGGGCATTCCAGACCTACGGCCCCCTGTTGGCTATGCTCTACGGCGAGAAACAATACCCCGACCTGGCCGAACAATTCCTGAGCCACCAGCAAGACATGCTGGATAATTATCCCTATATGTTCGCACGTGACGGCCGCATGAACATGTGGGGCCGCAGCCTCCCCTACCGCTTCGCCTCAGTGGCTCCATTCACCCTGCTCGACCGTCCCGGTCTGAAGAATGTGAATTTCGGTTGGCTGCGCCAGATATCCTCAGCCACGCTGATGCAATTCATGGGCCATCCCGACTTTATGCAGGACGGGGTGCCGACCATGGGATTCTACGGCCCATTCGCCCCGTGCGTGCAAATCTACAGCTGCCGAGGCAGCGTGTACTGGATGGGCAAGGCTTTCTTCAACTTGCTCATGCCCGAGGATTCGCCCTACTGGACTGCTGTGGAAAATCAAGGCCCTTGGGAAACCGAACTTAAGCCCGGTAGCTCGTACGACCGTTTCCAGCCAGCCACAAACTTGATGATTACCGATTACCCCGACTGCGGGGGCGCCGAGATGCGCTCGTGGTGCCACGAGACAGTGGCGGGAGACTGGCAGAAATTCCGCAGTTCGGAGAATTACAACAAGCTGGCCTACCACACCGAATTTCCATGGATGGCCGATGGCCCCGACGGACTGGTATCGATGAACTACGCCACCCTCAACCCCAAAGGCGAGTGGGAGGTGCTACGCCTATATGAATTCCAGAGCTATGACGATGGCGTGTATCGACGCGATGCCGTGCTTGAAAGCGATTCGGCCTACAAATACCAGCTCGCCGACATCACGATGGCCGACGGGGTGCTGCGCATCGACCGCTTCACCACGCCACAGGCCACCACTGTGCATCTTGGCACCTACTCGCTGCCGGATTTGGGCAAAGGGATAACGAGCAAAGCTATCGCCAACAAAGATGGGCGCAAAGCCGTAATCATCGACAATGGACAATACCAAGTGGCAGCCGTCACTCTCAGCGGCTGGGACAGAATCGAGGACGCCCGCGGCAGCGGACTGCATCCCATGGCAGAAGATTGCGCAGTAGTCATCACCCAAAAGCAAGCCACCTCTGGCACCACTATGCTGGCGACATTGCACCTGTGGAAAAAATCAGACTCGCCATTCACCCCATCAGAACTTTTCCCTGACATCCGCATATCAGAGCAAGACGATGCCATCACTGTGACTATGGCCGATGGCTCGACCAAGAAATTGCAGTGACAACACCCATTAAGCATTCGCTTCACCCACGGAGACGATTAATATCGAATCTCCGGGGTGAATGATTGTGTACGGCCACAAGCATCGCTTCACCAACTTTTTGTTGATGGCAACAGCAGCGCGCCCGACTATGCCCAGGCGCTTCAGCATCTCTTCGATTGAGCTTCCGTCAGGAAAAGTGCCCTTAATATTATCCTCTCTTAGCAGCATAATGTCAAATCAGATTATTCTACGGCAAATATAGCGATTTTTATGGGAATTTCCAAAAAAATCGCTACCTTTGCAGACTAAATCCCTAAATTTTTGTCAGACGCCCCAACTCGGGGCCTCCAATCATAAAAACTGATAGATGAGACTTGTAATCGAAAAAGACTACGACGCAATGTCGCGCTGGGCTGCCGACTATGTGGCCGCTCGCATCAACGCCGCCAACCCTACCCCGGAGCATCCTTTCGTGCTCGGATGCCCCACCGGCAGTTCTCCACTGGGAATGTATCGCGCCCTGATTGACCTGTACAAGGAGGGTAAAGTATCGTTCAAGAATGTTGTGACATTCAACATGGATGAATACTGTGGAATACCTGAGGACCATGAGCAGAGCTACCACACATTCATGTGGACCAACTTCTTCTCGCACATCGATATCAAGAAGGAAAATGTGAACTTCCTCGACGGCAACGCTGCCGACATCGAGGCTGAGTGCAAGCGTTACGAGGATAAGATCAAGAGCTACGGAGGCGTAGACCTCTTCATGGGCGGCGTGGGCCAGGACGGCCACATTGCCTTCAACGAGCCGGGCTCGTCGCTCGCTTCTCGCACTCGTCAGATGGCCCTCACCACTGACACCATCATCGCCAACTCGCGATTCTTCGGGGGCGACCTCAACGCAGTGCCCAAGACTGCCCTCACCGTGGGCGTAGGCACCGTGATGGATGCCCGCACCGTGTTATTGCTGGTCAACGGCCACGCCAAATCGCGCGCCTTGTACCACGGCGTAGAGGGTGGCATCACCCAGATGTGGACCATCTCGGCCCTGCAGTTCCACCCCGATGCCATCATCGCTTGCGACGAGGCTGCCTGCGATGACCTCAAGGTATCAACCTACCGCTACTACAAGGACATTGAACATAAGTAATGAGTTATGAGTTATGAGTTATGAGTTATGAGTCCCCCGGATGGTTACTCATAACTCACAACTCATAACTACATTAAACCTTTTTGGTCTGAAACACTCTAATGTTTCAGACCAAATTTTAATCGAAATGAAGAAAATACTCATAGCCATAATGGCACTGGGAGCTACATTGTGGGCCAGCGCCTACAATTTTCCCGACGAGACTATCAGCTACAAGGTGATGTACAAATGGGGCCTGATTAACAAAAAAGCCGGCACCGTCGACATACATCTTAAGAACCACGACGACCGATACCAGTCGGTGCTGACTGGAGCCTCAGCCTCCTGGGCCGACAAGTTTTTTAAAGTACGCGACACCCTCTACACCGAGATGTACAAGGAATCGTTGCAGCCACTGCGCTACGAGAAGATAGCCCACGAGGGCAACGATGACAAGCACGACACCGTAATATTCAGTTACAACGGCAACACTGTCACTGGCCAGTGCACGCGCTTGGAGAAGCGCGACGGAAAGGTGCGCAAGGACGAGCAACGCACACTCGAGGCCGAGGGCGAAACCCTCGACATGCTCTGCTCCTTTTACTACATGCGCAACCTGCCATTTGAGGACTGGAGCCCCAACCACAAAGTGACAGTGAATATCTTCTCGGGCAAGCGCAAGGAGCTGCTCACAATCCAGTATCATGGCAGCGAAATGGTGGAATATGACAATCACAAATACGATTGTTACAAAATTACATTCATTTTCACCTCTGATGGCAAGGAAAAGACCAGCGATGACATGTATGCCTGGATCGACAAGACATCGCGGATACCCGTCAAACTGGAGGGAAAACTGCCGCTGGGCAGCATAAAATGCTTTTACATAACAGATTAAGACCAACAAAAAAGGCGACTCTCACGAGCCGCCTATTTTTCAACCTATGATTCACTTATTGAATCCGATACAAAGTTATTCCTTATTTTTGAATTGACCAACACTCTTTGCATTATTTAATGATTAGAAACACAATTTTTAACAATTAACTACTCCCAAAGGGTAAAAAATCGGTCAAAATGCGTCTATTCAGTAGAGTTTTTGGTCATTTCAAGATGTCGAAGCTATCGACATAAATTTCGGTGATGTGATGCTTGATTGTGTTACGGTCCTCCCATACTCGGGTACGGATTTTGCCCTCGACAAGCAGCCGAGTGCCCTTGCGGATGTATTTTTCAGCAATCTCGGCCGACTGGTCAAACATCACAATGTTGTGCCACTCGGTGCGCTCAGGGATTTCAGCTCCTGAGGCCGAGCGGCGTGCCCTCTCAGTGGTTGCGAGGGTGAATGTCGCCAGAGGGCGACTCTCTATGTAACGGATTTCGGGGTCGCGACCTACGTACCCCATCAGGATGGCTTTGTTCAAAATGAAAAATGAAAAATGAAAAATAACGATTGTGGTCTCTATGATAATAACGTCAGATGGCAATTTTATTGTCATTACAGATTAGGATTCCTAGGATGCCTAAGATTCCTAATCTTTATGGGCAGCCGGATAGGAATCCTAGGCAGCCAAAGATTCCTAATCTGCTATCTCAGGAATCTCGGAGCTGGCAAGAATACCCCAAAGGATATGCCCAGATTCCAGTTGCGAGCCGGGTGCGACGCATAGTTGCCATAAGCCACCAAGGTGGCAAAGGGCAAGCTGTAGCTGATGTCGAGTTCTCCGAAAAATTCGGGATGGCTCAGCCAATGTTTGCAGTACACTGCTTGGCCATCATGATTCTCAATCTTGCGCAGCGGCATGAAGGCATAGCCCGACAGGCGAAACGACACATTGGTATTGAGCTTGTAGATCGGCACCAGGCCAACAGCGGCAAACGAATTGGAGCGGAACGCCCCATTGTAGGTGTTGTAGCTCGAGGGCGTGGGCTGGAAAGCCGGAGCGGCAACCATCGAGGCGTAATAGTCGCCCATCAGTTTGCGCGAACTGATCAGCACATCTCCCTCCAAGCCGAAAGCGAAATGCCTGCCCAAGTCGAAATAGGTGCGGGCAATCGCCTCGCCTTGCACCCATTTAGGATGCTTCCTGACCTCTGTGCGGTTATCTTTGGGCCCTATTATCTCCTTGTAATGGCCCAGCACGCCCATGGCTCCAAAACTGAAGAATTTGCCCTGGGTGGGGAAATTGAGGTCATCGAGGGTATTGGTTGAGAATTTCAAGAAGACCTGGCCCAATTTGTAGCGCACATGGTCGCGATAGCCAAATGATTCGACATCACCCACCGGCTTGTAGAAATCATCATTGAGATGGCCGTAACCGCCACCGATGGCTCCATCCCAGTTGGTGCCGAGAGCGAGGGCCCACTTTAAGCGCCCGAAATATTCGATGTCGTGGATAAACGATGGCGACTTTTTCTCAAAAAACATATAGTCGTCTTCATAATACTTCTCTCGGAATGCCACAGCCTCGAGTTCGATTGCCGATGGCTGCGGGGTGTGGAGGAATAGGCGCGAGGTAAGCAACGCGCCAAGATAGCTCTGGCCAAGCCATACGCCCACATTTGCCGAAACCGAATTGAAGCTCAGAGTCGAGTACCCGGCATTGACATACACATAGCCGAGAGCCGATGAGGTAAGGTATCCGCCGATGCCAACCTTGAAGTTGTCTTTGACCGACGCCTTGAGTTTGAGCAAAAACAAGCCCGTGGAATCATTGTAGTAGGCATGAGGCACGAAATCACGCAGTTTGCCAGGTGAAATGGCCCGATAATAAGCATGGCGAGCTTTGTCGATGCCAAAGGTGTCGGAATGGGTGTGGAAAAGATACTCCAAATACTCATTCTGTCGCGGTGACGCACCAGTCACCTTGACCGAGTCGAAACGCAGATAGGGCGAGTGGGACTTGAATACTCGGCGCCGCAATTCGCGGTCCTGTGCTGGCACGCGGCTCTTGACACGGCTCTTGATCGAATCCATCATAGCCATGGCCCCGTCGTAGCCGATCTTGTAGATTTGGTTGGCCTTGGGGAAATCCAACAGTCCGAACTCATTCAAGTCATATCGTATGCGTATGCCATCGGCCGGGTCGAGATAATAGTCATTATTCTGGATAACCAGATTCTCGAGCTGGTCCATTAGCGAGGTCTGAGGCCCAATATTCTCAGATGCAACCACGATGCCAAGGATGAAATCGGGAGCAAAGGTCTCCTTCATCACATCCACCGGGAAATTATCATATAGGCCCCCATCGTAAAGAGTCATGCTGTCAATCTGGGTGGGTTGGAATACGATGGGAAAACTCATCGAGGCGCGTATCGAATAGCCCAAGTCGCCCGACCCAAGCACTACCTTGTGCTTAGCCGCAGCGTCAGAGGCTACGCAGCGAAAGGGCACGAACAGATTGTCGAAATTGCCACCGCATTGCGCCGTATAGCCCGCAAACAGGTCCATAACGGCGAAATTCATAGGCATGGGCGAAATCACCGATGCCATCACAGCATCCTTGGCTGCTTGTATCGAATCCTTGCCGCTCGAGATGGGGATGGTGATCATGACCGGCGAGGGATTGTCAGAGGCGAAATAATAGCTGAGAGCCGGGTCGATCTGGCCAGTCGACCAATAAGAGAAAGGTTTGGACAATATCAAATCAAGCATCTCCTTGGGTGTGTATCCGGCGGCATAAAGTCCGCCGATGATTGCGCCCATCGAGGTGCCTGTCACATAGTCAATCGGGATATCATTCTCTTCAAGAGCCTGGATTACGCCTATGTGGGCTATGCCCTTAGCTCCGCCTCCGCTCAGCACCAAGCCGATCGATTGCTGACGCGTGTAGGCTGAATCGGGCAGGGCCAAAGACGATGACTGGGCCGCTTCCTGGCCCTGCATGGTGCCAACGGAAGCGCCCCAAATCAAAGTCGCCACGAGGGCTCGCTTCATAATTTTCTCCATTTCTCTCCTCTATTTAAACAGTTGACGTAATTACAACGCCCAGCCCTCCCCAGTGGTTCAGTCAGACCATAAGGGCATAAGATACATAAGGCCATAAGGTCGGGGGTGTATTTAGCTTGTGTCCTTATGCATCTCATGTCCTTGCGGTCTTTAGGGTCTTTAGGGTCTTTAGGGTCAAAAATCCCAGCATTTCAATACTACATTTATCTAAATACAAATTAAAATTCGTAACTTTGCACCAAATATGTGAAAAAGAAGAAAAACAAAAGATCCAAATGGATGAAAAATCGCGACTTTTGATACTCGTCACTAATGACGACGGCATCTCAGCCAAGGGGCTGATGCACCTGGTGGATTGCGTAAAGGATAAGGGCGACGTGGTGGTCGTGGCTCCCGATCACCCGCAGTCGGGCATGTCATCGGCTATCACCGTGGGTGCTCCGCTCCATATCACTGCCCATCCCGACCAGCACGGCGCCCGAGTATTCTCTGTCTCCGGCACGCCGGTCGATTGCGTCAAGCTGGCAATGCACAGCATACTGTCGCGGCACCCCGACCTGATACTGTCGGGCATCAACCATGGCTCAAACTCTGGCACAGCCATCACATACTCCGGCACCATGGGAGCCGTGATGGAGGGTTGCATGAATGGTATACAGTCGATAGGATTCTCGCTGCTGCACCATTCGCTCAAGGCCGACTTCTCTATGTCGACACGCATCGTGGTCGACATCATCGACAAGACCCTGGAGCATCCGCTGCCATTCTGGACAGCCCTCAATGTCAACATTCCGGCATTGGTGGTGCCCAAGGGTGCGAGAGTGTGCCGCGCTGCTCGCGGCCACTGGAGCGAGGAGTATGAGCGATACACCGATCCGCAGGGCAACCCCTTCTATTGGCTCACTGGCCGATTTGTCAATGATGAGCCCCAGGCCACCGACACCGACGAATACTGGCTCGGCGAGAAATTCGCCTCGGTGGTGCCAGTTACGCCCGACCAGACTCTCGACTCAGCAATACCAGCACTCTCCAACATCTATGATATCAACTAATATCTTATGCAAGAGAAAATCATAATCCTCGACTTCGGATCGCAGACCACTCAGCTCATCGGACGCCGCGTGCGCGAGCTCAACACCTACTGCGAAATCGTGCCTTACAACAAATTTCCGGCCGACGACCCCTCGGTGATCGGCGTAATCCTATCGGGCAGCCCATTCTCGGTGTATGATGCCAAGGCTTTCAAGCTGGCTCTCGACGGCATCCGTGGCCATTACCCGCTGCTGGGCATCTGCTACGGAGCCCAACTGATGGCTTACGACAATGGCGGAACGGTCGAACCGGCCGCTACCCGCGAATACGGCCGCGCTCACCTCTCTGAGGTTGACCATCACGACCCGCTGATGCGCGACATCCCCGTGGGCGCACAGGTATGGATGAGCCATGGCGACACCATCACCTCGCTGCCCGAGACATTCAAGGTAATCGCCTCGACTGCCAAGGTACGCTGCGCCGCATACCGCGCCGAGGGCGAGAAGCTCTGGGGCGTGCAATTCCACCCCGAGGTGTACCATAGCGAGTGCGGCACTCAGTTGCTGCGCAATTTCGTGGTTGACATCTGCGGCTCTAAGCAGGACTGGAGCGCTGCATCGTTTATCGAATCGACCGTGGCAGCACTGCGCGAGCAACTGGGCGATGACAAGGTAGTGCTCGGCCTGAGCGGAGGCGTTGACTCGTCGGTTGCCGCTGTGCTGCTCAACCGCGCCATCGGCGACCGCCTCACCTGCATCTTTGTCGACCATGGCATGCTGCGCAAAAATGAGTTCCGCGATGTGCTGCGCGACTATCAGGGCCTGGGCCTGAATGTGATTGGCATCGATGCCTCAGAGAAATTCTTTACCGACCTGGCCGGAGTGACCGACCCGGAGAAGAAACGCAAGATCATCGGTCGCGACTTCATCGAGGTATTTGATGCCGAGGCGCAGAAACTAACCGATGTGAAATGGCTGGGCCAAGGCACCATCTACCCCGACTGCATCGAATCGCTCTCGATCACCGGCACCACCATTAAGAGCCACCATAATGTGGGCGGTCTGCCCGAGAAGATGCACCTCAAGTTGTGCGAACCCCTGCGCCTGCTCTTCAAGGACGAGGTGCGCGCCGTGGGCCGCGAATTGGGAATGCCTGAGCGTCTGATCAAGCGTCACCCATTCCCGGGCCCGGGTCTGGCTGTGCGCATCCTCGGCGACATCACCCCCGAGAAGGTAAGAGTGCTGCAAGATGCCGATGACATCTTCATCCAGGGGCTGCGCGACAATGGGCTGTACGACCAAGTATGGCAAGCCGGCGTGATCCTGCTGCCGGTGCAGAGCGTGGGCGTGATGGGCGATGAGCGCACCTACGAGCGCGCCGTGGCCCTAAGGGCTGTCACCAGCACCGATGCCATGACCGCCGACTGGGCTCACCTGCCCTACGAGTTCCTGGCCAAAGTCTCGACCGACATCATCAACAAGGTCAAGGGCGTCAATCGCGTCTGCTACGACATCTCCTCCAAACCCCCAAGCACCATTGAGTGGGAGTAGCATCCCATATTCAGCCCTATCGCCAACCTCTCCTCCCCCAAAATATCCTAGCCTCCCCTCAACTATATCCGGATGGCGGCTACCGTGGCGAGCCACTTAGTGGTTCGCGCCTACAAAAAAGTTGCACAATCACAATTGGATTGTGCAACTTTTTGATTACTTGGATGATAACTCAAAAAATTTTTGATATTTTTGCTCAATCTTTCGTCAAAATTCTTTGTTAATATGAAAAGAAACCGTAACTTTGCGACACAAATTAATTAAGAATCGTAAGATGAACGACCAAGAATACAACGAATTTATAATCCGAGTGCCATTTGGCGCCGAGACATCATTGTTTAAGAAGCTGATTGACCGCATGGGATGGCGCATAGAGCGGAGGATCGACCCCGAGCCAGCCCAAGTGAGTGGTCCGCCCGAACAATCGCTTGATGATCTCTGGAGCCAAATCCTGGGATAGACCTAACCATAGCTGAAGAGGAAGCCGTCGCGCAAGCCCGGCTTCCTCTTCACTTATATTAACTCAGAGGCCAGTCGTGGAACATTTTTTGGCCTTTCCCGAAAATTCGTGGAACATTTGTTTTGGTATGTGAGAATTTTTGTGTTACTTTGCGCACAAGTTAGAAAATTCACCCAATTTCCACGAAAGAAATACACTACATGGGAAAAATCATAGCTATAGCCAATCAGAAAGGGGGCGTAGGCAAGACCACTACCGCTATCAACCTCTCAGCCTCGCTGGCTGCCGAGGGCAAGAAGGTGCTGCTTGTCGACGCCGACCCCCAAGCCAATTCAACCTCGGGCTACGGCATCGACCCTCGCAGCATGACTTCATCTATATATGAATGTCTGGCCGACGGCTACCCAGCCGACGGAGCCCAGGTGGCTACCTGCGTCGAGGGCCTCGAACTGCTCGGCTCGCGCATCGACTTGGCTGGCGCGGAAATCGAGCTTATCTCCAAGCCCGACCGCGAAAGAGTGATGGCAAACCTCCTCAACCCTATTAAGGACAAATACGACTATATCCTAATCGACTGTTCACCCTCACTGGGCCTGATCACTGTCAACGCTCTCACAGCCGCCGACTCGGTAATCATCCCAGTGCAAGCCGAATACTTCGCTCTCGAGGGTATCAGCAAGCTGTTAAACACAATACGCATACTCAAGACGCGCCTCAACCCTACGCTCGAAATCGAGGGTTTCCTCCTCACCATGTACGACGCGCGCCTGCGCCTGGCCAACCAAATCTACGAAGAGCTGAAAGGCCACTTCGGCGATATGGTGTTCAGCACTGTGATTCCGCGCAACATACGCCTGAGCGAAGCCCCGAGCCACGGGCTCCCGGCCCTGCTCTACGACCCCGACAGCCGTGGAGCCACATCTCATGTGATGCTCGCCAAAGAGCTAATCGCTAAGCACCGCGCCGGTCACAAAAAGAAACAAACCGCTTGATACCCCCACCCTATACCATGGCCCAATTACCAAAACGCAACGCATTAGGCCGAGGCCTGGATGCCCTAATATCGATGGATGATGCCCCGGCTCGGGGCTCATCGGCGATCAGCGACATCCCGCTCGCTCGAATATCTCCAAACCCTGAGCAACCGCGCTCTCTATTTGACGAAGAGAGCCTGGAAGAATTAGCCACGTCGATACGCGAACTCGGAATCATTCAACCTCTGTCGCTGCGCAAGACCAGTCCCGACACCTACCAGATCATTGCTGGCGAGCGCCGCTATCGCGCCGCGCTCAAGGCTGGCCTCACGAGCGTGCCGGCCTACATACGCACAGCCAATGAGGCCGAACTCACCGAGATGGCCCTCATCGAGAATATCCAGCGCGAAGACCTCAACGCCATAGAAATCGCTTTGGCGTTCAAAAAGCTGATTGACCAGTACAGCCTGACCCAGGAGAAGCTGAGCGAACGCATAGGCAAGAAGCGAGCAACAATCGCCAATTTCCTGCGCCTGCTCAAGCTACCCGCCGAGGTGCAGCTCGGATTGCGCGACAAGCGTGTCGACATGGGTCATGCTCGCGCCCTGCTCACCATCGAAAAGCCAGCACTGCAGCTCAAGCTATACAACGAGATCCTGAAGCATGGCCTATCGGTGCGCAAAGTCGAGGAATTGGCCAAGGCTTACCAAAAGGGCGACTTCGACAAGGAAGAACCAGCCCCCTCGCCCCTGCGTTCGCGCTTCAGTTCGGGCGACTTCGATATTCTGAAGAAGCATCTCTCGGCGGCATTCTCCACTCCGGTGCAATTCTCGTGCGACAAGCAGGGCAAAGGCAAAATCACCTTCCCCTTCAAAAACGACGAAGAGCTCGAACGCCTAATCGCCATCTTCGACAACATGCACCAATCCTAACCCCACAGCTATTTGAAAGAACCCCTACGGGGTACCACTGCGTTAGCCCACTTTTGATCTATTTGAAAGAACCCCACGTTAGCTCACTTTTGACTTTTGACTTTTGACTAGAATAATATACATAGTCCTTCTGCTGATGGCATTTGCGGCGCATGCGCAAATGCCAGACCCTGCAGCCCTCCCCGATTCCATACCTATGGAACCGAAGTATGTCGATTACCCTGACGAAGAGGCCATCCAAGTGCAAGAATTCACCACCGAGGGCAACCGCTTCAACATTCTCGGCTCTGACACAATCCCCGTAATCGCCCCTATTGACAAATGGGCCGGTTACAATGTGTGGGAAGAGCGCGAAGTGGCTTACAACCCTGATCCTAATCGCGCAGTGTGGATGTCGGCCTTGTTCCCCGGATTGGGCCAGGTCTACAACCGCCGCTACTGGAAGCTGCCCATCATCGTGGGCGCCTATCTGGGCCTCGGATATGCCACCTCGTGGAATCATACCATGCTCACCGACTATACCCGAGCATACCGCGACATCACCGATACTGACCCATCGACCAAGAGCTACATGAACTTCTTCCCGCCCACTGTGACGGAGAGCAGCCTCGACAAGACTTGGCTGACCAATATCCTGCAGTCGCGACGCAACTATTTCCGTCGCAACCGCGACTTGTGCATCATCTGCATGGTGGGGGTATATTTCTTGGCAATGGTTGATGCTTACGTCGATGCCTCGCTGGCTCACTTCGACATCTCGCACGACCTGACTGTCGACTGGGCGCCGGCAGTGTTCCAGGACGGTCGCAACCGCTTGCCATCGGTCGGGTTGGTCTGGGCCTTTAACTTCTAAAGGAAGAATACAGAATCTAAAAACAGGAAAATTGTAGGTATATGAAACATAAGAAGATTCTTTTTTGCTTGCTGTCCTTAGCTTCGGGATGGTGGTCGGCCTCAGCTGACGTGGCTATCCAAGACACCATCACCGACAATCACATCGTGTACCCGGCCTCGATGGACACTGATGTCAACCTCCTGAAAAACAATTGGTACATGCAGCGTTATGCCGTGCTCGACAGCGTGGCCAAGCGCAGCACCGGCACTACGCCCACCGATGCGGTCTACAAGCAGCGTCTGCAGCGCTTGCCCAACGTGATCGAGATGCCGTTCAATTCGATTGTGCGCAGCTACATCGAGATGTACGCCAATCGCAAGCCTGAGCTGGTAGAGCAGATGCTCGGCATGAGCATCTACTACATGCCAATGTTTGAGGAGGCACTCGAGAAATACCAACTACCCTCAGAGCTCAAATATCTCCCTGTGATTGAATCAGCCCTCAATCCTAATGCGGTGTCAAAAGCCGGAGCTGCTGGCCTGTGGCAATTCATGACTGCTACTGCCACTGGCGAGGGTCTTGAGGTAAACTCGCTCATTGATGAGCGTCGCGATCCCATCGCATCGTCCGATGCCGCTGCCCATTACCTGAAGACCCTGTATGGCATCTACAACGACTGGCCATTGGCCATCGCCGCCTACAATTGCGGTCCGGGCAATGTCAACAAAGCCATCAAGCGCGCTGGCGATGTCTACGACTATTGGGCTATCTACAAATTCTTGCCCGAGGAGACTCGCGGATACGTGCCGGCATTCATCGCCGCAAACTACATCATGAATTACTATGCCGAGCATGGCATCTCTCATGCTCTGGCTCGTCGACCGATCATCACCGATACTGTGCATGTCAACCAGAAGGTGCATTTCCAGCAGATTTCTGATGTGATGGGCATTCCTATCGAGGAGCTGCGCAGCCTCAACCCCCAATATCGCCAAGACATCATCCCGGGCCATATCAAGCCTTATCACTTGATTCTGCCCTCGGTGCAAGCATATTGCTATGTGGCCAACGAGGATACCATTATTAACCACAACCGCTCGCAATTCTTCACTCGCGACGAGGTTGAGCCTTACACCCCGGCTTCATCATTGGTTGCCTCTTCGTCGTCTTCGGCCTCAGCTTCAAGCCCCAAGACGCATATTGTCAAGAAAGGCGAGACTCTCAAATCCATCGCTACGAAATACGGCGTTACTGTCGAGAGCATACGCAGTGCCAACAATCTGTCGTCGACCAAGGTCAAGACTGGCACCAAGCTCACGATATACACTGACGACACGCTGACAGCCTCAGCATCAAAGACAGGTTCGGCCGCAGCATCGGCCAAGACGGCCGCTGCCGCAAACAAACCGGCCACCTCGACAACATCTAAGAAATCGAAAACCTCGACCACCAAGAAGCAGAGCACAACTGCCTCGACTACTACCCATACCGTCAAGGCTGGCGAATCGCTCGAGCGCATCGCTCGCAAATACGGCGTATCGGTTGAGTCAATCAAAAAGGCCAACGGCTTGAAATCAAATATGATACATCCAAAGGACAAACTTAAGATACCCAAGAAATAACCTTTTTTCCAATTACCATAAACACCCTGATTTTAAAGACACTTGACATCCTATGACTACTGAAAAAGTGAAAGAACGCGAGCCGGAGTACGCGCCGGCTGAGCTCGAACCCGTCGACTTGCCAGAGAACGCGTTTCGCGAACTCGCGGCCGACGAGGAGTACCATCCCATAATGAATCCGGCGCACGACTATCCCGAGGTGACGCCGTATTCGGTGACTATGGGTTTGATTTTGGCCGTAATCTTCAGCGCGGCCGCTGCCTATCTGGGCCTCAAGGTGGGCCAAGTATTTGAGGCAGCCATCCCTATCGCCATCATCGCTGTGGGCCTGTCGGGCGCTTTGAAAAAGAACAAAGCCCTGGGCCAGAATGTGATTATCCAATCGATTGGCGCCTGCTCGGGCGTGATCGTGGCTGGTGCCATCTTCACCCTCCCGGCTCTGTACATCCTCCAGGCTTCGTATCCTGAGATTACTGTCAACTTCTTCCAGATTTTCCTCAGTTCGCTCTTCGGCGGTGTGCTGGGTATTCTGTTCTTCATTCCTTTCCGCAAGTATTTCGTAAAGGATATGCACGGCAAGTACCCCTTCCCTGAGGCTACCGCTACCACTCAGGTGCTCTGCAGCGGTCAAAGCGCTGCCGCATCCTCTGGCGGTCAGGCCAAGCTGCTGGTAATCGCTTCGCTCATCGGTGGTATCTACGACTACATCGTGGCTACCTTTGGTTGGTGGGCCGAGACTGTCACCACCACAGCTTATGCTTGGGGCGCATCGGTGGTTGAGAAGACCAAATTCTTGGTATCTTGCAACACCTCGGCTGCTGTGCTTGGCCTGGGCTACATCATCGGCCTCAAGTATGCTTTTATCATCTTCTCTGGTTCAATCTTTGTGTGGTGGGTGCTTATCCCTCTGTTTGGCACCTATGGCGCGCCTGAGATTTCTGCTCTGTCGGCCCAAGGCATCTTCAGCAACTATGCCCGCATGATGGGCATCGGCGGTATCGCTATGGCTGGCATCATCGGCATCGTCAAGTCGTGGCCCATTATCCAACAGGCAGTCGGTCTCGCTGGCCGCGAGTTCAAGGGCTCGGCAGGCAAGCAAGCCACTCTGCGTTGGCAGCGCGACATCTCGATGAAGTCGATCACCTATATGATTGCCATTGCTCTCGCGGCTGTGTTCATCTTCTTCTGGTTTGGCGTAATCCATACTTTCTGGCAGGCTGTGATTGCTTGGTTTGTGGTAACAGTGATTGCTTTCCTCTTCACTACCGTGGCTGCCAATGCCATCGCTATCGTGGGCACCAACCCAGTGAGCGGCATGACCCTGATGACTCTTATCATCGCTTCGGGCATCTTCGTAGCTATCGGTCTTAATGGCACCTCGGGCATCGTCACTTCGATGGTGCTGGGCGGTGTCGTTTGTACCGCGCTCTCTATGGCTGGCGGTTTTGTCACCGACCTCAAGATAGGATATTGGCTTGGCTCAACGCCTCGCAAGCAGGAGCAATGGAAATTCCTCGGCACTCTGGTATCGGCCGCTACCGTTGGCGGCGTAATCATGGTGCTCAACCAGGTCTACGGCTTCGGCCCTGATTCATCTCTCGCAGCGCCACAGGCAAATGCTATGGCCAAGGTGATCGAACCTATGATGACCGGCGGCGATACCCCCTGGACTCTCTATATCGTTGGCGCAGTGCTTGCCATCATTCTCAACTGGCTTGGCGTACCGGCTCTGCCTTTCTGCCTCGGCATGTTCATTCCTCTGCAGCTCAACACTCCGCTGCTCGTGGGCGGTCTGGTAGCTTGGGCTGTGAATCGCAGCAGCAAGGATCCCGACATCGTTAAGGCTCGCAACGACCGCGGCACTCTCATCTCATCGGGTCTGATCGCTGGCGGCGCTCTGTTTGGCGTATTCTCGGCCATCACCATCATGTGTGGCAAGACTCCTCCATCCAACAATGACGAGTTTGTGCCTCAGATCCTGGGCCTGATTGCCTACGCAGCCATCATCGCCTACCTCTACATCGCCTCCTGCCGCACCAAATCCAACCGCTAAAACGTAAGCACAAAAAACGTAAACACGAAAAACGTAAGCACAAAAAAACGTAAACACATAAGCTTTACGTTTTTCGTATTTACGTTTTTCGTGCTTACGTTTTCAAGATTATGAATCGCATCAATCAGGAAATACTACGTCTGTCAATCCCAGCAATTGTGTCGAATATTACCACACCATTGCTGGGATTGGTGGATACTGCCATCACCGGCCACATGGGAGCCGCCTCATACATCGGAGCCATAGCGGTTGGCGGCAGCATGTTCAGCCTCGCCTACTGGCTGATGAATTTCCTGCGCATGGGCACAAGCGGTCTCACCTCCCAAGCCTACGGAGCGCAGATTGCCGGCCATGCCGCTGACGCGCCCAAGCTGATTCTTTGGCGTGCCCTCTTGGTGGGCATAGCCCTCTCGGCAGCGCTAATCGTGCTCAGCCCATGGATTGCTGATGCGCTGCTGTATTTCATGGATGCGCAGCCCGACACCTCGGCTATGGCTCGCACTTATTTCCTGATTGTGATTTTTGGCGCACCAGCCGTTTTGTGCACGTATTCGCTGACGGGTTGGCTCTTGGGAATGCAAGACTCGCGCGCGCCGATGTGGATGGCTCTCGTCACCAACGTTGCCAACATCGCTGCCAGCCTGATTCTGGTCTACGGCTTTGGCCTCAAGATTGAGGGTGTGGCCATTGGCACCCTGTCGGCGCAATGGATAGGGCTGGGCTGCGGCTTATGGTTGGCGCATCGCCGCTACCGCCCTTTTGCCGGAGCTATGCAAGCCACATGGACGCAACTGCGCCGAGGCATGCGCCGTTTCTTCTCGCTTAATACTGATATCTTCTTGCGTACGCTCTGCCTTGTGGCTGTTACTTTATGGTTCACACGCTCTGGGGCTCGCTCAGGCAGCGACATACTCGCCGCCAATGCACTGCTGATGCAGCTGTTCATTCTCTTTTCTTATTTCATGGATGGCTTCGCTTTTGCTGGCGAGGCAATGGCTGGCAAATATTTCGGTCAAGGCAACCGTCCTATGCTCTCAGCCACCATCCGTGGCATTTTCCAATGGAGCCTGGGGGTGGTGATTCTCTTCACCCTGCTCTATGGCTTGGGTGGACGCCTGATTCTCGAACTTCTCACTGATGACCCGGCTGTGGTGGATACTGCCATGAGTTACTTGCCCTGGGCCATCGCCGTACCCGCCGCAGGCGTGATGGCCTTTGTCTGGGATGGCATCTTCATCGGCCTTACTCTCAGCCGCCAGATGCTCCTCTCCATGCTCTGCGCCTCAGCCGTATATTTCCTCCTCTACTTCCTCCTCACCCCTACCCTCTCCAACCACGGCCTCTGGCTCTCCTTCATCTCCTACCTCCTCACCCGCGGCCTCATCCAGTCCCTCCTCTACCCCAAAAAATGAAAAATGATTCTTTTTACTCCCATTATTCTAAAGGCACTCCTTTCTCTTTCATAAAGTCTATAACATCATCTGTGAAATACTCTCGACTAAAAGTATGTAGGGGATCGTATCCTGGCACCAAATAGCCATCTATTATATTAGAATCCTTTAACCGGCGATAAACAGTAGCCAAAGGGAGGCCGAGCCTTTCGGCTACGCTTCCTATCACAGCGGTTACAAATTCAAGTTGTTTGAAATCCATAATCTTAAAAATTTGATACAAAAATACTACCTTTTCTTTGAAGTAACAAAATTTGAAACCAAATTTTCCTTCATTTCTCCACAAAATCTGCCATATACTGCGATCAATCGGGAGGTGCAGGGATTCTTCAAATAAGATTAAGGTCGTTATAGACTTGTTCTATCGGTTGATTGAGAAGAGCGGAGGCTTTGGAGATAGAGATAATACCAGTAGCGAGAGCACAGAATACAAGGCGCTCAAAGCGACTCGATTTCTCGTCTCTATACCGAGAGCCCTCAACCAGCTCCCTGAATTGTGGCAGAGCCTTTTTCTTCATACAGAAACCAGCATACCTATGCTCAGAGATGATACCGCAACATTTGGCTTTATACATCAGTGCGTCTATAGAAATGCCATATTGACACTGAAGGTCAATAAGTTCTTGCAGTGAGATGTCATGTCTACGCTCTCCAATTAGGGATTTGAACCTATCGCTGGATATGAGCATTTCACGGGCAAAAATGTTACAAAGGTGGTCTCTCTCCTTTGAGTCACTCTCTGGATCAAATTCTAATATCAAATACCCAAGTTCGCGAAGTACAGTGAAGCGCTTGCGCTCAGCGGTAAAATTGGAATTGAGTACGATGACGCGTAGGCTTTCTCCTACCATGGCGCTTAGAGCATCAATCATGGTTGGTGCTTCTATCTCTATCACCTTGATGCAATTGTTTTCAAGAGTTTCTATTTCATTCGCAATGCCATTGTCACCAAGGCGCCATTCTTTTTTGAGGTTGGCAACAATAGACCCAATATCATTATCCTCTCTGATATTCGCGTTGCGGATACCATTTACCATCTTAGATTCTATGCCACACAACTCCTCTATCTCCAGATAACATTCTAACTGGTCCCTTACCATCTCCTTAATGGAGGCAAGGGGTTTTCCACTTAGCTTTACGTAACTATGAAATACTGTTTCTCCGATGCTTGGCCCTATTGGCCGCAAAAGTGAATCAGGGGTTACTTCGAGAGCATTAGCCAAAAGAATCAAGGAGCGACTATCGGGCATCATTTGTCCCGCCTCATATTTATGAATAGACTGCTTGGTCAGAGCGTAGTCCAATCGCTTTACGAGTTCATCCATCGACAAACCGCGCATCACGCGAGCCTGCTTTAACCGTATGGGGAAAACTGTTTTCATCTCTAAGACCTTTTGGTTTACAAAATTAGTTATAATTTCTCAATTTGTAAACTCTAATTTCAAAATTTTTCTGTAGGACGTAAAGAGAGCCGGTGTCCTCAAACTCTAGACGTGCCCTCAAGGTATAAATAAGGAGCCTTGCAGTGAACTTCCTGCGCTGGGTGCAATTTGACGCGTTCATATTTGTCTGATTTTTGTTTTTTGCAAATTTACACCATATTCTTTAATAACAAAATGGCCTTCACCCAGTTTGTTTCTAACTCCTACTTCCCACCCCTTAGTCCATTTTACATTCCCCGCCTAATGATGACGATTTTTATGGACTAAATTAATCCATATTTGATTTTTTTATTGTAATTTTGTACCGTAATTCTACCAATCAGAAATGAATCAGGACAATCAACAACTCACCGCTGGGTACGACATTCTTTTGGCCCAAGACCAACCTCTTTCTCCCAAAGAAATGAGGGAGGTCATTATGGGTAAATTAGGGGCTCAGTGTAATTATACAGAAGTTGAAGGAAAGAAACGCATCATTTATCATAACGGCTCAAAAGATATAATCATTTTTGCAAAGGCTATTACATACCTTGGTAATCCACATCCTATCTTTAAAAAGAGGATTCAGATTCCTAAATATTGGATTGAAGATGCAGTCTCCCTATCCAAATTAGGTTATGATGTAAGATTCATAGGAGTATATCATTTTGAAGGTTTTATTATATTTGCTGACTTTGTCAAAGATTCCTACATTCAACATCAATGCAACAACTCCGCCGCCCATATCTACATTAACGATTTATACCAAGGCGACCTTTATGATTATTTCTCCAAAATAGATCAAAATGGAAATGAAATAAGGACAATCTCTAATCGTAAGTTCGCTCAATACTTACAAGGAGAAATGGCAGAAAGTAATTTGTTCAAACTTTTTGCCCAGTTCAACTATGGATTCTGTTTTGGGGAATGGCTGACTGCTATAGATGCTATTCAAGAGATGCATCAAAAACACTGGTCGCAATGGCGCCAAGCCGAATGGGCCGGATGGTTCCTAGAGTATAGATTCAGTCATTTTACCGAAAAAGATGAAATCCATCCCTATATTCAATACACGGCCCTAACACATAAAAGTTCTCACGATCCAGATGTTTTTGATTTTGATATCTGGTTCCCAGCCCACAGATTTTATGGGGATCTAAAAGCCAGTGATAAATCTAAAAAAGAAACTCCAGGCAACGACCAGATCGCCTTTGTTGAATGTCTCAAGAAGTATGGGAAGTTTTGGTACGTCATCTACCAACACGAAACCATCAAAGATTCCGATAAAGACTTTGAAGCGACATTATTCCGTAATAAATATTTAAAAGAAATAGACAATGCCCCAGACTCATCTTTTGATCCAATGAGTTACCATCAAAGGATGAAACATAGTGTCAAATTCACAGATATGTGTATTCTGGAGATTAATCGTATTAACCTCCATTCTATTCTTTCAGATTTTAATCAAGGACGTCAACCCGATGGGAACCCACGGAATCCTAAATTCAAAATCAACAAGAAGGACATAGACAATTTTGTAATTTATCGTTATCACCATAAAGATGAGCAATAAAAAATTCCGTTTCGTTGACCTATTCTGTGGAATTGGCGGATTCCATCAGGCGATGACGAAATTTGGCGGTGAATGTGTTTTTGCTGCGGAGATAGATCCAGACTGTATTGATACCTACTATAAGAATTATGGTATAGATGCAGCCCATGACATGACACAAATAGATGTTGAACGAGTGCCTGAGCATGAGGTGCTCTGCGCTGGCTTCCCCTGTCAGGCTTTTTCCAAAGCCGGTAAACAGGCCGGAATCAACGATACACGTGGTACACTCTTTTTTGAGATAGAAAGATTGCTGCGCTATCATCATACCCCATTTATACTTCTCGAGAATGTACGCAATTTGGTAAGTCATGATCAAGGGCGCACATGGCAAATTATAACCGATGTCCTTCATGATATCGGCTATCGCCTAACCACTGAGCCCTTGATTCTAAGTCCTCATCAATTTGGTGTCCCTCAACTACGCGAAAGGGTCTATATAGTAGGAGTATATGACCCAGAGAACGTTAAGACACCCTTGGATATTTCGTTCTCGAATCTTCTTTCCAAGACTGATCTAAGCATATACTCTGTTTTGGAAAATGAGAAACCAGAGGGGCAAGATTCTACCATTAGCGACCAAGAATTGTTAGTGCTTCAGGCTTGGGATGAGTTTTACCAAGGGATTAAGGAAAAGGTTATCGGCTTTCCAATCAATGTGGAGTATTTTAATTGGACTGACGATATTTCTTATTTGCCAGAATGGAAGCAACAACATATTGTAAAGAACCGTCAACTCTATGCCAATAATCGTGAGTTCATTAACAAATGGCTCGAGGATTGGGATGGTTTAAAATCTTTCACCCCTACTCAGCGTAAACTCGAATGGCAATGCGGGACAGGGGTAAATACTATTTTTGAGGGCATAATTCAAATGCGCCCCTCAGGAATAAGAGTTAAACTCCCCAATGTTTTCCCAGCATTGGTAGCCATGGTACAGATACCTATTATTGGGAGATACAAACGGCGTTTAACTGTGAGAGAGTGTGCCAGACTTCAAAGTTTTCCAGACTCTTTCCGCCCTTGCGCCAATAGACATCAAGCACTAAAGCAGTTTGGCAATTCGGTCAACGTGAATGTCCTTGAGGCTATATTCACTCAACTTGACTCCAAGTATGGGCCTATTCGTCTAAAGCCAAATAGATTGGAGATTTCAAGTAAAACGGCTTATCGTGCTGCTCCTCTGGCAGTACAGTTGTCTCTGTTTGAAAGCCAAGTCATTTATCAATCAAGGAAAGATTGTACTTTCCTAATTGCTACTTGTCGACAGGGGAATAAGCAATGGATACTCGACAACATGCTCTATAATTACCCTATTACTGAAGACGAGATAGCATCTCATCCAGAACTTATGGGGGCTAAACGTCTTATGCTTCTGCATCGCAAAAAGTTCTTAGGTTTCTTTGAGGTATCCAAAGCAGAGATTGTTGACCTACAATGGCTCAAGGACCATAAATATCCTGTAAATAAACGTCATAAGGCCAACTCCTACCTCCTCTATCACCTTAGGGCTGAGGAGCCTCCATTGCCCCAAGATATCCGAAGAGAAGATTTCATTATATTCTTCGGTAAAGGAGTAAAAAACGAAACAGAGGAAAAAGAGACCTCAAATTGATAAAGTATTTGTAAGGATATGAATATAGGGCGAGACGACCCCAGAGCCGATATAGTGTTCTACAAGATATTTGGCGAGCATAAGCATTTGTGCATGAGCTTGCAAACGCCTTGCTGCCTCTGAAGGAGGAAGAGAAGATAGTATCGATTGAGTATATGTCCCCAAAGGAGATTCCTTTGTTTGGATGGAGCAAGGATTCACTCATAGATGTCTTATGCAAGGACCAAAAAGGCCATAGCTTTATCGTAATGATTCAGTTGTACTGGACTGAGCCCTTCCTGATGAAAACTGTACTCAACGCCTCAAAGGCCTATTATATGCGAGCCGAAAGAGGCAAAGAGGCCATGGAGTCCCAGGCGATTTATTGCTTGTACCTACTCGATAAATGCATGCCTCAAGCCAAAGAGTTCAAGGATGAATACCGACATGTCAAATTCATTTGCCATGGCAAAAACAAAGAGCTCCCCATCGGCGATATAAAGTTTGTGTTCGTAGACCTCCCCAAGCTCAATTCGCTCAACTCTGGCAATAAGTTAGATGAGCTTTGGCTATCATTTTTGACAATGATTCAATATAACAATGAGGGGATTGTACCTGAGTACCTGACCAAAAACAAGACCATCGCTGAGGCGGTCGATATAGTTAAGGAGCTGCAGCTCACTCCCGAGGAAAGAGCCCACTATGATAAATTTTGGGATGAAGTTTCATGCGAACGCACCCTACTCTCAGAAAGATTTGACCAAGGGAAGGAAGAAGGGGAAAAGATTGGCTTTGAGAAAGGCGAGTTAAAAGGCAAACAAGAGACGGCACGCAACCTCAAGTCTTTGGGTGTAGACATCAACACCATCGCTCAGGCCACTGGCCTCACAATCGAAGAGATAAACAAACTATAAAAAACGGGCCCTTCTCCTATTGTGGAGGGCCCGTTTTTCATAACTTAAGGAAGAGTAACTACTCAGGTATCTGATTAAAAAATTTAGCTACGATGAATTGGTCAGGGACTAAAGGCCCCGACTAAACAATCGATGCAATTTCTGATTAAAGCTTCGCCACTTCCACCAACTGCTCTCATTCGTTTAATACTAAAATTTGCGTCAATGTTGATTGAGGTTATGGATCAGTGTGCCTTGGCAGAATCGCTGAGTAGTTACAGTGAGATTCTTGAATATGACTTCTTTCTGGATCTTAGTAGAGAATCAAAAATTAATAATGGGGAAGATAAAAAGAGTCGTATCCAAGATCCATAGTACTCTCATCTTCCGAGTTGACTATGAAGTTTTTCAAGACCTCATTCAAAAAGATAGTAGGTATTTTTTTGGGGTTTAGAGAAAAAAGGTGTAAATTTGCATTATAACTATTAAAGAAAGGTAATTATCAAATATGAGTGTGGTGCAATACGACCCAAGGGCCGACATAGTGTTTCGTAAGATTTTTGGCGAGCATAAGCATTTGTGCATGAGCTTGCTCAACTCGCTTTTGCCATTGAGTGAGGATAAGAAGATTGTCTCGCTTGAATACTTGCCATCTGATATGTTACCTTTAACTGGCAACGGTAAGAATTCTATCGTAGATGTCAGATGCAAGGACAAGTATGGCCGTACCTTCATCGTGGAAATGCAGATGTACTGGACAGAGGCTTTCCTGATGAGGGCACTCCTCAACGCATCCAAAGCCTTTGCCAGCCAAGCAGATAAAGGTGTAGAATTCAAAGAACTACAACCCGTCTACAGCCTTTGCTTGCTCAATGAAAGCATGCCCAAAGCCAAGGAGTACAAGGACGAGTATCGACACGTCTTCATTATCTGCCACGAGAACCACAAGGAGCTAACCATGGATGGCATGAAGTTCGTATTCGTCGAACTCCTCAAATTCCACTCGCTCAACAAAGGCCATAACAAACTCATGGAACTCTGGCTGTCTTTCCTGACAATGCTGCAGGGTAACAATGAGGGGATTGTACCTGAGTACCTGACCAAAAACAAGACCATCGCTGAGGCGGTCGATATAGTTAAGGAGCTGCAGCTCACTCCCGAGGAAAGAGCCCACTATGATAAATTTTGGGATGAAGTATCATGCGAACGGACCCTACTCTCAGAAAGATTTGACCAAGGGGTAGAAGTAGGTGAACTTAAAGGCAAAGTAGAGACGGCTCGTAACCTTAAGTCTTTGGGCGTAGATATCCACACTATCGCTCAGGCCACTGGCCTCACAATCGAAGAAATCAATGAACTATAGGAATGAAAAATGAAAAATGAAGAATGAAAAATGAAAAATTGAGCCTCAGCCGGATGGGCTGAGGCTCAATTTTTCAATCTTCATTTTTCATTTCTTGAGGGTGGAGAAGTAGAGGGAGTGGTCGCGGAGGTCGTTGCGGAGCTGGGAGGAGAATTAAGATAGAATATTGGAGGAGTAGGCAAAACATCTTAGAGGGGTCAGAGGTTATAATAGTGTAACTATTTATTTTGCGAAATATGCGCTTATACCAAATTCAAGTATTCACCGCTGCGGCCTGCCTATGGGCAACCGGGCTCATAGCTCAGGCCCAGCAGCAGATTTCTACGGCTCAGATGCCACAGAAATGGCAATATGCCAGCGAGTTCAGTCCCGCCGACCCGGTTTCTGACGATTGGTGGCGCCAATTCCAAGACCCCACCCTCGATTCCCTGATCAACCTGGGCGTCGACAACAATTATGACCTGCTGATGGCCTCGCGCCGCATCGAGATAGCCCGGCAAGCCCTGAGGCAGACTCGCGCTTCGTATTATCCATCATTTAACCTGAGCGGAGGCTGGACACGCGCCCGCTCATCGGGCATGCTCGGCGACGTGGCTGGCAAGGCCACCACAGCCTCGTATTTCGACCTCGGCGTGGATATGAGTTGGGAGCTTGATGTCTTTGGCAAAATCACCTCGCGCGCCAAGGAGAGCAAAGCGGCCCTCAATGCCACACGCGCCGAATACGACGGCGCCATGGTGGCAATGGCCGCCAAGATAGCCTCAGCATATTTCGGATTGCGCACCGTGCAAGCCGAAATACAAGTGCTTGAGCGTCACATCGCCCAGCAAGACACCGTGGTCAAGATTGCCAAGACGCGCCACGAGGTGGGCCTCGCCTCCGGCCTCGACGTGGCACAAGCCCTGACCACCTACTACTCGACCGTGGCTTCGCTCTCATCGCTCAAATCATCAGAGATATCTTACGCCAACTCGATAGCGGTGCTCATCGGCTGCTTCCCAGAGGATGTCGAGCCTCTGCTCGAACTGCCCATGCGCATGCCCGCCTATCAGCAGATGGTAGCCGTAGGCGTGCCAACCGAACTGTTGCGCCGACGCCCCGACGTAATCGAGGCTGAATACAATCTGGCTCAATACGCCGCAGCCGTGGGCATTGCCAAAAAGGATTTCCTCCCCACCCTGTCGCTGTCTGGTTCGATCGGCACATCGGCCCACAAGTTCGATGACCTGTTTGGCAAGCAGAGTCTCACCTACGCCATAGCCCCGACCCTCTCCTGGACCATCTTCGACGGTTTCAGCCGAGCCGCCTCATTGGCATCGGCCAAAGAGCAAATGCAGATAGGCATCGACAACTACAACCTGACCCTGCTCACCGCTGTCGAGGAGGTAGAGAGCGCCTTGGCGGCATACAATGCCGACCTGCACTATATCGAGAATCTCGAAAAGGTTGTCGAGGAGGCTCGCAAGTCTTTTGAGCTGTCATTAGACCTGTATAAGCAGGGCCTGACGGCATTTATCAACGTCACCGATTCAGAAATTTCGCTGCTGCAATACTCCAACGAGCTGGTGAGCGCCAAGGGCCAAGCCCTTAGCGACCTGGTATCGCTCTACGAGGCCCTGGGCGGCGGGTGGATCCAGTAGAATGAAGAATGAAAAATGAAAAATGAAAAATTCCACTGGATCGGAGAGAATGAAAAAATGAAGAATGAAAAATGAAAAATGAAAAATTCCACTGAATCGGAGAAAATGAACAATGAAAAATGAAAAATATTGGCACTATGGATAAACGTTACTTATTAGTGATTGGATGCGCAGCCGCCTTATGCCTGACCGGTTGCGACAAGACAAAAAAGAAAGCTACCGGCACCGACGAAGTGCTGCCCGTGGATGTGGCAATTGCCCCAGTCGATACCGTGCTGCTGAGCAAGCCCTATCCCGGCACCCTCACTGCTGTTGGTTCGGTCGACATTGTAGGACGCGTCAACGGCGTGCTCCTCACACAGGATTTCAAAGATGGCGATATGGTCAAGAAGGGCCAACTGCTGTTTACCATCGAGGACGGCCCTTATGTCGATGCCGTGCGCGAGGCCGAGGCAACTCTGACTACCGCCCAGAGTCAATACGAATACAACTCCAAGCATTATGATGCCATGCAAAAGGCCCTGGCAAGCGATGCCGTAGCGCAAATCGAGGTGTTGCAAGCCAAGAGCGCCGTTGAGCAATCCGAGGCCGACATCAAGAGCGCCAAAGCAGCATTGGCTGGAGCCCACAGCAACCTCTCCTACTGCACCATCTACTCTCCTCTCGACGGCCAGAGCAACATCGGCGCGTACACGCCCGGCACTTACATCAGCGGCGCAGACTCGCCCGTCGTGCTCGCCACCATTTATGACAACTCGCAGCTCAACGCCAACTTCTTTATCGAAGACGCATCATTCCTGCGCTCGTTTGTCAACGAGAATGGCCGCTCAAAGATCGACTACGACAGCGTGCCGGTAATATTCAGCGAGACGCTGCCCCACGAGTACAAAGGCAAGCTAATCTATCTGGCCCCCGATGTCGACACCAGCACCGGTACGCTGCATGTGCGCTGCCGCATCCAGAATCCTTACGGCGAACTCAAAGCCGGCATGTATGCCACCATCAACCTGCCCTACAAGCTTGAGCCTCACGCCGTGCTGGTCAAGGATGCCTCGATATCAACCAGCCAGACCAACAAATTCCTATACGTTGTCAACGACTCAAACCGCATCGTCTACACCCCCATCGAGGTGGGCGAAATGGCCAACGATTCGATGCGCATCGTCACCAAGGGCCTCAAGGGCGGCGAGAAATACGTCACCAAAGCCCTGCTGAAAGTGCGTCCCGGAATGGAAATCAAACCCATACTCACCAAATAAAACCACCCCAAGGATATGTTTTCTAAATTTTTCATCGACCGACCAATTTTCGCCATTGTCCTCGCTGTGCTGATGATTTTGGCGGGATTGCTCACGGTGGAGACTTTGCCCGTGGCGCAATACCCCGACATCACGCCTCCCACCGTGATGGTATCAGCCACATATCCTGGAGCTGATGCCGAGACAGTGGCTACAGTTGTGGGCGAACCCATCGAGGAGCAGGTGAATGGCGTAGAGGGGATGCTCTACATGAGTTCGAGTTCGGGCTCTGACGGCAGCTACATGCTCACCATCACCTTTGAGAATGGCGTAGACCAAGACATGGCAGCCGTAAAGGTGCAAAACCGCGTGTCTCTGGCCGAGCCTACGCTGCCATCGGCAGTGCAAGAGCAAGGCATCGATGTGATGTCGCGATCATCCAACACCATCCTGTTTATCGCTCTCGAGGGCGATTCGGCCTACAACTACGATGCCCTATACCTCACCAACTATGCCCAGCTCAACATCGTCGACGAGCTCGCGCGCATCGACGGCGTAGGCGAGGCTCAGGCCTTCGGCTCGGGCGATTACAGCATGCGCATCTGGCTCGACCCCGAGAAGATGAGAGTGCGCAGCCTGTCGCCCTCAGATGTGGTCACAGCCATAGAATCGCAAAATATGCAGGTGTCGGCTGGCCAGGTGGGCGAACCGCCAATGAGCGCCAACCAAGCATTTGAATACACCCTTACCACCAAGGGGCGCCTCGTCACCCCCGAGGAGTTTGGCGACATCATCATCCGAGCCAACGCCGACGGCTCGATGCTTAAGCTGAAAGATGTGGCGACGGTCGAACTCGGCAACGAGTCGTACACCAACATCACCCTGGTCGACGGCCGACAAGCCGGCCTGATAGGCATCAACCAGCTACCCGGTGCCAACGCTCTCGAGGTGAGCAAGAATGTGATCAGCAAGCTTGACCAGTTGCAACAATACTTCCCCGAGGGTGTGCACTACACCATCATCGAGAATGCCTCCAATTTCGTGACCGCATCAATCGATGAACTGCTCGTCACCTTTGTCGAGACTACCCTGATCGTGTTGCTGGTAATCCTGATATTCTTGCAGAACTGGCGAGCCACCATCATCCCTATGATTACCATCCCGGTGTCGCTGATCGCAACATTCGCTGTGATGAAGATTATGGGATTCACCCTCAACACTCTTACCCTCTTCGGCTTGGTGCTGGCAATCGCAATCGTGGTGGATGACGCCATCGTGGTGGTTGAGGATTGTGCGCGCATTCTATCGCAAGGCAAGCTCAATCCTCGACAAAGCGCCGAGAAGGCTATGATGGAGCTGCAAGGCCCAATCGTGGGCGAGGTGCTGGTGCTCCTGTCAGTGTTCATCCCTACGGCCTTCGTATCCGGCATCACTGGCGAACTGTACAAGCAATTTGCTCTCACCATCGCCGTATCAACGGCATTCTCAGGCTTCAACGCCTTGACCCTCACCCCAGCGCTCTGCGCCCTGTTCCTCAAGCGCAGAGATCCCAAGGTGGAGCAGTTCTTCATCTACCGCTGGTGGAATAAAGGCTACGGAGCCACGCTCAACCTGTATATGCGCATCGTCGAGACCTTCCTCAAGAAACCTTGGGTGGCCATCCTCGCCTACTTCGTCATCACGGCAGCCGCATTCTGGGGCTTCCTATCGATGCCATCGAGCTATCTGCCCCAGGAGGATATGGGCTACTGGATGGGCTCGGCTCAGCTGCCCACTGGCGCTACCATCGACCGCACCCAAAAGGTGCTTGAGCAAATCGGCGACGACATACGCAAGCAGCCCGGTGTACAACATGTGATCACCATGGCAGGCTTCTCATTCATGGCCGATGGTTCGGGCGGCAACTTGGGCTCCATCATCGTCACCATGGAGCCGTGGAAGAAACGCAAAGCCAAGGACGAGAGCGTCGATGCCTCGATTAAGCAATTTGAGGAGAAGGCTGCCGGAATCCAAGAGGCTGTCTGCTTCGGCTTGAATCCGCCGTCTATTCCCGGCTTGGGCATGACATCAGGCTTGCAGATGCAGCTGCTCGACATTAACAACTATGGTCCGGATGCTATGGCTGATGCCATCGTCAAGATTAAGGATGCCGCAGCCAAGGATAGCCGCATCGAGGAGATAACCTCGCTCTACGAGGGCGGCGTGCCGCAGTACCGCTTGGATTTTGACCGCGAGAAGATCAAGCTCGAGCAACTCACCATGAGCCAGGTGTTCTCAACAATCTCGGCATATATGGGAGGACAATATGTCAACGACTTCACTGAGTTTGACCGCGTATACCAAGTCAATGTCAAGGCTGAAGCCCTGGCTCGCGGCGACATCAACGATGTGTTGCGTCTGAGCGTGGCCAATGCTGATGGCAAGATGGTGCCGTTCTCATCGTTCACCACCATCGTGCCAACGACCGGCGAATCGACCATCAACCGCTATAATATGTACACCACCGCCTCGGTCACCGCTACCATACCTCACGGCGTGAGCTCATCTGAGGGCATCAAGGCGATGGAGGAGATTGTAAAGGATACCCTCGGCAATCAATACTCCTACGCCTGGACAGGCGAGGCATACCAAGAGACCAAGGGTGGCACCACAATATCATTCGTGATGTTGCTGGCCGTGATTATCACGCTGCTCGTGCTGGCTGCTCAGCATGAGAGTCTTACCGACCCTGTGGCTGTGGTTATCTCGATGCCTACTGCAATCCTCGGTACTGTCATCGGCTGTTTGATCATGGGCCAAAGCATAGATATCTACACCGAGATTGGTATTATCCTGCTCTTGGGTCTGTCGGCCAAGAATGCAATCTTGATTGTGGAGTACGCCATCGACTTCCGCAAGGCTGGTCTCGATGTGAATCAAGCGGCAGCCAACGCAGGCCGAATTCGTTTCCGACCGATTATGATGACGGCCCTCGCCTTTGTGTTCGGTGTGATGCCTATGCTCTTTGCAACGGGCGCGGGCGCGGCCTCGCGAATCGCTCTTGGCACGGCTGTGGTATTCGGTATGTTCATCAACGCCGTGGTCGGCACGCTGTTCGTGCCAAACTTCTGGGAACTCCTCGAGAGATTCCGCGAGAAGCATCTCGACAAGTTCTTCAATGCCAACAAAGATACTCCGGCGCCTAATGCTGCCCAAGAGGCAGCCGACGAGGCCAAAGTATAATGTGGATTCTACAGCGAGAGAATCGGCCGATTCTCTCGCTGTTTTTGTCTCATCTGGGGCCGTGCTCAATAGCCAAAAATTGTCTATCTATTGAGGATTTTTCCCCTGAATTGATGGGTTAGGAGGTCGTTTTTAACGTAAATTCATCAAATTACTACGTTTGCGACCATATCCTTAATAATGTTTTGTATTTTTTAAAACAGTAGGCTATTCCAAACCCCCAGTCTCGGTTGTTATAATTACGTAGCTTGAAAAGAATAAGCGTCATAATTTCCCTCGTCTTTTTAACCGAGTAGTGATACTGGATTAAAAAGCTCTCATAAATAAATAGTTGAAACGTGGAGGGGGCGGCGACCGTTAGGTTCACCGCCCCCTTTGCGTATCCCTACTCCCGGCGCTTCTTCCAGTTAGGCGACTTGGATTTGTATGTATCGAAATAGTCGTCGGAGGTAGGACTCAATATGGTATCTATGAAATAGAGTTGGCCATCCTTCCCATGCAGCACATTGTTGGGCACGGCATCGAAAATGTCGATCTTGCCATCAGAGAAATATTCTCCTTCATCCATTGGCATGAAACCCATCAACGCCATTGCCCCGGCAATCTCTTCAATCGATGCCTCTCGGTCAGCCCTGATAAAGGGCTGCGATAAGACGGCGCAAACCTTCCCTTCTCGATTCTCAGAAAAGCTTATCAAATCATAAGGGCAACCTGAAAATAGAGAATTGTGTATTCTTAATCTTTCAAAAAAAGATGTCAAATTATCATCTGCATAACGAAAATCATTGAGTTTATATACCGTGTCATTGGAGGGTTGTACATAAACTTCATTTTCTGATCCTCGATCAGAATAATCTCCTAAAATATCGGGATTTGGAATCCAACAATTATTAGCTTGAGCCCACTTTTTCAACCCTGCGATTTGGACTCCCTTGCAAGACGTTGTTCCCGCAATCTCTTGAATTGCTCGTAGTATTCTTCCGGCTTCATCGGATGCTGCTTCCAATAAGCCACTGATGCCTTCTGTTTCTCTATTGCTTCTTTGTGGTATCTTGTCATCACTCATTGTATTAGTAGTATTATAAAAACAAAAGGAGAAGAAACAATGTTTCTTCTCCTCATGATTTCAATGAGTGACCCCGCAAGGGCTCGAACCCTGGACCCGCTGATTAAGAGTCAGCTGCTCTACCAACTGAGCTACGGAGTCAAAATTTTTGAATTCCATCGAGGCACGCTTGCCTCTCAAATGCGGTGCAAATTTACGACCTTTTTTTGAATTGACAAAATTTTTCTCCACTTTTTTTCAAAAAAATTTACTTTTCCCCAATTTTGCCCTCAAAGATACATTTCTGACCCTTAGTAGATACATTTCGTGACCCAGTGAGCCCCCAATAATCATTAACTTTGCAACAGAAAAAATCCAATACAACTATCATGAACTACCTTACCATCACTATCACTGGCGCAGCCCTGCTCGCCGTCTCAGCAGCCTCGGCTGAGGTCAAGCTCGCCCCAAACACCATCGACAAAGTGCTCAAAGAGATGACCCTCGAGGAGAAAGCCAAGCTCCTCACCGGCTACAGCTTCGGTGTCAGCTACTGGGGTCTCCCCTCTGACCCGGACCCCAATGCCGAGGCCATCGTACTCGGCGCCGCTGGCAACACTGCCAAGATTGACCGCCTCGGCATCCCCCACACCGTACTCGCCGACGGTCCGGCCGGAGTGCACATTTCAGCCGAACGCGGAGGCGACGACCGCCGCTTCTACACCACAGCCATTCCTATCGGTTCGCTCATCTCCTCATCGTGGGACCCCGAGATGGCTTACGCCATGGGCGACGTTGTCGGCCAGGAATGTCTCGACTATGGCGTTGACGTTATCCTCGGCCCCGGCCTCAACCTGATGCGCAACCCGCTTTGCGGTCGCAACTTCGAGTACTATTCCGAAGACCCCTTCCTCTCGGGCAACATAGCCGCCGGATATGTCAACGGCGTGCAAGCCCACGGCGTGGGCACCTCGCCTAAGCATTTCGCTGCCAACAGCCAGGAGGGCAACCGCTCATTCAACAACGCCATCGTCGACCAGCGCCCACTGCGCGAGCTATACCTCAAGGGCTTTGAGATCATGGTCAAGAAGAGCCAGCCCTGGACCATCATGAGCAGCTACAACTACATCAACGGCCAATACACCCAGGAGAGCCACGATCTGCTTGAGGATATCTTGCGCGACGAGTGGGGATTCAAAGGCATCGTGATGACCGACTGGACCAACACCCGCAACACCGCCAAGCAGATGCACGCGGGCAACGACCTGCTCACCCCCGGCAACGCCGAACAGATTGAACAAATCGTGGCTGGCGTCAACGATGGCTCGATCAAGATTGCCGATGTCGACCGCAATGTCAAGCGCATACTGCAATATATCGTAAAGACCCCGCGATTCAAAGGCACCGAATACGCCGAACAGACCGACCTCACCGCTCATGCCGCCACAGTGCGCCAATGCGCTCCCCAAGGCATGGTGCTACTCCAAAATGCCAAGTCGACCCTGCCCATCTCTCAGCCCGAAGGCAAGAAGGTAGCCCTCTTTGGCACCCACAGCTACAGCTTCTACAGCGGCGGTTCGGGTTCTGGCGATGTCAACTCGCTGCTCAAGGTCAACCTCAACGATGGCCTCACCGCCGCAGGATTCATGCTCGACCCGCTCATCGCCGACACATATCAGAAATATGCTGCCTTTGCCAAGGCTGAAGCCGAGGCCGGAATGGGCATCCACCTCACCAGCAACAGCTATTTCCCACGCTCGCGCGTGGCCGAGGCCAAGCTGGGCAAATACTCATACCTCAATGCCGCTCAGGAGAATGACCTCGCCATCATCACCATCGCTCGCAAGTCGGGCGAGGGCGGCGACCGCCTCTCGGAGGACTATCCCCTCTACCCCGATGAAATCGAGATGCTGAGCCAAGTATCAGCCGCTTTCCATGCCCAAGGCAAACCAGTGGTGGTTGTGCTTAACACTGGCGGACCCCTCGAAACCGAACCCATCAAGCGCTATGCCGATGCCATCCTGCTGGCTTGGCAACCCGGCGTGTACGCTGGCCACAGCGTGGCCGATGTGCTTACCGGCAAGAACTACCCCTCGGGCAAACTGCCTATGACCTGGCCAGTAGCCGTGACCGATGTGCCATCTACCGCTAACTTCCCCGACCATTTCGACTGGCGCGATGAGATGCTGTGGGGCTTCGACAAGATCAACGCTACCCCCAACCTGGGCAACACCGATTATGCCGAGGGCCTGAATGTTGGGTATCGCTATTTCGCCACCGCCGACAAACCCGTGTCCTACCCCTTTGGCTACGGCCTCAGTTACACCACATTTGAGTATTCTGCTCCCGTGATCAGCCGCAAGGGCGACAAATACACTGCCACCGTCACTGTCACCAACACCGGCTCAGCTGCAGGCCGCGAAGCCGTGCAACTCTATGTCTCGGCGCCCAAGGGCACGCTCGAAAAGCCCAAGATGGAACTCAAAGCGTTCGGCAAGACCGCTGAGCTGCAGCCCGGCGAGAGCCAGCAGGTGACCATGGAATTTACCAACTACGACCTGGCCTCGTTCGATGAATCCAAGTCGGCCTTCGTGACCGATGCTGGCGAATACCAGGCCCTGTTTGCCGCCTCGGCAGCCGATGTGCGCCAGAGCGCACCCTTCACTGCCAAAGCAGCCACCTATAAGGTGCATAATGCCCTGCAAAAGCAATAATCCAAAAGGATTAAAAATATTTAAAAGTGGTGAGTGGTCACAAATCTCTCACCACTTTTTTTATTTTGTTTTTGTTATCAATTATAAATTTTGTAATTTTGCAGCGCAATTGGTGGCCGCGAGGCCTCAATAGGGAACGAGGTGAGAATCCCCGACAGTCCCGCTGCGGTATTTCTGCCATGCGCTCGCGATGGGCGCAACCTCAAATGCAAAGCCACTGATTCCGAGTGAGGGAGTTGGGAAGGCGCATTCATAGAGGGAAGGCGATAAGTCCGAAGACCTGCCATTGCGTGATACGATGTTTTTCTTTCCAGGATGAGAAAGCATATTGTTGCAGACATACTGAGGATGGCTCTGCCATTGATGATTTCGGCACCGGGGCTAATGGCCCAGGAGGCTGACAGTGCGCGTGTGTTAAAGAGCGTAGAGATCACAACCCGACGAGCTGAGAAAGAAGTAGTCAGCACTGCCCCAATCCACCGGTATGATGAAGAGGAATTGCGCCGCCAGGGCGTAACCTCTGTGGCCGATGCCGTGCACCGTCTGCCTGGCGTGACACTCCGCGACTACGGCGGAGCCGGTGGCCTCAAGACGGTATCGGTGCGCGGATTCGGCGCTGGCCATACTGCTGTAATCTATGATGGCGCAACCCTAAGCGATGCCCAGTCGGGTCAAATCGACCTGCAGCGCTACTCGACCGACAATGTGGGCCAACTCTCACTTGTGGTTGGTGACAACGAGGACATCTTCATTCCTGCTCGCGCCGCCGCCTCGGCTGCCTCGCTCACCATTGCCTCGGTAGCCGAGGACTGGGAGCCAATGCTCGTGGCCCAGATGCGCGGCGGCTCGTGGGACTATGTTAATCCGTTCCTCAAGGGCGGAATCCAACTCAGTGAAAACGCCTACGGCTGGGTGCTTGGCGAGTTCACCCACGCCGACAACGACTACCCATTCACCCTGCGCAATGGCACCCTCGTCACCAAGGAGCGGCGCCACAACACCCGCATGAACTCGGGCCACGGCGAGGTCAACCTGACCTGGCGCCCATGGTCGAGAGCCACTCTCAAATCCAAAGTCTACTACTACGACAATTCGCGCCGCCTGCCGGGTCCGGTGATATATTACAATGATGTGAGCAACGAATCGCTACGCGAGCGCAACGCATTCGCCCAGTCGCAGCTCCGCGCCTCGCTGTCGGCCAATGTGTCACTGATGGCGATAGCAAAGTTCAACTTCGCCTACTCGGGCTATGCCGATGTCAATGGCAAATATCCCAACGGCAAGCTCGACCAAAGATATTGGCAGAGAGAATGGTACGGATCAGCTTGCGCCCTGTGGTCTCCCTCGCGTCCCTGGGCTCTCGACTACTCAGTCGACTACTCTTACGCCAACCTATCCTCTAATCTCGTATCCAACAATCGCCCATGGCGCCACTCGCTGCTGCAGAGCGCCACTGCCCGCTACCGCGCCAGTCGCATCACGGCTATGGCTCGCCTGCTGCTGTCGGTCTACGACAACGGCGCACACACTGGCGATGCCGCCAAGGATGCCACTCGCCTCTCACCCTCGGCCAGCGTGTCGGTGCAACCTTGGAGGGAACAGAATCTATTCCTACGCGCATCGTTCAAAGAGATTTTCCGAATGCCTACATTCAATGAGGCATACTTCGACCACTACGGCAGCGCCGATGTGCTGCCCGAGACCACCTCGCAATACAACCTGGGCATTACCTACAGCACTCCCGCTTGGGGATGCCTGTCGGCAGCCACAGTCACTGTCGACGGCTATTACAACCATATCAAGGATATGATCGTGGCCGTACCTTATAATATGTTTGTGTGGCGCATCACCAACCTGGGCAAGGCTCGCATCTTTGGCATCGATGCCACGCTCAACGCCTCGGTGACCCCGGCGCGCTTGCATACCATCGACCTCACCGCCAACTACAGTTACCAACGCGCTCAGCCGCGCACCGACCCCACTATGTCGGACTGGATGAAGCAAGTGGCCTATATCCCCCTCAACTCGGGCAGCTTGGCCCTGAGCTGGGAGAATCCCTGGGTCAATGTTTCGGTCAACGCCACCGGGGTCAGCTCGCGCTATACCACCAACAACAACCTGCCCGACACCCGCATCGATGGGTACATGGAATTTGGAGCACGCCTGTGGCGCCTCTTCCCTATCCGGGGCCACACCCTCGAGGCTCGCGTCGATGTCCTCAACCTGGGCAACAAGCAATACGAGGTGGTAGCCCGCTACCCAATGCCCGGCCGCTCCTGGCAAGCCACCCTGAGATTTACCCTGTAAGCTTGGCGCCCGAAGCGCCAAGCACAGTGGCGCCCCACTGGCAATCATAGCCCAACAGTAATGGCGCCCCACTGGCCTCCCATGGCACCACGGTTCACGGCGCTTTAGGCGCCGGTCAAAAAGACATCTCACTTAATAACCATTAATACATACACTTATGAAAAAAAGTATCCTCTATGGCGCATTAATCGCGCTCTCAGCTGCAGCAGTCACCGCCTGCAGCGACGATGATGACGACTACACCCCCGTCGATCCCGAGCAGCCTACCGAATCGGTAGCCGGATTCTACGTGCTCAACCAGGGCAACATGGGCTACCAAATCGAGGGCGACCTAAGCTATGGCGACTACTCGACCGGAGCCGCCACTCAGGACCTGTTCCAGAACGCCAACGGCCGCAGCCTCGGCAACACCCCGCAGACTGCCATCGTATATGGCAACCACATGTACATCGGCGTGTATGAGTCAAACACCATCGAAATCGTCAATCCCAAGACCTACGCGGTCGAGAAGCAAATCAGCCTCGCCAACGAGACTGGCCAGAATCCTCGCTCGATGGTAGCCACCGAGGGCAAGGTCTACATCTCGATGTACAACGGCTATGTGTGCCGTCTTGACACCGCCTCGCTCTCGATCGATGCCACTGTCAAGGTTGGGCCCAATCCCGAGATTATGGCTATCAGCAACCGCTACCTGTATGTGCCTAACAGCGACGGCATGAACTGGGAGGTGGGCTACGGCACAACTGCCAGCAAGATCGACCTCAACAACTTCCAGGTGGTCAAGACCTTTGAGGTAGGCCTCAACCCCTCCCGCTTTATCTCAAATGCCAATGGCGACCTGTTTGTGCTCTGCATGGGCAACTATGGCGACGTAGCCGCTACCGTCTACAAGGTGCGCAGCGATGATTCGCTGGTCGAGGTGACCGAAGCCACCAATGTGGCCATGGATGGCAACTATCTGTATATGTGCAATGCGCCTTACGGCATCGACAAGGTGGTTTACTACCGCTATGACACCACCAGCGACACCCTCGTGGGCTGGGAGCCCTCAAAGGATGTTGACAGCATCGCTGGCATGGCAGTTGATGCAACCGACGGCTACGTGCTCATCTCGTCGTACTCGCTCGATGGCGGCTATGCCAGCTACTCGCTGCCTGGCTATGTCAACCAGTACGACCTCGAGGGCAACTTCATCCGCACCTACAGCGCCGGTGTCGGTCCCTGCTGGATCTTCTTTAAATGAAAAATGAAAAATGGCCATCCGAGATAACACCCGGATGGCCATTATTCATTATTCATTATTCATTTTTCATTTAGATGACGTCGCGTACGTCGGGACCGAGGGGATTCTCCTCCTCAACGGGGATGTCAGTGTTGACATTCTTGCAACCGATCAGACCGTACCAGAGGATGTAAGCAACCATCAGCACGATCAGCCAGTAGCTCTGTACGATGCCGACAGCGGGACGCAGCACCATGTCCTGGATCAGAGGCATCACACCGCCGCCGACCACGAGCATCATGAAGATACCCGATGCTTGCTCGGTGTACTTGCCGAGGCCCTCAACACAGAGGTTGAAGATACCGCCCCACATTACCGAGGTGCAGATACCGCAAGCAGCGATAAATGCGAATTTCAGAGGCACAGGCACTCCGCTTACAGTCCAGGTGATGTCGCTGGGCAGCAAGATACCAGTGATCAAAAGCACGAGAGCGAGAGATGAGAGGGTGACGAGCTGAGCGCGAGTCGAAACCTTGGCGCTGATAGCTGAGCTGATAGTACGGCCAGCAAGCATAAGCAACCAGTAAGCGGCCACGAACGAGCCAGCCACTGCGGCTGCGCCATCGATGGGCAGGCCATTGGCTCCGAAGATTTCCTGAGAGATGTAGAAGTTCATTTCGCCCGGGATACCAATCTCAACACCTACGTAGAAGAAGATAGCGAGAGCTCCGAACACAAAGTGACGGAACGACCAAGCCGAATGTTCATATTTGAGCTTCTGGATGCCACGTTCGCGAGCAGCGCGTGCGCGCTCAAGAGCGGGCTCAGGTATTTGCACATAGCTGATTACGATAAATGCTACCACAAAGATGCCCATGCCGATAAAGAGCAGAGGAGCTACGCTGCCCATAGTGGTGTGAGGGGTGACAGTGCCGATGAGGACGCCCACCAGGAAGGGGGTCAGAGTGCCAGAGAGCGAGTTGAGAGCGCCACCGGCCTGGATGAGCTGGTTGCCCTTGTTGCCGCCACCGCCGAGGATGTTGAGCATAGGGTTAACCACGGTGTTGAGCATACATACGCAGAAACCGCAGATGAATGCGCCGAGCAGGTAGATAAAGAGGTTGAGGGTAACAGGCACAGCGCTAACCACGCCATCAACAACCTTGTCATAGCTGAATACGATAGTTTCGGCTCCGAGCAAGCTTGAGAGGTATTGCACCAGCAGACCCACGATGCCCACGCCGAGAGCGATAAGGGCAGTCTTTTTGTAACCTACGGTGGTGAGCATCTTGCCAGCGGGGATGCCCATGAAGAGATAAGCTGCGAAGTTCATCATGTTACCCATCATGCCGGCCCAGTCATATTTGTAGCCCCAGATGTTGCCAAAGGGGGCGGCCATGTTGGTGACGAATGAGATCATCGCGAAGATGAAGAACATAGTGATGATGGCTATCACGCGTCCTTTTGAGCTTTGTTGTTCCATTGTCGATGATTGATTAATACTTTTTTTCTTTTCTTTAACTTTCAAGTCCTCCATGGCTTAAACAGTTTTTGAGTGAGAAATTATGGTTGATTGTCTATTAATATATCTTACAAAAAGCGTTGTTACTACTTAGTCCACCCTCGCAATATTATCAATTTTTCACTTTTCATTTTTCATTACTCAATATTCTCTCGGCCCGAAAATCGCGGTGCCAATGCGCACCAGGTTGCTTCCGGCCTCGATGGCGAGGGGGTAGTCGTGGCTCATGCCCATCGACAATACGTCAAAGCCGCGCAGGTCGGGGGCTATCTCTTTGATGCGTTGGTAGCAAGCGGCTATGTCGCGGAAATCGCGAGCCACTCGCTCCATATCGTCGGTATTGCTGGCCATGCCCATCACTCCGCAGATGTGGGTGGCGCGCAGCTGCTCAAATCGGCGGTCGCTGAAGTATGCCTCCAGTTCCTCGGGATAGAACCCGAACTTGGTCTCCTCCCGAGCCACATGCACCTGCATCAGCACGCGGGTGGTAACGCCGGCGCGCTCTGACTCCTTGTCGATCAGGTCAAGCAGGCGCTCGGTGTCGACGCTCTCGATCATGGCGACCTTGCCAACGAGCGAGCGCACCTTGTTGGTCTGCAGATGGCCGATAAAGTGCCACTGCGTGTCAGCCGGCATCTGGGGTATCTTGGCCAGCAACTCCTGCTGGCGACTCTCGCCAAACAGGCGCTGACCGGCCTCGTAGGCCTCCATCAGCTCCTCGACGGGATGGAATTTAGAGACCGCGACCATCCTCACCCCCGCTGGGAGCGAGGCGCGGATCTCTTGTATATGCTGGGCTATAGGGGTCATTGGTTGGCAGCCTCTTTTTGCGAGGCATTTTTCACGGGGTAGACGTCAAGGATTTGAGTCTCATTAATTTGTGCTATATCGAAATCGGCCATGGTATTTTTCATGCACTCCATAAATTCGTCGAGAGCGCCCTGGAAATCGCTGGCTTGCACCAGTGTCAGCACAGCCACCTTCTTCTCCACTGGGGGCTTGCCCACGGCAGCGGGCTTCTCATCGATGGTGGTGATGAGCCATTTCACCAGATACCACTTGTCGCCGGTGTCGTCATAAAAAATCTCTTGTATCTTGGTGCGCTTAACGGCCGACACCGAGAAATCGCCCGAGATGTAGGGCTGTCTCTCCTCGATGATGCGCTGCTCGGCCTCAGTGAACGACAAAGCATCGACCAGGAAAGTCTCGGTCACCTTCTTGACCGAGGTGCCGTTTTCCTGGAGCTTATCGTAGCGTACTTTACATTCAAACCAGTTTGCCATACGTGCAGATAGTGTTTTTTCTAATCAACTGCAAAGTTAAGAAATTTTGAGCAATCACGGCAATTTTTCTTTTGAAAAAATGTTATTACACTCATTTTCAGCGAACATTTGCAATTCTACGCCGTTTTTCAAATAAAAACCACAAGGAATCTTTGGCACCACGGATTACACGGATTACACGGATACCATCCGGATACGTATTCCAGGGTACCATGGACTCCCCTCAAAAATCCGTGTAATCTGTGGTTTTTAAGATCAACTACCCACAATCCACAACTCATAACTCACAACTCTTAACTCATAACTCATAATGAAGTCGTTGATTCGCGCTTATTTGGCCATGGCCTTGGGCCTGTTGGCATTTGTGATGGCCTTTTCGGCCGAGCCAGTTGATTCAATCTACGCCAAGCCCTGGTATGGGCGCACCCTCGATGGCGCCTTCCTGCTCTATGGCAATGGCGATGACCGCCTTGGCGGTTCCAAGATGGGCTTTATCGATTCGGGCATCCCAGTCGAGGTGACCGGCGAATCGGGCTACCTCTATCGGCTGCAGCTCTCGTCGGGCCGCTGGGCGTATATCGAGAAGAAATACGTCGACGCGGCTCCCTCGCTGACCTCGCTCCCGGCCGTCAACACCGGCAAATGGACCATCAAGAATATTGGCCGCTCTGACCAGATCACCATCTCGCTGCCTCGCCCCCTGCCCTATCGCTCATGGACGCTGATCGACCCCATGACCATCTGCATCGAGCTGTACGGAGCCATGGACAATAGCAACTGGATGACCCAGACTGGCACCCTCGGCATGATCGACTATGCCTATTTTGAGCAGCCCGAGAGCGACGTCTACAAGATATACCTGCGGCTCAAACGGCAGTATTGCTGGGGCTACAGCCTGTCGTACCAGGGCAATTCGCTGGTCATCGATGTGCGCCATCAGCCTGACAAGCTTGACCTTAAGTATCTGACAATCGGCCTCGATGCCGGCCACGGCGGTTCGAATACCGGCGCAGTCAGCGCATCGGGCTTGACCGAAAAAGAGGCCAACCTTGACATCATCCTGCGGCTGCGCGACCTGTTGGAGAAAGCCGGTGCACGGGTGGTGCTGACTCGCGCCGATGACACCAACCTGTCGATGGCCGAGCGCAAAAAAATCTGGAAGGATGCGCGTGTCGACCTGGCAGTGTCGGTGCACAACAATTCGGGCGGTGGCCCGGATGCCAACCCCGGCACTTCGGTGTATTACAAGCATCTGTTTGACCGCCCATTGGCACAGTGCCTGTACAAGCGCATGCTCGACCTGGGTGTCAACGACTATGGGTTGACCTCCAACTTCAATTTCGCCCTCAACGCGCCCACTGACTATCCTAATGCGCTAGTCGAGGCGCTGTTCCTCTCATCGACCTACGAATCGGCCCTGCTCGCCGACCCCAAATACCGCCAAAAGATCGCCAAACAAATCTTCGACGGCCTCAAAGACTACCTCTCCCTCGTCAAATCCACTAAGTAACTAAGACCGTAAGGACATAAGAAACGTAAGGACATAAGGCTCAAAATCTTATGTCCTTACGTTTCTTATGTCCTTACGGTCATTCCCGCCGTAGGCGCAACACAGTACCCTCCACCAACGAGAGCCAGAGGGAGCCATCGACGGGGTCGATGTCGATGCCATTGATTTCGCTCGAGCCTAGGCAGCGCTGCCATGCCACGCGCCGCTGGCGCGTATCAACCGCCGTGAGCAGCCCTCGCCTGCTGCCCACATACGCCACGCCGTCGCGCTCGACTATTGGGCACGGCGCATGATCATACCCGATGCCCATATCCACCGTCCACAGCTCAGTAAACACCGGAGCCTTGGCATCGACAGCCACCAATTCGCCATCCATCGTCTTGGCGTACACCACTTTGCCGTCAGCGCTTGCGCCCATGCTCTCGCGATATCGATGGCTCTTATCGCGCCAGCGCGTCTGGCCCGTGCGTCGGTCGATGCTGGTCATATACCTGTCCGGCGCCACAATCACTACCGCGCTGTCAGTCACCATCGGCACAACATTGCCGGGCGACAGCAACTGTTGCTTAGAGCCATTGGTCCATGCCCAGCGCAGTTCGCCTGTCTGCGCATCTATGCAGCGCAGAGCGCCATCCCAAGCCCCGAATATCAGGTCATCGCCGCTGAGCGTGGGTTGCGCTTGGCAGTAATTCCCGAGAGAATCATAACTCCAGACCAGCGCCCCCGACAGGGCATTGCGCCGCTCCATGCGCTTGTAGCCGCCTTGATAGTAGGCATCTCCATCCACCAGTCCGTCAGCCACATAGGGGCCTTGGCCTGAGGGCAGTTTCTCTACGACTTGGCCCGTAGCTGCATCAATAATCCATATCGCCTCGGCAGCCGGAAAAGCCACCTTGCCGCCTGGCAGTACGGTCGGACGAGAGAAGAGCGAAGCCCCAGTTGGCACTGCCCAGCGCCTCTGGCCGGTAGTCTTGCTGACGGCAACCGCCTCGCCCAGCGAGTTGCCGAAATACACATTCTCGGCATCGGCAGCCACGCGAGTGAAGATTGATGCCGCATCGGCGTAGAATGGCGTCTCCGCCTGAGGCATCAGGCTGTCGGCGGCGTGAGGCGCGATCAGCGGAGCGTTGACGAATGCCGCCTTGCGCTCCATGGCTCGGCCAGTGGGTTTGTTGAATACTCGCAGCGAGTCGCTCGATATCTCCACCACGGCATAACCGCCGAGGGTGTCGCCCTTCATGGCCAGAGCGCGAGTCATCATGGCCGGGATGTGACCCGCTATCTGATAGGGTTGCCAATGGTGGTAATGGCCATTGACATGCAGCATCACCGGGTAGTGCGTAAGCGTCTGGGCATAAGTGCCATAGTTGTCGAGGTCATCCTTGCGCACCGGGTAGTGGTTGAACGACAGTACCCTGCGCTTGCCATCCTGGGTGAGCCTATCCAGTTCACGTTCCATCCACGCTAAGTCTTCGCGCTTGACATGGCCGTCGCCCATCTTCATGTATGGGCCGCAGTTGATGCCAATGGCGACAATCGAGTCGTTGTACCACAGAAATCGGTCAGAACCCCACAGGTCGACAAAGGTCTTTGTGGCGCTCTGGCTCCAGTTGTTTTCATGGTTGCCGGGGAGCACAAACAGTGGGTGCTCGATGTCATCGAGGATTGACTTAACATACTTGAGCTCAGAGTCTAAGCCCTGGTTGGTGAGGTCGCCGTTCATCACCACTATGTCATAGTCGGCGGCGTTGATGTCCGCTACCGCGCGGCGCAGCAGCGTGTCGCAGCGGTTGCCCTCGGTGACATGCACATCGCTCAGCACAGCCACCCTCAGCGGCCGCTGCGCCATCGCAGCCACCGCCATCCCCGTCGCCATCGCGGCCACCAAAATCATCTTAATTCCCATAGTCTTTATCTTTTTAAGTCTAATTTCTCGCAAAGTTACTAATTTTATTTGATAACTTAACCACGAAGATAAACTTAACCACGAAGGTCTCTAATTTTGTACTCCGGAGTACAAAATTAGAGACCTTAGTGAAATCCTTCGAGACCTTCGTGGTTTCTATTCATTAGACCTTCGTGGTTTCTATTCATTAAGGTGGTTTTAGAACAATTTCTGTGTTAAAATTGAGCAATTTTTAGAATTTTTTTCGTAACTTTGTCGATTAATTTACACCCAGGGGCAGCGGCACAGGGCCGCTCTGCCTCGCCTTGCGTATAACACATTGATTGACAAAGACATTTATGCATAACTACAGACACGCTACTCTCCCATTCATCTTAGCGTCGACCGTTGCTGCGGGGTTGCTCTGTTCGTGCGGTTCTTCTAAAGAAGAAGAGCCCCAGCCCTCCCCGTCCCTCTCCTATCCTATGACCTTCCAAGCCACCGCCGGCCAAGCCGCCCAATCCCGCGCCAGCGAAACAGCCTTAGAGGACGTCCACCAGACATTCGGCGTATGGGCATATAAAACCAATTCTGAGGGTGGCACCGAGGCAGTGCTGATGCATTCCGACGGCAATGCCTACGAGACACGCTACGAGTCCCCTGAATGGCATTACGATGTGATGACCCAAAACGAGCGTATCCAGCAATACATCCGCTATTGGGACCTCTCGGCCAAGGATTATTGGTTCACAGCTTACGCTCCCTATTATGTCAACGGCGCAGATGCCCATGATTCAAATAAATACAATATATCTCTCACTCCCGACCGATTAGGGGTTAATATCCACCATGTACAAGGCAATCTCCTCACCACCGACGACTCTGCCGTAGATTGGGTAGTGGCCACCCATCAGCGCATAGCTGGCACCACGGTTCTGGATTATGACATTTACGCCAATCCATCAAAAACTGGAGATCCACATTCTACCCATACCACTCTTACCGATGTGGTGAGTCCAATTTTCCATCATATTCTCTCTAAAGTTGAATTTAAGTTATACAATAGCGGAGAGACCCCAGCCTCAGTCAGCTCAATCACTCTGACCCTAACTGATGCACTCAAAACAGAGGGGAATTTCACAGGCGCGTCATTTACCCTCTCTTCCCCGGAAGCTGAATCTACATCCTTCCCTATTGTTCTTTCTCTCCCAACCTCCTTCAATGCAACGGACAAGGATGGTGCCACCTCACTTTGCGAGACATTACAATTGCCACAAGAATTAGCTGACAAGAAGCTTAATGTTTCCATTACCATCACAGATGGCGAAACAACCACTACTCTTACCGACACATTTGACTTCGATGAGACTATAAAACTTTGGGAAGGCGAAAAGTACTACATTTACACCTTATCCTTCAGCTTTACCAAGGGTTCATCTGAGATTATCCTCATGACAGTCACAGCCGAATCCTGGACCCAAGGCGAGCTCCTCGAAACCGACACCCAAACCAACTGGTAGGATGCCATCAAAAGAAACTATTCAAAAATCCCTTATATGAGGTATTTACAGTGCGTAGCACGAGGCTTGTCTGTTAACCCCACATGGAGTGCTAAGCACGGAATGTGGGGTATCGGGACATTCCTCCCTTTTCTAAGAGTGCGTAGCACGGCTCTCAAGAACTAATCCTAAATAACATGAAAAGATATAGCATTTACATATTCACCACTGCCTTTGCCTTGGCCAGCTGCTCAGGAGGCGATGACGAGCCAAAGAGCCAAGTCGCCACCTCGCCACAGATACTGATAGGCACTGGCTCGAGCAGCATCGGCTGGTCAGCCGTGGCCACCAGCCGCGTTGAACACCCAGACATATCCACCGTTATGCCCACCACCATGGGCGTGTGGGGGTATATTAGCGGCACCACGGTATTTGAAAACCAAAAGATGTTTTATTTGGATAGCCTAAAAGATGGTGATCCAATCACGAAGGCTGAATGGGATAATTATTCCCCAAATAAATGGCCTTACAAACCTACTAAGGAATGGGGCCCCAGTACCGCCTACCAATTTGCCGCATACGCTCCCTATCTTGACCCTAGTGGAGAAAGAAAGGCAGAATTGCTAAATTCTGAAGGCGATGCTGCCGCGATGGGCACTATCTCCCAACTGCGTTGGAGCCACATTCCTCGCAGCGGAGCCACTGACTATATGTTTGGCACCTCGATAGTCAACTATACCAGCAAAGCGACTACAGGTAACCCCGAGCAGCAGGTGACCCTCCGCCATATCGGCACGCGCCTTAGATTCAATTTCTTGATGGGAGAGGAATTCCTCGAGCTGCGTCGCTTGCACCTCAAGGAGGTTTCTATCGAGACCCCCAACGGGGCACTCTATACCGTGACCGTAAACTATGACTCTGATGGCAATGCCTCGACACCTATCTGGGAGGCTGAAACCACCACCAAAGATAATACGTGGGAGAATCTAATCCATGAGACCAACACAGACGATGGCTATCTCTGGCTGACAAACTCTTACCAGCCATTTGGCAGTTGCTACGTTTATCCAGGCCAAAGCATGGAGACCCTAAATGTGAAGGTAACTTATGATGTCTACGACCTCAGCACGCTGAGTGACTTCGAGTCTGGGAAATCCGATATTCCCGGCCAGCTGCTGCGCGAGAATGACACTGCCACCAACGTGGTCTGGCTCAAGCTGATTGACAATACCCAGGTTGGCGATCGTGTGCTCGAGGCTGGGAAATATTTCGATGTGATGATCCGCATCGAGCCAGCGTTCATATATGTGCTTTCCGACAACGACCCAACAGCGGATGGGTATATAATAATAGAATAGGCCCCCCAGCCCCCGCAGCGGGGGAGTTGCCATCCGGATGCGCCGCGTCAGCCACCTTATCACTTATCCCTTATAGTTTATCCTTACCGTGAGGATGCGCTGCGTTAGCCACCCTATCACTTATCCCTTATAGTTTATCCTTACCGTGAGGATGCGCCGCGTCAGCCACCTTATCACTTATCCCTTATAGTTTATCCTTACCGTGAGGATGCGCTGCGTTAGCCACCTTATCACTTATCACTTACACTTTATCCTTAGTATGATGCATAAATATTTTCGCAACGGACTTAAAACCGCATTGCTAATTTGCTCATTCATTGCTTTGTCTAATGCAACGGCCCACGCCGATGTATGGGACGGATCCTCGGTTTCCTCCTCGCTCAAAGGCTCAGGTACCGAAGACGATCCATACCAAATCTGGACCGGTGCCGACCTTAAATACCTACAGGAGACCTCCTCGCTATGGGCCTTTGGCACCTATTTCGTCCAAAAGGATGACATCGACCTGGATAATCACGAGTTAGGCAACATTGGCCATGGCACCGGCACCCCCTTCTCCGCCACCTATGATGGCCGAGGATGCAAAATTAGCAACCTGTATATTGACTGGACCGATGTGAGCAGCGCTGACAAATACTCCCATGCCCTATTCGGGTATCTCAACGGCACTGTGCGCAATATACATATCGATAATGCATTGGCTTCCCGCACTGCTAATACTACAACTAACATAAATGCGGATATTATAGTAACACGCAATTAGTTTGAGAAAAATTTGCAAGGTTGGAAAAAGTTCCCTACCTTTGCAGCATGAATCTGGAGATGAGTAAAGAGCAGTTGAAGGAGTTGGAAAAGATCCAACGGAACGTAGTGGGCACCCCGGCTTATGTGAAGGTGACCGCAATCATCATGCTTGCCAAGCACTACTCTCCCGGCGATGTTTCCTCCTGCCTCGGAGTGGATTTGTCCACAGCCTACCGTTACGTGAAGGCATATCGGGAGTGCGGAGTTGACGGTCTCATGGAGAACAAGCACAAGGGCTACTTTGGAAAGCTCACCTGTCTGCAAATCTCCGCGTTGAGGAAAGAGCTCAGGAGCAAGATCTACACTGATGCGAAATCCGTCTGCGCATGGGTCAAGTG
>NWBJ01000070.1:0-53343 GCA_002633115.1 Muribaculaceae bacterium Zag1
GACAATATCCATCCTGTCGGTGCAGATCTATGTTATCTGATGTGGTGGCTATCAGCCCCGGATATTCGTCAATATTTACCTGGATTCGAAGAGTTTGAATTAAAGAAGTAAAATAACAACAAGAGCAAAAATAAAAGGGCGCTCTGGGGGAGGCTAATCATCGCGATTAGACGCTCACAGGGCGCTCTCTTGTGTGCAGTATTAGAAAAGACGAGGGGCGTGCGCCTCGCTTAGGGATAGACAGACGCACGACCTAAAGGTTTTACATAACTACTTTTACTACTTGTAAAATATCTTTAGTGACCCTGGGGGTCAACATATTTCTGGTTTTGGTTACTGACATAATTGACAAGCAGATTGCTCTACCTGGGTTGGAGGAGAGGAGGTGAAAACGATTGGGTTGAGTAGTGCGAGATTTGCATTGCAAAGATACGGCTTTTTTGCCTCGAAACACGCAAATCGCTGTAACCGATTGGATTACATAGTGTAATCTATTGGATTACACGCGCTGTAATCATACAGTTGATTACATAGGTTGAGGCAATTGACACATTTGTTGGGGATGGATATCGAGGAAAGAATGTGCTCACCCTGCTGCAGTACGTGGCTTTTGGAAACAATACCTCCCCAATAAAAAATGCGCACCCATAGTGGGTGCGCATTTTTTATTGGGGAGGTATTGTCAATCTTTGGCAATGTTTCCAAAAACTAAAAGCCAAAGACCAAAAACCTGTTTCAGTTGATGCTGATGATCGAGCTGCCAGTGGTGACTTCGTAGGTGCCATTGTAGTTGGTCAGCTGGCCATAGATTACCAACTTGTCGCCAACCTTGATTTGATCCTCTGAAGTGAACTTGTCGCCATTGAGATAGTAGCCACGGAATACCTCGAGCTGATTGCTTGTAGAGCCATCGTCAGAGATGTAATAGGTAGCATTGCCATAGCTGGGGCTAACTTCACTAATCTGCGAGATGGTGCCTGCGATGTACACCTTATCACTGGTATAGCTTCCGGCAGCGATGATTGCAATGGCCTCAGCTACAGTGTAGGGATTATCGACAGTGTTGTTGCTGTCGCCACCGCCGGTGTTGCCACCTGTGCCGCCTTCTAAGAATTCATATTGGCTGACACTCTTGATGCCGATGCCTCCGCAGTATTTCTCAAGCGAGCCATACAGCTTGACTTTGGCTCCGAGATTCTCGGGATTGTCTTTGAGATTAAGAGCATTGCGCACAGCGCCGCTGGGCAATTGCACAGCCACGCACTTGGTATAGTCGGTGCAATCAGCAGTCGGCCCGAGCACGAGGTTGGTAGCAACTGCGTCGTTGGCGCTAAACTCAGTGTTCTCGAGGTTGGTCGAGTTTGAGTTGTTCATCGTACCCACTATGTATCCCAATACCCAAGCCTCAGTGCCGGGATTGTTGAGCTCGATGACTTTGGCCACTGAATAGGGATCGCTCTCGGTGCCGGAGCCGTCGCCAGTGGTTGTGCCACCGCCGGTGTTGCCGCCGCCACTGCCAGCCTCAAGAATTTTGTATTGGCTGACGCTCTTCACGCCGATGCCTCCGCAGTATTTCTCAAGGGAGCCGTATAGCTCTACTTTTGCTCCGAGATTCTCGGGATTATCCTTTAGGTTGAGGGCAGATCGCACGTCGCCAGATGGCAATTGCACAGCGATGCACTTGGTGTAGTCGGTGCAGTCGGCAGTCGGGCCGAGCACGAGGTTGGTCACCACTGCGTCATTGGCGCTGAAGTCGGTATTCTCGAGGTTGGTCGAGTTGGAGTTGTTCATCGTGCCTACGATGTAGCCCATCACCCAAGCCTCAGTGCCGGGATTGTTGAGCTCGATGACCTTGGCCACGGTATAGGGGTCGCTCTCGGTGCCGGTGCCGGTGCCAGTGGTAGTGCCACCGCCGGTGTTGCCTCCCGAAGAAAGGAACTTATAGGCGCTTACGCTCTTGATGCCTACGCCTCCGCAGTATTTCTCAAGAGAGCCGTATAGCTCGACCTTGGCTCCGAGGTTGCCAGGATTATCCTTGAGGTTGAGGGCTGAGCGCACATCGCCAGTGGGGAGCTGTACGGCCACACACTTGGTGTAGTCGGTGCAGTCGGCAGTCGGGCCGAGCACGAGGTTGGTAACCGATGCATTGTTGGCACTGAAGTCGGTGTTCTCGAGGTTGGTCGAGTCAGAGTTGTTCATCGTACCGACGATGTAACCAGCTACCCAGTTGGTGGTGCCGGGATTGCCGAGGGCAATCACTTGAGCCACATTATAGGGCGAATCCTCTGTGCCGGTGCCGTCTGGGATGTCGGTCTGGTTAGGATTATCAATAGTCACGCCTTCGATCTTGAACTCGTCGGCGGTGCCATTGTTGTCAAGCACACCGTAGGTCTCCATATAGGTGCCCAGAGTACCCTTAACCCAGATTTCCTTCTGGTAGTTGGTAGGATTGTCGACCAGGTTGCCATACTGTCGCAGAGCCGAGCCTTGTGGCAGAGCTATAACAAGAGCTTCAGAGATATCCTTGGTGTCAGCTGTTGCGCCGATGACGAGGGTATTGGCCAGAGTCACGTCAGCCCCCCACTCGATATCATCATTGCTGGTGATTTGTGTCACCTCGGGAGCCACAGCGCCCACGATGTAACCTAATACCCAACCGCTCTTGCTCTTGCCGCTCTCGATCACGCCGATAGCGTCCATTACGGTGTAGGGATTATCCTCGGTGCCAGGAGCAACGGTAGGATTGCCAAAATTCACGCAGTCGTTGATCGAATTGAGGTAAACCTGCCATCCGCTGGTGCCGTAATAGCTGAGGATACCGATCACGTCGCCATTGCCTTCGGGCAGATACTGATTCCAGAAATCGCTATAGCCCGATGTGCGGATAGTGATAGTGTTGCCCTCAGTGTCAACGATGGTGCGGTCAGTGCCGCTCACATGATACTCGCCAAATTGCAGTTCGCCAGCGCCCTGGAAGTAGACATTGTTGAACTTGACCAATTGGCCCTGATATTTCTGCAGGATAGCGGGAGTGGTAGTGCCGATGGTTGAGAACTCGTTGATCTCGAGGGTATCAATCTTGAGAGTATCGGGATACCCGTTGAGCTCGATGTGAGTCTGGAAGAACTCAGGTGCCATAAAACTCGGAGCCCAGGCGGCATAGCTGTCGCGATAGCTCGGGAAGCCCAGTTGGAACAGGCCGCTGTACTTGCCGCAGTACATGCCTTTGAGGTCGATTACGATCTCCTGGCCCACGCGGTATTTGAGGTACAGGTTGTAGCTGTTGATACCGATAGGCAGGGCGGCAGTCTCATCCTGGATGTACAGGTTTTTGTAGACATTGCCAGCCTGGTCAGATGATATCACACGGCCTTTGATCACATACGACTGGCCATCGTCGATGGTGTCGCCATTCTCGATGGTGTAGCCGATTTTGTAAATATAGTTGTCCTCGTCGTTCTCCCAATATTTCTCCTTGAGTTCAAGGATGGTCATATTGGCGTCAAGAGTGGCGACGGGCGCGGTGGGCACATAGTCGTCGAAATGGTCCTGGCATGCGCTGAGCCCACCCGATAGGGCCGCTATTGCCGCAGCCCCGAGTATGTATTTTTTAGTTGTCTTCATAATAGCGATAGTTCAAGATGGGTTAGAGGCTTGTGCTGCCATTGATGGAAATAATCGAGCTGCCAGTGGTCACCTCAGGCGTGGTGTTGTACATGGTCAGCTGTCCGTAGATTACCAACTCGTCGCCCACCTTGATTTCATCGGTCGAGGTGAATTTGTCGCCATTCAGGCTGTAGCCGCGATAAATCTCGAGCTGCACGGCGGTTGAGCCGGTGTCAGAGAGATAGTAGGTGGCGTTGCCATAGCTGGTGTCGATACTGTTGATTTCGCTGACGATGCCTTTCAGGTACACCTTGTCGTTGGTGTAGGTGCCGGCATTGATGATTTCAAGAGCGCGAGCGATATTGTAGGGATCGGCCAGGGTACCCGAGCCAGAGGGGTCGGGCTGCTCTTCCACTACGATATGGTCAACCGGGGTAAAGCCAATCAGGCCGTCGAGGTTGAGAATTACGAGCTGCCAAGTGGCATTGTAGAAGCTGAGGATACCAACCACGTCGCCAGTGCCGGCGGGGCAGATGTAGTCGTAGATGTCCTCATCGGCGTAGCCCGAGGTGTAGAGCACTATGCTGTTGCCAGCTGCATCCTTGAGGGTGCGCGATACGCCGCTGCTGCCCGAGGTCGAGAGGGTTGCTTGGCCAGCATCGACGAAGTAGACATCGTTGACGCGTACAAGTTGGCTCTGGTACTTAAACCAGTCGGGAGTGCCGGCGGTAGCGGCCTTGAGCACATCCAGGCCTACGGTGAGGGTGTCAATCTTTGAGGGTTGGCCCAAACCGTTGCGGTAAGCGTGCTCGTCCATCACATCGGTCTCAAGACGAGCGGGCGACGAGGTGGCGCTGCTGAATCCGCCAATCTGGATCAAGCGGCCATAGGCTCCGGCATAGAGACCGGTGAGGTTGATAAACACCTCTTGGCCGTACTGATAACTCTCATACAGGTCATAAGCGTTGATGTTGATCTGGATAGCTCCAGTCTCATCAGCCACATAGATGCGCTTGAAGATATTGCCAGTGGCATCGTTGGAAATCACGCGTGCCTTGACAATCTGGTCGGTGCCGTCGTCGAGTTGGCCAATCGGGTCGGCAAAGGTGAAAGTATAGCCCGAGGCGTCGTAGTATCTCTCCTTGACCTCGGCGATGGTAGTGGTGGCCTCCATTCCATCAGGAGCGGTAGGGATAATCATCGGGGGAATCTCCCGGTCGCCACCGCAGCTTGCGACAGATGCCGCCACCAAGGCCAAGGCAGCGCCGCGCAGTGTGTTGTATAGGTATCTTTTCATGAGTGCGTATGTCTAAAATTTGAAGCCAACATTGACATACACGCGTATGCCTTGGGCGTAAGTGTATTTATTGGGGTAAGCCGAGCGGTCGTAGGTGCTAGTGTTCATACGGCTCTGCTGGTAAGCGTAGGTGCACACATTCCGATTATTGAGAATGTTGTTGATCGACAGGTTGAAATTCAACTGATACTTGCGCTGTATGTACATCAGCTTGCCAATCGAGAGATTGAGCGAGAAGGCATCGCGCAGCTTGTCTTGCTTAGACAGGTCGGCGAGCTTAGCCTCGAGTTCCTCCTGAGTGGTGCAGATTTGCCACAGGTCGGGCAGTGCTTCGTGGTAGGTCGGTGAGATGTTGACGTAGGATTGTCCTTGCCAAGTGCCGTTGATGTTAATAAACCACAGCTTGGGAGCTACCCAATCGATACCGAGGTTGAGCACGGTCTGAGGCACTGAGCCCACGTGGTAGTTCTTGAGGTAGACGGTCTGGGTGGTGTCGGCGTAGAGACCATTCTCAAATGAGCGGGTGCCCTGTGGATTGTTCTTGTACTGATACTTGGCATAAGTGCCAGCAAATGTAACAGAGATCGACGGGGTGATCTTATAGGCCATACCTACCTCAAAGCCGCTATACACGCGCTTCACGTCTGAGAGCACAAAGTTGGTGTAGGTAGCGTAGCGGTCGTCATAGAAGCTCAGACGCTCGGTAGCACCCGACACTGAGGTGTAGTATGCGGCCACGCTGCCACGGAAGCGGCGATAGTTCCAGTTGTACGACAGGTCGCCCGAGAATACGCGCTCGCTGCCGGCATCGGCTGCTGCATCGCTAACGCGAGGCGATACGTAGATGTTCTCCATGATCGGGGCTTGGGTGCCATAAGTGGCGTGGGCGAGCAGGAAGTTGCGGCCGTCGAGCTTGAATGTGGCGCCAGCCTTGATCATTGCATCATCATAGCGGTGCATCTTGCCCTTGCCCAGCGAGTTGTAGGGTGCGCGACCATTGCGCATGTGGCCTTCGCGCTGGTATTGGGTATAGGCGATTTGCAAGCCATAGTAGAAATCGACGCGAGGCAGGTTCACCATATTCTGGATCCAAGCCTGGCCCTTGAGAGCGTAGAAGTTGTAGTCGTAACCAAACTTGTCGCCCTTGTACACGCGGCGGTTGGGGTTGTCGAGATCGTTCTGCAAGTTGTCGGGAGCGAGAGTGATGTCGCGGTCAGAGAACGGATCGATGTCGACCCAGAACTCGCCACCGAGCAGGTCACGGATAGTCTTGTAGTATGACCCGTTGGTCCAGTTGAAAAACGCGCCTGCCTGGAGGGTCATATAGCGGTTGAGACGCTGGTTGAGATAGGTGCTGATCGAGGTCACGAATTGGTTTGAGTGACGATTCTCCTGGATGTAGGAGGCACCAATCTTCTCATCGTCTGACTTGCCGATGTTGTACTGATTGTTGAGTTCGTTGACTTGATAGATTTCGTCCCACTTTACTTGACGCATATATTCGCTGTTCTCCCACAGGTCGGTGTACAGCTCATACTCCTCGGGATAATCCTTATAATATGAGGGGAGGTAGCGATAATATGTTGGGTTGGGGTCGTTGGCCTTGTAGTAGTTGAAGGCAGCCGAGTTGTAGCGCACCCAGCGGGCCGTGGCCGAGGTGGTAAGGGTGGTGTTGCCCTTCTTATAGAGCCAGGTCAGCATCAGGGTGGGGTCGAATGTCTCGGTGATGCGCGATGCGCGCTTCTTGCCTTGATACCAGCCCCAGTTGGGGTTGTAAGTGTTGCTCCCAGCCAAGTCGTAAGCCTCTTGGTATGTAGCAGAGGCGCCGGCACGCTGGGTAGGACCGCCAAAGGCAGTGAGAGTAAGCGAGTTGTGGTTATTTAGACGTTTCTCCAATGACAAGAACAGACCGGCCGAGTTGTAGAATGTACCGTCGATTACACCTTCCTTAGCGTAACGGCCGATGGCAGCCACCGAAAATGCCCAGCCTGTCTTTGACATGCCAGTCGAGTACTGCACCAGGGCGCGCCACATGTAGTTGCTGTTGGTAAAGGCAACCGATGCGTTGGTGCCGGGAGCGTAATTCTCGGTGATAGTGTTGTAGTTGACGCTGCCGCCGATATCGCCAAAGCCATACAGGGCTGCGTCAAGACCAACGGTGGTCGACTTGTTGCGGAATGCGCGGCTGGTGAGGCCCAGGAGAGAGGAGAAATTGAAACGACCACGGATCAGGTCATTCATCGGCATGCCGTTGAGGTAGACCATTTGGTAACGGCTGTCATAACCGCGATAGCGGAAGTACATGGGGCCGAAGTTGTAGCTGGCGGTATTGTAGTAGAGGTTGTCGTTTGCGCCAGTGAGCGCGGCAATGTTCTGCGAGTTGCCCTCATCGTCCTCGAGAGCTGATTCGTCGAACATCATGTCGCTCAAATCCCAAGTGAACTCATCGACAACGGCATTCTTCTTGGTCAGCTTGACTTCGCCGATTTCAAATTGTCGCACATTGGGGAGGTTTACATCGATTGCCACCGGCTCATAGCCCTCGCAATCGATAATTATAAAGTCGGTGCCCTGGCCGGCTCCGGAGATAATGAAATCGCCGGCGGCTCCTGATTGGGCCCCCAAGCTTTGGTCACGCAGAGTGACCACAGCCCCCTTGATGGGCGCGCCAGTGGAGGCATCCACCACTGAGCCTTGCACCCTTACGGTTTGCGCTATCGACGGCAACCATGCCGCCAAGAGCAGTAGGAGAAACAGTTTTAGTCTCATCGTCTAATTAAAACGGTCTAAATTAAGTGGTTCAAAATCTATGTTGTATAATACTTTAGGTATGGTTTCGATTTAGGCGGAAGTGCAAAGATAAGACATTGTACTGACCGACAAAATTTCAATGGCAAAAATAGGAAAAGTTAGCTAAACCAACGACTTGCGGCAAGACCAAAGCCATTAGCCCCACTCAACTCTCCAATACATATAATAATAATTTAAAACTGTTGTGTTTTGTTTGCTCTCTTATCAAATTTTATCTCAGATTACACCAAAATTGGTTAACGCTCAGCCCGGGCCGAGAGCCACAATTTTTGTCCCATATAGCTGAAATGTTGTCGAAATTAGCTATTTTGGCTAACTTTTTTAAATTAGGGTGAAAAAGTAGCACAGAAAATTATCGCCGATTGAACAAAATTTTGTAATTTTGCGTTGGAATTTTGGATAATTACGAACCAATAGGAAAAATCAGTGCGACACCTGATCAAGAATATCTAAAAAATACAGTAACAACCCAATATTAATCCCGATTTTATCATGAGCAAAATCGATGAAACCAAAGCTGCTCGCATCGAAGCCATCAAGGCTGACCTTGCCAAATACGGCATCAAGGATGTGAACGAAGTAATCTACAACCCCAGCTACGAAGAACTCTACAAAGAGGAAACCCTCAAGTCTCTCGAAGGCTACGAGAAAGGCCAAGCTACCGAACTCGACGCCATCAACGTGATGACCGGCGTGTACACCGGCCGTTCGCCCAAAGACAAGTTCATCGTCATGGACGAGACCTCAAAGGACACCGTATGGTGGACTACCCCCGAATATAAGAATGACAACAAGCCCGCTACCGAAGAGGCTTGGAAGCAGTGCAAGGACCTCGCTCTCAACCAGCTCTCTGGCAAGAAGCTCTTCGTAGTCGACGGCTATTGCGGCGCCAACAAGGACAGCCGCATGGCAGTGCGCTTCATCATGGAGGTGGCTTGGCAGGCTCATTTTGTGAAGAACATGTTTATCCGCCCCAGCGAGGAGGAACTCAAGGACTTCACCCCCGACTTCATCGTATACAACGCCTCAAAGGCTAAACTCGAGAACTACAAGGAGCTCGGCCTCAACAGCGAGACCGCAGTTGTCTTCAACCTCACCTCGCGCGAGCAAGTGATCATCAACACCTGGTACGGCGGCGAAATGAAGAAAGGTATGTTCTCAATGATGAACTACTACCTGCCTCTGCGCGGCATCGCTTCGATGCACTGCTCGGCCAACACCGACCTCAACGGCCAGAACACCGCTATCTTCTTCGGTCTCTCCGGCACCGGCAAGACCACTCTCTCGACCGACCCCAAACGTCTCCTCATCGGCGACGACGAGCACGGCTGGGACGACAAGGGCGTGTTCAACTTCGAGGGCGGCTGCTATGCCAAGGTTATCAACCTCGACAAGGAAAGCGAGCCTGACATCTATAACGCTATCAAGCGCGACGCTCTGCTTGAGAACGTCACCGTCAACAAAGGCGGCAAGATCGACTTCAGCGACAAGAGCGTGACCGAGAACACCCGCGTATCGTATCCTATCGACCACATCGAGATGATCGTACGCCCCGTATCGGCTGGCCCCGCTGCTAAGAATGTCATCTTCCTGTCGGCCGACGCATTCGGCGTGCTGCCTCCCGTGTCAATCCTGACCCCCGAGCAGTGCAAGTACTACTTCCTGTCAGGCTTCACCGCCAAGCTCGCCGGCACAGAGCGCGGCATCACCGAGCCTACCCCCACATTCTCGGCTTGCTTCGGCCAGGCATTCCTGGAACTGCACCCCACCAAGTATGCTGAGGAGCTCGTTAAGCGCATGGAGCAGAGCGGCGCTAAGGCTTATCTGGTCAACACTGGCTGGAACGGCACTGGCAAGCGTATCTCGATCCGCGACACCCGCGGCATCATCGACGCTATCCTCAACGGCGACATACTCACCGCTCCCACCAAGAAGCTCCCAATCTTCGACTTCGAGATCCCGACAGCTCTGCCCGGCGTAGATCCCGCCATCCTCGACCCGCGCGACACTTACGCCAACGTCGAAGACTGGAACACCAAGGCTAAAGACCTGGCTGGCCGCTTCATCAAGAACTTTGAGAAGTACACCAACAACGAAGCTGGCAAGGCTCTCGTTCCCGCTGGTCCCCAACTCTAAAGAATAAGTAGAAGCCCGCGCCAATGGCGCGGGCTTTTTTTCATTTTAAGAACATCAGCACGTAAGCTTAACGTAACCACCCCTAAGGTGAAATTTATTTCTCTTAAGTGTGCTTACGTTAAGCTTACGTGCTTATGTTTCATCCCATTAGAGGCATGCCGGCGTCGGCGCATTGGCGACGCATCGAGGGGGGCCAGATACTGGATTGGGTCTCGCCGATGTGGCCCTTCTGGAGCAGGCACATGCAGAGACGGCTCTGGCCGATGCCTCCGCCAATCGACAGCGGCAGCTTGCCCGACAGCAACTGCTGATGGAAATACAGGTCCTTGCGGTCGGTCTTGCCAGTGAGGATGAGTTGACGCTCCATGGCAGCCGGATCCACGCGGATGCCCATCGACGACAGCTCGAGCGCGTGGCCCAGCACGGGATACCATATCATCAAATCGCCATTGAGACCGGCCAGGCCGGTAGCCTCGTCGAGTGTGGTCCAATCATCATAGTCAGGAGCGCGCAGGTCGTGAGGCTGGCCGTCCGAGAGCTTGCCGCCGATGCCGATGATAAAGACAGCGCCATACAGGCGGCAAATCTCATCTTCGCGCTCCTTGGGCGAGAGGTCAGGGTACATGGCCAGGAGTTGCTGGCTATGGATAAATGTCACCTCCTCGGGCAGATATGGCTTGATCTGGGGGTATTTCTCGCTGATGAAGAACTCGGTGCGCAGTATCGTATTGTAGATCTTGCGCACTATGCGCTTCAGGTAGTCGATGTTGCGATCCTCGGGGCGGATGGTGCGTTCCCAGTCCCACTGGTCGACATACATCGAGTGGATATTGTCAAGCTCTTCGTCGGCGCGGATAGCGTTCATATCTGTGACTACGCCATAGCCCGGCGGAATATCATATTCGGCCAGGGTGAGGCGTTTCCACTTGGCCAGTGAGTGCACGACTTCGGCAGTGGCCTCGTCCATATCCTTTATGGGGAAGGTGACGGGGCGCTCCACGCCGTTGAGGTCGTCGTTGATGCCGAGGCCGCGCAGCACAAACAGCGGAGCGGTAACTCGGCGCAGCCTCAACTCAGTGCTGAGGCTGTCGAGAAAGAAATCTTTGATTAGCTTGATCGCCTGCTCGGTCTGCTTGAGATCGAGCAATGGGCGATAGCCGTCGGGAATCTGTACTTTCATATTCTTGCTGTAATCAGGGTAGCCAGGCCGTCGGCCGAGAGGGTGACAGCTGAGGCTGACACAAGGGCGGTCATGCCGGGACGCATGTGCAGGCGCTCGCCATCTGACTCGATGGTGCAGTCGCCATCAAGACACATCACGATGGTGAATGATTCTGACGAGTGACGCAGCGGGGTCTCGCCCTCTACGGCCACGCGGTCAACGATGAAATAGGGACATTTCACCAGTTCGGTCTCGCCCTTGGCTTGGCGGTCATAGTCGCTGGTGTACGATGGATATACTGTATAGTCAATCGCGTCTTTGGCAAGCTCGGTGTGCAATTCGCGGGGATTGCCCTGGGCATCGCGGCGGTCAAAGTCGTAGACGCGGTATGTGATATCGCTTGTCTCTTGTATCTCAGCGAGCAGGTTGCCTGCGCCGATGGCGTGGATGCGGCCAGCTGGCAGGAAGAAGAGATCGCCGGGATGTGAATCATGCTTGGCGATGACATCCATAATCTTGTTTTCGGCCACCAGCTCGGTGTATTTGTCGGGGTCGATTTGCTCTGACAGGCCGGCATAGATTTTGGCGTCCTTGTCTGTGTCCATGATGTACCACATCTCGGTCTTTCCGAGGCTGTTGTGGCGCTTCTCGGCCAGTGCGTCATCGGGGTGAACCTGCACCGACAGGTCTTGCTTGGCGTCGATGATTTTGACGAGCAGGGGGAACTTGTTGCCAAAGCGGGCATAGACCTCTTTGCCCACAAGGTCGCCCTTGTATTTGTCGATGAGCTCGGGCAGCTTCATGCCTTTGTCGTTACCGTCGGCCACGACGGATTCATGGCCGGGCACGCCTGAGATTTCCCAGCTTTCGCCGATACACTCTTGGTCAGTGACGATGCCCTTGAGGGCCTTGATTTTTTCGCCACCCCAGATTACTGATTTTAGGTAGGGGAGAAAAGTATATATCATAGTTATGAGTTGTGAGTTATGAGTTATGAGACTCGTTACTGGAAACCTATGGTGCAAAGGTACGAATTATTTGCGGCATAACAAAATAAAACGAGACCGCTGATGCGTCACAGCGGCCTGTTAACAATCTTATGATAAAATTTTACAATATGTGAAAAACCCTCCGAGGTAGCCTATGTGCATGGATTGAGGTATGTCCTTATGTTTCTTAAGTCCTTGTGGTTTTATGTCCTTGTGGTTTTGCGGTCTCAGAGCCGTTTACGGCTCGCTTACAAACAAAAAAAAGAATGAGTAAAGCAACCAACAAGTTGATTGACAATTACTCATTCTCCTCTCTCCTCTGGCGGTGCCGACGAGACTCGAACTCGCGACCTCCGGCGTGACAGGCCGGCATTCTAACCGACTGAACTACAGCACCTCATTAGATTTGCATCCCAGAACTCAGTCGCTCTTGACCTCGTTGTTTCTGTTTTGCGTTGCAAAGTTACGGACTATTTTTGAATCCACCAAATATTTTTTGAAAAATTTTCAAGAAAAATGAATTTTCTTTGTAACTCTCTGATAATCAATAGTGGTCAAAAAGCATTATTTTTTACGCCTTACCGAGCGTGTAGCGCTCGATGACGAGGATTTGACCTTGGTCTCCTTGACTTTTGTCTTCTTGGTCTTCTCTTTTTTGGTTGAGCGAGCAGTCTTGCGCGTAGCTTTCTTGTCATCACTCGAGCTGGCTGCTGCCGCAGCGGCGATGTCGCCCAACGATGTCGAATCAGCGGGAGCCGCTGCTGCGGCAGCTTCGCGTGCCTCACGCGCTGCTATGATCTCCTCGCGATTGGGCACCCACAGCTTGGACTCAAAGCCGTCCAGGCGAGCCTGGATGCTGTCCTGAGCGCGCTTCATATCGTCAGGATCCTCATAGAGCTGACCCATCGACTTGTTCTTCAGATTACGAGTCTTGTAAATCTCGCCATCATACATATTGAGGGTGAAAAAGTCGTCGTAGGTGCAAGTGGGCAGGTTGTTGTCATCATCGATGAAAATCTCTTGCTGGGCCAGATAGGGACGCAAGTCAGAATACTTGATCCAGAACATAGGGTATTTCTGAGCCTCTCCTCCAAAGTCGGCCGAGCGGTGCAAGCGAGGACAGATGGCCTCGACACGCGTCTTCATGCGGTTGTTGCGGTTGTCAAACTCCCACTTCTCGATGATATAGTAGCTGAGCACCTCGTTGGTGGGCACATCGCTCTCTTGAATCTCAAACTTGGGATTCTTCTCGGTCGACCCCTTGGCCTCGGTATAATATATGTAGAAGCGGTCGAGCTGGTCGCGCACCTTCACCTTGTATTCATCTGTAAAGATTTCGCGGCCATCGAGATATTCATAAGCCGGGATTTGCCCATTGGCAAGCAGGCGCAGGATAATGCGGAACAGATTCTCATCGCCGTCAACCAAATCCTCGGGGAAATAGAGCGGTGCATTAGCGTCCTTGTTGAGATCGAGCTCGCGATAAATCACGCGCATCCACTGCACATCGCCCTCGCTGAGCGATGAGTTGTCATCGCCAAGCTTCTGCTTCATGCGATCAGTGACTCCAGGAGTGGAGGTTTCAGCTTGTTTCTGAGCCGCGTCGCGGCGCCTTACTCCAGAATTGGTGCTCTCCTGAGCCATTGCTGTGAGCGAGGCGGCAAGCGCTAAGCCGTATATTAAGAGTCGTTTCATCCGTAACAACTGTATTGTGTGTTGCTTAATTTACTAGAACTTCCATCGGCGACAAGTCGCGAGTGGTGCCATCGGGGCCCGAGGCCTTGATGCTGGAGATATAGAATCGCTTGCCGCGGGTCAAGCGCTGGATCTGCTGCTTCTGAGCTGCCGAGAAGCGAGCGCCGTCGCTGTTTTGCGGTATGGCGTTGCCCATCGAGTCGAACATCACAGTCTGGAAACTGATGACATTGAACTTGGTATCAATCAGACCGTCGTCGATAGCCGCCTCGAGTGTCTCCACGCCCATAATCAGAGCCTTGGCGATGGGCTTGCCACCCTTGTACTGGTCAGTCTGGCCCTTCTGGTCGGTGAAGGTGAAATAGGCAGTAGGGTCAGGCAGCTTGCGCACGCGGAATGTCTGGTTGGCCACATTGGTCGAGCGGCCATCCATCTGCGCTGTCACTGTCAGCACTGCATCAGTGCCAACGGTCTGAGGCTTGGCAATCCAGTGGTCGCCCTCGCGAGTGAGGGTGCCGTTGGTCATGGTGGCAGAGATGCCCGACATCGGCACACCCGGCACCGAGATGCTGATCGGATTGTTGATGCCGGCGTACAACACGTTCATCATCGTAGCCGACACGGTAGCCATAGGCTCGATTACTGTGTACGACGAGGTGAAGTCATGCCTGGTGGTAGTGCCATCGCCATGCTGCACCTGCAGATAGCCAGTGTAGTCAAATGTGCCAGTCGAGTTGGCCGGAATCTGGTACATGCCCTGCTGGTCGCCGAGCTCCTTGTCATTTATAAATATGGTGGGCCTCTGGGTGGTATCCACGGCTGCAAGCACGATGTTGGCGGCATAGGTGCCACCGCGCATCACGATGCGCGACTGCGGAATCACAAAGGCGTTAATCTCATTGACGCGCACGTCGCCGGCGTCAATCTGAGCGTACAGGTTGCCCAGGGCCTCGCCCTCGGCATAGAGTATGTCGTTTTGCAACTTGGTGAGCAGCGTGATGGCTGCCACAGTCGGCTTCTGGTCAAATTGGGCCTCCTCCCATTGCTGGGGCGTGAGAGTGCCTTTCAGGGGGATAGGGTCGGTCGAGAGGGCCTTCATGATGTTGGCTTGCTTGACCGAGTCGGGCATCAGCGCGGCGATGTATTGGCGATAGGTATCGATGCGGTGGCGCAGCACAGTGCCTCGCATAGTGCCGGGCGCGAGCATAGTCACCGATGCTGCCTCGAGGTCGTCGCGGCTGATGATATTGTTGGGGTCGCCATTCTTGCCATCGGCCGCACGCACAATCGCATACTTGAGCGAATCGACATAGGCGTAGAGGGCGCCCGTTATGTCGCGCACCTCGGTGGCCTTGTCCAGCCACATCTGACCTTTCTCCGGGTTAATTGCCGCGAAGTCAGATATCTGGTTGTAAATGCCCTCGTTGCGATTATCAACGTTGCTGTTTGATCGGTTCAGGCCATCATGCACCTGAGTGAATCCGTCGAGCACGTCGCTCGACACATTCAGCGCAAGCATGGCCGTCAGCACGATGTACATCAGGTTGATCATCTTCTGACGTGGCGAGAGGCGAGTCGTATTTGCTCCCATCGCTTATGCCTCCTCTGCTTGACGCACGGGCTCTGGAGTGCCAGGTGCTTGCCCTGCCATCATGGGGTTGTACATATTGATGGTCATCGCGGTGATCATCTTCTCATATACCTGGTTGAGCTGCTGCATGTAGCGGGCCATCTTCTCGGTCTCCTCACAGTACTTGACGCTCTGGGCAGCCGACTTCTCAAACATGTCGCGGATGTCCTTGATGCCACGGTTCACGCGGTCGATAGCGTCGAGCTGGCTCGAGATGCTCTTGAGCTGTATCTCGTAGATGGTGTTGAGGCCGTCGATGTTGCGGTTGAGGCTCTTCATCTGCTCGACATAGCCCGACGAGCTGTCGCTGATTTCAGCGCTATTCTGAGTGATAGCCTCGTAGCTCTGCAGCAGGGTGTCTGACACGCCGTTGAGCGCGGCAGTGGTCTCGCGCAGATGCTGCATCTCAGTGGCGAGCGAAGCCATCTGGTCGAGGTACTGCTGGGTCGAGGCCACAGTGTCGGCCACGCATGATTCCTGGGTCACTGTCGGCGCGGTGATGGGCTGCGGCGCCACATGGCCCTCGATGGGCATGGCATTTCCGCCAGCGTTGGCGCTGCCAGTGATTACCACGGCTCCGCCGTCGCCATTGCCACCGGCGATGATCACACCGCCGCCTTCGCCGCCACCCTTGAAGTCGGGAGCGTCCTCGGGATTCTTGGTGTCAAGCACGGGAAATACTGTCTCCCACTTGTATTCCTTAGGCGGACGGTCAAAAGCTGTGAGCACAAACATAAGCACCTCGGTGCCCATGCCTATCGACAGCAGGGCGTTGCCGCCCGGCAAGTGGAGGATTTTGAAGAGTGCGCCCCAGATTACGATAGCGGCGCCGATGCTATATGCGAAATTGAAGAAGCGCTGCCCTTTCTCGCTGGAGATGAAAGCGGCAATACCACGCTTATATTTTGTTACTGTTGTCATCTTATATTTTTGAGCTATATGAAACACCCCCCTACGGGGTAAGCCGGATGGTCCTTTGACTTTATCACTGCGTCAGCCACTTTTGACTTTTGACTTTTGACTCTTGACTCTTGACTTTTGACTTTTGACTTTTGACTTTTGACTCTTGACTTTTGACTTTTGACTTTTGACTTAATCAAAGCGCCTTAGCGCTTTGACTTAGTTCCTTTTGCGAAACCGATTTGAGAACGCACGCAGCGGAATCCTATGTACGAGCGCTGCTCGTTTTGGTATTCCCACATGCGCAAGTCAGAGCGTATGTTGTGAGCCACGTCCTTCCACGAGCCGCCGCGCACGATCTTGCGCTTCATCTTGTAGGGGTCTTCGGGGCTGGCATCATAGCGGTATTCGGGATTGAGGTCGCTGGTGAGGCGGCTCACACTCTCGGTATAGGCGGTCGAGGTCCATTCGCTCACATTGCCGGCCATGTCGTAGAGGCCGAAGTCGTTGGGCGAGAAAGTGCCCACGCGCGATGTGATCACGTGGCCGTCCTTTGAGTAATTGCCCTCTTGCGGCTTGAAGTTGGCATAGAAGCAACCCTTGTCTTCGCTCAGTGTCAGGTCGCCCTCCCAGGGATACTGGTTGTCGGTGACGCCAGCGCGTGCTGCGTATTCCCACTCAGCCTCGGTGGGCAGGCGGTAAGGCTCGATATAGATACCCTCCTTGCCCAGGGCGCGGCGCAGATACTGGGTGCGCCAAGCGGCGAAGGCATTGGCCTGCTCCCAACTCACTCCCACCACGGGGTAGTCGGTGTAGCCGCCGTGCGAGAAATACATGCGCACATAAGGCTCATTGTAGGCGTTTTCAAAGTCGTTGACCCAGGCAGTGGTGTCGGGGTATATATTTATAATATAGGTGTTGAGGAAATCGTAGTCGCTCTCGCGTGCGCGTGTGATGACATCGCGCACGATTTCGCCCTCATCGTTGATGTAGGCAGTGTCTTTCGAGATCACGGGCAGAGCCTGAGCCAGAGGCTTGTCAGTGTTGTACTCGCGGCGCGTCGGGTCGATGCGGTTTTTGCGCTTTGCGGCCTCGGTGTGGTTGAATACCTCGTAGCGGTAGTTCATCTGCTTGTCATCGAGCTCACGGGCACCGGTGATGGGGTTGGTGCGGTACACGCTCTCGATAGCGCGAGCCTCGTCTTCGTTGGGGTTGCGCCATGGTATGGGCTTGTTCCAGTTGAGATATGGCTTCACTGGGTTGCCCTCTTTGTCCTCCTCGATCTTAAACTCCTCGTTGCCGCCATACGACGGGTCGGCGAGGCGCTCGCGGATAATGGAATCGCGCACCCAGAACACAAATTGCTTGTATTTGCCATTGGTAATCTCAGTCTCGTCCATCCAGAAGGCATCGACCGAGACGCCCCTTGCATCGGCCTTTTGGTTCCAAGCCGAGTCAGGCTTGCTCACGCCAACCTTCATCGAGCCTCGGTCGATGAGCACCATGCCGTAGGGAGTAGGCTCCGTCCATGACGTGCCCCCCACCCCGGTGACCTCGCCTCCGGCTGAGCCATGGCTGCCGGCTGCGCAACTGCTCAGCAGAGCGGCCGCGCCCAAGGGCAAAAGTATGTTTTTGATAGTCTTCATCACATTATGCGGATGCTTTTGTGCTTGTTTTTGTTTTTGTCTGACAGATCGAGCTTCATTGAGTACCCTATCCAAAATTCATGGCTTCCCGACGAAGCCTTAGCGATGGCCGATGTGGAATAATCATAAGAATAGCCAAGATAGAAATTCTTGATTTCGGCCCCGAGGGTAAGGTACACGGCATCGTCCCATCGATAGCCTATGCCGGCCGAGAACATCTTGTTGTACCGGGCTCGGATGGTGCCCTCGCCTGTGGTGAATGTAAAGTCGCTTTTCACCAAAACCGATGGCAACAATTCAAATAACGTATTTTTTATCGGAATATTGCCTCCGGCGGTGAAATATAGGGTGCGGTTGGCCTGGAACTCATAGTCCTGGTCGGCGGTGGTTGATTCCGTGGCTTCAGATTTCATTTTGATAGTCGGCGAGGTGATGTGGGTGCACGATATGCCGGCGTAGAACAGGCGGTGGGTGTAGGTGAGACCGAGCCCCAGGTCGAGTGCCATGCCGTGGATGTCCTGCATGGGTATGGCATCGTCGGTGCTCTCATGGTAATCATCGTCGTCGGGGATATAGACGTCGCTGCCCTTGAATTTTTGGTCGTACATGCCGATCTGGAAACCCACTGAAAATTGGCCGCCAAATTTATTGAACTTATATGCGGCCTGAGCCCCAAGCTGCAGCGAACTGTACAGACCGTAGCTCTCTGTCTCGGTGACGAGGCCCACACCTATGCGCTTGCTGCCCAGCTTGAGGGGCATGTCGGCAGCGCCGACAAACGACTTAGGGGCATTGTCGATGCCCACCCATTGCATGCGCGAGCCGGCGCGTATGCGCAGCAAGTCGGAGGTGCCGATTGCCCCTGGATTGTACAGGTTTTGCACCTCATAGTATTGGCTGTATTGCATATCGGTCTGCGCCCTCAGGGGCAACACACCCAATATGGCCATCAGCGCAGCCACCAGATACCACTTATATGTCAGTCTATCTAAATTCAAAATTGATTATTATCTAATTGCTATATCCGTCCTTATCGATTTTATATCCTTATGAATCTTATGTCCTTATGATTTTATGTCCTTATGAATCTTATGTCCTTATGGTTTTATGGTCTAAGAGCCCTCAGGCTCTGCTTATCACTCGAAATAAAATGTCAATACGATCATCCTCGATGTGGCTTTCTTGAGCGACTGCGTCACTGGCAGCTTCAGCGGGTCGTCCTCCAAGTCAGGGCGGTCATGCTTGAGCACATCTCCGAGCCCGAAGCAGAATTTCAACTCGGGTATGAATTTGAAATACGGCAAGTAAAAATCAAAGCCAAACCCCACAGACAGGAAAAAGTCTGTGGATTTGAGCTGCAGATAGTCTTCTTGCTTCTTCGCCACATCAAATGCCGGCATAACCCCCGCTGTCATGTAGGGCCGGAAATTTCTCAGTCGCTGAGCGCTGTAGATCACGTCGAACGGCAGCACCACATAAGTGGCCTTGAGGCTCTGGCGCTGCTCCTCGCCGGTAGTATGGTTCAGGAATTTGAGCGAACGATTGCCGAAATACAATCCCGGATTGAAGCGCAGCGAGAAATAATTGCTCAATCGGAACGCTACCACGCCGTTGACGCAGAATCCCGGATCGTATCCGGGCTCTTCGACCTGCCACTCCTCGCCGTTGGGCCCGATGTAGCCGTTGTGGGTGAAGAGCAGGTTCTGGGTGTGCATGCCAATCGAGAATCCCAGGTGCCACGGGCGCATATCAGCGTAAGGCTTATTGAGCACCTTATCGTTCATATACCGCTTTTGCGCCACCGCCGGCACAGCCGTCAGCATGCAAATCACCAATAATATCACGCATCTTACCGCTTTCATTAATCAAATTAACGGATTCCCCTCTCGATTATTGTATTTTCACCCTCAAACCAAGAGCCTCAAACGACAAAGCGGACCCCCCCGAGGGTCCGCTTGAGAAAAATCAAGATTAAGAGAAAGGCTACTTTATGAGAAAAATTTTACCGTCTTGAATATAGAGCCCTGACGATAGAGCGCTGCGGTCAATGCCGCGCGGACGTCCCTGCAGGTCGTAGATTTCTCCATTTGCCAAACTCTCGACAGTCACTGCTGCTATTGAGGAGATGCCCATTTGCCCGGCCCCGATGCGCTCTGCATTCAAGATTTCGCCATTGTCGGCATTGAGCAGCAGAGCAATCAGCTCGATATTGGCTGTGTCAAGCACCGAGGCTGGCACCTCCATCTGATACTGGAAATCCGCATATTCGCCTTGGCCAAGGGCCTCAACTCGGCTCTCTTCGATGCCATAGAATCCCGAAATCGCACGAGCCACCTCCTGGAAAGGCACATCGGTCGACTGTACCTTCTCGTCGAGCAACTCATAGCCTCCCATTTCGCCTTGGCTTCCTCCGGCATATCCATTATATTGGTACAGTCCGCCCATAGCCACATCATTCTCGATGATAACGAAAGTAAGAACTAGCGGATAATCCAAGTCTTCGGCCGCGCCCATGCGAGCATCTATATCCAATGTCTGGGTATCGGCTGAATAAGCGGCTCCTAACTCGACATACGCAGGCTCGGGTAGGCTGATGCGCTCCTTGACATATTTTGAGAGATTTGCCGGGTCAGTCGAATTTTTGCGGCAGAACACTGCCTGTGGATAACTTGACACAAAGAATGCCGAGCTCAGCGCGTCATCGTATTCCTGGCAGGTAAGGCGATCGTCATGATGCACGGCTATGCCAATGAAATTGTCGGGATACTGCTCCGATAGGTCGCGCAGAGCCACAGTGCCGCGCACGCAGAATCCGCACCAAGCGCCAGTAGCCTCCTCAGCAACCACGCGGTGAGGCACATAAGCGGTCGTGCCGCTTAGCACATACTGCTCCTGCCCCTCGACAATCACCGAGGCGCGATAATCAGCGATCTGATGCTTGGGGGTAAAAATAGGTTCGGCCATAGCGAAATCCACGGTCTGTCCAGCCTCGACTGCTATATCGAAATGCTGCGCTGCATTCCAATCCCCAGCTGTTATGCTGATGTCAAATCCTTGGATATCCGCGTCTGACACATTGCGCACTGTGCCAGTGATAGCATATTCTGCCTCAGTGCGCAGCGATGGCAAATCCAGAGTAAAATCAGTTATATAGTCAACGCCGATATACAGGTCATCGACATATAGGCGATTGCAATTGTAAGAATCGTTGACAAATGCCACCCATATATCCTGGCCACCATAAGCCGACAGGTCAACCGAGTGGAGGGTCCATTCGCCGCTCTCGGCCTCGACCGAAAAGACTGGCGCAGCGCTGAAACATTCTGGGGTAGAGCCCTCGGCACTGACATACACGCTATAGCCATCGGCGTATTCGACATCGCTGGCCCGAGAGCGCCAACGCAACACATAGCCGTCAGTGGCTACGGTCACTGCCGGAGTAATCAACCAGTCGTCAGACTGCCCGGCCGGCGAATACCATGAGACGCTGCAGGCCGCCTTGTTGCCCTCGCTCTCCTCATAAGCAATCCAGCCAATGCCTTGAGCAAAGCCTATCGAACGAGCATCAGCCGAGGGGGTATTCCCATCCAGGTCGTACACCCCAAAGTCGGCTGGGAGCCCATTTGAGAAGTCGCACACCAGAGCGGTGTCAGCAAGGGCAAATGCCGCTCCCCCAGCGAGGGAGAGCAGCATCGCGATTTGTCGAATGAATAAGAGTTTCATAGTAGCAACTAAATTCCTACTTTACAGCCACCACCTTGCGCTCGCCATTAGCCACGGCTACGTAAGCGCCAGGAGCGTTGACCATTGCACGACCAATGCCAGTTGCCACCTTGCGGCCAGCCATGTCATAGACCTCAACCAAGGCATCCTCCATGCCGCAAGCCACTATTGCACGACCCTCGACGCGCAGGGCTGATTTGGACTTGGCGACCTCATTGAGGGCAGATGTCTTGTCATCTACAACCATATTATCGCTTACAGGCGAATAGTAATATGAGTTGTCACGCAGATAGCGGGCTGTGACATTGAATACCAGCTTGTTACCATCGGCAGCCCTGAGGGTGGGGAAATAATATTCAGTATCGTCAGTCCAGTCACTCTGTGCAAGCAAGGTGGCCAATTCGGCACCGCCCTCCAAAGCCTGGGTTACTGCCACATTGCCAATAAGGAATGGGTAACCGTAGAAGGTATAGAACATCAAGAAAGTATCTATTGCGCCTTGGTCAAATGTCACTGAGAAATGATTCATGCCTTGGGCCATGTACAAGTACTCGTATGTTATGGCTGAGTTTTGGAGAATGAGGATGTCTCCAGCCTCGGGAGTATAGCAGTCAAAATCGACTGTGAACACGCCGCCATTATGCGTAGCATCGAATCGGGGCGACACGAGCTGAGACGTGTAATAATCATCCCAATAGCAGCCAATCATATTTTCGGCATAGATGGTATTCACGCTGGTCCATCCCGATATGTCAGTCAGGCCATCGAGCGACATTGATTCATACTCATTGCCTACCTGATAGGGTGCCTCCAGAGTCATGCCCTCGCTGACTGCTCCGCTGAATGTATCAGAGAAGACTGGATAGGCGTCATTGTCCTCAGGCACAATGGTCACGTTGTATGCTGAAACACGATAAGCTTCCGCCTTAGGCACGGGCAGCCAATTGGCAGTGAATCCACCGCGGCTGTCAACGTCAGTTGCCTCGAGGGGCTGGGGCTGCTGCAATAGATAGCACTTGACAAGATTTGAACGGTCAGAAAGTTCGTTGCCAGCCTTGGCGTATACATAGTATAGATAATCCTTGTAGGGATCCATGCCATCGACAGTGTAGGTAGTACCGACAACCTCGATGTCCTTGGCCGCATAGTCATATTCAAATTCCGGTCCAGCAGATACGGTAACATCATCCACGTACACGACGTATGAATCATCGCTGAGGGCGGGTACGAATTTGACCTTTTCATACTGGTTGGGATACAGCCACATGGCCTCGTTGAAGAGATTGAGATAAGTCGATGGCTTTTCGGTGGCTGTCGACATTTGTATCATGCCTCCGCCATTCCACTCGCCATCCTTGTAATAGTAGAGATAGACGTATCCGATTTCTACACCGCTTGTCTCAGCCAATGAGAATATGCGGCATTTCACCTCAGAGAGCAGACCGCCTTGGCCGTCAAATATCATCTCTGACCCATTTGATAGGGCTACTGCGTAGTCCTTTGAGCTGCCCTCGATCAGCTGCACGGGAGCAGAAATGCCGTAGGCAAAGTCGTTGCCGCGGCCATCGGCGTAGTCGGCTTCTAAAGTGATGCCATCACCCTCGGGGATAGTATAACTGTAGGCGGTGATTTGGTAATTGTCTGTAGCAGGCTGCTCATTCCAGCTGGCTACGAAGCTGTCGCCTGTGTAATCGGTGGGCTGATTGGCGATTGGAGCTGAAAGGAATGTGCCAAGACGCTCGATCTTGATGTCGTCAATGTACTTGCCATTGTCATAGGTCATGCCATTAAACTGCACATAGGCATCATCGCCAGTATAGGTGATGTAGTATGTAAAGGAGAATTCGGTCCAGTCATCGCCGGCAGCAACATCCACCATATCGTATTGCATGTCATTGGAGACATATTCCGGATTGAAGATGTCGCCCTTGAGCACGGTAATAATCATGCTGGCCTTGCGAGTCACGTTGGCTCCCGGCTTCATGCGGAATGATACTCGGATTATGCCATTGAGATTCATCATAGGGGTAGTGATCGAGCCGCCGATACTGGGATATCCCAAGAAGCAAGTGCCACCGGCTTGATATATGCCCAAGCCCCACCAGCCCGACTCGTGGGTATAGCCGTCGGGCAGGATTTCGTTGCCAGTGTCGAAATAGTCCTCGGGGAGCATTGTCTCGTCAGGAGCATCCTCTGAGCCAGCGGTCATCAGGCTGAAGTCTTCATATAGGAGCACTTCGGGTTCGGTTTCCGACACGCGCAGCGGAGCGTGCTGCATACGTGGGGCTTCTCTGCGCTCCATCATTGATTGCGCCTTCTTGGCATAGCCCTCCATTATCTCGGTGGGCGACTGAGGCGATGCGACTAAGCGCTTTGCCGAATCAGCAGCCTGGGTTGTCGAGGTGCAGAGTGCCAATGAGGCCGCAGCTGCTACCATTGTAAGGGTAAAGTGTTTCATACTATTGTGTATTGAATTGATGATTTGTTGTAAAAATCCATACGCAAAAGTATGAAATTGTGAGCGGTTTGTCAATGATTTGGCAAGCCGAGAGGTACGGATTCCACGAATCCGAAAGCAAAATGATGTGCGGATTCGTGAATCCGCAAGCCAACAAAGCCGTATGTCTTACATATTGTCAGCGACAACCTTTTCCTTCTCGATTGATTTTTCCACGACTGCATTGTCAGATTGAGCGCGAGATTGAAACTCTGAGGGCGTAAGGCCAGTGATACGACGGAAATTCTGGTTGAAGCTACTGCGCGACTTGTAGCCCACCGACTGAGCGATGGATTCGATAGTGAATTTGCCTCGTGATGCGGCACGCCTCGCGTATGCGCAGCTCAGCTAGCAGGGTGCTAAATGTCTTGCCGTAAGCCTCATTAATCACCTGCGACACATATTTCTGATTCGAATCTACAGCATCAGCCAGAGTGTCAATTGTAAAGTCGGGCTGGAGAGGCGCTGGACTCGATAGCATCTCAGCGACCTTCTCGGCCAATTCCTCGCGTTTGCTATCATTGATTTGCTGAGGAGCCTTGGCTGGCACTGCGGTCTGAGACACACTCTGCATGGTGTGGGAATAGAGAAGCTCATTTTTATGTTGCTCGCGTCGATACAACATCCAAATCCAACCCAAGAATCCCGCTATGATTACAATCAAGCCAATCGCTCCATAGAGGGCTATCGACTGAATCTGCCTCTTATGCTCAATCAGGACCATCTGCTCGTTGATTTTGTCAAGCTCAGCCATTGTCCCCATGTCGTGCATTCGGTTGATGAGCGACAAGTTGAATACTGAATCGGCAAGTTGGCAGCTGCGCATCATGCACTGAATCGAGGCTTTTTCTTGACCAAGCGCGTGATAGATTTTCGACAATTTTTCGTTAAGGCCCTTGCTATAATCTAGCTGGCCATGGGCTACGGCTACGCTGTCGGCATACTGGTAAGCGCCGACAGCCTCGGCAGTTCTTCCAGCCCCCTCCAGAGCAGATGCGCAAAGGGCGGCTATAGTGGTCTCATAGCGGTCGGGCGTCAGAGCCACATTGATATGGGACACTGCCTCGCGCAATTCCAGCAACGCCAAGTCGACCTTTCTTTCGGCCAGAAGCAAGGCGCCCTTTTGCAAATGCTCGCAATATGCGTACAGAGGTGTGGATTGTGGCAATTTGCGAAAATCGTAGTCTATATTGGGGATTCTCTTGGCATCAAAAGGATTATCAATCAATTCAGAAGTCACCATATTATTATAGATAATCAACAGGGTTGAATCGTCGCCCTGAGCTAACGCCTCGGAAAACGCCAATTCATAATAATGCTGTGATTTCTCTCTATTCTCGGTGATTTGGTACATGTTGCCCAAATTGAGCAACGTATGCTGCCCGGGGAATCCGTATTTCTCATTCATTTCCTGGGCCTTCAGCCAGTACTGATAGGCTTTTTCGTAGTTTGAGAAGTTGTAGAAAAGTATGTAACCGCCATTGTTATAGGTTCGGGCCAGGTCGTAGAGGTGCTTTGACTTTTGCGGATGCTCAATCAGCACATTGTAGACCATCAATGCGCTATCAAGCTTTCCCTCCATTATCTTGTGGCGAGCATCTTCATAGAGCTCTGGCACCGTGTACCCCTTGTATTGCTCAATCACCGACGATGGCGAGGCCAAAGCCCCAGCCCACCGTGCCACAAACGTAAGCACAGCGCACCCCACTATAACCCATATCACACGGCGTAAAACTTTTCTCATCTATTATCATTTCATTTTTCCTCTGCAAAGATAAGAATTATTTCTGACAAATGAATAATGAATAATGAAAAATGGCCATCCGGATGGGTGCCCGGATGGCCATTTTTCATTTTTCATTTCTCATTTTTCATTTAACAAGGGCCTTTTTGCGACCGATGATGTAGAGGCCGCGAGGCAGAGTGCGGATGGCTTCGGGGGTAGCGGAGCGCATCATCAGGATGCCTTGCATGTTGTACACATCTTGCGGTGCACTTTCAGCGGCTACCGATGGGATAGCAGAGCTCCCAGTGGTGAGCACAAGCATGTCGTCGATGCGGATCCACATGCCGCCGTTGCTGTCGCAATGGCGCAGGGCCAAACGCACTGTCTTGCCATTCCATTCAGTCGGGATTTCAGTGATGGCTTCTTCCCAGATGTCTTCGCCCCAAGCGTTTGACTGGTAACGATTCTTCGACAGCGAGGTCATCTGGCTCGGGTCAGCGCTTTCGCCAATCAGCACTTCAAGGGTTTCGTCCATGCCGCACTCAAGGCCTACGAAGTAGGAAATCCAACTCTTGCTATCGGCTGGCAGAGTAATCTCAGGACTGATAGCGTAATTGTCGGGCATCGAGGAAAGGTATGTATCAGGATTCCAAGATGTTGAAATCAGAGCGGTGCGACCTTCGTTGGCCGAGAAGGTATAGGCATCGTTAGCAAAGGCCGTTGTGACTGTCCAGCAATCGCCATCCAGGTCATTGTCGACAAATGTCCAATCTGCCAAGTCGCCCTCAAAGTCCTCAAAGTAAATGCCGCGACCCTCAATCTCTGTAGCGATTGCCGTGCAATCGACTGTAAAATCTCCAGCCGAGGTTGAAATCTGAGCCTTGCCAGTGAAAGTGCCAGCCTCAACGGGCTCGAAGCGGATTTCAAGCTCTACGCAATTCCACATCGCAGCGCCGTCGTTGCGCACAACCACCGTGAAGGGAGCCTCAACAGCAACGCTATTGATAGTCAATGGCTCAATTCCTTGATTTTCAATAGTGACATAAGCGCGGCTGCGGCGGTAGTTGGTGACCTCTGGCATCTCGACCTCAGTGGCCGAGATAACGGCCTTGTAAGCCTCAGGAGTAGAAAGCTCAAGAGCCAAGTCGCTGATGGTGAAACGGTCTCCATTGTAATAGGGCCAATATTGGGTCTTCACGTAGTCAAATTTCACTGTGTGCTGTCCGGCGCTGAAAGTGAGGTCGGCCTTGCCATAGCAAGTGCTGCTGGCATCCTGTTCGCCATCAAAGATGCGTTCTTCTCCGCCGTCAATGCTGACAAGCAAGGCGTCCTCCCACTGATAGTCGCCCATTATTTCGTAACCCCAGTAAGTAGCCACAAATCCAGTCCAAGACAGTTGGCCCACTTGCCCATCGGGCACCAGGAATGAAACCTCCAAGAAGCTCGATACACACTCGTCATAGCTCTGGTCGCTGGTGGAATTGTAGGCAGTATTGCCCTCAACCACAAAGGGATAGTCGATTGAGGTATTGAATGAGAAGTCGCCCTCCTTCACTATCGGAGAATAGTCATAAGGCAGAGCCAGAACCTCGATTGTGCACGGAATCTCAAAATTGCCAGCAGTTGTGGCGATAGTCACCGTACCAGTCTCGGTGCCTACGGCGCCGATAGCGCATGATACCTCAACAGCAATGCTCTCGCGCGAGGCTGCCTCATCTGCCAGAGCTTTAGCTGTGAAGATTCCGCTTCCCTCGATTGAGGTAATTGACAGAGGCGATTCCCCTATATTGGTAATATTGACAGTGGCAGAGCGCTGCACTGGCAGTTTGTCATAGTAAACCTTTCCAAAGTCTATTGCCTCGGTGTCGATAGATGCGCCCTCGTTGACGCAGGCAAGTGACAAGTCATACACGTAGCAGCGCTCTGGAGTGGTCGCGCTTCCGCTCTGGTAGTGGTCGTTTGATATGAAGAAATAGAACTCTAAGGTATAGTCGCCCGGCTCAAGATAGTAGGTTGCTGCAGCCGACTGCGGGTCCATCGACTGGCCGTTGAAGAGTGGGAAGCCATCAGGGGTGACATCATTCAGGAAAACAGCCAGACCGTTGGGAGCTGTAGCCTCGACAGCGCCGTCCCAACTCAGTACGCCAGTTTGGCCCTCGGGCACTGAGAAGCGGGTGATGAGTTTCGACTGGCTATTGCTGCCGGCGTTGCTGCTTACGGCAACGGTCTTGCCCTCGACTATTCCGGTCGAGGTGTTGAAATTAGAGGCTTCGTCAAAGGCGAATGTGCCCTCCGACACAATGCCGTCGTATTGCGCCCAAGCGCAGGTGGCCATTGTCAGCGCCACCGAGAGTAAAATCTTTCTCATATAAAATTATTTTATGTATACTGGTTAAATCGCCCCCCCTTGGGGGCTCTTCTGATGGTGTAACTTTCTATAACCCGGCACTCCCTTCGGTCATGCCGGGTTATGTTTAGCCCGTGCCCTTTGGGCACTCCGATAATAAACCTAAATGGTTTCCCATCAAAGCTACCCCGTAGGGGTTGTTTCATCTAGCATAAATGGTTCCACCCTCCAGGCTACCCCCGTAGGGGTTGTTTCATTCATGGATAACAGCCTTCTCAGATGTTGAAGCACCGTCAATATATACCGTGCGGCGGATCACAAGCCCTGAGGGCGATGCGATCTGGCGACCCGTGAGTTCGTAATACTCAATATGGTCGATGGCCTTTTGGCTTACTGCATCAGCCACTCCGGCTCCGCTAAGGGTGAGGCTGAGACTCTCGATGGTGCAACGGTCGTTGCCCTCGTATTCAGAGAACACCTTAAAATATTCCCACCGCAGGGTATGGGTGCCCGGTGCCATCTCAATCTGCTCGGTGCCAGCAACTGACCAACTCGAGCAGTATTCCTCGCCGGCAAATTCCCACGACTCGCCATCGAGAGTCACTACCGTGCCATCGCAAAACACAGTATTATCCATAAATGTAAAGAAATCGGCCGAACTGTTGTAAGCCTCCCACTGCAGATAACCGGTTTCACCCTCCGGCACCACAAAGGTGGCCTCGAGCCACGACTGGCTGCCTTGTGCATCAAGCGTAGCGGTTGAGTTCCACGCCTTGCCATTGAGAGCGATGAATGGATACTGAACACTGGTATTGAATGAGAATTGGCCAGCCTTCACGATTTGCGTGTAGTCGTAAGGCAATTTTACGCCTCCGCCTAAGCACCTGACTTTCACGTCTCCAGCTGAAGTATGGATAGCGACTTCATCCTCAAATTGCCCCAAAGCGGTTGCGGTGAAGGTGACAGTCACCTGCAGGCTTTCGAGCTGGGCCGCTGCCTGCTCGGGATATTCTACGCTGAAATTATCGCTGCCGCTTGCTCCTGTAATGGTCACCGGCTCGGCACCGACATTGATGATGTCAAAAGTCATAGACTTGGATACTGGCAGCAAGTCGAAATACAGGTCGCCGAAATCCAAACTCTCGGTAGTTGCCACCGCCCCTTGGCCATCAGCATCGAATAGGCGCAGGCTCAGCGAGGTGAGCAGGCAGCGCGCCGGCGCTTCGCTATAACCTACGCTATACCAGTCGATTGTAGTGGTATTGGTAAAAGTCAAGGTATGCTCCCCTGCTCCCAAAGGCAGCGATTGGCTCAGGTCAACTGGGTCATCCTGGTCTCCATACATGTAATTGATGAGGATGTCATCATCGCATTCCACCTTTACGGCATTGGGCTGACGGGTCTGCGCCCACAGGCCATATTCCAAGATGCCTACCTTGCCCTCGGGCACGGTGAAATCAGCCGTCAACGATGATGAAGTGCCGGTATCGATATTGCTTGACACGGCCAATGGCCCGGCGATGCCAGCCAATTCATCAACTACCACAAAGGGATATTTCTGGTCGAGCGTGAATGAGAAGTCGCCTTCCTTGACAATGGCCGAATAGTCAGGACTGTCGTGCACATCGGCAGTGACAACTACGGTAGCTATAGCGCCTCCAGCCTCAAAGGTTACTTCGCCCTGGAATAGGCCAGTGGATTGGGGAGTAAGGGTGATTTGCACGGATTTTGGCACGCCTGGCTGCAAAGTGCGACTTGCGGGGTTCACCGAGAGTTGGTCGGAGGAAACTGTGGCAGTGCATTCCAATTCGTCAAGACACAGATTAGCCACCTCGATCGTGACAGTGCTTGGGAATCCCTGAGCCACATAATGGTCAGAGAATTCAATCTTGGCATCTGACACGAATAGGCGCGGCTCGTTGGTCATGCGCGAGAGCTGGCAACTCAGATAATAGTCATAAAAGTTCATGCCCTCGCCCGTCAACGGGTCTACGCAATATATGCCAAAAGCGGTGCGCGGAGACAAAGATCCGTCGTCGAGGATGTCAAATGTGAGTTCGTCAATCAGGTTAATGGCCCCGTCATAACCTACATTGCCAGCCATAAGCACGCCGTAGAATGGCCCTTGGCTGTCCTGAAATTGGGCCACCCAGGTATATGCCTCGATATCGTAATCAATGTCGTAGCCCAAGCAGGGGACGGTGATCGACTTGCGGTCGTCGCTGAGGCGCCCGCGCAGCGGATAGGTCTCGCTCAGGAAGGGCGACTTGATATTGAAGATGTCGGCGATGGTGACATCCGAGCCGCTGTATTCGGCCTCTACCTTATAATTATAGACTACGCCGTCGGTGAATGAGGCCTCGCCCATATCATTGAATATGGAGCGCGATGTGGCCCAGTAGAGGGTCTGATCGGCCTTGACTGTGGGAGCGGCTCCCAAGATGGCAGATACTGCAAGCAGTAGGGGTAAAGATTGTCGCATAGGCAAGATTAAATTTTTTCACAAATTTAGTGCTTTCCTACTGAAAATAGCCGTTTTGGCGTATGCGAAACGCGCCAATGGCTCGATTGGGAGTCATGGCTCAAATCGTATATGTATATGGGATAGACTATTCGTTGTCCTCGGCGGTGGGAGGCAACTTGCGCAAAGTTTGGCGATACATTGCGGGCGACATCCCCACTTGGGCCTTGAATGTGCTGTAAAATGTTGACACTGACAGGAAGCCGAGGTCTTTGGCCAATTGCTGCATGGTGATGGGTTCGGCTCCCGGGGCAGGTTCAGTCGAGAGTATCTTAAGCGCCTCGCGCATGCGGTATGAGTTCATGAGCTGGAGATAGCTCATGTTGAATCGCTCCCTAATCACTTGCGTGAAATATGTGTGGTTGCACCCCACTCTCTCGGCAAATGAATCGCGCGTCACTGTCACATCGCGATATATGTGACGCTGCTCGAGTTCCTCAACAATGCTGGCATAAATCTCATCGGCTTTCTGGTCGCTCGGGCCGGGAGCTGCGGCTGGCGCTGTAGTCTTTTCGCGCTCGATGAAGTCGCGATTCTGCGCCACGATGCTACGATAGAGCCGCTGTTGGCGCCTCTGGTGCCACAGGATAGCTATGGTGATGAGAATCAAGGCTACGATTATAGTGAGGAACAGCCATCCTTGCTGCCGGCGTAACTGTATCTGATGGTCGATTTCGGCCTCTTTCTTGTGTGTTTCGTATTCGATTTTGTAGCGATTGAGTTCGGCTTGGTTGCGCATAGCCAATATGCTGTCTCTCCCCTCGGCGTAGGCGCGCTGGTAGAGCAGGGCTTGTGCGAAGTCGCCAAGGCCCTGATAGTCGAGCGAAGCGATGCGGTTGGCCTCGATAGGGGTAGAACTGAATGGGTCGATTGAATCAGAGAGGGTCTTGGCTCGCTCCAGATATTGGAGCGAACGCAGGTATTCGCCTTTCTTGTTGAGCAGATTGGCATAGAGGAGATAACCGTCGGAATAGTCGGGATTGGAGGCCAAGGCCTGGTCCAATCGCTTTTGGGCCTCTTCTACGCTGTCGGCAGCCAGATAATACTCGCCCCATAGGGCATTCGACAAGGCAAAGTCGCCACATTGCTCCACGCTATTGATATAAGGTATGGCGCTTGCGGCTTGGGATGGTTTCTTGATGTAATATTTTGCGAGGTGGAAGGCGGCGGAATGTATCAGGGCGGTGTCAGCGCGCTCGGTGGCATAACGGTAGATGTCCTGGTCGTAACGCAGCGCCATGGTGTCGCCGCTCACGCGGTATAGTTCTGACAGGTTGGTCTCTGCCACGATTTGCATCCTCCTATCGCCCGTACGCGAGGCCTCGGCCAGGGCCAAGGTGAAATATTTATGCGCTTCGGCATATCGGTGATAGCATGCCACTTCGTAGAATGCCAATGCATTGTAAATCTTGCACAGCAAGGCTGGCGCATCCAATGCCTCGGCTTTCTCTAAGGCTTGCATCATATATGGGCGTCTCTGCGCAGCATTCTCTGGTTTGAAGTCATAGAGGCCCTTGTAATACAGGCCATTGACTATTCCCTCCTGGTCGCCTTCAGCTCTTGCCACCCTCAGCAGCGAGTCAGCCAGCGCATCGCACCTCCCATAATCTTTCTCCATCGCCGCCTCATAGCACTCCCCCGCCAGCTCGCGACCCATGCCGCGCCCCTTCTTCTCAGAGCACCCACAGACCGCAACCATTACTATGAGCATATTTATCACCAATCTAAATCTCATTCTTGTAGATATGGGCTGAATAGAGGATTCCTATATTTGTGTATCTGTCAATTCATTCCAAGCCATCTTCTGAGGGTATTTTACACCCTCGTCAATCTCTAAGAGAGTGACAAATTTGTCTATGAAGTCAGAAGGATTCTGTAAAAGCCTAAGATAGTAGTTAATGGTAGAATACACTCCATTAACTATCACTTGACAACCATGAGAATTCTTTATCTTTTTGACCGTGGCTTCTATGCCTTCCCTATCTGCCCCATCCATATTGGCTGTAGTGAGCAGATAATATCTGTCTGTGCGACAAACACTAAATTTAGAATAAGCATGCTCAATCAGTTCAGGAGTGATTCTCTTGAGATGTTTTACCTCTACTCCCTCAAAGGCGGTCCCATCAGGATAATTGACCTGTATATCCCCTATTTGTCCTGACTGACTATCTGATGAGGTATGCGATTCTAATGGACATAGGACTTTATCAGAATAACGAGACATTTCGACCATCATACATTGATACGCCGCATACAGGGCCAGAGTAGGCAATCGTGAGGCCCCGTGGCCTGCATACTTATATGTAAAATGGTTTATCAGAAGAGAAATAATTTGTGATATAGTGAGAGTATGAGGGCGATGCAATTGAATTTTTCGTCCATCACGCTGCTTAATCAACAACTGTAACATATATAATATTACAGAGTCAGGTTTTTCCCCTTTACACTCAACCTTATCTATAAGAGAAAGGAAAACTTTAGCCAAAGCCTTTTTCTTCATGGATAGAGGATAGTTTAAGGTATAGGGCATAGGATGTTCAAAAGCTCGTGTTAACCATCCTGACTCTGCCATTGCCGGAAAATCTTGTTCTTTCAGAAATGGAGTTATATATTTGGCATCCACTGTCCTACCCGCAAATCCTCCTGCCATATTAGCCTGATGATAACGAATATCCTGTGAAGGACTTACGATTTTATAACAAAACAAGGTTAACAGCACAGCTATCATTCCTTTGTTTTGTTCGGATTCTTTTACGGCAATTTCTACATGCTCTTTCGCCTCTTCAGATAGGGTATCTAAGATTTCACCTCTATCTAATTTTTCCTTGGCAATGTCATAGTAGTATTTAATGACTTCACCAGCATCTGAGAAAAGGGGAGAGTTCATAATAGTTGATTCTTAATTTCTTTGGCTATTTCTTCCATCATTTTAACACATACCGAGTTGCCTATCTGACGGTATTGGTGACCTAAAGGACTTACCTTAACGAAATCATCCGGATAGCCCATGATTCTCCAACACTCGTTTATAGTTAGTTTCCTTACTCTTCTATCCTCTGTAAGAATAAAGAATCTACCAGAACTTTCTTGTGAAGGCAGGGTGGGATGCACTCCTTCCACCGAATATATACGATTCGGTTGTTTATGTACTCTTGACAAGTGTTCCGTACCGGGCCTTACTCCCGCCTTACGTATAGATTTATTACGATATCCAGCAAAGATTAGGCCTGATTCTTGCTGCTCTTTAGGATCATCGATAAGAGTATATTCTTCGGGGTTGAGATATTCAAAATCTCCTTCTGCATCCAAAAAATCTTTTAGCTTAGGCTTAGCCTTCTTTGGCAGACGGCTGAAATCGAATTTCTTATCCTTTGACCCTATGATAATAATTCTCTCTCGATTTTGAGGCACTCCAAAATCAGCGGCATTTAGTATACTCCATGATACTTTATATCCCAAATCCTCTAATTTGGAAAGAATGGTTGCAAGAGTATGGCCTCCATTATGATGCACCATGTGTTTTACATTCTCCAGAAAAACCACTTTGGGTTGATGTTGAGAGAGAATTTCACAGATATCAAAAAACAAAGTACCTCGGGTATCCTCAAATCCTTTCTGCTTACCAGATATGCTGAAAGGCTGGCAAGGGAAGCCCGCGCACAAAACATCAAATTTCTCTGGAATATAACTTTTAGTCTTACTCAATGTGATATCACCAAATGGTACTTCCCCATAATTAGCAAAATATGTACGCTGAGCTTGAGGATCCCATTCTGAGGAGAATACACATTGCCCCCCTATCTCTTGCATGGCAATTCTAAAGCCTCCAATACCAGCAAATAGATCAATAAATTTAAAAGATGTATCCTGCTGACATTGGAAAGGAGCGGTAAAGATGTCATGAAAAAGATACATTTGCAACGGGGATTCCGCTACACCTTCTACATTGGTATCTTGATTTTTGCAATCATTCGACCATAAAGATATAATCTTTCGGGCAATTTTTGAGTATGAATCAACATTCAACTCATCCTCTTTAAGCAGAGCATAATGGGTAGCTATTGCTAATTGAGTAGGGAAATTAAGAAACTCTCCCTCATCATCGATTGAAGATGAGGGGTCATAAAACTGTGAAACTTTTGTAGAGCGAGTGCCTACTCGGTTTATCCCTATATCCATTAGGGATAGTATATCTGATTGGCTTTGGGTCATTGATTGACTAAATTGTGATTCTAATGCAAAGTTACGGATTTTTCGTGAATATTCCATTCTCAAGGATTAGATTTTAACCAACCACCCTTTTGGCCACTTGCGGTACATTATCTCGATAAAAAAGTGAGATAATGTACCGCAAGTGGCCAAAACGGGTGGCCTTATATAAGCATTGACTAACCAAGGTCATGATTTTATCCTATATTCAGATTGATACATATTTCTGGTCGCGGTGAGTGGGAAGCTCGGGGTGGGTCAGCTGAATGCGAGTGCCTATCAGCGGATCGACATATACTTTCTTAAGGCGGTACAGGCTGGTCATGCCCGTCAGGGAGGATATCTCAACCAGCGACCGGGGCTCTTGGCAGAATTCCACGATTCGGTCCTGTACGAATTTCACTTTGGGCTTGGGAGCCGGGGCATCCGTAGGCTTGTGAGCCGTGGCATTGGCAGCCTTAGTTTTGGACTCCTGTGCCGAGGTGGTGTCCTCCTCAAAATCATAACCTGCCACCATTGAGCTCCGGTTTATGCTTTTGGCCTGGTATTGGACTTCATCCTCCATAGCGACGCAATCATTGCTCAGCCTGAACACCAGATCCACTGAACGATACTTGAGATTCTCCTTGATTTGGGGCTTAGGCCATTTGTTGTCTTTCCAACCACGCATTATGTAGTCGGCGCCGCTGCCAGCTTTCTCTCCGTAGCCTATCAGCATGAACATCTTTTGCAGCAGAGGATTGCGGCACACACTCTTTGTCTCTTCGTAGAAATCCTCAGGAGTGATAAGCATGCGCCCAGGATTGCGCATCAGTATGGTGTCGCCTTGCCATTTCACTTCAATTTTGGCATTCAGGGCGTAGTTGGCGTGAACGCACATATTTACCAGACCTTCCCTCAGAGCCACATGAGCTGAGGTCTCATCTATGCGAGTGATGCCCTCAAGTCTGAAGGGGACAGGCAGAGCCTTTGACACCTTATTGTATACTCGGTGGAAGAATTGGTAGACATTGGCCTCCCATGTGCCGTCGGGCCATAGACGGTCGGTCCAGCGCATGCTCGTGCCGGGATTTTGCAGCTCTTGGTAGTCGACAAAAAACCATGGGTCACACGCCTGGTCGGTGATGGCGTCGTTGGTGCCCAGCATCAGTATCCCAGCCCGGGTGAAGCCTTCTCGACCATTAGCCCGGTCGATTTTGTAGGCGCCGATTTTGATCAGAAATGTTTCATCATCGACTTTGGTCCATGGATGATCGGGATGGCGAAAAGCAAATTGTCGACGATATCCATCCAGAGACTCCTTATCGATATCACGCATTTGATAGTTAGGAAGGATTTCGCTGTCGAAATTTTTCCTATCAATCAGTGAGTCTGAGATCATCTCTTTGATTTCCTCATCAGTGCAGTGATAGTCACCCTCATGATTGCGCATATAGGTATGGCCGAATGGATTAGTAGTGATATACACTGGGCGCACCTGATACGGGGCTGCTGGCACTCTGAAAGCCAGCACCCGGTTGCCGTCTATTTCTTCCTCGGTCACATCTCTCTCGGCAAGCATGGTTGCACTCACTTTGTCGCGATTGTGGGCGCTGTCCCAAAATGTCTTTTTCAGGTCAGTTATTTGCTGCGGGGTCAGCCCATCGGCGACAAAGTGTCCTTGGCGTTCTGCCACGCCAAGGACAATCACACCGCCCTCGGTATTGGCAAAGGCGGAAAAGGTCTCCCAAAACGATTTATGAAAACCTGCCTTGGCAGACTTGAACTCAAGCGAGGCATGCTCGGCTCCATTTATTTTTTCTCTGATATCGATTGGCATTGGAAATTGCATATTAAAAAGTGAGATAGAAACGCACCGCAAAATTACTAAGAATTTTCGAATTTCCCTAATTACTTACTCACTTTTTGACATTCTTACTCACTTTCTGTGACTACTTACTCACTTTCTATCCTTTAGCCTTTCTTTTAGGTTTGTTACTCACTTTTTAAGGCTCTCCTTCATTTTGCATTTCCCATCCTTTGGCCACTTGCGGTACATTATCGAGGTTAAAAAGTGAGATAATGTACCGCAAGTGGCCAAAACTGATTTGGAAAGAGCTAAAGAGAAGATTTTGAAGGAGGAGGATAGATGATTTGGGTGAGGTTAAAGAGAGGTTAGGAGTGGGGGTTGGGGAGAGATTTGGCTTCCATGCCGAGGCCGAAGAGGGCGTAGTCGTAGATAACGGGGTCGTCGGGGCGTATGGCGCGGAGGGTGGAGGTGAGCTCGATGACGGAGCGCTTGTCGTTGCTGGCGCGGGAGAGGAGGCCAAGGTCGCGCGAGGTGCGGGAGACATGCACATCCAAGGGGATGTAGAGTTGCGCTGGGGTGATGACATCCCACACGCCGAGGTCGACGATGCCGTCGCGGCGCACCAGCCACCGCAGAGCCATGTTGATGCGCTTGAGGGCTGTCTGATCGAGATTCTGTGGGAGGCATCGGCTGTCGGCCACGCCGCCATTGGCGGCACACAGCTCTCGGTTGAGCGCCTCGACCAATTTCCACGCCGGCAATTCCTGTTCGGCGATATGCTCGGCGCGAGCCAAGCCTTGCACCGACCCATACTTTTCAAACACTCGCCGCAGGCCGCGCAGGTAGTAGCGCAGATTGGCGTTGAAGAATGTGCGGTGGACATTGCCATCGGGGAGCTCCTCATACCCCTGGTCCATCACATAGTCGTAGGGGCGCATCTCCATCAGATTCAGCATCTTCTGGCAGTTGCGGCAAATCATCTTGCGATTGCCCCAGGCGATGGTGGCGCTCAGCAGAGCGGCAATCTCGATGTCGCGCATGTCGGTGAAGAGGCGCGGAAACTGCACCGGGTCTTCGGCAATGAAATCAGGGTTGTTTATCCTCGCCGCTTCGCGATCGAGCAATTCTTTCAGATCAGCATCCATGGCAAAAGCAAGTAATAAGAAATAAGTAATAAGTAATAAGTAATAAGTAATCAACCGATAAAGTCAACTCCAATACACAGATGACATAGATGGCACACAGATTCCTGTCTGGACAAATTCTATTCCATAGAAGCGTAGACACGCTGACAGATTTCACAGATGGCCATCCGGATGGATCTGTGAAATCTGTCGGTGCTCAGCACCTCTATGAAATTATTTACCAGCAAATATCTGTGTGCCATCTATGTCATCTGTGTATTGGAGCATAATATACAATCAATGAGATAATAATAAAAAAAGGAAATGGCGTGGCCATTTCCTCTGGGTGGGGTGAGGTGTGGGGGTCGAACCCACGACCTTCGGAACCACAATCCGACGCTCTAACCAACTGAGCTAAACTCACCATATTTCGCAAATGCAGTGCAAAGGTACGCACTTTTTCTGAACCCACCAAATTTTTCCCGTAAAATTTACAAAATTTTATTCAGCGAGCCCTTGATTTAGATTTTCTTAATCACCTTGCAGGGATTGCCGACAGCCACGCTGCGAGTCGGGATGTCGGATACCACCACGCTGCCAGCGCCGATGGTGCAGCCCTCGCCGATGGTTACGCCCGGGCAAATCACCACATTTCCGCCAAGCCAGCAGTTGTCGCCGATAGTCACCGGCAGACTCCACTCGATGCCTTGATTTCTTTCCTCCGGGTCGAGGGGATGGCACGGGGTATAGATCGAGCAGTTGGGGCCGATATAGACATTGCTGCCTATGCGCACCTCGCCCTCGTCGAGGATGGTCATGTTGAAATTGATGACCGTGTTGTCGCCAATATATATGTTAGCGCCGTAGTCGCAACGGAAAGGCTGATTGATGGTCACATTCTCGCCAATGCTGCCCAGATACTTGCGCAGCCACTCGAGCTGCATCTCGGTGTCGGTGGGCACATAGGCGTTGAACTCGGCCACGCGGTCGCGCATGTGGCTGAGAGCAGCGAGGAGTTGCGGGTCGATTGCATTGTAGGGATTGCCCGAAAGCATCTCGCGCCAGATATCAGTATCCTGTAAAGCCATAGTTTAAGTCAAAAGTCAAGAGTGGAAATTAGTCTTTTTGGTGGGGAGCATAAGACAGACCACCTTTGAGATTAACTCATATTTCACTCCTTTTGTTCAAACCTCCCCACCCAGTACCTTTGACTTTTGACTCTTGACTTTTGACTCTTGACTTTTGACTTAAACTATGGCTTTCACTTTTGACATATTCAAGCCCAAGGGCTTGAATAAGCGGTACAAACTCGTATCCTCGGGCTTTTAGCTCGAGGATCATGGGCTCGAGGCCGTTGTCATAGAATTTGTCGGTGCGCTCGGGATGGGTGCCGAAATGTATCAGCAGGATCTGCCCATTCATGCCTTGCTCCTGCTCATATCCCAGTACCTGGTTGAGTATGAACTCGCTGCTGCGATATTTCCCTCCCATCGATGGTATGGTGTAGTCGGCATTGGTCCACGACCCAGGCGTGTAGTTCACCACCTGCAGTCCTAATTGCCGCGACCAGTCAGAGATTTGCTCATTATAATACTCATACGGCGGTATGTAAACCGGGGCCTCGCCCGGCTCAATCCCCGCCTCGCGCATCAGCCGATAGCTGTGCTGCATATCATCGACAAACTCCTGCTGGCTCACCAGCATCGAGTCGGGATTCTCCCACGGCATATACAACAGATGCCCGTAGCTGTGGCTGCCCACATAATGCCCAGCCTGGCGCAAGCGAGCGATGGTCTCAGGAAACAGTTCGTAAAAAGCACCTGTAAAAAAGAAGGCTCCCTTGATGCCATGGCGGTCGAGCAGGGCCAGGATGCTCTCCTCGCCGTCGTTGCGGTCGTGCGAGGTGAAGACGAGCGAAATCCTCGGCTTCTCCGGGTTGGTGCGTATGATTCCGCCCCGGCTGTACACATTATTGTCGGGCTGTGATATCTGCATCGCCGACCCGCAGATGGGCAGAGGCGCCGAGGTGTCGGCTGTTGGGGAGGCCGCATTCAGGACCATAGCCGCCGAGGCAGCCGCCAAGATTGAGAATAGTCTTTTCATAAATCCACGTATTTTGTTCATTCCCTTAAATATAGCACCCGTGATGGGTTTGTTAAAATGATTAGGCAAAGTAACGTATAATATTTGGAATTACCAAATAAAAAAGACCTCAGAACGACCCAACAATGCAAAGTTATGTAGTTGATTCATAAATAATGCAAAGCCAAGAGAGAATTAGCGCAACTTTTTTGGTATATTAAAAATAAATGAATTAACTTTGCCACTGTTAATAGATAAGGCGGTTATAATAGATTGTAACTTCAGCACTTTACCTTGCAACTTCCCACCAAGATTCACCACTTCAAGAGCGAAGCGGTCAACCCCATAAACTTATCCCTACTGAATATGAAGACTAATCCTATCGGGGCGTACACGGCCCCACAGACAATGAATGTGAATTACCTAATATGCGCTAATATCCTTAGCGCTCTGGGTTGACATCCCTTTACCTTACCCCTCCACATTACCTATCATGAACAGCTTAAAAGCTATTACACTAGTAGTCGCTTCGGCTATCTCTACGGCCCCCCTTCTGGCCAGCGAGAGTCCTGCCCAGAGCCCTAACGCCCTGCCACAAGCGACAGCGACCAACGCCAACATCCGTGCCAAGGGCGTGGTCCTCGACGAAACTGGCGAGCCCGTAATCGGTGCTTCCGTCCGCATCAAAGGCACTACTCAGGGAGTGATGACTGATATTGATGGCAATTTCGACATGCAAGTGCCCGCTGGCTCAATTCTCGAGGTCAGCTACGTAGGCTACCTGCCGGTTGAGGCAAAGGCATCACCCAACATGACAATCACACTCGACCCTAACGCTACAAGCCTCGAAGAGCTCGTGGTGATGGGTTACGGCGTGCAGAAAAAGAAACTCGTCACCGGCGCTACAGTGCAAGTCAAAGGTGACGACATCAGCAAGCTCAACACTGTCGACGCCCTCGGCGCCCTCCAGAGCCAAGCCCCCGGTGTGAACATCACCCAGAGCAACGGCTTCCTCAACTCCGGATTCAACGTGCAGATCCGTGGTCTCGGCACCATCGGCAACTCGTCGCCCCTATATGTGGTCGACGGCGTGGCTGGCGGCAGCATCGATGGCCTCAACCCCAACGACATCGAGAGCATCGACGTGCTCAAGGACGCTGCCTCGGCTGCTATCTACGGTGCACGCGCTGCCAACGGCGTTATCCTCGTAACCACCAAGCGCGGTCGCGAAGGCCACTCCGAAGTCACTTACGACGGATATGTAGGCTGGCAAAACCTCTACAAAATCCCCACCATCCTCACCGCCCAGGAATATATGGCTATCCAAGACGAAGCTCGCATTATGGACGGCCTCGACCCTTACAACTGGGCCAACTATCTGCCTACTGCCGACTACCAGGCTATCATGAACGGCACTTGGACTGGTACCAACTGGCTTAAGGAAATCCAAAACAAGGATGCTCTCATCCAAAACCATTCCGTCACATTCTCGGGGGGCGGCAAGGACAATTCTTATTCGTTCGGCCTGAGTTACACTGGCCAAGATGCCACTATGGGCGTGCCTAATGCCGCTCCCCACATGGACCGCTACAACCTGCGTATCAACAACGACTACGTGGTCAAGCGCCTGGGTGACATGGAATTTATCAAGGTGGGTGAGACCCTCAACTACAAGTACACCAAGATCAAGGGATCGTTTGGCACCGGCGGCATCTACTGGAACGGCGTGCACAACATGCTCGTAATGAGCCCTCTGATGCGTGCTTACAACGAAGACGGCTCATACTACGTCTACGATGATCAATTAGCCAATGGCTACAATTGGGACACTGCCAACTCGGCCAACAAAAACCCAATTGCATACCTCGACTATCTGATGAATCAGAACAAGAGCAACAGCCATTACCTGCAAGCCAGCGGCTATATCCAGATCCAACCCATCAAAAACCTCAAATACAAGTCGCAGATCGGCTACATCTTCGCCAACTCTGACTACCGCAGCTACACCCCGGTCTACAGCCTCACCTCCAACCTCATTACTACCGAGGATGCTGTCAACCAGTCGCAAAGCAACAGCTGGCGCTGGACCTGGGAAAACACCATCAACTACATCTTCGACATCAACCGCAGCCACTTTGATGTGCTTGTCGGCCAATCAGTCGAGAAATGGGGCTACGGCGGCGGCATCAGCGGCGCTAAGAAGGGCTCGAACTATTATGACTTCCAGCACGCCTTCCTGAGCAACGTCACCACCACTCCCAACAGCGTAACCTCGCTCACAGGCTATCCCAACACTCCCGGCGCTCTCGCCTCTTTCTTCGGTCGTATCAACTACAACTACGATGAGAAATACATGGCCAGCGTGATTATGCGTGCCGACGGCAGCTCAGTCTTTGCTCGCGGCCACCGCTGGGGCTACTTCCCCTCATTCTCGGCCGGCTGGGTTATGAGCAACGAGAACTTTATGGAGAACACCCGCTCTTGGCTCGATTTCTTGAAGATCCGCGCCAGCTGGGGCCAGAACGGCAACTGCTCGATTGATTCATTCCAGTACCTGTCGCTCATCTCCTCAAACAACGGTTACGGTGGCTACGTCTTCGGCGATTCAATGGACACGGTTAGCACCGGCTCGTATGCCTACGCTGTAATCAACCCCGACCTCAAATGGGAGACTCAAGAGCAGCTCGACCTCGGCTTTGACGCCCGATTCTTTAATGGTCGCCTCGCTGTCGAGTTTGACTACTACAACCGCACTACCAAGGACTGGCTTGTGACCGCTCCTATCCTCTCGAGCGTCGGCGCCAATGCCCCATCGGTCAACGGCGGTAACGTAAACAACAAGGGTGTTGAGTTTGCCATGCACTGGAACGACAATGTGGGCCGCGACTTCTACTATGGCGTAAACTTCAACATCGCCCACAACAAAAATGAGGTCACCAAGATTGCCAATGCCGACGGCATCATCCACGGCAACACCAGCGTGCTCTGGGAGGGCAGCGAAGAGTGCATCCGCATCGCCGAGGTAGGCCAGCCTATCGGTTATTTCTACGGCTACAAGAGCGCCGGCATCTTCCAGACCCAAGAGCAGATCGATAACTATACCGGTGCCAAGCTGCTTGGCGACAAGACTGCTCCCGGCGATGTAATCTGGGTTGACGTCAACGGCGACGGCGTAATCGATGCCAACGACCGTACAAAGATTGGCGACCCCCACCCCGACTTCACCATGGGCTTCAGCTTCAACCTCGGTTGGAAATTCCTCGACCTTTCGGTCACCACCTACGGCGCTTTCGGCCAACAGATTATGAAGTGCTACCGAGACTTCAACGCCTCGCCCAACCAGAACTTCTCGTCTGAGATCTTTGAGCGTTGGCACGGAGCCGGCACCAGCAACAAGTATCCTCGCCTGTCGGTAGCATCGTCGAGCAACTGGAATCGCGTATCCGACATCTATGTCGAGGACGCCGATTACCTCAAGATCAAGAATGTCACCCTCGGTGTCGACATCAAGAAGATCTTCCCCAAGATACCCTTTACCCAATTGCGCCTCTACGGCACAGTACAAAACCTTTTCACTTTCACCAGCTACTCGGGCATGGATCCTGAAATCGGATTCGGCGGCGAAGACGACGGGGCTTACGCTCAAGGCATCGACCTGGGCTACTATCCCAGCTCGCGCAACGTGCTCATTGGTCTTAACGTAAAATTCTGAAAACCAACTATGAACAAACTCCTATACATATCAACTGCCATCGCTGCCTCGGCAGCCTTGACCAGCTGTGATGACTTCCTCGATACCGAACTGCTCACACAGAAGACCTCTGGCAATTTCCCCGCTACCGAGACCGAGGCCGACGAGGTGCTCACCGGCATCTACGCCCACCTGCTGTTTGAGGATCCCGAGACCTCATCAGCCTACTACGCAGCCCAGCTTGCCAGCGACGACTGCCTCGGTGGCAACCTGTCGTACAGTAACAACTGCGCTACCAACTTCCTGATGTACACCGGTTCGCTCAATGGCTACTCCGGCCTGTGGGACCGCTGCTATACCCTGATCCACCGCGCCAACAGCGCCCTCGAGACACTGCACAATGTGCAAGTATGGAGTTCTGAAACCGAAGAGAAGCGCCACTATGGCGAGGTCTACTTCCTGCGCGGCATCACCTATTACGAGCTGGCTCAAATGTTTGGCGGTGTGCCTCTGCGCTTGGAGACAAGCACCGACAACTTGCCTCGCGCCGAGGTCGATGAGGTGTACTACCAAATCGCTGAGGATCTGAAGCAAGCTATCGAGCTGCTCCCCAACAAGAATTATTTCTACGGCGACGCCATGACTGGTCACGCCACCAAATATGCCGCCGAGGCTTACATGGCCCGCGTGTTCCTCTTCTACACCGGTCGCTACGGCAAGACCGAACTCCCCAACGGCATCACCAAGTCACAAGTTGTCGCTTGGCTTGAGGATTGCATCAACAATTCCGGCTGCGAGCTGGTGAGCGACCAGCGCAATATCTGGGCCTACACCAACCCCACATCGCAGGACAACGAGGGCGGATTCAGCTACGCTTACGTGGTCAACAATGGCCTGCGTTGGGAGGGCAACAGCTGCAAGGAGACCCTCTTTGCCAACAAGCACAGCCTGCAATCAACTTGGACCTACACCTGGTGGACCAACACCGTGTGCCAATTCTACTCGCCCTCGGGCGACAACAATACCTCGGCCGACGGCGTGAGCTATCCCTTCGGCCAGGGCTGGGGAGCAGGTCCAGTCTGCCCCGCTATGGTCAAGGAATGGCAGGCTTGGAGCTACCAGCAGGAATTCCTCGATGGCTACACCGAGGATCCCCGCCTCACCGGTTCGGTTTGGAGCTACCGCGCTTTCGACCCCAACAACAAGGGCACTGTCATCAAGGACTTCCGTCTCTGCGACGACGAGCCTGACTACACCGTCTCGACCCGCTACTATGAGCAGACTGGCTATTTCAACAAGAAATACATCAACATCCTGGCCTACAACGGCTCATCATGCGTCAACTTCGGTCTGGTGATGTATCCCGGCATTACCTCGCAGACCTCACAGTCGCTCACCTCGATCCAGGACTTGATCCACATGCGCTTTGCCGATGTGCTGTTGATGCACAGCGAGCTCACCGAGACCGCCGACGGCCTCAACAAGGTGCGCGCCCGCTCTCACCTGGCTCCCGTCAGCTACTCGCTTGAGAATATCAAGAATGAGCGCCGCTTTGAGTTCGCCTTCGAATCGCTGCGCTGGTGGGATATCCTGCGCTGGTCAGGCCCAAGCCTCACCGAGGCTGGCAACCTGCTCAACAAGCAGAACGATTTCCAGCTCATCAACGCTGCCCAGCTTGTCAATATGGTCAACTTTGACTATGCCGCTCGTCTGCAAAAGACTCAAGGCTACTGGCCTATACCGCAGACCGAGATTGACCTCTCTGAGGGCCTGCTTGAGCAGAATCCCGGCTGGGACGCCTCGGCTATGTTCTCTGACTGGAACAACATGTAATCCTCTCAAGGTCGTGTGGTCGGCCGCTCAGCGGCCGACATTAAAAATCAAATAAATGTCCACTATCATGAAATCTATATATTTATTTGCGGCTTGCGCCCTCGGTATGGCTCTCGCGTCTTGCGACCCTATCGAGACCAACAAATACCGCGATGATTACAATGCCGATGGCACTGCCATCTCGCAGCAAGAGCTCACCGCCGCTCTGTCGGTGACTCAGCTCCCCAATGTCGATGGAAAGGTCGAAGGCGACCAATACATCATCGTCAAGAACTCTCGCCCCGATATCGGCGGCAACTGGCACTTTGACTGCTCAGGCACCCACAACACCTATTCGACCGACAACGACACCATCGTCGTTGGCAAAAACGGCGAATACACGATCACCTACATCGGCATCTCTGGCAATCAGAGAATCGAGTCTTTGCCCTTCACAGTCACTGTCACCAACGTGTTTGACACCTATGACAACCTGCTGACCGGCGCCAAAGACAAGGCCGACCTCACCGCCTCGAAAAAGTGGAAATACCTGGCCAACAGCAAGGGCAACTACATGGTGATGGGTGCTTATGGCGCTTGGAAATACTACGAACCAACAGCCGACAACTCCTGGTGGAACCAGATTGGCAGCCTTGAGACCCTCGGCGACGAGCGCATGGAATTTGTCTACGACGGCTTTGGCCTCAACGTCTACACCGAGGCTGGCTCTCTCAAGCGCTCAGGTGCCTACAGCTACACCCACGATGCACCCGACGAGGGCGTGCAGGGCGTGCTCACCACCACCACTGCAGTGATGGGTTCGGAACACGACGACAACGGATTCCCATCCTCTGGAGCCGCCTACTGGATCCTCCAGCTCGACAACAGCACCATGGTGCTCTATCGCAATATGGGCGATGGCATGACCGACTGGGACGATTGCGGATGGTATGTCTACTATCAACCCGAATGATCTAATCCTATATATATTTAAGTTGTTACTAAGTGGTTTTGCGTCCCCGGCGGCGTTGATGCCGCCGGTACGCAAGTACCGCAGCACCCAACCGAGTTATATAGAATTACCTCATACTCTGACTTTTGACTTGTTACTTTTGACTCTTGACTTTTGACTTGTTACTTTTGACTTCTGACTTGTTACTCTTGACTTTTGACTTTTGACTTTTGACTTGTTATGGCTATAATCGCAATAGATCTCGGAGGCACCAAGATTGCCGCGGCCCTGTTTGACAAAGAGGGCGAGATGCACTGTCGGCAGAATGTGCTGCTTGACGGAGCCACTGGCACCGACGTGGGCCGCAAAATCGTGGAGGTCATCCGCACCATAATGGGACAAAATCCTGGCGTAGAGATTGATGCCATTGGCATTTGCATACCAGGCATCGCCTACTCGCGCACCGGCACTGTATGGGCTCCCAACATTCCGGGCTGGGACAATTTCCCGCTCAAGCAATACATCGTCGAGGCTCTCGGCGACCCCGCTCTCAGAGTCGAGGTCGAGAGTGACCGCACCTGCTACATCCTCGGCGAGATTTGGAAAGGCGCCGCTCGCGGCTGTGACAACGCCATCTATCTGGCTGTTGGCACTGGCATCGGAGCTGGCATCGTAATCGACGGCCACGTGCTGCATGGCGCCAACGACATAGTGGGCGCTACCGGCTGGATGGCTCTGCAGCATCCCTACACCGAGGAATACATCCCCACTGGATGCTTTGAATATTACGCCTCGGGCGATGGCATAGCCACCCAGGCGCGTCGCGCTCTGCGCTGCGTGCGCAACTACACCGGCGCTCTGGCTCAAAAGCCTATCGACGAGGTTACATCTTATGATGTCTTTGCGGCCTACGATGCCTGGGACCCCCCTGGCTGTCAAGGTGCTTGACAAGGCTATCGAGATGTGGGGCGCTGGGGCAGCCAATCTGGTGAGCCTCTTCAACCCTGAGAAAATCATCTTTGGCGGCGGCGTCTTCGGCCCAGCCAGGATGTTCATCTCGCGCATTTACGACGAGGCATGCAAATGGGGCCAACCAATAGCGATGACTCAAGTAGAATTTTGCGCTACCGAGGTCGGCAACAATGCTGCCCTGCTCGGTGCCGCCTACACCGCCCTCAAAGCAGTGAACAGTCAAAAATGAAGAGTGAAAAATGAAAAGTGAATAACGGTTGTCCGGATGGCGGCTACCGTGCTCGGCCACCTTGGTGGCCGAGAAAAAACAAAAATCCAATGAAAAGATACAACACCGCTTGCGTATTCACAGCCGCCTGTGCCGGTATGGGTTTCTTTGGCGTGACGATGCTCTCGCTGGGGCCAATCCTCACCGAGCTCAGCCAGATTGTCGAGGGGGCAAACGCCTTGCCGGCCACCATGTCGATCGGCATCATCATGGGCACCATCATCTTTGGGCCCATCGTCGACCGCTTGGGCTACAAATGGCTGTTGATTGCGGCCTCGCTGATGGCTCTGGCCGGGGTGCAAGGGCTGGCACAATTCGATTCGATTGACTTGCTCCACTGCTCAATCTTCCTGCTCGGCATGGGCGGAGGCATCCTCAACGGCGAGACCAACGCATTGGTGTCGGCCATCTACAGCGATGAGCGCCGAGGCGGTCGTCTCGGGGTCCTCGGGGCTTTCTATTGCATAGGCGCCCTGCTCTGGATCAGCCTGGTGTATCTGTGCCCAGATTTCTACCTGCCGCTCAATGCTATTTCTGTGGTGATGGCCGCTTTCATTGTATTTTTCATTGCCATCCCCTTCCCAAAGGCTGAGGCAGCTACGGAGCAGCAGCGTCAGCCACTTTCGGCCTCCCTCGGCCTGCTCAAGTATCCCGCTCTCCTGGCCTTTGCCTTGGCCCTCTTCTTCCAATGCGGATTCGAGGGCATCAGCGGTAACTTTACCGTAGCTTTCCTCAACTCGACCACCGACCTCGACCCGGGTCTCGTCACTCTGTCGCTTACCTGGTTCTCAATCGGCATGCTCTGCGGCCGTCTGCCCCTGGGAGCGTTTATGCGGCGATTCAATCCAATGGGCACTCTGTACATGTATCTGTGCGTGGCCATGGCCGGGGTGGCTCTCCTCTTCACCTTCGACACGCTCTCGATTATCTATCTCGCCATGGCTCTGATCGGATTTGGAGTGGGTGCAACATTCCCAGTGGTCATCAACTATCTGGCCGAGGCCTTTCCTCGCCAATCGGGCACTGCCCTGTCGATTGCCATGTTCCTGGGCCTGATGGGCCAATTCGCCTTCAACAAGGTGGCAGGCTTGGCTTTCGACGATGGCGAGTACGCCTGGTTCCCCATCATGCTGGCCGGGGCTTTAGTGGGCATAATGGCCCTAATCCCCACCGCCGTGTCGATGGTGTCTCGGCGCCAGACCTCTACCCTCTGAATAAATAATCCCTCAATATCAAATAACCAATTAAAAACCAATTTTTTTAAACCATGCTAGCTAATCAATGGAAGAAAAACGCCATCGAGGTGATGGACAAGATTGAAGCCACCCAAATGGACAAAATCCGCGAGGTTGCCACCGTGATGGCCGACGCCATCCAAGCCGGTCGCTGGGTACACACCTTCGGCTGCGGCCACGCCAACCTCCCCATCGAGGAGATGTATCCTCGCATCGGCGGTTTCGTAGGGTTCCATCCTCTATGCGAGCTCCCTCTCACCTTCTTCACCCATATCGTAGGCGAAATGGGTATCAACCAATTCCTCTTCCTCGAGCGCTGCGAGGGCTACGGCAAGACCATCATGGACAGCTGGAATTTTGACGAGCGCGATGTGTTGTGGCTTTTCTCACACACCGGTATCAACGCTGTCAACATCGATGTGGCTCTCGAGGCTAAGAAGCGCGGAATGAAGGTGATCGTGTTCGGTTCGGCCGAGCAGACCGGTGACAAGGTTCCTCGCCACTCATGCGGCAAGAATCTCTTCCAGATTGCCGACTACGTGGTCGACTCATGCTGCCCGCTGGTTGACGCATCTGTCGAGCTCAAAAACCACCAAGACAAGGTAGGGCCGCTCTCGACCATGGCCTTCATCACCACCGTGTGGATGACCATCACCACCGTGGCCGAAATCCTCGAGGAGCGCGGCGTGAAGCTATACATCCACCCCTCGCACAACGTGCCTGGCGACACCACTGCTCACGAGCGTCTCGACGCCTGCGTGCAGGAATACCGCAAGCGCGTTGCTGGGGTCTAATCAAATCGATTCTTCTCCCATGCATTCACCTTTCGATATCACCACGGCCCGCTGGGGCGACGTCAAGCAGATGCCTCACTACGATATGGCTCTCCTCCCTTGGGGAGCCACCGAGCCCCACAATCTGCATCTGCCCTATTGCACCGATATGCTCGCTGCCCAGGCTGTCTCATTCGAGGCAGCCGAGAGGGCTGCCGAGCGCGGTGTGCAAGCCATGGTGCTACCAGGCATCCCTCTCGGATCACAGAATCCTGGACAAATCGAACTTCCCTATTGCATCCACACGACCCAAGCCACACAGATGGCGGTGCTTACCGACATCGTGGCCTCGCTGCAGCGCCAAGGCATCAACCGCCTGGTGATTATGAGCGGACATGGAGGCAACATCTTCAAGGGGATGATCCGAGATTTAATGATAAAAAATCCCGACATGACGATATGCCACTGCGAATGGTTTAACATTGTGCCTCGTGCGGGATATTTCGATGAGAAATTTGATGATCATGCAGGCGAACTCGAGACGTCGGTGATGCTCCATTATTTCCCCGAGACGGTGAAGATGGAGATGGCCGGCGACGGCGCATCAACCGACTTTGCCATCGAGAGCCTCAATGCCAAGGTGGCTTGGGCGCCCCGTCACTGGGCTTATGCCACTGTCGATACCGGTGTGGGCAACCCCCACTCGGCCACAGCCGAGAAAGGCAAGCGCTACATCGAGGCAGTGTTGCCCAAGATTGTCGACTTTCTGGTCGAGCTGGCTTATAAGCCATTGTACAGACGTGGCCGTGCCGGTGAGCCGGCGACGTAGCCTTTCTTATAGGGGACGCATGCGGCGCTTTTTTTGGGTTTTGATGATTTGCGCGTCGCTGCGACATAGCGAGGGGAGCTCCGTGATGGAGTTCCCCTCGCCGCGTTTTTATACGCCCGATTTTTAAGACCACAGATTTTTAGACCCGGATTAAACTTTTTTACATAAATTGTTGTTAATTGAAAGAAAATTCGTAAATTTGCGCCGTAAAACTGACAAATATGAGCAACAACAGCCATCTGCACCACCATCACCACTACCATCCTACCACCTGAGGGGACGGCAGCAGATGCGTGCGCGGCTATCAGCCCATATTTCTCCACGATATTCTGAACCCATCCCTATCAGGATGGGTTTTTTCGTTAATGAAAAATTAAAAATGAAAAATGAATAATTTTTCCCGATTCAATTCGATTCCTTCGATTCTTCTCCTCATCGAGAATTCTCGACCCACTTTTGACTTTTGACTTTTGACTTTTGACTTTTGACTTTTGACTTTTGACTTTTGACTTTTGACTTTTGACTTTTGACTTTTGACTTAGTATAATCATGTTGAAAATTGCAATCCAGGCCAAAGGACGCCTAAACGAACAGAGCATCGAGCTCCTTGCCAACGCCGGCATTACCGTCGCCGACAGCAAGCGCAAACTTATCTCCCAAGCCGACGGTTTCCCGATGGAGGTGCTTTACCTCCGCGATGATGACATACCCCAAGCAGTGGCTATGGGTGTCGCCGACCTCGGCATTGTGGGCCAAAACGAAGTGGCCGAAAAAGAGCAGCCAGTGCGCGAGGTCATGGGCCTCGGCTTTGGCGAGTGCCGCATCTCCCTGGCTATTCCCAAGTCTGATGAATACCCAAGCCTCGAATATTTCAATGGCAAGCGCGTTGCCACATCTTATCCGGTGATCCTCAAGCGATTTTTCAACGACAAAGGCATCAGCGCCGACATCCACCGCATCGAGGGCTCGGTCGAGATAGCCCCCTCAATCGGCATGGCCGACGCTATTTTTGACATTGTATCCTCGGGCGCGACACTGCGCTCAAATGGCTTGGTCGAGGTCGAAAAGGTATTTGAATCCCAGGCCGTGCTCATCGCCAACGAGCATCTGTCAGAGGAAAAACTCTCCGAGCTGGCTCGCCTCACTTTCCGATTCAAGTCGATAATCGAGAGCCAGGACATGAAATATGTGCTGATGAATCTGCCCAAGGCTCAGCTCGAGCGCGCCATCGAGATTCTGCCCGGAATGCGCAGCCCGACAGTGCTGCCCCTGGCCCAGGAGGGCTGGTGCTCAATCCATGCCGTCATCGCCAAGGAGCGCCTCTGGGACACTGTGCACCAGCTCAAATCAATCGGCGCCGAGGGCATCCTGGTCCTCGCCCTCGAGAATATGATTAGATAATCAATCTCAATACTATCGATAATTTCGATACTATCGAGATTTCGAGAATTCTCGATAATTTTCGAAACCTCTCGAGAATTCTCGACCCACTTTTGACTTTTGACTTTTGACTTTTGACTTTTGACTTTTGACTTTTGACTTTTGACTTTTGACTTTTGACTTTACCATGACCCTCCCACAAATTTACATAGACCCGCCTCGCAAATACTGGCCCACCCTGGCCGAGCGATGCGTCGCCGAGGACACCGCCGTAACCGATGTCGTCAACCAAATCATATCCCAGGTCGCCCAAGAGGGCGACACAGCCCTGCGCAAACTCTGCAAGGCCCTCGATGGTTTTGAGCCTGACCATCTTGAGGTCTCGCCCCTCGTAATCGACCACGCCGAGCGAGAAATCTCAAAGGAGCTTAAAAGCGCCATCGACCTGGCTATGCGCAACATCCGCGCCTTCCATGCCGCTCAGATGCCGGCGCAAGTCGAGGTCGAGACCACCCCCGGCGTAAGATGCCTGCAGCGCCCCGTGCCAATCCAGCGCGTGGGCCTGTACATACCGGGCGGCCGCGCACCGCTATTCTCAACAGTGCTGATGCTCGCCATACCAGCCAAACTGGCTGGCTGCAAGCAGATTGTGCTTTGCACCCCCACCAATCGCGAGGGCGTAATCGCCCCCGAAATCCTGTATTGCGCCCACAAATGCGGCATCGATGCCATCTACGCCGTGGGCGGAGCCCAAGCTATTGCCGCCATGGCCCTCGGCACCGAGTCGATACCCAAGGTTGACAAAATTTTCGGTCCCGGCAACCGCTATGTGACCCGCGCCAAGGAGATACTCAGCAGCCGCGTGGCCATCGACATGCCAGCTGGGCCGAGCGAGGTAATGGTGCTGGCCGACGACACTGCCAATCCGGCATTCGTGGCGGCCGACTTCCTGTCGCAATGCGAGCACGGCCCCGACAGCCAGGCTCTGCTGGTGTGCAAGAGCCAAGAATACGCCAACCGCGTCATCGATGAAATCAAAAAGCAAGTGCCCAACCTGTCGCGCAAGGCCATCGTAGAGAAATCCCTCGAAATCAGCCGCATAATCGTGCTGCGCGAGCGCCGCGAAATGGTGGAATTTGCCAACGTCTACGCCCCCGAGCACCTGATAATCAGCGTGAGCGACCCATGGCAACTCGCCGAAAAGATTACCGCCGCTGGCAGCGTGTTTATCGGCCACTACTCGCCCGAGAGCGCTGGCGACTATGCCTCTGGCACCAACCACACCCTCCCCACCTCGGGCTGGGCCACCGCTTATAGCGGCGTAAACATCGACAGCTTCATGCGCAAAATCACATTCCAAGAACTCACTCCTGATGGTCTCGACCTCCTCTCATCGGCCATAATCACTATGGCTATGGCCGAGGGCCTCGATGGCCACGCCAACGCTGTTAAAATCCGCCAAAACAAATGACCTCAAAAGACCAAATGCTAAAGACCAAAGACCCAGATATGGCTCCCAAAAGCCAAAAACCAAAAACCAA
>NWBJ01000070.1:53514-113128 GCA_002633115.1 Muribaculaceae bacterium Zag1
CCAAAAACCAAAAACCAAAGGCCCTAAGACGCCCCTCGCCTGGGTGCGTCCCAATATACGGGCTCTGGCCCCATACTCGACTGCACGCGATGATTACAAGGGCGGTGCTATCGACACTTGGCTCGATGCCAACGAGAGTCCTTACCCGTCGGGCGTTAACCGCTACCCTGACCCGCGCCAAAAGGCCCTGAAAAAGCAAATCGCTCAGCTCAAGGGTGTTACACCCCAGCAGACCTTTATCGGCAATGGCAGCGACGAGGCTATCGACCTTTGCTACCGCATATTTTGCCGTCCCGGCAAGGACAATGCCGTGGCAATCACCCCGAGCTATGGCATGTATCGCGTGGGGGCCGACATCAACGACATCAAGCTGCGCGAGGTAGAACTGAATCCTGATTTTTCTCTGCCGGTCGACCGTCTGCTCGAGGCCACTGACGAGAATACGCGCCTGATGTGGATATGCTCGCCCAACAACCCTACCGCCAACGCCTTCCCCATCGCCCAGATCGAGGAATTGCTTGAGCGATTCGATGGCATGGTGATTGTCGATGAGGCCTATGTCGATTTTTCTGACCAAGGGTCGATTTTGCCGCTGCTCGACAAGCATCCCAATCTGATTGTGCTGCAGACCCTCTCCAAGGCTTGGGGCATGGCCGCTCTGCGCTTGGGCCTCGCCTTTGGGGCAGAGCAAGTGATGGAGCTGTTTGGGCGCGTCAAATATCCTTACAATATCAGCGCCATAGTGCAAGACACGGTGGCTCGCCTGCTCGAATCTGAGGACAAAGCCGCACACGTGGCAGAAATTAAGGCCGAGCGCGACCGCCTGGCCGAGGCTATCAAGCCGCTGCCCTGCGTGCTTGAGGTCTATCCGTCGGATGCCAATTTCCTGCTCGTCAAGGTCACCGACCCAATCGTCATCTATGACCGCCTGATTGATGAGGGCGTGATCGTGCGCGACCGCTCGCGCATGCCCCTCTGCCACGGCTGCCTGCGCATCACCATCGGCACCCCCCACGAAAACAAAAAAGTAATCTCCATCCTCTCCACCCTCCCTGGATAGCGCCCCCTGGCCGCATAGCGGACCCTGCTGGATAGCGGCTACTGTGGGGCGCCACTTGGTGGCGTCCGTCCCCTCTTCCCCTATAAATCCCAATAAGATGAAAACAGCCCTATTTATAGATCGCGATGGCACTATCCTGGTTGAGCCACCCGTTGACTACCAAGTAGATAGCTACGAAAAATTTGCCTTTGTGCCCGATGCCATCTCGGGCCTCAAGGCCCTGGCTGCCCTCGACGATTACGAGCTGGTGCTCGCCACCAACCAAGACGGCCTGGGCACCCCGGCCTTTCCCATGGAATCATTCCAAGGACCCCACGACCTGATGCTGCACACTCTGCGCGGCGAGGGCGTGGAATTTGACGACCAGCTAATCGACCCCACCATGCCCGACGAGAATGCGCCCACGCGCAAACCGGGCACCGGCATGTTTGGCAAATACCTCTCTGGCCAATACGACCTGGCCAACAGCTATGTGATTGGTGACCGCATCACCGACATGCAGCTCGCCAAGAATCTTGGCGCCCGTGGCATCATGCTCTGCAACCCCGAGGTTGGAGAAATGACCCCCGAGGACGGCCTAAAGGCCGTCAAGGATGCCGGCCTCGATGACACGGTCGACCTGGTAACCGATTCCTGGCTCGAAGCAGCCGACTTTGTGCGCATCGGCAAGCGCCGCGCCACTGTCAAGCGCACAACCCGCGAGACCGACATCGAGGTATCGATCGACCTCGACGGCCGCGCCGACGGCGACTGGAAAATCTCGACTGGTCTGCATTTCCTCGACCACATGCTCTCGCAAATCTCCCACCACGGCGGTGTGGCCCTCTCAATCAAAGCCAAGGGCGACCTCGAGGTCGACGAACATCACACCATGGAGGATGTCGCCATCGTGCTTGGCGAGGCCATCGACAAGGCTCTCGGCAGCAAGGTGGGCATCGGCCGCTACGGCTTCGCCTTGCCTATGGACGACTGCGCAGCTCTGGTGCTGCTCGACTTTGGCGGACGCATTGATTTTGAGTGGGATGCAGAATTTAAACGCGAATACGTGGGCGATGTGCCCACCGAGATGCTGAGGCATTTCTTCATGTCGCTCTGCGCCGCCTCGAAGTGCAATCTGCAGATTTCCGCCAAGGGCGAAAATGAGCATCACAAGGCCGAGGCCATCTTCAAGGCCTACGCCCGCGCTCTGCGCATGGCCCTCGCCCGCAAAAAATTTGAATACGACCTGCCCTCCAGCAAAGGGGTGCTATAGCCGGGTAGGAATCCTAGGCAGCATAGGAGTTCTACAGGGCTGGGGTCTCTAGGATGCCTAGGCTGCCTAGGATTCCTACCCTATCAGCAATGCCTAAAATTAAAATTATTATGGTAGCTATAATTGATTATGATACGGGTAATCTGCGGTCGGTGATCAATGCTTTCAATAGATTGGGAGCCGAGATTATCGTCACCGCTGATCACCAACAGATACTGCAGGCCACGCATGTGGTGCTGCCGGGCGTGGGCGAGGCATCATCGGCAATGGAGAAATTGCGCACACGTGGCTTGGATACCCTCATACCCACTCTCACCCAGCCCACTCTGGGCATCTGCATCGGCTTGCAGCTGATGTGCAAGAGCAGCGCCGAGGGCGATGCCAAGTGCATGGGCATATTCCCAACTGAGGTGAGGTTTATGTCGCCAGCGGCCGAGGTGGGCCTGAAGATACCCCATGTGGGCTGGGACAATGTCAACTGGACCCTCCCCGAGCCGCCCATCGCCAAGGATATCCCCGAGGGTGCGCATTTCTACTATGTGCACTCTTATGCCGCGGCCCTATGCCCCGACACCATCGCCACCACCGACTACGGAGCCCCATTCAGCGCCGCCCTCCAGCACCGCAACTTCATCGGCGTCCAATTCCATCCCGAAAAAAGCGGCCCCATCGGCGAACAGCTGCTCCGCAACTTCCTAACCCTAAAACCGTAAGGACATAAAACCATAAGGGCATAAGATGCGTAAGGACATAAAACCATAAGAACACAAGATGCGTAAGGACATAAAACCATAAGCACATAAGTTGCGTAAGTACTTAAGTCCTTATGTCCCTTATGTCCTTATGGTCCAAAAGCTAAAAACCAAAGACCAAAAACCCAGATGACGATTATTCCTGCTATTGATATTATTGATGGGCATTGCGTGAGGCTCTCTCAGGGCGATTACGACAAGGCCAAGACATATTACCGCGACCCGCTCGATGCGGCCAAGCAGTTTGAGGACTGGGGCCTAAGCCGCATACACATCGTGGACCTCGACGGCGCCAAGGCAGCCCAGCCCAAAAATCTGGCAGTGCTTGAGCGCATAGCCTCGCAGACAAGCCTTGAGCCCCAATTTGGCGGCGGCATCAAGTCGACCGACTCGCTGCGCAGCGTATTCTCGGCTGGCGCCTCGCGCGCCATCGGCGGCAGCGTGGCTGCCCTGCAGCCCGAGATGTTTGAGGAGTGGCTGCGCCTATTCGGTGACGAGCGCATCATCCTCGGCGCCGACATCAAAGAGGGGCAGATTGCCGTAAAGGGCTGGCTCGAAAAGAGCGCCGCGACCCTCGACGACCTGCTGCAGCGCTTTATGCGCCTGGGCTTGTCGCAAGCCATCGTTACCGACATAGCCGTCGATGGCATGCTTTGCGGACCCGATGTGAAATTCTACGCCGAGCTGCAAAAGAAATACCCCACGGTCGACATCACCGTGAGCGGCGGCATCTCCTCGCAAGCCGACCTCGACGCCCTAGCCTCAGCCGGCCTCCGCTCCGCCATCGTCGGCAAAGCCATCTACGAGGGTAGAATCAAACTAAATGAAAAATGAATAATGAAAAATGAATAATATCCCTATTCTCCATTTTTCATTTTTCATTTCCCCATTCTCATTATTTTTCAATTTTCATTTCCCATTTTTCATTTCTCATTCTCATTATTTTTCATTTTTCATTTTTAATTTAATTGTGTTAGCCAAACGAATAATCCCCTGCCTCGATATACGCGAGGGCCAAACCGTCAAGGGCATCAACTTCTTGCAACTCAAGCAAGTAGGCGACCCGGTCGAACTCGGAGCCAAATACGCTGCCGAGGGCGCCGACGAGTTGGTCTACCTCGACATCAGCGCCACCCTCGAGGGTCGGCGCACCTTTGCCGACCTGGTGGCCCGCATAGCCCAGCGCATCAACATCCCATTTACGGTGGGTGGCGGCATATCATCGATTGACGATGCCGCTCGTCTGCTCGATGCCGGCGCCGACAAGATATCGATCAACAGCGCCGCTGTGCGCGACCCAGGCCTGATTGACCAGATTGCCCGCAAATATGGGCGCCAATTTGTGGTTGTCGCCATCGATGCCAAGGTCATCGATGGCCAGTGGCGCGTCACCACCCACGGTGGCCATAAGCTATCCGACCGCGAGCTATTCACCTGGGCTCGCGAGGCTTGCGACCGAGGGGCCGGCGAGATTCTCTTTACCTCGATGGACCATGACGGCACCCAGAATGGCTATCCCTGTGAGACATACTCTCGCCTGGCCGAACTGCCAATCCCCATCATCGCCTCCGGCGGAGCCGGCACAGCCCAGCACATCGCCGATGTGCTGACCCTGGGCCGCGCCGACGCGGCCCTCGCCGCCAGCATATTTCACTATGGCACCCTGCCAATCCCCACCCTCAAATCAGCCCTCCGCGCCCAGGGCATCCCAGTGAGATAGGCAGCTCAGCCCACGCGCGTCAGCCGCCTCGATTCCAATCTATTCCCCACCATGCGTCAGCCACCTCGAGAATTCTCGACAATTCTCGAGAGCTCTCGATAATTCTCGACCCCCTCGATAATATCGATTACAATTAATCCAAATAATTATGCTGCAATTTTCTGATCTCAACAGCGCCAAGCAGCCCGATGGGCTGATCCCAGTGATAGTGCAAGATGACCTCACCTTGCGTGTATTAATGCTCGGCTACATGAATGCCGAGGCTCTCCTCGCCACCCAGCAGACCGGCAAGGTGACATTTTACAGCCGCACCCGCCAATGCCTCTGGACCAAAGGCGAAACCAGCGGCAACTACCTCGATGTCGTCTCAATCACCCCTGATTGCGACCGCGACACCCTGCTGATCCGCGCCATCCCCCAGGGCCCAACCTGCCACACCGGAGCCATCAGCTGCTTCGACTCGGCTTGCAAAAAGTCGGAGGGCTTTATCCGCCAGCTGCAGCAGGTGGTCAAGGAGCGCCACGAGCAGATGCCCGAGGGTTCATACACCACCAAGCTATACACCAAGGGCGTCAACAAAATAGCCCAAAAGGTTGGTGAAGAGGCAGTCGAGACTGTCATCGAGGCCGTGCGCCCCGATTTCAGTCGCTATGACTTCATCTACGAGGCCTCAGACCTAATTTACCACCTGCTTGTCCTCCTTGAGGAGCGCGGCTGCTCCATCTCCGACCTCGAATCCGAGCTCCTCTCCCGCCACAAGTAATGAAAAATGAATAATGAAAAATTAAAAATTAAAAATGAAAAATGAAAAATGCCCATAGATAATCATATCCCCTCCCGGTTCTGTGCCTCGCCGCTTAGCGGCGAGGATCCCATCACCCGCTATCTGCGGCGCACCGGCTACCAGCGCTTTGAGCCACTAGCGGCTCTAATCGACATGGATGGCACCCTCTACGATTCCATGCCCCACCACGCCGATGCCTGGAAAGCCATGGCCGACAGCGCCGGCATCCCAGCCGAGAGAGATGAATTTTTCATGTACGAGGGGCGCACCGGGGCCTCGACCATAAATATCCTATTCCAGCGCACCTACGGCCGCGATGCCACCCCCGAGGAGGCAAAAGAGCTGTACGGCGTCAAGAGCCGCAACTTCCAGGCGATGCCCCCAGTCGACCCCATGCCCGGTGCCGACCAGCTGCTGCGTGAGTTTATGGAGCATCACATGCGCCTGGTGCTGGTCACCGGCTCGGGCCAGAGCAGCCTGATTTCGCGCCTCGACCACGACTATCCCGGCGCCTTCGCGCCCGATATGCGCATAACTGCCGCCAATACCACCCAGGGCAAACCCCATCCCGACCCCTATCTGCGGGCCATGGCCCTGGCCGGCGTCGAGCCTTGGCAGTCGGTAGTACTCGAGAATGCGCCGCTCGGTGTCGAATCCGGCTTCCGCTCGGGCGCCTTTACGGTGGCTGTCGCCACGGGCCCCATCCCCATCGAGGCCCTCTGGGCTGCCGGAGCAGATATAGTTTACAATTCAATGGAGCAATGTGCCAATTCCCTCCCAAAATTGTTATTTAGATAATCCTCCCCTCAAGTTCGATTACTTCGACCTTCCCTTGCGTTAGCCCACTCGAGCGGCCACGATTTCCACAAGCGGCCACGAGCGCCCTCGAAATAGACCAAAAACTAAACACCAAAAACCAAACACCCTCTATGGCACAAGAAATAATCTACACCAATCTCGTAATCGAGGCAATCGATGACTTGGTCGCCTCTCTTGGCACACCCTCAGTCTATGTCATCGTCGACGTAAACACAGCCAAATTCGTGCTTCCCATCCTCCAAAGCCAGTCAGAGGCAGTAAAGAATGCCGAGATTATCACCGTGCTGGCTGGTGATGTCAACAAAGGCCCAGACGCCTTGCAAAAAGTGTGGAAGGAACTCTCTGACAAGGGAGCCACGCGCAAGTCGGTGGTTATCAATGTCGGCGGTGGCATGATTACCGACCTCGGAGGGTTTGCCGCCGCTACATTCAAGCGCGGAGTGCGCTTTATCAACCTGCCCACCACTCTGCTCGGCGCTGTCGATGCCGCCGTCGGCGGCAAGACTGGCATCAACTTCAATGGCCTGAAAAATGAGATCGGAGCATTCCAGGATGCCGTAGCGGTGATTATCTCTACCCTATTCTTCAACACTCTGCCCATGCAGCAGATGCTCTCGGGCTATGCCGAGATGCTCAAGCACGGTCTGCTCGACGACAAAGCCACCCTGGCCGAGCTGATGCGCTACAATATAGAGAATCCGCCAGCTACTCCCGACCTGCTGCTCCACCTGATTGAGAAGAGCGTGGGCATCAAGCAAGCCGTTGTGGCCTCAGACCCCCACGAAAATGGGGCGCGCAAGACCCTCAACCTGGGCCACACCGTGGGCCACGCCTTTGAGAGCTTCGCCATGGATGTTGAGCATTCGCCCATCCCTCACGGCTATGCCGTGGCTTGGGGCATGGTGGTCGAGTTGATCCTCTCGCACATGAAGCTGGGCTTCCCATCCGACACCTTGCATCAATTCGCCCAATACATCAAGGAGCATTACGGTTACTTCCAGATTACCTGCGAGCAGTATCCTCAGCTGCTGCAACTGATGGCCCATGACAAGAAAAACGATACGCCGGAGCATATCGTTTTCACATTGCTAAAGGATGTAGGGCAGCCGGTCATTGACCAAACTGCCACTGCCGATGAAATCAAGTCGGCTCTGGATATCTATCGCGACTTAATCCAATAGGAGAGCTGTTGCCTTAGACACAGCAAACATCGATCTGCCGACTGGTGCGCGCGTGTATGTGGGATCAGTGATAGTATATCGCTGGTCCCCTACTGTTACATAGTCGCCAGGACCATCGTCGCCAAAATCGACCGCGGCTGCCAAATGGCCGGGATAGTAAATAAGCACTACGGGCAGTTGCACCAAATCGCGCACGAGGTGGCTGAAGAGAATGGCCCTGTCTTCGCAATCGCAATAGGGATAGAATAGTGTTTCCTCGGCAAAGAAAGGACGGTCGTAGCCCCAAACTTCTTCATCTAATTTATATGTCAAACCAGTCTGCAGGAAATTGAGAATCTTGGCTACAGCCTTGCGCGGGGTGCATCCATCTATAGCTTGCGCTATTTGGGGATATAGTTGCTTTTTTACTTCAGTATCAAGCGGGGTATTGGCATAGAATGCCCAGCGAGAAAGGTTATTATCACTGAGTGCGAATGAGGGGTAATCATTAAAGAAATCAATCAGATTCTTATCCACATTCACATCAACCTTCATATCGGGATAGCGCTCGGATTGTATAGTGCGCACATTGCTGAGGTTGCGGTTGAGTTTGGGCTCATCAATAAGCGCAAGCTCAAGAGCCTGCTCGTTGGGGAAGGCCATATTCATGTACTCGATGCCACGGAAACTGTCATCGATGCTGTAGAACCAATATTCGCCCTCTCTTAGACGCGGTTTTCCGAAGATAGTCTGAGCCGAAGAGTAGAGCAGACCCAGATGGTCGCCAGCGCGGAGCAGACGCATCTTGTAGCCCGACTGTGCATATAGATATGCTGTCAGGAATGTAGCCTCATCGGCGGTCTCGCCATACACCTGCTTGGCAAATTTGAAAAGCATCTGGAAATAAGCCCAGTCGTTGAGTTTGAGCGAATTGCGCAGACCGAGGAAGTCATTGATGGTGTTGTTATATTCCTTGCCCGACATTTTCAGCCATGTGTCGGCCAGCAGGTCGTTGTCGAGGCTGGTGAGTTGGAATTCTTGGTCATCATCATATCTGACTGTGCAAGTGGTGCCGTAGTAGTCAAAGTCAACCTTTGCCTGCTGGGGCCAAGGGTATTCCTTGATCGGAGCGATTGGCACGGGTTGGGGCTTTGGCTTGGGAGCATACATGTCGAGCGACAAGTAGTTGACGCAAGCGTTGGTCGAGAGACCATCATCGATTTCGACATCATCGGCGTTTCCCTCGTACACCAAAGGCTCAACGCTGTCATCTTGGGGTTTCTCAACTGGATCAAGCAGCTCATACTGCGCCCAAGCGCGACGCATAAAGTCAGCGTACTCTTGGTTGGCGCGCTGACGGAAGTCGTCGTATTCGTCCTGAGCCTCCCGCTGGAATTGCTTGAATTGGTTCTTCAGGTCGTCGAGTGATTGAGCGCTGACGCTCGCGGCGCCGAGAGCGGCAACCGCGAGACTTAGCGCTGATAGCTTAAGCTTCATAGGTCGATGCGGATTCTTTATTTACCTAAGCCGTCAGCTATTTTCTGACGTGTTTCGTCGTCAAGGCTCAAATCTTGCATGAGCATCTTGCGAGCGATGTCAATCGATGTCTGAGAGTTTACAGCATAGCGAATCATTACCTCGGTGTTGCCATTGGCGAGAGTGCGATAGCCCTCAACCATGGGGAGCACGTTGGTGAGGCTTTGCGAGATCAGCTGCTTGCCTTCTGAGATTACTTGGGTTACGCTGGCAGCCTGCTTGGGATCGAGCTGTTGGTTGCCCACTGAGGTTGATACCAGGGCGGTAGCGTCGGTAGCGATGTTGCTGGCGAGCTCTTGGCGAGCCAGAGCCTGGGCTTGCAGCTTGGCTGCGTCAAAGCTCTGAGCGGTAGCTTGGCCAGTGCCCATCACGTATTGGGGACGCAGGTCCTCATTGTAGGTGTATTGGGCCTCCCATGAGCGCTCGATCTGCTTGTCGAGGGGCAGAGCGCCCGGCACGGGCATCCAGCCCTCTTTTTTGAGGCGCTTAGCCTCGTTGCGAGCCTCTTTGGTGGCCTTTTGCTTGAGTTCTTTCTTGGCGGCTGATTCGTCATTACCGGCCATAACAGCTGGGGTGGGCGCTGCAATCAGGCAAGCGAGCGCCAGGAGAATAGTTTTAGCTTTCATATTAGTGGAGATTTTAAGATGTTATTATCGAGAATTTTCGAGAGCTCTCGAGAATTGTCGAGAATTCTCGAGGCCGAACGGCTGACGCGGTGAGGCTTAGAAATTGCCGGGGCCGATCAGGCCGTAATCGGGGTGGGATTTGGGGTAATGGCCGTTGATGCTGGGATCGCGATTGGGCTGCCAGGTGCGCACCTTGATCAAGGGCTTCTCCGGGTCGTTGATATCGACAATCAAGAATAGGTAGCCAGTGTCGCAATAGGTCGACGAGTAATAGTCCTGATGGATCTGTATGCTGAATGTTTCGCCTCCGGCGCCCATCATGGTCACATCATTGTCGGTGAATCGCAGGTTGACAAATTCCTGAGTGGCAAAGGTATTCTTGAGCTTTTTGATATACTCGTCTTTTGAATACTTGTTGTATTTGACCACCTCGTTGATCTGCATCTGGCCATTGTCGGCGACCTCGGGTCGCTTCATCACCGTGCCGGTGATGATCACAGCATTGTCGTCAAATACGCCCTCGAGATAGTCGAGCTTTTTGAGGGCAAAGGCGGTCTTGTAGTTTTCGAGGAAAGTTGTGAGAGCCAACACAGATGCCTCGCTCCAGATGCGGGTGCCATCGTCGGCGATGGCGCGGTTGAAGATGTCATCGTTGGCATCGGCGCCAAGGCCGAACGACACGGCCTCGATTTTCTTGTCGGCATTGAATGTGAATGTCACATCCTCGGTGAATGTGCGGTTGTTGTTGGGAAATGAGAATGTCATCACCAAGCTGCGGCACACCACGCGGTTCTCGCCCAGGTCATAGAAGCCGTAGCTCTGCTTCGACAGCATCTTGGCGCGGCCAAAATGCAGCAGCTGGTCCATCATCTGCCAGCCATCGTCGGTGAACAGGTCGCGCGCCTCATCGTATTTGCCGCGCAGCACAGCCAGCTCGACTTGCTCCATGGCTTTTTGGTAGGGCTTGCGGCCGTCAACCTCGTCGAGGGTGCTGGTCTTGGCCTCTTTGATTGTGGCAACTTGCTGTTGGAAAGCCTTTTTCGAGACTGCTTCTTTCCAGGTAGTGGCATCGCCAGCCAGGGCGATTTCAGCGCTCTGGAAGAATACGGGGTCGAAGATATTGAGCACGCCCTCTACCTCAGTGTCCATACCCGATTGGGCGGTGTATTCATATTCGTAACGGATTTTCAGGTTGTTGACCTCGACGCCGGGGCGCAACTCGATGTGAGCCATGCCGTTTTTCACACCATTGAGGGTGGTCCAGCTATTGCCGTTGTAAAATGTGAAATCAACCTCCTTGATGGGTTGGTCCTCGTAGGTGAAAAATAGGGTTGCGTCGGTCTCAGAGTGCTCGGTCACCTTGACGGTGATGTTGCTCATCACATCCTCGATTTGCTGGGGCAGCCATACTATCAAGAAATGCTGCTGGCCCTCGCTGTCGGTATAGATGGCCTTGTCGGGGTATTGCAGGCTCTTGACCAGGGCCAAGCTCCAGTAATAGTAGCGCAGGGCTGTGCCGAGTTTGAGGTGCTCAAGGGCTTTTTGGGCCTCTTGGGTGTAGATTACGGCCTTGTCTTGGCGGGCTGTGAACATCGCGTTGATCTCGTCGCGCGAGATGTAGCGCATCACGTGGGCGTTGGGGGCGCGGCTGATAATCAGGCTCTGGGTGTTGTTGAGATGGCCTTGCGAATAGGTGTCGATCACCATGCGCATCGACGAACTCTCTGAGATTTCGCCATTATGGCTCATGCTCTCCATGCGGCTGGCGTATTGGCTCTTAACGTTGACCGAGATTTTGCTCATCAGGTCGTTGAGGGCGTTTTTGTCGGCCTCGCTCTGGGTTTCGCCCGTGCCTTCGCCATAGACAATGGTGTCGTCGTTGCGAATCTCCTCGGCGCGTTCCTCGTTGAGGGCCCAGCCTGACAGAGCTGTCACAGCCAATAACAAGAATGATAATATACGGTTCATCAACAGGTTGTTGCTATTAATTTTTAGGGACAATCACCGACCGCCCCTTTTTACAAGTTTAATAACTGCAAATGTACAAAAAATTTTTAGTAATAAACCCTATTCTCCTCACTTTTAACACTTAAAATCAGCAATTTTAATAAAAATACCCTCCCCGACGCATCGGGGAGGGCGTAATGATTATTGGGTGGCGCCTTTTTATCTCACCACCACCTTGTTATTGCCGACGAGGTAGAGACCGGTGGGGAGGCCGTGCACCTCGGTGACGCGGCCCGTAGGGTCGCCTCTGTCTAGAATTAGTCCACGCTGGGTGGGTTGTTGTCATCTTCGTTGGGGATGGAGCCGCCAGTGGTGACAGTGAGGACATTAGAGGTGTAACCATCTACTGCATTCACTGCATAACCAACTATATAGTAGGTCTGCCCTGCCTCAAGGTCTGTAAATTCATATTCGGTATCAAATTTTGTGAACCCATCATTGTGAACAAATTGAGTGCCCCATACATTTGTTGCGAAATCTGGATCTGTGCTTATGTTGATACCGGCATCATCAACTGGTTGAACTGAATCAAAGTGATAATAAACCGTAATTGAATTCTTTTCTACACTTACCAAACCAATAGAAATTACAGGCCGAGTACCCTCGTATTGATGCACCTTGAAAGTAACACTCTTCTCGGGATTTTCTACCACATACACAGTAATCTCAGCATCACGTGGTGATGTATCCGTATTGGTATCCACAGTAAATGTCAATTGGCTGGTAGTCACATCCAAATGTATCCATGATGCATCTGTCGTGGCATTCCAAAGAGCATAAGCAGCTACGGAAACGGTAGCTTGACCTCCGAGTTCCTCAAAGATGTATTGCTCCTCATTACCTACATTCAAGTATTGGTCAGTTGCTTTTTGCTCTACATCGACACGAACACTCTGCGATGAAGCACCAGCGAGCGAGAATGAGATGGATACAGTCTTATTATTCTGAGTAGTGTTGGCTGGAGCAGACACGCGATAGGTGTAGAGGTTGGATACCGGACCAGAAATGAGTTCGCAAGTAAACCATTCCTCTGATGACAAAGCCACCACCGGCTCATGAGTTGCCTCAATGGTAATATCCTCCTGACCACCTGTTGCGGGGAACTCTATCTTACCATCCGAGGGAGTAACCAGCGTCAAAGCATAACCGGGTGCTTCCTGGTTTATCGTAATCACTTTATCAAGAGAACTATCAACTGAGTGCTGAGCCACAAGGATGCACGAGCGCGAATTGGCAGTAGTATTGGGAGTAACCTCGATGGTTACAGGCACACTGCCACCCTTGGTAGCGCTGCTCGGAGAGATAGTAAACCAAGCATTATCGGGTATGCCTACAATTTCCCAGGCATCACTACAAGCCAGCACAAATTGCGCTGAACCGCCATCAGCGGTAAAGTTAAATTCAGATTGTGTGACGGTGAGAGTAGGTGCATACTTCGTTTGGGTCACCTCAATCTCCTTGGTGCCCTGAGTGGTAGTGTTTTTTACTGTCAGGGTAGCATGGCGATCATTATCTTTGTCCTCATAGTTTGCGGCAGTGAGTTCTATGGTTCCATTGCCCTTACCTGAGGTGGCGCTGAGCGTGAGCCAAGATGTAGCTCCGGAAATCTCCCAACTGTCATTGCAAGTAATGGTAAATTCTTGGGTGCCACCGACGCAACTGAAGCTGAAAGTCTGTGGCGAAACAGAGATTGTCGATTCGCCAGCAGTGCGGGTCACGGTTACCGACTGCTTGATTTGGGTGTCATCCTTCATGGTGACGGTCAGGGTTGCGGTATCCTTGTCGCCCGATGAGTTGGCAGTATTCACGGTAAGGGTAATCACAGCATCGCCGTTGCCAGAGGTGGCAGAGAGGTTGAGCCAGCTGACATTGCTCGAGATGGTCCATTCGCAGTCAGACGAGATATTCAATTCGGCAGTGCTGCCATAGTCGCCGCCTATCTCAACCGAAGTATCAGCCTTGAGATAGTATTTGCTGATCAGATAGTTGAAGTCGTCGCTGTCCTCGCATGAGGTGGTGGTGAGGCCAAGCAGACCTATCACCATCATTAATATATATGAATATTTACGTATCATATCTTGTATATTTTTTCATCTAAACTTCTTGGCTCTCAACCAGCGGCTATTGGTATTATTTTCAAAAGCCAAAGACCAAAAGCCAAAAACCATTTAGAAGTTGAGGATTATACCAACGTGGCAGAAAAAGCCTCCGGCCGAGAAGCCAATGGCGTCAGACAGGGCCTGATATTGCTTGCCCTTGCTGACTGCGATGTCATACTCGGGAGCGGCGAAGAGACAGAAATGCTGCATAGGCGAGTAGATGAACTTGGCGCCAACAGTTGCGCAAGCGGCCTTGGCATCCTGGTCGGGCACTGTGCCATCAAGCACTGAGCTCGAGAGCAGATGAGCGGCAAAGCCGACCTGCGGCACGATACCGAAGTGGGTAACGAGAGGTATCTGATAACCCAGCTTGGCACCGATCACATTGAGCTTGTACTCGGCGCGGCCTGTCCACTGCGTGTTGTTGCTCAGGTCATAATAGTTGGCGACATCGCTCTTGCTGATGCCGAAGGTATAAGACACTTGCACATCAATATTAGCATAGGTGAATCCCAACAGAGCGGTTGCGCCTGAGAATGAGCCAAAGGTGTAAGCGCCGCCGAAATAGAACTGATTCTTATGCAGATACTGGATACGCTCCATATTGAGGGTATCCATCACAGTTTGACGATTGGTGATGCGATACTCCTTTTCGAGATCGTAGTAATCCTTGCGGCTCAGGCCAATGACATGGTTGCCCACGGGCAGCTCGATGGTCTCTTTGTGGTCAATGTGCTTGCCATCGATGCGCAGCTCGGCATCCACAGGACGGGTGTAGAGGCTAAGATAGCCGCGATGCGGCACTGGGGGCAGAGCCTGTACGCGATTGACCTGCTTGGGCTTGACGGTGAATGTGGTGCGAGACGGATCGGCATTGATTTTGCGAGTCTCGATCACATAGTCACCCTCATGCAGCTCGGCAACCCACTCGCCTACGCCCTTGATTTCGCCTTGGTAGACGATGGCAGCGTCGGGGTCGGTGGTCACGAACACCTGTCCGTAGTGAGCGCTCTGGTCCTCCATGGGGATGGTGACTGCCAGGTCGGCGCCGGTGCCGTCGTTGACCACGTCAAAGTCTATTTCGCCCTGCATGCGGTCGTTGCGGGCCATCAGGTGATGCTTGCCATAGAGCAGGTAGTGATTTACGAGAGGAGATATGCCCACGCTGTCGCCATTGATGAAGACAGCCGAACGAGCCACTGCGGTATTGATGGTCACATAGCGCCCCACGCCCGGGTCAAGCACCATCAGATAGGTTTTGCCGCTCTCGATAGGCAGCGGGAAGAAATAGTCGCGCAGCTGGCCAAAACGCGGATGCGAGATGGTAATCTTCTGGGTGCGCGATGGCAGGTAGATCCAGATTTCGCCAGTCTTGTACACCGGGTCGCCTACCAGGGAGATAGAACCGACATCGAAGTTGAAATCCTTCTCGCGGGTCTGGATTTTGATTACGGCGGCATCGCGGCCGTCGGTGCGCGATGTGCGCTTGGTGTCAGCGAGGGTGGCGGTGAGGTCGTTGGGCAGAGCCTCAAACGACTTGACCGTCATGTTCTGCGCCACCGCAGCCGTAGCTGCTCCAACCAGGAGCAAAACCACAGCAGCACAGCGGCTCAGAATGCCTCGGCAAGTTGCAATTGCCTTGTTTGTCATAACTTGGTATTTAGGTAATAATTATTATGTCATTGTAGGAGTAGTTTTTTGCCGGAGGCAATGTAGATGCCGGCGGGGAGGTCGGTGATCAAGGTGGTGCCGGGGCGCAGATCGACGCTGCGCACCAACACTCCCATCACATTGTAGACATCGACATGAGCATTTCGGTCGGCCACGATGCGGATGGTGCGGTCGATGGCGCTGATAGCCACGGGACTTGCCTTGAACAACATGGCATCGATGATGCCAGCAGCTGAGCCGGTCATCGCTGACACGCGCTGCGGTCCGCGCATGGACTCGGAGCCCATAGTGAGGTAAGCCTCAAACGGCTCGGCATCCCTGAGCGATGGCACAAATGCCTCGCCGGGCACGTATTCATCCATAGCCTCGCGATTAAGCACGGCAACCGTGTCGGATGCAGCCACCCTGACTGTGGTGCCGCACAGGCGGTAGTCGCCCATCTCGCCCTCAATCGGCTCGGTGACAGGCACCAAGGCATCGGTGGCTGAGAAGGTGACATTGCCAGCGAGGATGTATGATGCCATATAGGCCTCATTGTTGGGCATGCTGATCACATAGGGCTTGTTGGCCTCAATATTGGCAGCCGGCACAAAGCCTGTGGCCTCAAGCTCGTGCAGCCAAAATGGCTTAGCCTCATCGGAGGGCAGTCCCGCAGCGAAGGGCGCAATCGGCCCCTGGCTTTCGTGGCGGATGGCATCGACATCGAATGGCATGGTGATGGCTTCCCAACCAGCGGTGAGGCCGTTGAGGGCCGTGGTCATAGTGTACTCGTGGGTATAGCTGATTGAGCCAGCGGTAAATGCCTCGGGACAATAGAAATTGCCAGCCTCGGTATCGGTCAGCACCACGGCATCAGCATAACCATCGACAACCACATTGGTATAGTCATCGCGCTCGGGCAGATAGCGCTCAGCCGAGACATACAGCAACAGGTTGGGATTGCTGATGTCGCCAAGGACATCGTCGGTGAATTGTATGGGTGCGGGCCATACCACTGCGGCAAGACGCGAACAACCGGCAAACAGCGGGGTCGAGAATGAAGTTATAGCCTCGGGCATCACCACGCTCACGATATTCGAGCCAGCGAGGGCCTGAGCCGGGATTGTGGCATAGTCGGCATTGCGCAGGTCGAGATGGTCGAGCATCGGCATCGCTACGATGAAGCGCACATCTTGCTCGCCTACTGGGCCGCTCACTGACAGACGCTTAACCAAGTCTGAGTCAGTCCAGCGGAACGCTGTGGCCAAGCTATCGGCAATGCCAATCTCGGCGTACACGCCATCGAAATAAGCTGGGGTGTAGTAGCTTGCCTCCTCGCTATCCTCCAAATCCTCGCGCATCGAGATTGCGCGGATAGTGACCACGCCATAAGTGTCAAATGGCTCGGTGTAGGTCGGCGAATACTCAGTCGGCTCCGACCCATTTATAGTATAATGTATGGTCGAGCGGTCAGAATTGTCCAATGTAGCATAGCGGCCATCAAATGAGATGGTCGGGGTCTCGCATTGGATAATCTCCAAGGCATCGTACACGGCGCCAATCACCAACGACTCCTCAGCCACAAACACGTAGGGATTGGTAGTGGTGTCGTCAGTCCAATGGCTGAACTCGTATCCATAATAAGGTATGGCCTGGAGGGTCACGGTGTCGCCGAGCTTGTACTTGCCGCCGCCGGTGATGTAGCCGTAGAGACTGCTACTGGTGGTGATGCGGCAATAGCCCTCCTCCATGATTTGCAGACCCCCATTGTGGGTCTTGAGAGGCGTCTGGCTATCGTCCATATTGGTTAGCACGCCGTACTTGACCATGACGAAGTAGGTGGAATCGACCACTGCATCAGCGGGTATTGTGACGGGTATGCGCATCACGATGCCGCAGGCGTTCTCGAGGGTATTCTCGGTGCCGAGGGTGGTGATGCGGTAGTGGTTGTCGCCCATATCCTCAGTCGTGAGGTCTTGGGTGGTGGTCAGCACGGTCTTCTCGATAGCATCGGGCTCAACGGCAAATCCCTCAGGGAATTGCACATCGATCACCATGCCCTTGGCCTGGTGGAGCGAGTTGTCAAGATAGATGGGATATTTGAATCTCTGCTTCAGCGCCACATACTCGGTCAGACCATACACTCCCGCAAAATTGTCGGGCTCTTCCGGTTCGCTTGGGCTATCGGGGGTATAAGTAAAGCTGGCGATGATATGCACATCGGCCTCGGTGACGGTGTAGGTGTAATAGTAATCGGTGCTCAGCAACTGGCCATCGAGGGTCCAACCCTTGAACACAAAGCCAGTATTATTGCTATAGCTCAGTCTGACTGTCTTGCCCACGCGGTGACGGTCGCCCGACGATGTGTAGCTGCCCGTAAATTCGTCATAGATATTGATGCTGCCAGCCTCCGAGTCGCTCATCGTGACATACAACCGCGAATACGCTATCTCGCCTGGATCCTCTGGCTCGCTCGGGCTATCCGGCGTATAGTCAAAATTGGCAGTCAGATAGGAATCATCAGCAGTCACTACATAGCTCAACGATGCGCTCTCAGAAATCACTTCGCCGTCCTTGGTCCAGTTGCGGAAAGTGAAATATGAGTTGGCATAAGCGTGGGCGGTGAATGTCTCGCCAACAAGCAGAGGATTATCAGCCGAATAGCGTGAAATTGAGCCACCTGCCGCAGGGTTGCAGAGCAGATACACGTTGGAATAACGGATATCATCGGGTTCGTCTGGCTCGTCAGGACTCGATGGGTTGTACTCAAATCGGGCAGTCAGAACCACATCGCGCGTAGGCATGGTGTAGCTGAAGCTGCGCGAAGTAGATACGATGGTACCCAGATCGTCCTCCCAATGCACAAAGGTGAAGTTGCTATTGGCATAACAACTCACCGACACCTGAGCATCAGGGGCATACGAGTTGCCACTGCTCGGCGAGAACGAGCCGCTATCATCGGGATACACCTGCAGATAGAGCGTGTAGCTCGCTCCTGGCTCTGGTGGATCCGCGGGGTTATATTGGCCTTTTGCAGCAACGCACATTATGAGCGTTGCCACAAAAAGCATTAATCTCAAGGGCTTCATCACTTCACCACTACTTTGGTTGTCGATTGGCCAACACGCACTACATAGACTCCGCGCTGCAGCTTGACGGTGGTTTCGCCGCCTTGCAGCTCAGCGTTGTAAAGTGTCACACCAGCTGTGCTTGCGATCATTGCGCGCTCGCCAGCGGGAGCAGTGATTGAGATGCCATCAGCCACAGCCTTGACGCTGACCTTGCCCTCAACGGCACTCACGATACCCGAAGCATCAGCCGAAGCGTAGAGATAGAAGCGGTCAGTGATTGTCTCGGCTCCGTCGGCACTGAATGTATAGGTGTCGGTCGAGAGGTCGGTCACAGTGTTGGTCTTGGTGTCAAGCAGTGTGAGCTCGCCATCAACACGCGATGCTGAGAAGGTGTAATCACCTGCTGCGCCGAGGGTTACGCCGAGGGCGATGCGGCCATCCAAGCGAGGACGCTCGTTGATTGCCATGCGGGTGCCGTCAGCATCGTAGGTGTAAATCTGAGGCACGGTGGCATCGAGGCTGGTGAACTTAGAAGCATCGCAATTGAGCTCGTAGCTCAGGCTGCTCTCTTCGTTGAGCACCACGCGGGTCATATCCTCACCGGCAGCGCCGCTAATCTCGATGTTGAAGAGGAAGCGGCTCTGGGTCTGGGCATCCTTGGCAGGAGCGCTCAGCTTTGAGGCGATGGTCGAGGTGTTTTGGCGACCAGCGATGGGGAACACGATGTTCTCAAGTTCATCGGGCTTTTGCACGAAGAATGCTTGCATAGGTCTCAGAGCGAACTCATCATCGGTAATTGAATATGCGGTATAGTTGCGCTTTGAGGTATTCCATACGGTGATGGGAGCGGTAAAGTCAAGATAGTAGATGTCGTAGTAGCAGGGGAACGGGTTGCCCACTAGGTTCCAGCTCTTATGGGCGCTGCTCTCCGACTGATTCTCCTCGAGCACAGTAGCGGCAGCCTCGGTCTGGAAGATTGAGGTGCGGGTCTCAGCCACTGTGGGCAGATAGATGTCGCCAGCCTTGTTGGATTGGATGATGTAGCCGATACCAGCGTGGAGCTGCTCGGATACAACGTTCTTCCAACCGCCAGAACCGTTGGTAGCGCGAGTTGCGCCATCATAGTAACGGATTGCGAATGAGGCTGATGAGTCGCTGTGGCGGATGTCATCGACATTCACCTCGTAGAGAGGAGTAAAGAAGTACCAGTAGTTGGCCGAAATCGGGAATACGGTGCAGATGCTGTCGGTATTGACGCTCTCGGTGCGGTTGACCATGCTGCCGGGGTTGCTCTCGCCAGCGTAGTAGACGAAAGTTTTCATATTCAGAGGATTGCTACCGCTGACAGTGAACTTGCCGCCATAGTAGAGGTCAACGTCAGGCTTCTCGCCCCAGCGCTGGTCATTGCTCATACCGAGGGTGCTGGAGATACGCCAGTAGTCGAGGTCGATATCGATGGCCTGGATATTGCCAAACTGCTGCCAGTAGTTGTCGAGTTTATACTCAGCGATAGCAAACGATGGAACAAGCAGGGTCATTTCTGATTTGGAGCGACCATTCTCAAATGGATCATGGCTCACAGCCGGAGGAGTTGGCGATTTGCACACTACAGTCTCAACTGAAGTGCATTTATAAAAGTTCCTATTGTAACTCTCAATGTATGATGGCAATTCAATATATGTCAGATTGGTACAATCTTCAAAAGCATAATCAACCAAAGTGTTTAATCTGATAGGCAATATTACTTTTTGTAATGGAGCATAGCGGAAAGCCTCATATCCAATGCTTGTGAGTGTCTTTGGAAAATCGAATTCCTGGATTGCGGTATTGTAGAATGCATATTGCTCGATAGTCTCAAGCTTGCTCGGCACAGTAACATCAGTCAGAGAAGTACAACCATCGCAAATACCATGAGATAGGTTGGTAAGGTCATCAGAGAATACAATCTTGGTGAGGCTGGTGCAGTCGCGGAATGTTTCTGTGCCGTAGTCTACACGGTCGTGGTTGTTGTTATAACGGCCAAATGATACCATCGACTTAGGCATAACCACTTCTTTCAAGAGGCTGCAGCTTGCAAATGCTTTTAACCCATATAGTATAATTGACTAGTTCCTAGGAAATTAACTTCCCTAACTTTAGTCCCATAAAAAGCTTGATACCCAATAGAGGTCACGGCTGCCGGGATATCAATTTGGAACAATTGTGTGCCTTGGAATGCATAGTCACCTATAGAAGTAACATTGTCAGGAAGCACTACATAAGAAAGATAACCAAGGTTCTCCAAAGCATTATTAGGCATTTCGTCAAACTGAGCCTCTGACAGGTCGAGGCCCATAAGGTAGGTCATATTACGCAAGTCGTTCCAGTCATCTTGCTCGGCACTGCCAACTGGGCCCACTATCTTTATGAAATTGAGTTCTGGATTGTCTAGGCGGTCAAAGGCATATATGGCTTGCTTACCAACCTGGCCATAAGTATCAGTCGTTAGGGTAGTCACTGCTGAGGATAAACGCACATTACTAATTATGACATAAGTTTCCCATCCAGAGACATACTGATCTATAGCAGCAATCCATTTCAAATCCCATGTGCCAGGGGTAAGTACAACGCTACCCTTACCGCTATTGGAGCGCCCTGAAACAAACAGATATTGAGAATCGTTAATAGTAAATTTGAACCAATCATAAGATGAGCTATATCCCACTTGAGTGTAATCAAAGGTCAACAGTGTAGGTGTAAGAACAGTAACTGTAGTAGACAATACTGATTCAGTATTTGCTGCTCCCATATTATAGCTTTTCATCCCATCATCAGTCTCCAACCAAGGCCATAATGAATTGTTATCAATTTTAATATCAACATTGCTCTCAGTCACTATACCAGTTGCATCTTCACCTGCGTATAAGCCAAAATCAATAGTATTAGGAGAACCCCCTCCATGTATTTTGACAGCAATAACATTATCACCCTCTGCAATATTACAGGTTTCTGAATCAATTGCAATCCTAATATGAGAAGCTCCAGCATATCCGTAATTATACACCTCTTGACCATTGATATAGACTACTACTCCGTCATCATGGGTTATAAGCAACAGGTATGACTTAGCTGTTTCATCAACAGTGAAATGACGGCGAAGCCAATAGGTCGACCAAGAGACTTCCCATTCAGTTACATAATAATATGATGTAGATGAGTTGGAGATAGGTCCTTGGATATCGTCCCATTCGGAATCATCAAAATCCTTAGCAAACCAATTTTCATCGGGTGCAAGCCCATTGGAATCTGTTCCATAGAAGTACTTAGCCGTCCAGGGTTCTTGGCTCCATTGGCCATAATCCAAGCCAGCGGCTTGGGCGCTGATGAGGCCCACCAGCGCTACAAGTAGCAAGGTAAAAGTTTTTTTCATAAGTTATATCTAGGTTTATTATTCGTCATCACAAATAGGAGTGGCACCCGACCTTTGGGCCGAGTCCCCTCAGTTAAACTATTTATCACGCAAATTTATATATTTTAAACAATTCCACAAAAATATTTTCGCTAAAAATCACCCCTACCCCCATTTTATCGATAAATTTGTTACATCCCCCACCCCTGAGAAGCCCCCAACCTTCTCAACTATGTGGCAAACAATGGCCGAAAGACATCGTATTCTATGGTGCAACTCGGGGATGGTCATCTTCAGGGACAAGACCTACTCAGCCATTTAGACAAGAGAGAATCCTTTATAAAGTATCGAGTACCTCGTTTGATAGTTCTATCATATCCTATCACTCCCATGGTGTTCAGTCTCTTGAGATATGCAGTCAAGATATTGGTAGGTAGACCACTCTCTACCCTCATTTCCCGTAATGTCATTCCGGTATTGGCTTTACTCAGAGCATTCAGAATCTTTTGAGAATAGGTCGATAAGGAACTATACAAGTCATAATATTGAGAGGCTAAAATGGAAAGAAGACAGTCTATATCTTTCTCGGCGTCTGGATTAGTCAGCAGGATGTTTTTTGTAAGATTAAGGGATTGGATTGTGGGCGGCAACAATTTCCAAAGGACTGTAGCACGTTCCAATTCTTTAGGGTTCTTAAACTGGTCAGATAACACCTCTTCCTTTATAGGATTTAAATAAACTACCTTGAGCCCTTCAAAAAAGGGAGCAGAGTATTCTGCAATTGCAGGCAAAATGCGATTAGCTGTGGCTATTAACATCGGTGCTCCCTCGTTATATAGAAATCTGCGCAATCGGTATTGCTCTTCGAAGGAGCATCGAGTAAGATAAAAATTCCAATCATCGATGAATACGATTGGGTGCTTTTGATCCTCCAATGGCTCTAATATATCCGAAGTGTTAAATAGGAATCTACCATCTATCCACAAAGGGTTATGCTCAAAGCAGATTTCATACAACTGTCTGAGCAGGGTAGTTTTGCCTGTCCCTTCAGGTCCGATTATCAATATTGGCTGTGGAATTTGTGCCCCCACATTATTGGAAATCTCAGACCTGATGGCACTAAAAACATCTTTATGGATATTTACATACTCGGTATGGGCCATAGTTCTCCTCACTCAACGAATTTGTAATACCACCATTGTTTGAGCAGAGAGGATCGGAAACATCTTATTCCACCTTTTGCTCGCATTATATATCCATCGTGTTCAAGCATATTGAGTATGAGACTAAGCTGATTGTCAGCATCGTAGGAAGAAAGGCCGGTGTTTAGTGAGAAGATGGCAAATAGTTGATCCCGAGAAAGACCTTCTGCAGATTTGCTTAATTCTTTAAGAATAATTTTGGCTCCTGGCTCTTGGCCATTATATTCCGTGAGTCTTTCTCCCCAAGTCCCAAGATCATCACTGCGCACAAGTCTTTCATAGGCATCATCCACTATTTCTTTGGTTATGCCTTTGCGTGAATTAGGGTAGTCTTTGATATTGGTGAACAGAAGTTGGATGAAATAAGGGACATACCATTCTATTTTGTTGAGAATGAAATTTCTTATTTCTTGGTCAATGGGGATTTTTTCTCCCTCTGAGAGGGCTTCAACCAACCCATTGGCTTCTGCATTTGACAATGCATCAAAGTCAAATGATACCATATCATTGATGGTCATAGACAGGCTTCGGCTGCGAGTAAAATTATGTAATCCCACAGAACCACAAAATATCCACCGTATTTTGCTGTTAGTTACTTGTCTTAGACTTCTGAACCAATTAAGGAAAAATTCCGATTCTCTTCTTCCCTCCTCTCTATCAAGTATATTTAGGAATAGAGTAAGTTCATCGATTACGATGAGAGTGTCTTTAGAATGGTCTATCACTTCAAATAGTGAAGTATATAGGTTTTCACTTGATTCTCTGTGAGTAAAGTCAAATTTAACTGGCCCTATACCCTTGATGGCTTCTATCAGTCGGTTTGCCATGCCTCCAACTTTAGTGGCGGCTTCTGACCAAATTCCCGACTTGTCAAATTCATTTATTAAGATTTTTAGGAAATCTTCTTGTGTGCGTACTCCTTCTAAGTCAATATATACGCATGACCATCCCAGAGCCTTTTGGTCTTCGATAAGTCTTTTTGCAAACGAAGATTTACCTATTCGTCTTGGAGCAGATAGCACCAGGGAATGGTTAGTTCTAAGATAATCATGAGCTTGGGAGAGTTCTTTAACTCTCCCATAGAAATCATCACCCGTAACAGGTGGCCCTACTCTGTTTGATATAGCCATAGCATATTAGTCTTAATGTGGCAAAATTACATAAAAATTTTTATGTATACAAATTTGTATGTATAAAATTTTGTATGTATAAAATTTTGTATACATGATCCAGCCACCCTTTTTCTGATTTTACCTTTCCAAACGTAAAAATCGCCCAAAATTTACGTTTCGATAAGTAAAAAAAACAAAATCAAGTTGCCAATAAAAACAAAACTCACTAGTTTGGCCTTCGTCAGGGCTTAATGGGGATTAGGGCGCGCTCGGCGCTGGAGGGGCTCGAGGTGCGGTGGAGCTGGTGGCCGAGGGAATCGGTGATGATGAAGAAGGGGAGGCGGGGGATGGCCAGGCGGTCGAGGCCGGATGCGAAGATGGTGCCGGGCACCCAGCCCTGCTCCCATTTGGCGCTGTCGACACGGACAGTGCGACGCCAAGTCGAGGTGTCGGAGCACAGCATGATATCCAGAATGTGCACATCTCCCCCCTCATGCACGCGCTTGAGCATGGGCACAATCGAATCCTTGCGGTCATTCTTCTCCTGCGAGATCACCAGCAGCGACAGCGCATTGTCGCTGGGACGGAAGATGCGCACAGTATCGCGCACCAGGGGACGGTAAAGCAGCGAATCGATCGGCTGGCTCGCCTCCTCCTCGGCATAACGGCCACCCACCATGGCATAGCCATCGAGCACGCGCCCCATGCGTGCCTCCGGGTCGATGCTCTTAAGCACCGAATCGGCCCGGAACGGATCGACCGACGAATCATAAGTGGTGACAAACAGCAAGGTAGACACGAAATTCTGCGGATTCTTGGCAATATACTCCTCAACGATGCGGTTGAGCGCTGCCCCCTTGGCTGTGAGCAGAGAGTCGGCCTTAGGATTGATGGCGCGGCTCCAGTCCTCATTGATCTTGGTGCCAGAGGCTTGCATCTTATAGGGATTGTGACGGTCGAGCTTGACATTGACACTCTGCTTGTTGGCGATGTACACGCGCCCGAGGATACGGTACTCATTATCAATGATTTCGACTATGGTCGGTTGCTTTGAGCTGCCAAAAAATTCAAACTTGCCATTCTTGACAGCCGTCACTCCCGACATCACCCTATCGTCGCCATAATAGCGCATATACAGGTTCATCGTGGGATTGCCAGCCACCTCGCCAGTAATATCAAATTTCTCCTCATCGCCACACGAAGAGACCATAAGCACACAAGCCAGCATAAGGACATAAGACCATCTCCGTGCCATTTTATTTAAAAATTTCTGTAGAACTGCCATTAAAGTCAAATTCATATTTCCACCCAACATTATATTGAATATTTTATTTGTGTTTTACTGTTTTTAGGCCCTTATGTATCTTATGTACTTACGGTCTCAAACACCACTATTGGGATTTCGATGCGGAAGGTGGTGCCTTGGCCCACAATGGATTGCTTGACAAATATGCGCCCGTGGTGATACTCCTCGATAATGCGCTTGGCCAGGGTAAGGCCCAAGCCCCACCCGCGCTTCTTGGTAGTGTAGCCCGGACTGAACACATTCTTGAAATTCTTGCGGGCGATGCCCTTGCCGGTGTCCTCGACCTCGATGGCCGCCAAGCCTCGGTCCTGCAGCACAGTCACCGTCAGGTCGCCATGGCCCTCCATGGCATCGACAGCATTCTTGATCAGATTCTCCATAACCCACTCAAACAGAGGGCGACATGCCTGAGCTGGCAATGGCTCATCGCCCAGATGCCACGCAAATTTCACCTTGGGCGACACGCGAGTGCTCATATACCCGCAGGCGCTGGCGGCTACCTCGTTGATATCAACCAGCTCCATATTAGGAGCCGAACCAATCTTGGAGAATCGCGACGCGATAGTGCTGAGGCGCTGCACATCCTTATTCATCTCCCCTACCGTGTCGGCATCCACGCCCATATCCGGCAGCAGCTCCATCCACGCCATAAGCGACGAGATAGGCGTGCCCAGTTGATGGGCAGTCTCCTTGGATAGGCCAACCCACACCTTGTTCTGCTCCGCCTTCTTGGTCGAGAGCACTGCAAAATACACCACGGCGATAAACGCCAGCATCACAGCCAATTGCACATAGGGGTAATAGCTAAGGCGCTTGAGTAGGGTCGAATCCTCATAGTAAAGATGTTGGTCATTGCCCGGCGAGATGGTGATGTCAATCACATTGGGCGTACCGGCCAACTCCTTGAGCTTGTCCTTAAGGAATCGCTGATTTGCGGGTGTCATATCAGTGACCACAAACGCCTCATCGTCGGGTTGCGGGAGGCTGAAATTGCGATGCTGCAGTATGTTGCCCTCATCATCGGTGAGCAGCACCGGGATGGTGGTATTGCGTTCTATGATGCTGAGCAAGAAGTCTATATCGGTGGTGATTGGCTGAGTGCCAAGGGTGTCGGCGCTCTCGAGGGTGCTGAGGTTAACAATCTCCTTGGTGGCATCGGCCCAAATCTCCATGCGTTCGCGCTCCTGCACGGCCAGGTCTTGGATCAGTTTGTCGGAGGTATAGAGGAAGAATGCCACAACACATGCCGCGACAATCAAAAACCACACGCGCCCATATTGGCGCAAATCTATAATCCGAGTCATACTCAATGACTAAATGAAACAAACCCTACAGGGTAGTAAGGAATGATTGAACTCTTAGGCTAAGTGAAATAACCCCTACGGGGTATTCTTTCCAGCCTTACTTATTACTTATTACTCATTACTTATTACTCATTACTTATCAAGCAGGCCTTGTTGGCGCAGGTAGAAGGAATCGGCGGCTGAGATGGTGTCGGTGGCGGCATCGATGGTGGGAGCCGTCTCAGGCCGCTGGTTGATGTTGAGCTCGGCAAAGCGCGAGTTGCGCACGCCACGGCGGAACACATTCTCAAACTGATTGATCAGGTTGACTCGGGTGGTGTCGACCAGCGCAACCTCTTCGACAGCCTGTTTCTCGTTGAAGTGAGCCTTGCCAAGGCGTATCTTGTAATCGTCGGTGTTGCCCTTGATGTTGAGGCCGAATTTGAACGGCAAGGGCGACTTGAGCACCGCCACATGGTAGTCAAAATTCATATCTAAGTCATTATGCCCTTGCACGCCCAAGCGGTATCGGTCAAAGTCGAACACAAACGGATACAGCTGCATCATATTATTCTCGACAATCAGCTGCACCGCCATGTGGTCAATCAGATTCTTCTGTTTATCTTTGAAGAACAGCCACTTAGACATTGTTTTGAAAGTCTCCTCATCGAGGAACACCAGCGAATCGCCCTCAAGGCTGATAGCAGCGTTGAGAGTGGGTATCAGCAGGTTCATCTCTTGGTCGACATCGGCCGTAGCGGCAATGTCGGCCTTGATGATACCGCTGATATCCTGCATCAGCGGCATGATCGAATCGATGGCGGGCACCAGCTGCAAGAAGTCGTGGATGTTGAAATCCTTAAGCTTCATGCCAAAGGCAAATTTCATATCCTCGACATTAGGAGCCGAGTAGAGGGCCGATAGGTCAATCGAACCTACCGATGACGCAGCCCTGAGCCCATGCAGATTCAAGGCTCCGTCATAAGCCATGGCCTCGCCGCGCAGACTGTCGAGCACAAAGTCGGAATACAGCACATGGTTGGCGCGCAGCTTAAAGCGGGCGTCAATGTTGACGGGAATCAGGAAGGGTCCTACCGAATCGCTATTCTCGTTACCGACCTTTATGGCGTACTCATCATCCAAGTCGCCGCTCAATGCGGTGCCAGATGCGGCAGCGCCGGTAAAGAAGGCATTGGCCAACTCATTGACGTCAATCGTATCAGAAATCAGGTCAAAGTTGATCTTGAGGCTCTGGCGACTGCCACGCGCCGTGAAGGCGCGCTTCATATTTGATATGCTGCCAAGCACCGAGAAATCGCTATTGCCAGCCATATACTCGATACCGTCGAGTACAATCGAATCGTTGTTGAAATGCGCATTGAGGTTGGATATCCTGTTGCGCAGCGGGAAGGCCGTGGTGAACAGACGCGCACGGTCGGCCGACAGCGTGCCTCCCATATTCCACTCGAGCAACAGGCGCTTGAAGCCTCGGCTCATACCCCAGTCAATCACCTCATTGTCGGCTTGTTCCATCTCGGGCTGTGGACGCGGACGCATGCCCTTAGCCTCCATTCTCGCACGCTGGATCTTCATAGCCTGGCGGAATATGGTATCCATAGGCAGCTCGGGAGCGGCCTGGTGCAACGAGTCGGCAAGATGCTTCACCTCGCGGCGCCCCTGCGGCAGTTCGCTATCGGGCAACTTGTAGAGATGGGTATTTAGCTTGGCATTCCTCACCATAAAGCGGGTAGACTTGTCGCCAGCGCTCACGCGGCCCAGCTCGGCATTGAGCCGGAACAGAGGCAGATGGGCATCGCCATGATAGCGCTGCATGGCCACCGTACCGCTGAGATTGCGTATGCGCGCCCCAGAGGAATCCTCGCGAGCCAATAGCGACAAGTGACCGATATTCACCTTGCCGCCAAAGGGTATGATAGCCGTGGTGTCGCTGCTGTTGGCCTTATTGAGCGAACCCACACCAATCTTGAAGTTCTTGAGGTTGACATCGATATCCGACACCAACAGCTTGGCGCTGTCAATAGCCACCGAGGCGGTAAGCAGACTGTCGAGCTGGCCGCGCTGGGTGTCAATCGATCGGCTGGTGCCGAAATTGAGTTCGGCCTTGTGGGCATACAGCATGGTCAGGGTGTCGGGCGATAGGTAATACAGATTGAGGGCGTTGACCTTGCCATCCACCTTGAGCTTGTGGAAATTCTCGCGCGAGAGCATCGACTGGCGCCCGCGTATGCGAGTGTCCATAGTGATGGTGCCGGTGGTCTGGGCTCCGCCAAGCAGGGCTTTGAGCTGAGCCGGAAGGCGAGTGAGAATGATGCGGGCATCGACCGTGCCGTTGAAATAGGGGTCAGAGAGCAAATAGGCCAGATTGCCCTTGACATCGATGGTGGTAGCGGGACCTCCGATTACGAGCTTGTTAATCTCGACCTTTGCGGCGTTGAGGTCTGACCCAGCCAGGGTGATGGTGGTGCCAAGTATGATTTTGCGCAGGTCTACCTGCTGCCATTTGAATTGGCTCTCGGGTATGTCGATGGTCAGCACTCCGTAGGGTATCATATCCGATGCCATATCGTAAGGCTTGTCCAAGCGGAATGTCATTCCTACCTCGGCATTTGTCTTGATGCCCGAGGGGATGCTATAACTGCGCTTCACCGAATCGGGAAGGGTCTCAAGCACCTCGGCGATAGCCAATGGGCCTACCTCGCCCTCAAGCGATTCGATCAGCAACTGGTCGGTGAAATCGAGCCACGCCGAGAAGCGCCCCCTGAGCACACTGGCGGCAAAGTTGAAGTTGGTAAGGCCGAGCTGTGAGGGCCGGTCGTGCTTCCAGTCGAGGGTGCCGTTGATAGCAATAGGCATTGACGACTGCCCTATCATATCTAACATCGGCGAAGCCACATTGCTGTCGATGATTATCTTGTAGGCCGGGGCCACGGTGGGCTCTTCGCCTTTTTCAAATAGGTCGGCGCTGTCGAGGCGAGCCTCAATCTTCATGCCGGTCGAGAGGTCGGCATAGCGGATGGGGCGCGGGTCGGTGAGTTTGAAGCTGCGGATGCGTATGTCGGGCATCTCTATGGCCGTGGTGTCGGTGTCTTCGGTTTTGTAGATGTCAAAATTGGTGAGATGGTCGTTGACTATCACCAAGTTGGCCTGGAGGGCCGAAATCTCCACGTCGTTGAGGACGATGGTACCTTTGGAGAGAGCAGCCAGATTGATGCCACCCTTGAACTTGCCTACCGATGCCAAGGTATCGGCCCAGACGGGCAGAGTGTCTCGGGCCTCTTTGGGTAGCTGCGCGATGTCGCGGCTGACCACAACCAGACTGTCGACCGTGAGGTTGAGAAATGGGAAGGTGTGCTGCAGATTCAGCTCAACGCGCCCGATGGTGACATCGGCGTTGAGCATCTTGTTGGCTACTGTCTCAACCACCGGCGTGAGGCGCTGGGGCTTGAGCAGCTTGACAGTGGCCAAGAGCGAACCGATGACAATCAGCGCGATCGCCATCACTGTCCAGAATACTATTTTAAGGAGGGTCTTCATCTATTTGAGAGGGAGCGAACCAGCTTACTTTTGACTTTTGACTTTTGACTTATCACTTATCACTTTTGACTTTTGACTTTTGACTTTTGACTTATCACCTTGCCGTGATATGGAAGCACGATTGCTTGCGCTCGTGCTTGACATAGCAGCGGCCATCGCTGCGCAGGTCGTAGAGCACCTCGGCCAGCAGATTTTTCAGGTCTTCCTGGTTGCGGCGCACTCCAGTCGAGTCATTGCAAATAAACTTGAGATAACTGATGTCGAAGGTCGTGCCATACTGGTGGCATGATTCCTGGGTGGCATTGCGGTTGATGCGCCTCAGCTGCCCCACAGTGAGCGGTGTGCGCGTCACGCTGGTCACCTTGATGCGATAATTGCCTCCGCCGCGCTCCATCAGGGCGCGGTTGAAGCGGCGTCCGATCTCGGTGAGCAGCTGAGCGGCCTCTGGCACGAGATAGGGATACGAGTGAGTGAGGGTATCGACATAATACTCGGGGCAGGAAGCTATCTCCACAATCGGGCGGCGCAGATGCCAAGCGTCCCACACTCCATTGATGGGAGCGATGCCCAGGGCGCGGGCTGCCTGTAGCTGCACATGGTTGCTGTCGTTAAATGCCTTGTTGAGGCCTCCGCCGATAGCTCTGACCTTGAGCTTGACACACCCTTGGTCGGGCATCTCGGCAAGGCGCGCCTCGTAGGTATTGGGAACGTCTTCAAACAGGTAAGCTATCGTGCACGGCTGCTGTGGAGCCGGCTCCTCAAGAGTCTCGACTGTCGGCACCGTCGGGCGCGACAAGGCCCAGAGCACTATGCCAGCGCAGAGCAGTCCCACCCCAAGAAACATGGCGCGCAGCAGGCGCCATACCGGGGTTGTCTTTTTATTTTGCTTTTTTGTTGTAGCCATAGAAATATACGGCGTAAAGTTACGAATTATTTTCGACATAGAAATGTCAACCTCGGCCGTTTGGCATTATTTTGTAATTATCCCCACTTATTCCTCCTCAAAACCACGGATTACACGGATTACACGGATACTATCCGGATGGAATCCGTGTAATCCGTGGTTTCCGTGGTTTTGAATCCCTGTATATATTTCGGTACAATCCATAGTTATTAAAAATACTAAGTAAGGGCTCAATTAAGCTTCATTCTCAGATGTACCCGGATGGCTACCCCGTAGGGGTTGTTTCATCTAGTATACAGGTTAACACCCGGATGGCTACCCCGTAGGGGTTGTTTCATTCTAGTGCTCAGAATGTTAGTGAAACAACCCCTACGGGGTAGGAGGGGGAGGGGTATGGGGCCATAGCTAGATGAAATAACCCCTACGGGGTAGCCATCCGGGCGACCTCCAGATTTATCTTCTAATTGACCCATTACTTATTGTGATTATGTTAAAAAATCAATGTTGCAAATGTTAATTGGTCAATTGTGCCGACAAACCAAACTGTACAGATAAAACCTTTCTTTATTTGATTCGTTTCACTAATACAAACATAACCAAAAACTATCTTATTTATGAAAAGCCATTTACTCATCGCTGCTTTGGCTTGTGGAGCCCTCGCAGCAAATGCACAAACCGGAGTTGAGCCTACTTCGCTCGCTAATGACTGGGCAATAGGTGTAACGGGTGGCGTAACCACACCGCTCAATGGTGGCCGCACTGTAGGAAATCATAGCTTCTTTGGAAGCATGAGAGGCACCTTCGGCTTCGATGTCCACAAGCAAATCAGCTACTATTTCGGTTTGGGAGTGGAAGGAAGCTGGAGCGTTAACACCAGCAGCTGGTACAACTATGTGTCATCCAGAAACTCGATCGACGGCCAATATCTGGGCGTCTATGGCACATTCAGCATCTCGCGCTTATTCCAAGGCTTCAGATGCGGCCTCGCCAACCTGAATGTCGACGCTGTGCTCGGCGCTGGTTGGGGTCATGAATTCTGGCCCAGCTCGCAGCAGCCCGACTGGAACTACTTTGCAACCAAGACTGGCCTCAACATCGACTACAACTTCGACCGAACCTGGACTCTCTCGCTGCGCCCATCAATCACCTGGGACATGAGTGACGCCCGCACAAAACAAAGCTCAGTTTCGTACAACAGCAACTGCGCTTCGTTCAACCTCTCGCTTGCTGTGATGTACCACTTCGGTGCTCGCACCCACTGCATCACCTGCCCGCCCGACCTCAGTGGCGAAGTCGCTGCTCTTAACAACCGCGTCAACGAACTGCGTGGAGCTCTCGCCGAGGCTAACAATTCCGCACAGGCTCAGGGCGCTCGCGCCGACCGTCTGGCTCAAGAGCTCGCTGCTTGCCAGAGCCGCGAACCTGAGGTGATCACCAACACCACCAATACTCTCGAAAGCGTCCGCTACGTGTACTTCGGCCTTGGCAAACACACCGTATCTGCCGACCAAATGCCTAACGTAGAGATGATTGCCAACTACATGAAGAATCATCCTGAGAGCACCGTGCTCATCAAGGGTTATGCTTCACAAGACGGTAACCTCGACTTCAACATCAAGCTCGCCAAGAACCGCGCTGAAGCCGTCAAGACTCTCCTTATCAACAAGTACAAGATCCCCGCAAGCCGCATCACTGCTGAAGGCGAAGGCATCGGCCACATGTTCAAGGAAGAGAGCTGGAACCGCGTAGCAATCTGCATCCTCGACGCCGATTGAAGTAACAAGTAATAGTGAATAGTGAATAACGGCTATCACTATTCACTTTTCACTAAAAAGACACGTCTGTTCAATTACATAGTTAGTTTAAGGGCGCTCCCTGTGACAGGAAGCGCCCTTTTAATGAGAAATGAATAATGAAGAATGAAAAATGAAGAATTATTTGAGGATTCTTCATTCTTCATTTTTCATTATAGAAAAAGGGGGCGCCTGGCGGCGCCCCCCTTGGCATTGGATATGGAATTCAAAAGCTAAGAATTATTTCTGGAGCTTGAATGTCACAGGAAGTACGAAGGTAACCTTCACGGGCTGGCCGTTGTTACGTCCGGGATTCCACTTAGGCATCGACTTCACCACGCGGATTGCCTCGGCCTCGAGAGCCTTGTGCGGACCGCGGAGAGCCTTAACGTTCTCGATGTCGCCGGTCTTCGATACGATGAACTCAACGATCACCTTGCCCGAAACACCCTCTTCGGCTGCGGTAGCCGGATATTGGATGTGGTCTGAGAGCCATTTGTACATGGCTGCCTCGCCGCCGGGGAACTCAGGTTGCTGCTGCACATTAGCAGTGGTGTAAACGATGTTGTCTTCCTTCGGTTTCTCTTCCACTACGATAACCTCTTGGGTGATGACGTTCTTGGTGAGGTCGTCCACACCGTCAGAGATGTCCTTGCCACCGATCATACGGTTGTCGTCGCGGAGTTCTTCCTGGGTCTTTACCTCGTTGACTACTTGTTCGTCTTCAACGATGTCGATAATTGTATTCTGGATCTGGTTTGCCACCTCTTCCTTAACCATTACCTCTTCAGGCTCTGGAGGAGCGATGTATTCCATTTCTTCTTCCTCCTCTACTTCCTCCTCGGGATCGTAGAGCTGCACGTTCTCCTGAACGGCTGCAGCGGCGTCGCTGTCGTCTTCAGCTTTGGTGAAGACACCATTGACTGAGAGGATAAGGAGAGCCAGAATCACAGCGAGGGCGCAAAGCACGATGATAACGGCTTTGTTGTGGCGCGAGGTTGCTGTTGCGCGCATTTCGTATGCGCCAAAGTCCTTGTTTTTGCCATCAAAGACTATATCGAGCCACTCTTTTGATGAAAGATCTACGTCTTTTGCCATAATCTTACTTACATTAATAAGGTTAGAAAATTAGTAGACTACACTTTTACGTACAGTGGGTCGGATAACAGTCTCGCCAGTGCGCTGCTGATAGTTTTCAAGCAGGAGGGTGTCAGTGTGAGTAGGCAGCTGGATGCTGTAACGTGCGATCTGGTTGATTTGCATCTCATCGAGAGCATTGATCAGGGCCTCGTAGGTCGTGTTGGGACCCGGCTTGATGATCACAACGGGACGAGTAAGGGTGGAGTCAGCTGCGTTTTTCTTTGCCAATGAGTCGAATGTCTCCTTGGAGATTTCGCGGTTCTTCCATTGAGCCTTCAGTTCGTCGTAGTTGGTCATTACGTCCTTGTTCTGCTCGCGGAGGATTTTGCGGATACCCTGTTGCACCTTCACACCGTTCTCCTTGGTGTCGCCCATGAACGATTCCTTGGCGAGTAGGTTGGTCTGGAAAGTGGTGTCGGGAAGTCCGGCGAACCAGTACACATTGTGCACGGTCTTGCCTGTGGCCTCATCGGTTTTCGGGAGGTTATTGTCCGTATATTCCGTGTCGAGGATGAGCGTAAGTGCCTCAGATTTCTTCGCCTGGTTTTGCTGCTCTTTCTGCACCTTCTCATTGGTAGGGAGGGTGAGTTGCAGAGTCTGCGACTTGATCATAGTCGTACAGAGCATGAAGAATGTGATCAGAAGCATGTTCATATCCACCATGGGGGTAAAGTCCACGCGGATGGTCATCTTTTTCTGCGCGCCTTTTTTCTTTTTGCCGCTGTCGTGTTCTTGTACTTCTGCCATGGTCGTTAATGTTTAGCCGGTGCTGCCTCCTCTTCCGAGGTGAGAGCGGTCATCAGTGAGAATTTGTTGAGCGACATAGTCTGCAGATTGTCGAAGACAGTCTCCACGGTGGTGAAGGGGGTGTCCTTGTCAGCCTTGATGGCGATGCCAGTACCGTCTTTGGTGATGGCGTTGTAGAGGTCACCCAGAGTCTTGGCCTCGTCGACGGTGAGTCCCATGTCGGTGGCCATATTGTCATGCAGTTCTTTGGATACGGTGTAGATAGCGCGGCACCAGATTTGGAAATCGTTGAGGTGGCCGTTCTTGTCTTTGTTGCCGTCGATTGGAATACCAGTGTTGGGGTTGTACATGTCGCCTTGCTCCTTGTCGATCTCGGTGAGCGACTTGCTCAGGAGTTCGGGGAGGTACTCGAACGATGTACCCAACATGTTAGTCTCTTGGAATACCTTTTTCTGCGCGTCGGTCAGAGCGATCTTTTTGCTGTCCTTAGCTTGAGCGTTGTAAACCTTCAGGGCCTCATCGAGCATTTTGCCTCGGATCACGGGAGCGACCTGGGTCGAGTCCATACCGCCCGAGAAGGAGATGAAGATTTTACCTTCAGCTTCAGTAGCGTCTTTGCCTTCGGGCACCTTGCCTTTGTCAGCCGATGAGATCAGGATGGTCACCAGATTGGAGACGGGCACCTTCTCTTCAGACACCGACGAGGGGGTGTAGACGATGGTAGGCTCCTTCTGCAAGAAGGTTGAAGTCAACATGAAGAAAGTAAGCAAAAGAACAGTCACGTCCGACATGGCGGTCATGTCGATAAAGGTACTCTTCTTTTTAATTTTTACTTTTCCCATATTACCTTAGTTTATTATTAGATGGTTGTAAACTCGGATAATCAGGGATTAGTGAGTTGCGGCGAAGGTTTGTACGATCGAGAAACCGATTTCGTCGATAGCGTAGGTGAGGGTATCGATCTTGTTGGAGTAGTAGTTGTAGCTGATTACAGCGAATGCACCGGTGGCGATACCGAAGGCGGTGTTGATAAGAGCCTCGGAGATACCAGTCGAGAGTTCGGTTGAGTCAGGAGCACCTGATTGAGCCAGAGCCTGGAACGACTTGATCATACCCATCACAGTACCGAGAAGACCAACGAGGGTACCGAGAGTGGTGAGGGTAGCAACGATGGGGAGGTTCTGCTGCAGAGCGGGCATCTCCAGTGCGGTAGCTTCTTCAACTTCCTTCTGGATGGTAGCGATCTTCTGCTCCTTGGTGAGAACGGTGTTGCGGTCCATTTCCTCGTAGCGAGCGAGAGCGGCTGAAACGACAGCGGCTACTGAGCCTTTCTGCTGAGCGCAGAGCTTCTGAGCACCTGCGATGTCATTCTTGAGGAGGCAAGCCTTGACGGCGGCCACGAACTTGGTGATAGAGCCTTTGCCTTTAGCACCTGAGAGAGCGAACCAGCGCTCGAACGAGATGACGATCACAGTCAGGAAGAGGGTCTGGAGGATAGGCACGATGAATCCGCCCTTGTAGATGGTTCCCCAGAGGTCCACGGGATGTCCGTCCTCGAAGTGCATGGGGTGGCCGAACCAGAAGATGAAGAGGCATACGGCGATGATGCAGCATACGACGATCACCCAGAAGGCGTTCTTGATGCCAGGGGCATTGCTTTTTTGGTTTGCGGGCTTAGCCTGCTTGGTAGCGGGCTGTGCGGTTGCGGGCTTTTGAGCTTCCATTTTTTGAAAAACTTGATTAATAATTTAGTTTATTGATATGTATTGGTTAAAAATTCACGGCACTGTTGTTGGCGCCCGAGGGCGCTGGTATTGGGGTTCGCGTTTGCGAATTGTTGCATTTTACGCCATTTTGTGACGGCTTTCGTTTCAGTGGTATTGGTTGCTTCCCAAAACCTATGTGCAAAATTATCAAATAATTTTTTTACCACCAAAAAAAAATTGAGCAAATTTCGCTTTGACCGTTCAATATATGCTTTTTTAGGCCTTATCCACCGCTTTTTCCTAAAGTTTTGAGCATTTATCTTAACAAATGCTACTTTTTCAGACCGTCCATTAGTTATTTGTCAGAAAATTATTTGCTACCCCTATTTTTCTTTCAAGATTAATGAGCTTTTCTTAAAATATTTTTTGTAATTTTGCGCTTATAAATAAGTATAGCAATTATTATGGAAATCAATCTCAAGAAGGGTTTCGATTTGAGGCTTGCCGGAGCCGTGCCTCCGGGGTCCAAGCCCCGCGCTGTGGCTGCCCGGGTGGTGGCCATAGTGCCCGATGACTTTCCGGGGCTCTCTCCTAAGCTCGAGGTCAAGGAGGGCGACCAGGTGATGCGCGGCCAAGCCCTGCTGCGCGATAAAGCATTTGAGTACCTCAAGGTGGCCTCGCCGGCCGCCGGCACCGTCAAGAGCGTCGTGCGCGGCGCGCGCCGCAAGATCGAGCGCGTGGTGGTGGAGGTGGCAGCCGACAAGCCCCAGGCTTTTGACACCAAGGCCACCGACCGAGCCTCGGCCCTGAGCCTGCTCTGCGCCTCGGGCATGCTGGCTCGCATGCGCCAGCGCCCTTACGACATCGTGCCGCGCCCCGACCGCGTGCCGCGCGACATATTTGTCACCGCCATCGATAGCGCTCCCCTCGCCCCGAGCCTCGCATCTCTGGTGCAAGGCAAGAGCAAGGAGCTCGCCGCTGCCGCCAAGCTGCTGAGCCTAGTCACCGATGGCAAGGTCTACGTCACCGTGGGCGCTGACTGGACGCTCGGCGACATCGCCGGGGCCCAGATGGTCAAGGCCCAGGGCAAGCACCCTGTGGGCAACGTGGGCGTGCAAATCGCCAACATCGCTCCGGTCAACAAGGGCGAGACCGTATGGGGCCTCGACGTGGTGACAATGGCCAAGATCGGCTCCCTGGTGCTCACCGGCCAAGTCGACACCACCGCCAACGTGGCTATCACCGGCTCTGAGGCCAAAGACCCCTGCATGGTATTGACCACTGAGGGCGTAGCCCTGGCCGAACTGCTCAAGGGCGAACTGCCCGGAGACGACAAGCATGTGCGCATCATCTCGGGCAACGTGCTCACCGGCGTGGCCGAAAAGGAGGACTCTTTCCTGCGCTTCCCCTACCGCCAGGTCACCATCATCCCCGAAGGCGACGATGCCGACGAGTTTATGGGCTGGGCTTCGCTCTCGCCCAACAAGATGAGCGCCAGCCATTCGTTCCTGAGCTTCGGCAAAAAGCTCTTCAAGCCGGATGCCCGCATCCTGGGCGGACGCCGCGCCATGATCATGTCGGGCCAATACGACAAGATGATCCCCATGGACATCATGGCCGAGTATCTGATCAAGGCCATCCTGGCCAAGGACATCGACCAGATGGAGAAACTCGGCATCTACGAGGTGGCTCCCGAGGACTTCGCCCTGGCCGAATGGGCCGACACCAGCAAGATCCCACTGCAGCAAATCGTGCGCGACGGTCTCGACTACCTGCGCAAGGAACTGGAATAAACCAATGAAAAAAAATGAAAAGTTAAAAATGAAAAATGAAAAATCCCCTCAGTAGTCATTTTTTATTCTTCATTATTCATTTTTCATTATTCATTATTCATTTAAATTTTAACCCTTAACATAATAATCGTGAAGTTTTTAAAGAGATCGCTCGATCGTATCAAGCCGCAATTTGAGGAGGGTGGCAAGCTCCACTCCCTGAAATCGGTCTACGACGGCTTTGACACCTTTCTCTTCACTCCCAACGAGACGGCTAAGCCCTCTGGCGGAGTGCAAGTCCACGACAGCATCGACTCAAAGCGCACGATGATCATCGTGGTGCTGGCGCTGATGCCATGCTTCTTCTTCGGCATGTACAATACCGGCTACCAGCACTGGCTGGCCGCCGGCGAGACCTCGTTCCCATTCTGGAGCCTGATGCTCTACGGCTTCCTCGCCATCCTGCCCAAAGTGATTGTGGCCTACGTGGTGGGTCTCGGCATCGAGTTTATCGTGGCACAAATCAAAAAAGAGGAGATCCAAGAGGGTTTCCTCGTGACTGGCATCTTGGTGCCGATGATTTGCCCGGTTGAGACCCCCAACTGGATGCTTGCCGTGGCTGTGGCCTTCGCCGTGATTTTCGCCAAGGAGGTATTCGGCGGCACGGGCTACAACGTGTTCAACGTTGCCCTTATCACCCGCGCATTCCTATTCTTCGCCTACCCGGCCAAGATGTCGGGCGACCATGTATTCGTTGCCACTGGCAAGATGCTCGGCTTCGGCCCGACAGTGTCCGACGGCTTCTCATGCGCTACCCCGCTGGGACAGATTGCTACCAGCACTGGCGGCAACCTCGACCTGACCGGCATCGGCGGCTACGCCCTCAGCTGGTGGGACGCCTTCCTGGGCCTGATTCCCGGCTCGTTTGGCGAGACCTCGGTGCTCTGCATCTGCGTCGGCGCCCTCATCCTGCTGCTCACCGGCATCGGTTCGTGGAGAATCATGCTGTCGGCAGTGGCCGGCGGCTTGCTGATGGGCTGGATCGCCTACTGGTGCCAAACTCCTACCTACCCCGCCAGCTATCTCAACGGTTGGGAGCAGCTGCTCTACGGCGGCTTCGCCTTCGCCGTGGTGTTTATGGCTACCGACCCGGTGACCGCCGCTCGCACCGAGACTGGCAAATATATCTATGGCTTCTTGATTGGCGTGATCGCCGTGCTCATCCGCACCTACAACAATGGCTACCCCGAGGGAGCCATGCTGGCAGTGCTGCTGATGAACGCCTTCGCTGCGCTGATCGACTACTGTGTGGTGCAATCCAACATACGCCGCCGCCTGAAACGTGCAACCGCTAAAACCGCCTGAGCCATGAATAAGCAAAGCAATGTCTACACCATTATATATATAATAGTGCTTGTGGCAGTGGTGGGCACAGCCTTGGCCTTCATCTCGATGGGCCTCAAGGAGCGCCAGACCGCAAATGTCAACGCCGACAAGATGCGTCAAATCTTGGCCTCGGTGCATATCACCCCCGACAAGAGCCAGATCATACCCGACTTTGAGAAATACATCACCGCTCAGCTGGTGGTCAACTCTGAGGGCCAGCAGATCGGCACCGACGCATTCTCAATCAATGTCGAGGAGCAAAGCAAAATCTCAGACCCGGCCAAGAGGGAACTCCCGGTGTATGTGTGCACCCTCGCCGACGGTTCAGTCAAGTATATCCTGCCTGCCTACGGCTCTGGCCTGTGGGGCCCGATTTGGGGCTACCTGTCGGTCGATTCCGACGGCTCTACACTCTACGGAGCATACTTCGGACATGAGGGCGAGACCCCGGGCCTCGGCGCCGAGATCGAGAAACCGATCTTCTGCGACCAGTTCAACTCAAACCTCCACATGTTCAAGAACGGCCAGTTCCATCCCATCGAGGTGGTCAAGGCCGGGCAGAAGCCAGCCAACCCCGACGCCGACTATGTCGATGGCATCTCGGGCGGCACTATCACCAGCAAGGGCGTGGGTGCTATGATCGACAATTGCATAGCTCCCTACCAAGCATTCCTCAACTCACTCTCAAACAATTGAAGCCATGGCAGAGAAAATAAACTACAAGGACGTCTTGTTCAATCCTTTCTCAAAGAACAATCCTGTGGTAGTGCAGGTGCTGGGTATCTGCTCGGTGCTCGCTGTCACTGCCAAGCTCGCGCCCGCCATCGTGATGGGCATTTCGGTGATCGCCGTGTTGGCATTTGCCAACGTGATCATCTCACTCTTGCGCAACACCATCCCTACCAACATCCGCATCATCGTGCAGCTTGTGGTTGTGGCCGGCTTGGTGGTCATCGTCAGCCAGGTGCTCAAGGCTTTCGCCTACGATGTGAGCGTACAGCTGTCTGTGTTTATCGGCCTGATCATCACCAACTGTATCCTGATGGGTCGCCTCGAAGCTTTCGCCATGGGCAATAAGCCTTGGCCGGCATTCCTCGACGGCATCGGCAACGGCATCGGTTACACTATCATATTGGTGATTACCGGTTTCTTCCGCGAGCTGCTCGGCAGCGGCACTCTGCTCGGATACCAAATCATTCCGCAATGGTGCTATGACCACGGCTACGCCAACAACGGCCTGATGATCCTGCCCCCGATGGCCCTCATCGTGGTGGCCTGCATCATCTGGGTACAACGCTCATACAACAAAGACCTGCAAGAACCGTGATGAAAAATGAAAAATGAAAAATGAGTAATGGCCTCGATTCCCATCGATTTTCTCGATTAGTCGCTCGGCCTCAATAATCTCGATTACCTCGAGCGGCCTCGAAAAAAAATAGCTATTACTCTCCTAATTCACAGATTATATGGAAAATTTCAATTTATTCATACGGTCGATTTTTGTCGACAACATGGTGTTTGCCTACTTCCTGGGCATGTGCTCATTCTTGGCCGTTTCCAAGAATGTCAAGACTGCCTTCGGACTTGGCGTTGCCGTGACTTTCATGTTGGTGATCACCCTGCCCATCAACTACTTGCTGCAGAACTATGTGCTCAAGGCTGGCGCCCTCACCTGGCTTAGCCCCGACTATGCCGATGTCGACCTCAGCTTCCTCTCGCTCATCATGTTTATCGCTGTGATTGCCTCGATGACCCAGCTCGTCGAGATGGTGGTCGAGAAATACAGTCCCTCGCTTTATGCCTCGCTCGGCATCTTCCTGCCCCTGATTGCTGTAAACTGCGCCATCCTCGGCGGTTCGCTCTTCATGCAGCAGCGCGACTTCCCGTCGATTGTCACCGCCGTATGCGCCGGTGGCGGCTGGGGTATCGGCTGGCTCCTGGCTATCACTGCCGTGGCTGCCATACGCGAGCGCCTCGCCACTTACAGCGACATCCCCAAGCCCCTGCGCGGCATTGGCATTACTTTTATTGTCACTGCCTTGATGGGCATAGCTTTCATGAGTTTCTTAGGTATAAAATTATAAGCGATGGCAATCAACTACATACAAGCTTATCTGCTGGCCTCGGTGCTTTCTCGCACCGTGCTCACCGGTGTGGGCATTTTCTTGCTCATCACCCTGCTATTAGTGGCTATATTGCTGATAGCCAAGCATTACCTGGTACAGAGCGGCGATGTCACCATCAATGTCAATGGCGACACCGACATCAAGGTCGAGTCAGGCAAGAGTCTGCTCTCGGCCCTGGCCGACAAGAATGTGTTCCTGCCCAGCGCCTGCGGCGGCAAGGGCTCGTGCGGACAGTGCAAGGTGCAAGTGTTTGAGGGCGGAGGCGAGATCCTCCCCACCGAGACTGTGCATTTCAGCCGCAAGCAAGTGCAAGACCATTGGCGCCTCGGCTGCCAAGTCAAGGTCAAGGGCGACATGAAGATTGGCGTGCCCGCATCGGTGCTCGACGTGCGCGAGTGGGAGTGCGAGGTCATCTCAAACAAGAATGTGGCCACATTTATCAAGGAGTTTATCGTACAGCTGCCCCCGGGCGAGCACATGGACTTCCTGCCCGGCTCCTATGCCCAGATCAAGATTCCGCCTTATTCGATGGACTACGACAAGGACATCGACAAGGCCCTCATCGGCCCCGAGTATCTGCCCGCTTGGGAGAAATTCGGCCTGTTCTCGCTCAAGTGCCGCAACGATGAGACCACGCTGCGCGCCTACTCGATGGCCAACTACCCGGCCGAGGGCGACCGCTTCATGCTCACCGTGCGTATCGCTACGCCGCCGTTCAAGCCGAAGCCCCAGGTTGGATTCCAGGATGTGATGCCGGGTATCACCTCGAGCTACATCTTCTCGCTCAAGCCGGGCGACAAGGTGATGATGAGCGGCCCTTACGGAGACTTCCACCTTATCCTCGACAGCAAGAAGGAGATGATGTGGATTGGCGGTGGCGCCGGCATGGCTCCTCTGCGCTCCCAGATCATGCACATGACCAAGACCCTCAAGTGCACCGACCGCGAAATGCACTACTTCTACGGTGCCCGCGCCCTCAACGAGGTGTTCTATCTCGACGACTTCTTGGCTATTGAGAAGGAGTTCCCCAATTTCCACTTCCACTTGGCTCTCGACCGTCCCGACCCGGCAGCCGATGCCGCTGGCGTGAAGTACACCCCGGGATTTGTGCACCAAGTGATTTACAACACCTACCTCAAGGACCACGATGCGCCTGAGGATATCGAGTACTATATGTGCGGGCCCGGCCCGATGAGCGCCGCCGTCAACCAGATGCTCGACAGCCTCGGCGTCGACCCCGAGAACATCCACTACGACAACTTCGGCGGCTAACCCACTCGAAACGTAAGCACGTAAGCTTTACGTAAGCACACCTAAGATGATTTTAATCAAACAAAATAAAAAATTTCCCTTCTGAGTGTGCTTACGTAAAGCTTACGTGCTTACGTTTTCAGCCTCCACCTTATCACTTATCCTTTATACATTATCCCTATCCCCATGCGTCATTTCTTACTGCTAATATTTCTTACATCTATGCTTGGCTTGAATGCTACACTCCGGCCCAATTCGCTGTTTTCTGACGGGATGGTGCTGCAACAGCAGACCGAGGTGAAACTTTGGGGCACTGCCGAGCCCGACGCCCTGGTCAAGGCTCGCGTGTCGTGGAGCGACGCTCCCTACTCGACCCTGGCCGACAAAGATGGCAACTGGGCCCTCACCGTGCAGACCCCCAAAGGCTCGTTCAATCCCCAAAACATCATATTCACCGAGAATGAGACCCAAAACCTGATGATTCGCAATGTGCTGATCGGCGAGGTGTGGCTCGCCTCGGGCCAGAGCAACATGGAGATGCCCCTCAAGGGATTTGACGGCTGCTGCGTCGAGGGTGGCCTCGATGAGGCCATTGCCGCCTCCGACATCAAGGGCATCCGATTCTACACTGTGCCTAAGCGCAAGGAGTGGACCCCCATCGAGGATGCCAACGGCCATTGGGCCGGAACTCGCGACCTGAGGGATGTGCAAGAGTTTAGCGCTACGGCTTGGTATTTCGCCAAGTCGCTCCACGGAGCCCTGCAGGTGCCAATCGGCATCATCACATGCGCCTACGGCGGTTCGCGCGTCGAGAGCTGGCTGCCAAGGCATATCCTCGAGANNCCTCGAGAGCTACCCGGACGAGAGTCTCGACGAGAAGGATGTGGCAAACATGACCGAATATCTCCAGCCTCTGCTGATGTACAATGGCATGCTCTCGCCTATCGCGCCATATACCATCAAGGGCATAATTTGGTACCAGGGATGCAGCAACGTGGGCAAGCATGATGTCTACGCTCAGCGCTTGGCGCAGATGGTCGAGCATTGGCGTGGCCTGTGGGGCAACAAGAAGATGCCATTCTACTACTGCGAGATAGCCCCATACGACTATGAGAGCGGCGACTACGCCTCGGGGGCGCGTCTGCGCGAGGCCCAGTTCAAGGCCCAAGAATTGATTCCCTATAGCCACATGGTGTGCCTCAACGACATCACTCCATCTTATGAGCGCTACAATATCCACCCACGCAAAAAGAGCGCTGGGGGCAACCGTCTGGCATATACCGCTCTGAATCAGACTTATGGTATGGATTTTATCGCCTATCGCAGTCCGCGCTACGAGAGCTGGCACCGCAAGGGTCGCGAGGCCTGGGTCAAGATGCAAGACCTGGACCGTGGCATCTGCCGCAACTATGATATACAGGGATTTGAACTGGCCGGAGCCGACCATAAGTTCTACCCGGCTGATTCGGCTCGCCTCAATTGGCAGACCAATGAAATCGTGGTCACCTGCGCCCATGTACCCGAGCCCATAGCCGTGCGCTACTGCTTCCGCGACTTCCTGCCGGGCACCCTCTACGGCGCCAATGAGATGCCCACCATCCCCTTCCGCACCGACGACTGGGAATAAAACGTAAGCACGTAAGTTTTACGTAAGCACAACCATAGCGACCATTAAGGCTTATTTAACTCACTAATTTACAACGATTTTGGAATTGGGTCAAAAAAATCATTAGATTTGACAACTATTATATACAGAAATTTTTGTAAATTTGCGGATTAAATATCAAAGGAATATATGTCGATGGGACGTTGTGCTTACGTAAAGCTTACGTGCTTACGTTCTCCCGACCACAAAAGATTACACGAAATGCTCGACAAGATTAATACACTCAAAGCCGAGATTGAGGCTCTGACTGCTTCCACCCCAGCCGAGGTGGAGGCGCTGCGTATCAAATATCTTAGCAAAAAAGGCGAAGTGGCGCTGCTATTCAACGACTTCCGCACTGTGTCCGCTGACCAGAAGCGTGCCATCGGCCAAGCCCTCAATGAGCTCAAGACCCTTGCCACCGACCGCATCAATGCCCTGCGCGAGCAGTGCGAAAGCGGCTCATCAACGGCCCAGGGCCTTGACCTTACCCGCACCGCCGCCCCCTGGCGCCTCGGCACTCGCCATCCTCTGTCATTGGTAAGAGAAGAAATTATTGACATTTTCCGCCGTCTGGGCTTCACTGTGGCCGAGGGCCCGGAGATTGAGGATGACTGGCATGTGTTCTCAGCCCTCAACTTCGCTCCCGACCATCCCGCTCGCGACATGCAGGATACTTTCTTCATCAAGCGCGAGCCGGATGTGTTGCTGCGCACCCACACCTCGTCGGTGCAAACCCGCGTGATGGAGCATGCCCAACCGCCGATCCGCATCATCTGCCCGGGCCGCGTGTATCGCAACGAGGCTATCTCGGCTCGCGCTCACTGCTTCTTCCATCAGGTCGAGGCCCTGTATGTCGACAAGAATGTGACATTCTCTGACCTGCGCCAGACCCTGCTGTATTTCGCACAAGAGATGTTCGGCCCCGAGACCCAGATTCGCCTGCGTCCCAGCTATTTCCCGTTCACCGAGCCTTCGGCCGAGATGGATATCAGCTGCGACCTGTGCGGCGGCAAGGGCTGCAACTTCTGCAAGCACACCGGCTGGGTCGAAATCCTCGGTTGCGGCATGGTCGACCCCAATGTGCTCGAGGCTTGCGGCATCGACAGCAAGGAGTACACGGGCTTTGCCCTCGGCATGGGCATTGAGCGTATCACCAACCTCAAATACAGGGTGAGCGACCTGCGTCTCTTCTCTGAGAACGATGTGCGCTTCCTTGAGGAATTCACTTCAGCTCACTGATCATGGCCATGACCGCACAGATGATCGGCAATTTCGCCATAGTGGGTCTTGGCGGAGCCATTGGCGCAATGTGCCGCTATGCGGTGCAAAACATCGGCGTGTTCGATGATAATCCATACTATTATACCGTAGCTATCAATGTTTCTGGTTGTTTTCTGATCGGCGTGTTGTGGTCTCTATTAACCCATGCGCATGCCGACCCGAGATGGTTTTTGTTCCTTTTGACGGGTGTCCTTGGCGGATATACCACTTATTCGGCTTTTACGCTTGATGCCATGCAGCTCTTGCAGCAGGGCCTGTGGCAGCGCTCGCTCGCCTACATCGCCGTGACCCTCTTCGGCGGCCTCGCCGCCGCCTTCTTCGGCCTCTTCGGCACCGAGCGCATCCTCCACATGTTCTGATGCCCATAAACGTAAGCACGTAAGCTTTACGTAAGCACACCAAAAATATTTTTTAAATTAGGAGTAAAATTAAATACATGGAAACAGAACAATTGGTAACAAAAATCATTGAATGTGCTTGGATCATAAGACATACCTTCGAACCCGGTTATGAAGAGCAGGTCTATGAAGAAGCCTTAATGATAGAACTAGCCGACCATGGTATATCAGCTCAAAGCCAAGTAAAACTTCCTGTATTCTACAAAGGACACAAAGTAGGTAACTACAGAGCAGACATTATTGTTGATGGGAGAGTAATCATAGAGATGAAGGCTTGTGATGCTACCATAACTGCCCATAAGGTACAACTAGTGAACTATTTAAAAATTACGGGCATTGACGAAGGGATAATTCTTAATTATGGAGAAAATTCATTTTGTCCAATTAGGAAATCCCGAATCTTTGATCGAAGTAGATTTAAGAATCCTCAAAACTAATAATGCACAATAAGTGTGCTTACGTAAAGCTTATGTGCTTACGTTTTAAGTTATGACGAGAAAAGAGAGATATGAGAAGACGCTCGAGTGGTTTGAGCAGGAGATGCCGATCGCTGAGACTGAGCTGAATTACGAGAACACATTCCAGCTGATTGTGGCTGTGATCTTGTCGGCGCAATGCACCGACAAGCGCGTCAACATGATCACCCCGGCCCTGTTTGAGGCATTCCCCACGCCCCAGAAACTCGCCGAGGCCACTCCTGAGCAAGTCTACGAATACATCAAGAGCTGCTCATACCCAAACAACAAGACCAAGTCGCTGCTCGGCATGGCCCGCAAGCTCGTCGACGACTACGGCGGCGAGGTGCCCAGCGACATCGACAGTCTGCTCACCCTGCCCGGCGTGGGCCGCAAGACCGCCAATGTAATCCTGGCCGTGGCCTACGAGCTGCCGGCTATGGCTGTCGACACCCACGTGTTCCGAGTATCTGAGCGCATAGGCCTCACTCGCGACAGCAAGACGCCTCTCCAGACCGAGGAGACGCTGATGAAATACATCCCCGAGGATATCATCCCCAAGGCTCACCACTGGCTGATACTCCATGGCCGATACGTGTGCAAGGCTCGCAAACCGCTATGCGAGTCCTGTGGCTTGCGCTCATTCTGCCGCTATTATCCCATCGAGCAGAAACGCCTCGAAAAGGAGGCCATCGCCAAGCTCAAAAAGCAAGAGGAAAAGCGCAAGCAAAAAGAAAAAGAGGCCGCAGCCCGCAAAAAAGCCAAAGCCAAAGAAAAATCCAACCCAAAGCCCCTCGAGCCCCCAATCGAGCCCATCGCCCCTGAATTGCCAATCGCCGATAACAATCAGCCAGATGATAACAATCAGCCCGATGATAACAATCAGCCAGATGATAACAATCGTGGCCGCTCGTGATTATCGTGGCAATCGTGGCCGCTCGAGCGCCATCCGGATAGAAACCTGCCGGATGGCGCCCCCTGCCGGATGGCGCTCGAGCAGCCACGATAATCACGATTGCCACGAGCGGCCACGAGCGGCCACGAGCGGCCACGATTGCCACGAGCAGCCACGACAGCCACGACAGCCACGACAGCCACGATAATCACGCTCGGCCACGACAGCTCGCTTGGCCACGATTACTAAAATGTAGCTGTGATGCTAAAGCCAGCGGAGCTGGCGGTGATGACGGGCTGAGCCTGTAGGCGCAGCTGGCCCGCATATTTGCGGGCCGGATTGCCGGCAAAGAGGCCTACGGCCTCGTTGACCGGGTCGACCAGCCATGCCACAAAGCCGCCCAGAAACCTCGACCCAGCCAATTCATACCCATTGTCGACAATATGGCGCTTGATGCGATAAAAACCCTCGCCCAACACACACCCCACCAGCGGGGTGATGAAAATATCCTGATAGCTCGGGCGCTCCATAATGCCCTCGATACCAAACTCCCAGCATACAGTGGATATACACGCGCTATACAGCAGCGACCGATAGAAATTGAATCCGCAGCTGCGCGCCGCCATGAAATACACGCCCCCGGCATAGGGATGCAGCACATAGTTGAATATGGCGTTGTCGCCATCAAATTCCGGGCCCTCCTTAATCACATGCTTGTACCAGCGCTTCCAGATCGATTCGCTGCGAATCTCTGCGGTGCTCCACTTGGTGGTGCCCTCAGGCAAGGTCTCCAATACGGCCATAGCGCCGATAAACGCGCCGCCCAGCACAGCCGTGTTGATCCACAGCCGGTGCCAGTCGGGATAATTCCCGGTCATCGAATAGGGCTCGGCATAGATGGTGATGGGCTTTTCCGCCCTGAGCCCCACCGGCTCGAGCAGCATCCCCAATGCTAATATTATTATTAAGATGTGTCTCATAGTCGAAATCATAGTCGAAATTCGTGTTTGATTTTATAACGTTTCAGACAACACCGATGTTGATTTTAGTGGCATTATCGACCAATATCCAAGTAAAATAAACCCACAAATTAGCAATTAATTTTTGCTTTAGCAAATATTTTTAGATGTTAAATTGTGAAAGAATTTTAATTTAGTCTAATCCATTTGGACTTTTATTGTGTTTATTAGGAGTATTAAACATACCACAGACATACGTAACCAAAAAGTTCAACCTCCGCTTAACAACTTTAAGCTAATAATCTTAATTAATGATGCAAAGAAAAAAGCCAACTGCCTGAGCCTCTTTCTGAGGTATCCTTTTGCTCAACAAGGATCAAGCACTAACCAAAAATCAAGTAATATTAACCAATAAATCTCCCGCAAAGCATGAAGAATTTGTACCTCCGCGTCAGTCGGAAAGCGTGGCTTGCCTTGACTTTGGCGATCCTCGCGGCTGTTCCGGCCTTAGCGCAGAAAATTACCGTCAGCGGCGTCGTATACGAGCCCGACGGAGAACCCGCCATTGGCGTGAGCATAACGGTGCAAGACAACCCCTCGGTGGGTGTCAACACCAACATCGATGGTGAATACCGCCTTGAGTGCGAGCCCACTGCCACCCTGGTAGTGAGCTACGTCGGCTATGAGACGCAATATGTCAAAGTTGACGGCCGCACCAATATCGACATCCACCTCTCCACCCAGAGCAAGGCTCTCGAGGAGCTCGTAGTCATCGGCTACGGTGCTGTTAAGAAAGAAGATGCCACTGGCTCGGTATCTGTGATCAAGCCTGACGAAATCGAGGCCGGCCTCGCCTCTACAGCACAAGACATGCTGGTGGGCGCAAGCCCAGGCGTGGTGGTTACCACCGATGGCGGTAGCCCTAACGGCGGCGCTAACATCATCATCCGTGGTGGCGCCTCGCTCGCTGCCAGCAACGACCCTCTGATCGTGATCGACGGTGTGCCTATCAACAACAACACTGTGACTGGCTCATCCAACCCCCTCTCGCTCGTCGCTCCTGACAACGTTGAATCGATGACCATCCTCAAGGATGCTTCGGCAACCGCCATCTACGGATCGCGCGCTAGCAACGGTGTGATCATCATCACCACCAAGAAAGGCAAGAGCGGCAAGCCACAGGTCAACTTCTCAGCCAACCTCTACATCAACACCCCGCGCAAGACCATGAGCATGATGGATGGCAACGAATTTGCAAACTTCATCAATAGCTATTACGGTCCGGAATCCACCCAAGCTACGGGTCTGGGAGCCAATGGCACCATCTACAACACCAATTGGCAAGACGAGGTGCTCCGCACATCGGTATCGAGCGACTACAACCTGTCGGTCGGTGGCACCGTAGGCTTCCTCCCCTATCGCGTGGCTGTCAGCTACACCAACAACAATGGTATCATCCGCACATCTAAGATGGACCGCGCCACCGCATCAATCAACCTTACTCCTACATTCTTTGACGACCTGCTGAGCGTAAATGTTAATTTCAAAGGTGCCTACATCAACAACGGATACAACAATCCCAGTGCGCTGGGTTCGGCTATCGGATTCAACCCAACGCTACCAGTGCACATGAACAACGTGTTCAACAACTGGACCACCTATATCGCCGGTGGCGCTCTCGCCACAGAAACCACCCCAGGCGGATCGATCAATACCTTGGCTGCCCTCAATCCAAAATCTCTGATTGATGACTACAGCTCTAAATCTGACGTATGGCAATCGGTAGGCAACATACAGTTTGACCTCAAGATGCCGTTCCTGCGCGACCTGCGCGCCAACCTCAACCTTGGCTACGACTACAGCCACGGCAAGTGCACAAGTTACAATTACCCATTCTCCCCAGCAGCTTGGTCATCTTCTCACTACACCAGCGACACCAGCGACCTCGTCACCGATGGTTATTCCAGCAAGGGATATGAAGATCAGACCCGCTACAATCTCCTCCTTGACTTCTACCTCAACTACAACCACACTTTCGATTTCATGAGCCTTGATGCCACCGCCGGTTACAGCTGGCAGCGCTTCAAAAACAAAGGTTGGAACAAATCGCAAGTCTACGCTCCCGGCCAAAGCTTTGATGGATATCAACGTTCTGAGACCTATCACTACAGCGCACCGCTGCAGTTGCTCTCATACTTCGGCCGCGTCAATTTCGTATTCTGGGACAAATACCTGCTGACTGCTACAGTCCGTTGGGACGGCACCTCGCGCTTCTCCAAGGATCACCGCTGGGGTACATTCCCATCAGTAGCTCTCGGTTGGAAACTCCTCGATGAGGAATTTATGAAACCCGTGCGCACCATCATGAACGAACTCAAGATTCGTGCCGGCTTCGGCGTCACTGGTCAGCAAGACCTCGGCAGCAACTACTTTGCTTACCTCCCCGTCTACAACCAGAATACCAGTCTTGGCGAACGCTATCCTAACCCCCTTGGCACTGGCGACCCCGTGTATCAATTTGTGCCCGGTGTATACAATGGCGACCTGAAATGGGAGGAAACCCATACCTGGAACGTCGGTGTTGACTTCGCATTCCTCAACAACCGCATCGCCGGTAGCATCGACTACTATCTGCGCAAGACTAAAGACCTGCTCACCTATGCCAACTTCGCTGCCGGTTCTAACCTCAGCAACACTGGCAACCTCAACCTCGGCGACTTGGAGAACTACGGTATCGAATTTAACGTAACCACTCGCCCCATTGTGATGAAAGACTTCCAATGGACCAGCAGCCTCAACGTAGCTTGGAACAAGAATAAGATTACCCGCCTGGCCGATGGCGCTGACACTACCACTGGTGGCGTAGGCAACGGCGTGAATGTGCAAAAGCACGTCGAGGACTATGCAGCTTATTCCTACTATGTGTATGAGCAAGTCTACAACGAAGACGGCACCCCGATGGAGGGCGTATTCGTTGACCGCAACGGCGACGGCGAAATCACTGATGCCGACAAGTACATCTACCACAGCAAGGACCCGAAGGTAACCCTCAACTGGCAGAATACATTCAACTACAAGAATTGGGACTTCGGCTTCGCTCTCCGCGCCAATATCGGCAACTGGGTGTACAACGCCAATGAGAAAGACAACTGCTTCATCTCGTCAACATCTGCAGTGCCATTGAGCAACCTGCTCAACAATGTGTACCTGTTTGAGCAAACCCGTACCACCGAGATGATTTGCAGCGACTACTTCGTAAGGAATGCTTCGTTCCTGCGCTGCGACAACATCACCGTCGGCTACACCTGGCCTAAGCTGCTCAACAACGCTCTGCGTCTGCGCGTCTACGGCGCCGTACAGAATCCCTTCGTGATCACCAAGTACAAGGGCGTTGATCCTGAGGTATTCTCGGGCATCGACAGCAGCGTTTATCCCCGCCCAATCACCGTGACTTTCGGCTTAGTAGCAACTTTTTAAGTGAATAAGTAATAGTGAATAGTGAATAACGGCCTCCAAAAGCCAGCCACTAAAGACCATACAACAATCTCGCTATTATTTCCAAACACTAAAGACCAAAAACTAAAAACCAATATGAAACTCAACAAATATATATACTTGGGCGCGGGGGCCTTGGCGTTGACACTGGGCGCTTGCTCGGGCGACCTCAATCAGCACCCTTCCGACCCAAACGTAAAGACTGAGCTCACCTCTCAGAGCGAGTGGCTCGGATTCTTCGCCAGCCTCTATGGCAGCTTCCTCTACGGAGGCAATCTCTCGACCAGCGATACCGGCGCTGGCACATTCACCCGCTGCCACTGGAATCTCCAAGAGATTACAGCCGACGAGGCTATCATCTCCAACAAATGGAACGACCCCGGTTACACCGTGCTCAAATTCAACACCTGGCTCAACGACAACGAGTGGGTATATGCAGCTTTCTCGCGCGAATTCTACACCGCTAAGATGTGCTCGGAATTCATCGCCCAAGCTGATGGCGCTATCGAATATCTCGGCGAGGACGAGGTCGAAGCCATGAAAGCCGAGGCCCGCGTGATTCGCGCCTACGCCTATATGTGGATGATTGACAACTTCGGCCGTGGCCCTTGGATTACCGAGAACTCAGTGACCGGCGCCACGCCTCCCACCTACGACCGCCAGCAGCTGTTTGACGGCGTTGTGGCCGACCTGGTTGCCACTATCAATGGTGGTCACCTGCGCAAAGCCGCCAACCAAGTCTACGGCCGCCTCTCAGAGGAAGCTGCCCGCTGCGTACTCGCCAAGCTGTATCTCAACGCTAATGTCTACGTAGGCACCCCTATGTATGCTGAATGCGCCGCTCAATGCCAAGAAATCGTAAAGACCCTCAACACCCTGTGTCCTACCTACAAATACCTCTTCTGCGAGAGCAACGACAAATACGTAGGCAATGGCGAAATCATCTGGGCTGTGCCTCAAGAGGTCGGCAGCTATGAGACCTGGGGTGGCACCACATACCTCACCGCCGGATGCTATGTTGAGACAGTTGATCCCAAAGAGCTCGTGCGCTTGGGCGCTGGCAAGCTCACCGATTCAGGCGAATTTGACGGATACTCAGTATGGTCAGGCGTGAGAGTGCGTCCTGAGTTGTCCTCAGCATTTGAGGCTGGCGACGAGCGCAACCTGATGTATGTAGGCCAATTCAATATCGGCGTCGAGAACCTCGATGACTATGGCATCGACAGCGACGGTTACATGTGCGTCAAATACACCTACACCACCGAGGACGACTATGACAACACAGCCAACCTGGGTCGCTCATCGCAAATTTGCAATGCCGATTATCCTCTGTTCCGTCTTGCCGACGTCTACCTGATGCTGGCTGAATGTGAATACGCTGGCGGTGTGAGCTGCGACGGCCTCGCTTACCTCAACAAGGTGCGTGAGCGCGCAGGCCTGAAGGCTGCTCCGGCTCTGAGCGCCGATGTAATCCTGCATGAGCGTCAATGCGAGCTCTACTTTGAGGGTTGGCGCCGCAGCGACCTGATCCGCTTTGGTCGCTACACCGGCTCGACCTATCTCTGGAGCTGGAAGGGCGGTGTCTACGAGGGTGCCAATATCGCAGACTACCGCTCGCTATTTGCCATCCCCTATCAGTATGTTGCCACTGTTGGCCAAAACCCAGGATACTAATCAGTGAATAGCTAATAGTGAAGTGTGAATAACGGGCCTGCCGGATGGCGGCTACTGTTCTCGGCCTCTGTGTGGCCGAGTCACCTACTCCCAATTATCAAAAAATCAACTATATGAAAAAGATATATGCATTGATGGCGGTGGCTGTGGCGGCTCTTGGGCTGACGAGCTGCAACGACGACACCGATCCCAAATATCAATCCCCGACCACCTTTGTGCTCAACACACCGGCCCTGGCCGGCCAATACTATGAGCTGACCGAAGATGGCACTCTGGTATTCACCTGCTCACAGCCCGACTATGGCTTCACAGCCAGCACCACCTATGGTATCCAAATCGCCCTCACTGAGGGTGGAGACACCTATACCATAGCCCCCCAGACCCCGACCTCGGCTACAATCCGCGTTAAGGCCAGCGATGTCGCTACCGGCATGTGCGTGCTCCGTGGCATTGAATCTGAAGACGACTGGACCCAACCGGGTTACATCCCCGTGTATGTGCGCGCCACCGCCCAGCTCGGCACCCATGGCAAATCATACATCGAGAGCAACTGGATCGAACTCAAGCATGTCGAGGGTTACTTCGCCCTGCCGCAGCCTGGCTGCATCTACCTGGTTGGTTCGCCTTGCGGATGGCCTGAACCCTCAGAAGCCAACGCTGATGCCCTGGCCGACTGGCGCATCTTTGAGAAGAGCGACAATATCGGCTCGAAAGTCTACTACGGTGTATTCGACATGCCAGCCGCTCCGATGTTCCGCTTCTACACCGCTCTCACCGGCTGGGATACCGACAGCTATGGCAGCCAAGTTGACGATGCCGCTCTCGACTACGAGCTCGGCGATGACGGCTCTCTCACCGAGACTCTCGTCAAGGGCAAGGGCTCATTCAACTTCCCGAACTTCGCTGGCGGAGAGATGACCATCATTGTTGATATGAACACCCTCAAAGTTACTTTCCTCGAAGGCGACCAACTCTAAGAGTGAATAATGAAAAGTGAATAATGAAAAATAGTTGCGAACAATGTAGCCGGATGCCGGCTACTGTGCTCGGCCACTTTGTGGCCGAGGCTCGCAACCAATCTCAAAAACACATAGATATGAAAAATATATTTCTATACTCAGCAATAGCGGTCATGGGATTGGGTTTTGCCGCCTGCGAAAGCGTTGAAGAGAGCCTCTCGCAGCCTGTCACCAATCCGCAGGAGACGATCTTCGACTCGGCCGACCTGTCTGTGACGCCGACCACATCGGTGATCGACCTGCAGACCCTCAACGACAACCACGCCCGCGCCCAAGTGGCCACCTCGGTGGTCTCCGACTTCCCCTCGGGCAGCCAGCTCCAACTCATCATGGAGATGAGCAAGAATAGCGACTACTCCAATGCCGTGCAACTCACTTGCACCCTCGACTCGGCTGGCGCTGTGACCCTCGGCACCGATGCTCTCGATGCTGCCTACTACCAGTATGTGAGCCGCCAAATTACCCAAGGTTCTGCTTATGTACGCTTTATCGCCAATGCCGTCAACGGCACTGAAACTGTGCGCATCGGTGGCCCGAACGTTTACTATGGCGCAGGCCAAATCTCCATCCTGCCCTTCCAAAACATCATCGAGGACACCTACTATCTGGTAGGCGGCACCGATGGCAACTACACTGTGCTGGGCGCTATGACTAATGGTGGCGACGACCCCTATGAGAATCCGGTCTTCACATCTGACATTCTGGAGCTCGCTGCCGGAACCCAATGGCTGATTGTGCCAGCCACCACAGTTGATGGAGGTGCATCTACAGCTTACGCTCCTATGGTTGCTGCAGATATGTCAGGCACACTGACCGAAGGCGTCGAGGATGACCTCAATCCTGGCGTAATCTCTGACGCCAATCCCTACATTTTTAAAGCCAACATCCACGACCTCACCTACTCCCTCACTGTAGCCATCAAGAATCTCTACACCCCAGGAGTCTCAAATGATTGGCAACCAGCTCAATCACAGATGCTGTACACCAACAACTATGTCAACTATCAGGGTTATGCTCACTTGTCGGGCGAATTCAAATTCACCTCACAACCCGACTGGGATGGCACCAATTTCGGTGCTGGCTCATCTGCAGGCACCCTCTCTACAGAAGGTGGCAATCTGTCGGTAAGCAACGACGCTCTCTACTGGTGCGAGGCCAACCTCAACGCCCTCACCTACTCGACCACCGAGATTACCACTTACGGTGTGATTGGCAACTTCAATGGCTGGAGCGGCTCTGAGGCTCTGACCCCAAGCGCTGACTTCCTGACCTGGAGCGGCACGATCACTCTCGATGGCGGCGGTTGGAAATTCCGCGCCAACGATGATTGGGGCATCAACCTGGGCGGTTCGCTCGACAACTTGACTCCCGGCGGAGCCGACCTGACCTCGGAGGCTGGCACCTACCTCATCACCCTCGACCTCAGCGCCCTGCCCTACACCGCCACATTGGTGAAACAGTAGACCGTAAGGACATATAGACCGTAAGGACATAAGAAACATAAGGACATACGTTAGATAACTAATATCTCACTCGATAAGAAACGAGCTCGCATTATAGGGCTCGTTTCTTATGTCCTTATGCTCCGTATGTCCTTATGGTTCTTATGTCCTTATGGTTCTTATGTCCTTACGGTCTATATGTCCTTATGGTCCTTAACTTTTCCCTTAGCTCAGGCGTTTTATCCTTAAACGTTTCGACTATGATGAAAAATATATTGGCTGGATTGATGGCCATAATGGCTCTATGCCCCCTTGCCGCTGCGCCCCTTACCCCTGATGAGGAGCGCCTTGAGAGCATGAAACATAACCATGTGATTATCTACGCCGGCGAGGGCAACGCCAACCCCGACTCCGTGGCCGAGATGATCGAACTATTCTACGTCGACCAATTCCGCAGTTTTCAAGACCCCACCTCGCCCACATTCATGCTCATGAGCAAGGATGCTCGCCTCGCCATGGGCATCGGCGGCATGGTCAGGATGCGCGCCTGGGCCGACTATGACAGAGCCGTGCCAGCCAACGCTTTCCTACCATCCCTTATCCCCGTGCCCAAGGACCCCTATCTGCGCAAAGACTTCAAAGGCACTCCCGCCGGCACGGGCATATTCATGCGTATCATCGGCCGCAACATCAAGGGCTACAATATCGGAGCATATATCTTCGGCCAATTCTCTGGCTACGAAAATGTTGGCTTCAAGCTCAAGCAGGCTTATGTCACCGTCAACGACTGGACAGTCGGCTACGCTCCCACTACCTTCAGCGATGTCGAGGCCGAACCCCCGATGATTGATGGCGGAGGCGCTAACGGTTCGACCAACATCTCTGCCATGCTCGTGCGCTGGCTCCACGCCTTCAACAGCCGCTGGTCGATGGCCGCATCTTTCGAGATCCCAAAGGTGCAGCTCGGTGTGGATAATATCAAGACTCGTTCGCTCTCGCCTTGGCTCCCCGATGTGGCCGCATATGGGCAGATTTCTTTTGGCCACGGAGCGCATCTGAGGCTTGGCGCCTTGCTGCGCATGCTTAGTTATCACGATCTGGTCAAGGACAAAAGCGAAGATGCCCTGGGCTGGGGAGCGCAACTGAGCGGCATCTTCAATATCACTCCCAGGCTACAAGCCTACTTCACCGCCAATGGCGGTCAGGGCTATTCGAGCCACACTGGCGACCTGGTTGTTGGCAATTATGACCTTATTCCCGACCCCAACCAGGATGGCAAGATGTATGCCCCTTGGAGCGCGGCCGCCTGGGTTGGCTTGAAGTATTTCTTTAGCAAGCAGGTGTTTTCATCGGCGAGCGTGGGCCAGCTCCGCTACTATCCGCGCAGCGGCGTCGATGGCACGGAATACAAGTATGGGCGCTATTTCAATATTAACCTCTACTACCAGCCCACCGACCGCCTGCAGGCTGGCGTAGAGTGGATTATCGGCGACCGCCACAACTTCAACCACCTCCACGCCTCGGCCCACCGCTTTGATTTCCTATTCCAATTCGCATTCTGAAACGTAAGCACTAAAAACATAAGCACGTAAGATTTACGTAAGCACTCCAAAGATATCAGTCTTTTAAGATAATTTTTTCTTAAAAAAATTTTATCTGTGGTGTGCTTACGTAAATCTTATGTGCTTACGTTTCAGCTTACGGTTTTTTTTCGTAACTTTGCAGTGTAATTGCAATTATACACTCATTTTATTGTTACGTGGAAGATAACAACCGAAAAAAAATAGCTGTGCTGGGAGCTACCGGCTCAATTGGCCGTCAGACACTCGATGTGATCAGTCGAGCGCCCGAGCGATACCAAGCCACTGTGCTCACAGCCGGCAGCAAGGTCGAAGACCTAATCGACCAATGCCGCAAATTCAAGCCTCGGCTCGCTATCATAGCCGATGACACCAAATACGAGCAGCTGCGCAATGCCCTTGCGCCCCTCGGCATAGAGACTGCCAGCGGTGCCGAAGCCCTCAAGAGCGCGGCTGCCGCCGACGATGTCGACACCGTGGTAACAGCCACTGTGGGATACAGCGGCTTGGAGCCCACAATAGCCGCCATCCGCGCCGGCAAGGATATAGCCCTGGCCAACAAAGAGACGCTCGTGGTGGCTGGCGCCCTCATCAACCAATTGCTCAAAGACAGCCCATCGCGCATCTACCCCGTTGATTCTGAGCATTCTGCCATCTACCAATGCCTGCAGGGCGAAAAGCCTGAGGCTGTAAAGCGTCTGCTCATCACCGCCTCGGGCGGACCATTCCGCACCTGGAGCAAGGAAGATATCGAGAAGGCCACGGTCGAGAATGCCCTCAAGCACCCCAACTGGCACATGGGAGCCAAAATCACCATCGACAGCGCCACGATGATGAACAAAGCCTTTGAGTTGATCGAGGCCCATTGGCTGTTTGACCTGCCTCATGCCGAGGTCAAGCCGGTGGTGCACCCCCAATCGATTGTGCACTCGATGGTAGAATTTGTCGACGGAGCCATCAAGGCCCAGCTCGGCACCCCGGATATGCGCCTGCCCATAGCCTACGCCCTCGGCGAAACTCGCCGCGACGACCTCGGCTTGCCCCATCTCTCAATCGCCGATATGGCCGAGCTGACATTTATGGAGCCCGATTATGACAAATTTCCCTGTCTGGGTCTGGCCAAATACGCCATGGAGCGCGGCGGCAACACCGCTTGCGTGATCAATGCCGCCAACGAGATCGCCGTAGCCGCATTCCTGGGGCACAAGATACGCTTTACTGACATCTACGCCACCATCATGGCCACCCTCGAGCGAGCACCCTTCATAGCCCTCCCCGACTATGACGCCTACGTAGCCACCAACACCGAGGCCCGCGCTATCGCCCTCGATGCCATCGAGAAAATGAAAAATGAGTCCGCTTTAAAAAGTCAAACAAGTTTAAAAGTGTTAAACATTTTTAATTGTTAAGAAAAGCTAATCAAAATATTTGTCAGTCTGGCAAATTATTCGTAACTTAGAGGAATAAAACGAAACGGCTATGTTCAAGGAGACCAACCACAACCAGCAACGCGACCTGTTCGGCGATCCCTCGTGGCTTCTGAGGGGCCGCGCCTCTAAGT
>NWBJ01000071.1 GCA_002633115.1 Muribaculaceae bacterium Zag1
CGATGATGCCAGGTTTCTCCTCTTCCACCGTGACCACCTCGAAGGGGTCAAGAATGTTCTCCGGAAGCATTAGCCTTGCTATTGCCTCGTATATTGATGCTGGTTTGTTTTCCATGCGCAAAGGTACGAATTTTTCTTCATTCTTTTACCGCTGCGCGGTGATCTTTGACTAAGCGTCAGCCAGGGACTTTTGCGCATGAGCCCAAAAATCGTGAAGTTTAAGTGAACGACTTTTGAGCCTCGTTTTGTTTAGAGCCTCCCCCTATGTGAACGATTTTTACCTTTTTTGAAGGATTTTTATCCCATGTGCAGGATTTCAGGGCTGAGATTCCTCCTGGGTCTGAGGTGCGCACCGGGTCTCCTTAAGTAGCTTCTTCAGGTAGAGCGACAGATTGGTGTCATGCTGGGTCAGGCCAAGTTTTTTGCGTATTTGGCTGCTGACATTATATTGATTGGCAGTGTCAGCGAAAGCCCCCAGGTCTTTGCCATTGAGCCCTAACGCATAGAGGCAGGCATGGTTGATCTCTGAATCGGTAAGACCTCGCTCTTGTAGATAGGAAATAAATCTGGGATAGGAGGAAGACAAGATCAAGCGTGTCTCCTTCATGAACTTGGTGGAATTGGAGGTGAGTGCCTTCAGCTGTTCCAAGGCTCTCGTCTCCGCTCTGTCGTTTCGAGCTATGATTGCAATCAAAAGAGAGTGGATTAAATCCAATCTCATTTTTATGGCTTTGTCAGTGCACTCGTTGTCTTGCTTCAACTCCTGGTTGGTCTGCTTCAATTCCTCGTTATCCTGCTTCAATTCCTGGTTGCTCTGCTTCAGCTCCTCGTTGTCCTGCTTCAAACTTTGGTTGCTCTGCCTCAATTCTTCGTTGTTCTGCTTTAACTCTTCCTTGTCCTGCTTCAATTCCTGGTTTTTATGGGTGCTTTCTTCCAATTGTTTGGCAAGCTTCAGTGACATTTTGGTCTTGTCCAGTTCTTGTTGGATTCTCAGATGCTTCAAATGTTTTCTCGAAGTTGTATTTAGGTGACGCAGGATAAAAAACGCCATAAAAGCCAAGCCCACAACGACGCATATAGCGATGATACATGCGGCGATACGTCCCCTATTGATATACTCCTCTAATAATCCTATGGCAGATTTGTGGTGAGCCTCGCTCACTATTATGTCCTGCGAAAAAAGCCTAGTGTTGACAGAGTCTATCTTTTCCGAAAGATTCATGTAGGCATGCAGGGCTTCTTTGTCGGCTCCGGATTCCATGTTGATCGTAGTGATGAGCGACAGGAATTTTGTGGTGTTCCTAATCTTGTCATCTTCTGGAATGGCATTTATGCACTGCAGGGCGTTGGCAGTCTCCCCCAGATTCACATATCCCTTGGCCAGGTCTAATAGGCCCTCCATGTCTATCTGGTTTAGGGACAGATACTCTTCGATTGCTTCCCTTATCTCCTCCGGAAATCCCAAATTGGCGTAATGGTGTAGCTCAACTCCCTTGATTGCGCCGACGGGGATGACGGATAGGCGCGGCATCGAGCGGATAAGACCCATTATGCTGTCTGCCTTGGGCTTGAGGTTCTTTTCAATAGCGCAGGTGTGGGCTTTTTTTAGAGCGTCAAACTGTAGCGCTGGGGCATCCGTTTTTTCATACCACTCTGCTGCCTCGAGAAAATGCCCCATGGCATCAAGGTACTGGTAGATGCGATGGGCCAATGTCCCCAGAGAGATACAGATGCGCGCATGCGTGAGGCGGTCGGTTGAGAGGGAGCCAAATTTCTTTCCGTATACGAAGCATCTTGAAGCATCGTACAATTTCCCAGCGTTTTCATAGATGCGCCCCTGGTAATAGTATGTGCGCATGCGGTCTGTAGGGGTGCCTTTTCCCTGAGTGATGTATTGGTCAATCGCGGGCTGGAGCACCTTCATGGTGGTGAGGTCAACGTAGTTCTTATCGAGAGCCATCGACTTGAGCAGGGCGTAGCGGGCTCGCCGTTCGCCGCTGGTGAGCTGGAGGGTGTCGATGGCATCGATTATGGCCATTGCGGAATCGGGATGCTCCTCGATGACGGCATCCGCGCGGTCGAGCGCGATGTCGGCCTCGTTCGTGCGGCTGCAACCCCACAGCGCAAATGTGGCTGCAAGCAAGAGAATTAAGCTCTCGATGATGAATGGTTTTCTCATAAACAAGATATTAGATGATATAATAGTGCAAAATTACTAATTAATCCCCATTATACCAATAATTCTCCAATCAGAATTTTATGCCTTTGGATGTTTTTTCTGTGCTTAACAACTCCGAGAGGCTTAACCAGCTCATGCTTATGCCAGTAAAGCAAATCCATGGCAATCCAGGCTTTTGCTAAGACCGGATAATAAAAAGGTTAAGCCTACCAACCAACGTGATAGTTTTGTGGGGAAGGGATTCTATCGCGGCGGAGCGAGCCGTCGCTGCGGTTTTTGGAATAGGTGATGAGGGTGACTGCGCCCACGATGTGCTCCTCGGGCACAAGGCCCCAGTAGCGAGAATCGTAGGAGTCGGTCAAATCTTTTTTAAAATATCCGATACAGGGTACTGTAGAATCTCATCTTCTATCTCATTGATGACATAAAGATTTCCTGATTTGGGATCTAAACCATACTCCGTAGAGTAACACTCCAGACTAAGGGAGCAAAGAGGATTGCCTTCCCAATCGAAAAATAGCAGTCTTGGTTTATAATCCTCGGGGCTTTTTAATTTTGACAAATCGACAGGATCAAAATATAGAACACACCAATAATCTGGGAAGACACGCAGACCTCTAAAGGCGTAAGGGAGATGCCCTTTGGTGGATTGTGAACCCAAATTCTTTATGGTGGTGACTAAGTCGCCCACTTGTATGGACCAGCCATCCCCTGAAGTCGGGGAATATAAGTTTAACCGGCGGAAATGGCAAGGGGCCTCTATGATTAAGTCATGTTCTGGAGAATAAGCTGACACTACGGCCAAGTTGTTCATCTCGAAATGATTGGCCTCGGCCGATGAGTTGAGTCTGTCAACGCTACTATTGGGAACTTCTCGGTCGGTCTTAAAGATGCCTCTCCGTATCTGTTGGGTCCCTATATCGAACCACTGGTTGTAGTACAATCCATCCCTTAAGGGTATAATCTGTCCAGAATAAGGATTGAAATTTATAGAGTCCTCAATGCTGCTTATGGGAGCGCCTTGAAGAATATTGGTGAAATTCAACCATCTGAGATTTCCTCTTTTGAAATCTCTCAATCCCATCATCAAGGAATCGCTGTTGGATTTCCAAAGCAAATTGCTAATGAATAAAAATCCTTGGACTTCGTCATGGCCATTACCAACCGGAAAAAGTCTCCTAATCAATGTATCCCCGGGAATGGAGTAAAGGGACAGTGACCCCGAAGTGTTTTTTGTAGTGATGAGCATAATGCTATCTTTAATGCCCACGCTAATAAAACCCTTCTCGTCTAACTCGAGTATCTTAGGTTCGGAGAGCTGGAAATTTAACGGGAATTCGTTGACATTTCTTACCGAAGCGAATGAATAACATTCAGTCGGTGAAGGGTTGCTGCATCCTCCAATCCCAATAAGTAGGATAGAGCACAAACATATTATTAAATAGTTATTTTTCATCGGGTAGAGATTTTGAATGGTTATACAATTTTTGATTGAGTCTAATGTCTCGCCACAATATGAATATTTGTCTTTCATATTTTTGATGATATAGGTGGCTGCTGAAAGTTCCATGGGTCGGTCTTTGAAGTGGAGTAGAACTGCTTCAAGATTTTGGCTGTTATCTCCGGCCTGTTTTAAAGTTTCCCTAACTTCACAATACTCATATCGACAGCCAGCGATTAGGATTGACAAAAGCTATAAAACTCCTATTGCTTTGACAACTGTATAAAGAAATTATGACTTCTATGAAGATGAGTAGAAGTATATTCTGTCTTTTGAGGATCATATCCAATAATTTTTAATGTGGGTGGATTAGGAAGAGCAGAGGCAATCCACCCACGCAGCTTTAGGGAATGTAACAGAAGCCCTTGGTATTTGTGGCTTCTTTGGAATTCTTGCTTGTGTATAAAATAAGTAACCTTCCATTTTGAATTTAAATTATGGAAAGGAACCACAGATTTACACAGATTCACACAGATTCCTCAGATAACCACTATTATATTTCTTAGAGCACCAGAGGTGCCGACAGATTTCACAGACCATCTGGATGGCATCTGTGGAAATCTGTCGGCGCGACTGCGCCTCCATGGAATAGGCGATTCGCATAGTTGAATCTGTGTGAATCTGTGTAAATCTGTGGTTCCTTTACCAAACTAAAATTTAATTTTAATTTGACCCTTTACTTATTATTGGTAATTAAAATTATCAGAAACAGTATGTATCCTTTCAACTGCATCGTTGTAAAACGAGGAAGATGTTAATTGTTCTTTATTGGATAAGAATATATTTAAGAAATAAATAGTTAATTGTTTGTAATATATCGCTGCAAAGTTACATTAAATCCAGAGGTCTCAAAAATACTGGAACTTCGAAAATGTCCATTTTAATCCCAAAAGAGTACACTCTAATTATATGGTACTAATTTTATAGTCAAAATGTGGAGAATAAGGTTAATTGTTCCAAATAAAGCTGTTGGATTCAAATAGAATTGGAATGTCTCGGGGCCGGAGAGAAAGACGTTGTAGTCCATGCCGGCGTAGCTGCGGAGGCGCAGGGTGAGGGGGATGCCAAGGCTGTGGGCATCGTCGACCAATTGGCGATAAGTAGCCACAGGGCTGTGGCCATCCAATGGGTCGCCAACCACGAGGACGGGGACTCCTCGGATGGCTGAGATACTGCAAGAAAGCAGCAGCCAAGTCAAAAAGCAAGCCAATGCCAAGGAAAAAACTAAGGACGGGAGATGTATTTAGTCTTCATAAATGATTCAATGAGACTGGGAAAGGGTAATTTTGTAGACATAGAAGATGTCCTTATTGCCAAGTTCGCTTGACATCAAAGCAGCACAGTAAAGAGCGTCTCCGAAGAATCCTACGTATTTGGAGTATTGAGGGATAGGAGAGTTGAAGATGAGGTCGCCAGTTGCGGCATCATAAATCTGCATCCGACAATCGCCACTGTTGAAGTCGCATAAGCCGCTTCGCACAATCCAACCACGTGCAGGCAGGTATGAGAGCGCAGTGTTGATGCCCACATGCGAGATGTCATTCTTGAAATTAGTGTACGGGTCATCCAACCCAGGGGTGTACCCTCGGTCAATCCCAGGCATTTCGAATCCTAAGGTGAACAGTGGAGTGTCAGGATAGCGGTAAGCGTAGATCAGCGAATCTGTAAAGTGCGATGTGAAAATGATGTCATTGTCAGAATCGTAATCAAAGTGCATGCCTTCAAAGCCTGGGGTGGGGCGTTCGCTATAAACTTTCGGGAAATGTCCGAATACAGAATCCACCGTTAGGGAAGATTTAGAGATGGAGGCCATAGTCTTTCCTTTGGCGTATCGGTCAGAACTTATCTTGGGGAGATATCGGTTTACCAGTTGCGCTGGGGCGAGTATTTGGCCATTGCGCTCTACAAAGTCGATTCCGAAATCCGTCATCTCCATCAGGCTGTACTTAGAGACGCCGGAATAGTCGTCATCGACTGTGCCGTCCCAGCGGAAGTCTATGAGTTGCCCCTTTCCGAGGGCCTTGCTGTCCATATTGATGAGGTATCCCCACAATGAGTTATCAACTATGAGGATGTCATGGCGCTCGGAATTCTTGACTGGAGCCGCGTACAGGAAAGATGGGATCTCGTTCTCTCCACGACCCTTTCGCAAAAAGCTATCGAGTTTCTCACCAGATTCAATTCCAAATTTAGTTATGGCGCAGTAGATGGGATCAGAGTAATAGACGCAAGAGTCCATTAGGAACAGTTGGCCTTGTGCTGACGAACCGGTGATGTCCAAAGGTATGGTGTCAATAGCAGCGATGGAGTAGCTGATCTTGACATCGCCCTTGTGAATTATAGGGGATTCAGATTTATTACACGAAATGAGCAGGATTGTTGACATTCCTACTATGAGGGAGGCAAATTTGACTTTAGTTTTCATAATTATTTGTATATCTCCATTATTTGTATATCTCCAGTTCCCCTGTGGCATTCCAGCTCTCAGCTTCAATCACTAAGGTGTAGGCTCCCGAGGGAAGACCCGAGAGGTCGAAGGATGCGTGTATGCCTGATGAGTAATCGACCATTTTTCAGGAACTCCAATGTGGTTGGAGTGGCATGCCTGTCAGCCATTCTCGATGAGGGCGTCGGCGCGGTCGAGGGCCAGGTCGGCCCCGCTCTTGCTGCCGCAGCCCCATAGCGCAAATGTGGCTGCAAGCAAGAGAATTAAGCTCTCGATGATGAATGGTCGTTTCATGCGTATTTCTGCGGATTATGGTTTAGTGCATAATGTATCTATACCACACTCAATACGTTTCCAAACTATATGGTGACGGCTTCGACGTGGTATAGATTGTATAAGACAATTTGTGTCTAACACGATGCGCGACATGAAGAATCTTTAGGAGAAATACGAAAATGGCCTTTGCCAATTTCGTCAAGACGTTGTTGGTCCAAGACTCCAGCATCCCATAGGGCGTCAAACTGTCGCTCTATTTTCTTGGCATAGAAATCAGCAAGGACTTGCCTTACTTCTTCTAACCTCTCTTCCGACCCATCAACAGAGAACATGTGTAACAGGTGCATTTGTACTGGATTGAAAACGGTATTGCCCATAAGTCTAATTTTTGTCGCAAAGTTATAAAAAATTCTTGATTTGACAAATTAATTATCACTCTCCTATAGGAATAACAAGTTAGTGCCCACAAATTCTTTATTGGGAAGAAGGTCTTTCGGATATTTTTCATGTGTCAGGTGATAGAATTATGCTGCAAAGGTAAGTATATTTTGACGAATTTCCAAATTTGAATTCATTATCAAAATTTGGAAATACTAGTTTAAATAGGAAAATCGGTAAAGGTCTTTGGCCTTTACCGATTTCTTAAAGATTGAATTTCTCGTTTACAATATCTATGTATGATGCGGTGACTGATTTGTATTGAGGTAGGGGCATGAAAGGAAACTGAATGGTGGGATTATTTGAAGCTATAAAAAATATTGGCCTGGATAAGTCCTCTATAGGGTCTGACGATTCTGTCGTAGAGGGTTTGTGACTGATAAAATAAACTTGATTCGTAAATTTATTTCTCTCCAAGAAAACAGCGACTCCTTTTTGATGCAGCCCATCGACCATTAGCATGACCTTATCAGGCCCAATACTCTCATTAAGGAGAGGGAAAAGAGATAAGGCCTGCTCTACGCATTCCTGGCATTGGTGGGATGAAACGAAAACCACTAACCGGGCAGAGCCCTCCATTTCTTCTGCCATATCTATGGCATTCCCTTGTATGTCAGTGAAGTCATAATCGGCAAAATCGTATCCCTCCACCTCGTAGAGCTCGGGGAGATGCTGGATGTAGGCTTCAAGGTGGTCCAATTCGATTCTCAAGTCCTCAGCCTTGGCATCCAAAGGCCTCCGAGGATTCCATAAGCGCCATATCAGAATGGCCACAAGGACAATCAGCGCCAAGTTGAGGCAGAAGAGGAAATCGGATCTTTTCATTTCAATCCAATCTTAGAGTAGTCGAGGCGAATGATGATGGGGTTTTGAGCCAGATTTTCCTTATCGTCCATGAAGAGGTACAGGGCGTCATCGCCGTACACGACGGTTTGCTGCGGCATGAAATGCTCCTTGTCGAACATTAGCTTGTAGAGGTTGCACACCTTTTTCTCCTTGTCGTAGACGGCAAGGCATTTCTGGCCCTTGTAGAACATGGTGAAGCAAAGATGCTTGTCGAATTCCTTGCAGTACAGGATCCAGCCCGAGAAGTCGGAGTTCTCGGGGCGGTTTATCCATTGTATGGCTTTTACGAACCCTTCATTCTTCACTGATTCGGGGATCAGCTTGCCGTCAATCTTAAGCCTGTATGCGAGGTCGAGGCTCTCTGGCGTGATTCTGTACACCCCGTACTCGCAAGTCGGCACGAACATGGCGTAGTCGCCTTGCGACTTGAGAATGTCGTATCGGTTGAAGCCGTCCACCATTTTCAAGTTGTCGAAAACCTTAACGGTCTCCAGTTGGGAATTGAGTATGCCGAATTCGGGTGTCTCGTTGGGGAACCCCTGGTAGCAGTTCCTGCCTATCAGGGCCGACTGGTCCAAAGGAATGAAGATATCGGGGAACAGGTCGCCGCCCTTTACCTCGAACGTCAGCTTGTCCTTGAATTCCCCGGTGTCCTTCGAGTAGAAGCTTACGGTCTTTGTAGGGAAGCAGAATACGCACACTTGGCCGTTCCAGAGGAACACGTCGCTTGCCATCTGGTATTCGCCATGGCCGTTGCCAATGGCTCCAACCTTTCCCAGGAAGCGACCAGTGGACAGGTCGAATTTGCACACTCCCCCCTGGGTGCATACCCAGAGGGTCGTGTTGTCGTTGGCATACGCGCCGAAGATGCCGCAGACGCAGCTGTCGTTGGTCTCCATCCTCACCTGTGGCAAGTCGTTGATTGTGATGGATTGGACGATGTTCTCTTCGCTGATTGTGATGTCGATGGGTGCGGATGCATCTTCGCTCTTGCCGCAAGCGCTTAGGGCTAAGGCGAGCAAGGATATGGCTGCCCACAGAAAGCTTTTAAGTTTCATAGTTGCAAGATGTTGTCCTTAAAACATTATTGGAATTTAGAACTTGCTTTGGGCAATTTGCTCCATCGGATAAACAGGCAGTATACCAAATCTTCCAATACGGCTGCTAAGCAGCACCAAAGCAATGGAGAGGAATCTGATTGCTCCCAAGCCAAGTAAACCACATATAGCAGCGCCAAATCCGGGATTGGAGCTCCCAATGGTTTGGCTAGCCCAGACGCATTCCCTTTCCTAATAAAGAATGCTAGGCTCAGAATGCACAACAAAAACGCGCACAGGGCCAAGATGAAATGGCCGTCTAAAAGAGCAAGCCCAAATCCAACCAATATGGCCAAGAAGGCCAATTGGTTGAGATAGGACAGGATTTTCGCTATTGATTCCAACATAGGCAGCTGTTTATGAGAATGCTAGAAGTGAGGGCTAAATCCTCTTTTTCATCAGATGTAAGAGAGGACTGTTGAATTATGGCGCATAGAGACTGTGCATAAGAGTGAAGCTGTGTTTCATTCAAATTAGAGCATGCAAAGCCCACTTTCTCTTCAAAATCAATCATTGATTTGGCCTCAGCTCCAGTAAAGCCATAATTTGTAGTGTAAAGTTGGAAATGGGTATTGAGTAATTGGGCATCAGTAATAGTCCCATTCATGTGCTTTAAGGAAGCTTGACAAAGAGGATCAATGTCATTTAATAGGGCTCGCATCATTACTGAATCCTCTAATATCTGTTCGAAGAGGCCTACTTTTTTGCCATAAGCCACTATATCTTTATAAAGAAGCTCGGTGTCAATGGAATCATTGCTTAGCAAATAACGGCTATAGCGGTTATGAGCCTTTACCATCATTACATTGTGATGGTAGCCGATGGAATCTTTACCGGCAGGAAGGAGGCTACTAAAGGACATGTCGCTTTTCAGATATATCTTAGTGTTTGGAAGCGAGCCATTGCTGGAACATATTATATCCGTTATGCCTGACGCCAAGGCTCCGCATACATAAGGGCCAACTGCCCCACCAACAAAATAACCTACAACTGCGCCAGCGGGGGTTCCAGTTAGAGAGCCAATTGCGCAACCAATCCAGCTTCCAACCCGACCTCCAATTTGGGCACCAGCTGTATCAGCTAAGTAGACAGCCACAGTGCTGCCTGCTGAACGACTTTCCTCTATATCAAAGGTTTGATTTAGACTGTCTACTGCTGCCAGTATATCATCGTAAGGAGTTGGGATTGAGGTTGTATTATTAGCTGGCATTACAACCTCAGAATTATCAGAAGCGCAGCCTTCGATAAGAAGAAGCGCAAAGATTATGGCAATCAAGTAGACTGTCTTGGATATGTTTGAAATTTTCATAAAACTGTTTTTAAGATGAGATCCAAGGAAGTTGACATCTTTGCTGCCTCAGGTGAAAGACACAACAACTAAGGCAGCAAAGAATCTCTAAATCAACAGTATATTCCCGTTAAGGAATATATGGGTTACCCAAAAGGCAGGGATGGTCGTGGAGTGAAGGGTCTGGCCATAGGATTGGGATGTAGAGTACTCCACAATCTCACACGCGGATGACGATTCAATAAGTTATGTATATAGGAACACATTTGCAGCCAGACATGGTGCAGCATGCATAGTAGTTGCCAATGCAGGTTATTGAGCAGCCGCCACCGTTTCCTTCGCCTACGACAGTGAATGTAAGGGGATTGGTGCAATAGTCGTATCCGGGGCCTCCGTAGACGCACTCGCTGACGTATGGATTTTCCTTTTCTTCCTCTTGCGGAGTGTCAGCGTCATAGGAATAGGCATAGCCTAATCCCATGAAAGCCACTAAGAGGGCAATCAAGTTTTTCTTCATGGTTGAAATGTTTTTTGGTTATAGAGGTTTTGGTTTCAGAAATCTGATTTCTGAAGAATGTTTTAGTGGGTGAGATATAGCTCTCCAGTAGCTACCCAGCTGTCATGCTCTATGACTACGGTGTAAGTGCCAGCGGGGAGGCAAGAGAGGTCAAATGATGCGGGAATGGCTGATGAGTAGTCGACCATCAAGTCAGATTGGTTGTAGATGGCCACAGAGGCATCGATATCGCCATTGGCGACAATCACGAGAGAGTTGGCGTCAGAGTAATAACAGGCCTGTATGTCTATCGACATGGGCACACGATGGGGTCGAGATACATGTGATTGGCTTTTGTTGGTGAAGTCGAGGTTCACGATGACTGGGGTGTCGTCAGCAACACAATGTATGGCAGCCGACAAAGCAAGGCAAATGATCAATAAATGTCGTAACATAGAGTTTGTCTTTTGTTTAACTTAACCGTAAAGTTACGACATTTAGCATCTACTCTCCAAAAAATAAGTTTCACATTTCCATGTTTAATTCATCCGTTAGAGACTTGATTTACATAGGGATAGGAGAATTTTAAAAAATAACTTTAGGCGCAGAGTTAACGAAGTTTCATGTGGGAACGGTCCCCGAGTCGGATAATACTATTTCTCCTCTTAAGAGCTTAGGAATATATACAGCAAGGTTAGTGTTGTGTGAGTCAAAGCCAAGTTTCTTACGGACCTCACTACTGATGTTGTAGTGGCTGCGCATGTGTAAGTAATGGCCTACTTCTTTTCCTCTAAGGCCAATGGCATAAAGACAGACGTAATTTATTTCCTTTTCTGTGAGGCCATGTTCCTCCAAATAGCCTATGAAATTTGGATGTGAAGCGTTGAAAGCTAATCGTGTGTTGGTCATAAATTCTTTATTATCTGCAGTGATGCGCTTCGCCCATTCTTTGAATGTTTGACCTGAGTCAAAAGTACCAGTTAGATACTCCCCCAGGAACCGATTAATGCTTTCTACACGTTCTTTTATAGATTTCTCGACTGCTGGATCGAGTGTCTTAGGGGTTTCAAGGGTATCCCTAAGAATTCGGCTTTCCTCCTCAAGATCCCGTATTTGAACTGATAGTACTTGTTTCTCCAGCTCATCCCTCTCATGCTCAATGACCAGTTTTGAGTGAGCAACTTGGAGTATAGAAAGACTTTTTTCGGCCAATTTCTTTTTCATACTTGTTCCGACAAGCCAAAAAGCGAGTGCAAGGCAACCCATCAGGAGAACCAGTGTAACGATAATGATACAGAGGAGTTCCTTTTCCTTTTCTTTGGAGTCTTTGAGATGGTTAATCTCAAGTTGATATATAGATTCGCTACTTGCCAGTTCTTGTTGTCTTTTTATAGCGTCTATTGAGTCTTGCAAGGCATTGTAGGTGACATAAGCTTCCAAAGCTTCTTTGTAGGCATTCTTAGCAATCATCAAGCTGGTGGTAACAGACCAGAATTTTGGGCTATTCTTGTAGTAGAAATTATCTTTCATTATTTTTAGGAACTCGGATGCTTCTTCTACTTTACCGATTTTAAGGGATGCCAAAGCTAAATCCAATAACATGTCTTCAGTGACAAGTTGAGAAGTTAGGGCCTCGCCTATGGCCTTATTTATCTCAACCGTATCACCGAAATGGAGAGAGTAATAGACATTCCAAGGAGACAAATCTTCTTGACTATATCCAGGTTCCTTATGCATCGCTCTCAGCCGATTGATTAAACTATCGGACAAAGCGGCTTTGCCAAGTTGAGTCGCGCATGTAAGCATTCTAGTTAGGCAGTCCCACTCCATCTCTCTATCGCCACACTCGGAGTATAGTTCAATACATTTTTTGAGGTGTGCGATAGCCTTTTGTAAATCGTGACACTCGTACTCCAGAGTGCTTATCCCAATAAGCAATCGTGCTTTAAGCCTTTTGTCGAGCTCTGGATGAGATTTATCGCTTCCATAGACAAAAGCTTTCATTGCTTCGTCAAACTTACCAGCGTTTTGGTGTATTCTTCCCATGTAATAATATGTACGCCCTTGTTCTGTATCAGCACCTTTCCCCTTGTCGATGTAATAGTCGATAGCGGGCTGTAGGACATCCATGGTGGTGAGGTCGATGTAGTTCTTGTCGAGAGCCATCGACTTGAGCAGGGCATAGCGGGCTCGCCGTTCGCCGCTGGTGAGCTGGAGAGTGTCGATGGCATCGATTATCGCCATTGCCGAATCGGGACGCTCCTCGATGACGGCATCCGCGCGGTCGAGGGCCAGGTCGGCCCCGCTCTTGCTGCCGCAGCCGCAGAGAGCCATCGCTGCCGCGAGCAGGAGCGCCAGGCTCGCTATGATGAATGGTCTTTCCATGTGCATCTTGTCAATTTCTTATCATTGTCGCAAAGATACGAATATTTTCCCAATCGACAAAGTCAACGGCTTGTAGGTTTTGAGGATTCAAAATAATTTTGTAACTTCGCAGTATGGAAAAAATTGAAAAAACATCACCAGAATATGAGCAAGCAGCTGAGATTATAAAGAAAGCTATTCTGCGCTCTCAATATGCGGCTCTATCTAAGGTTAACATGGTACAACTTTCCCTATATTATTCCATAGGGCGCTATATTTCACTAAACACCCGAAATGGCAAATGGGGAGTTGGGGCTTTAAAACATATCAGCCTTAAGCTTAAGAATGATATGCCAGGTTTACGTGGTTTCAGTGAACCCAGCCTACGTAAAATGCGTATATTTTATGAGGAATGGAGAGAATCGTTCGTTGAAACGAACGAATTAATGACTATTGAGAATGCTCATGATATCCTCATTCAAATTCGTTCGCTGGAGCGAACGAATTTGAATGAGGAAGATTTCAAAAATTTTGAGAAGAAAATTAAACCCATAAATTTGGCCCGTCGAGCAGTAATGGCTTTCAAAGATGAGTATATCCTTGATTTCATCAACACAGAACAAATTGGTGAACGTGATGTGGAGGATATCGATGAAAGAGTAATAGAACAACAAATTGTTCAGAATATTAAAAACTTTATTCTGACGTTTGGACATAACTTCGCTTTTATGGGAAATCAATTTCGTATTGATGCGTTTGGAGAGTCCCATTTTATAGATTTGCTCTTTTTTAATCGAGAATTGGCATGTATGGTGGCGATTGAGCTTAAGTCTGGCAAACTAAAATCTTCCTATATGGGTCAATTACGAGACTACTTGGCACTATTGGACGATTTTGTTAAGAAGCCACATGAAAATTCCAGCATAGGGATTGTCCTTTGTAAAGATGCCGATCGTACAAGGGCTGAGTATCTTATACAACAGTACGATAAACCTATGGGAGTGGCTACATATAGGACACGACAAGAGATGCCTGAGAAGCTACGTAATGCCCTTCCCGACATAGAAGATTTAAAGAAATTGCTATAATGTCAGAGGTGTCCAACAGAGAGCCATCGCTGCCGCGAGCAGGAGCGCCAGGCTCGCTATGATGAATGGTCTTCCCATGTGCATCTTGTCAATTTCTTATCATTGCCGCAAAGATACGAATATTTCCCCAATCGACAAAGAGATGGAGGCAGGCAATGTGGGAAATATGTATACGTCTTTGTGAAGGAAAATACGTTATCCTTTTCGGAAATTGGGTAAAAATTGGACATTTCCGAAAAGGATAACGGATTTTTTTTCGTAACTTTGCGCTATAAATACGATTGAGGCATGATAATAGCGAGACATAAAGACCTGGCTGTATTGCGAGGCACAATGGAAAGCGAGTACTCGAGCTTTGTGGCGGTGTACGGGCGCCGACGCGTGGGCAAGACTTTTCTGGTGAGGGAGGCCTATACAACCGACTGACCACACAAATCCACGTGCGCCCGTTTACGCTCAACGAGTGTGAGGAATATGCCCAAAAGCTGAACCTCCCCTTCAATCGGCCGCAGATTGCCGAATATTTCATGGCGGTGGGCGGCGTGCCGTATTATTGGAGCTTGCTAAAGCCACGCTATGGCTTGACTCAGAATATTGATGCCTTGTTTTTTGCGCCCGAGGCTCCGCTGCGCGAGGAGTTCAAGTACCTCTTCGCCTCGCTGTTTGATGCGCCCGAACCCTATCTGCAGGTTGTGGAGGCGTTGTCAGGCAAAAAGGGCGGACTGACTCGCAACGAGATTATAGCTGCAACTTCGCTTAAGGACGGCGGCCCAACTGGCGAGATATTGGAAAATCTTGAGAGCTGCGACTTTGTGCGCCGCTATTGCCCCATTGGCAAGAAGAATGAGGCTGTGTTTCAGCTTGTCGACAATTTCACGCTGTTTCATTACTATTTCTTGCATGGCCAAAAGCCGTCGAGCAATTTTTGGACTGCCAACTACAACACCTCTACGCACAACACATGGCGCGGCTTTGCCTTTGAGAGACTGTGCCTGCTCCACACCCCGGAAATCAAGCAAGCGCTTGGGATTTCGGGCATAGCTACCACCGAGCATGCTTGGCGATGCCGAGCCGATGCCGAGAAGGGGTTGAAAGGGTCGCAGATTGATCTGCTGATATATCGCAGCGACCCTCATATCAACCTATGCGAAATGAAATATCGCGAAGATGAGTATGTCGCCTCCCCCAAGGATGCCGAGGATTGGCAGCGCAAGGTGTCAGACCTTAAGATGTCAGTGCCGAAAAAAGGCGTGATCTTCACCTTGGTGACCCCGATTGGACTGCATCCCAACGCCAACAGTTCGCGCGTGCAAGCCCTCATAACCCTCGACTCCCTATTCCAGTCCTGCCCCACCAGAGAGTAAAGGAAAATTGCGTTATCCTTTTCGGAAATATGGTAAAAACGGACCATTTCCGAAATGGATTACGGATGTTTCCTAATTATACTTTGAGAGCTAAATCCAACTCCCAATGACCCCTCAGAAAGGAATCGTGCGCGAAACCTGAAATTATCTCGATAAAAAAGTGAGATAATTTCAGGTTTCGCGCAAAATTCTTTGGATAGAGGGGTAAAAGTTTGTATATTTGCAGAAAAGTTTGGTATGGATAAATTGATTGGACGTAAAAGAGAATGCGAGGAGCTGCGCCGTTGTATGGAGTCAGACAGGTCAGAACTAGTGATTGTGTACGGCCGTCGCCGCATAGGCAAGACCTTTCTCATCGAAGAGTTTTTCAACCAAAAATTTGACTTTAAATACGTGGGGGCTCATGGCATGACCACGCGCCGTCAAATAGATAATTTCTATTTGACTCTAAAAGAATATGCCTCTGGCCCAATCAAAAAGTTTAAGAATTGGGATGAGGCTTTCTACGCTTTGCGCAAATATATTGAGACCTTGCCAACCGACAGAAAACGAGTAATCTTTATAGACGAGATGCCTTGGATGGATAGCCGACGCTCTATCTTTGTTTCGGCTCTTGAGAATTTCTGGAACGGGTGGGCCATGGCCCAACGCAATATCGTGTTGGTTGCCACGGGGTCAGCGACTTCGTGGATGAAAAACAAAATTGTTGGCAATAAGGGAGGGCTGCATGGCCGCATTACTTGCAATCTGCACCTCTCGCCATTTACTTTGTATGAAACCGAGCAATATCTTGCAGCTCGGGGCATCGAATGGGATCGTTACCAGTTGACCCAAGCCTACATGGCTCTGGGCGGGGTGCCCTTTTATTATTCCCTTTTAGACTCGCGGCTCAGTTTGGCTCAAAATCTTGACCGCTTGTTCTTTTCCAAAGGTGCCTTGCTCAGGGTTGAGTTTGACAATCTGTACACGGCTCTTTTTGACCAATCAGAGCTCTATGTAGAAATTGTCAAAGCGTTGAGCGAAAGCGAAGGAGGACTCACCTCTCAGTCGATAATAAACTCCTTGCCCACAAAAAGCAGCAATGTGGGCAAGGCCCTGTCACTACCTATGGGGTTACAAATGGGCGCAATAAGAGCATCGTCCATTCAGAGATAACCTTAGACGACCTTTTCGTCCCATAGATCACCGAATTTTGCTCGAAACCTGAAATTATCTCACTTTTTTATCGAGATAATTTCAGGTTTCGCGCAAAATTCCTTTCTGAGGGGTCATTGGGAGTTGGATTTAGTCTCAAAGTGTAATTAGGAAAAATCCGTAATACTTTTCGGAAATGGTCGATTTTTACCATATTTCCGAAAAGGATTACGGTCGCTCTCTTCATGATGATTGGGTGCCATAGGCCGAAAATAAAAATAATTTCCCAGAATTACATTTTTATTCAATTAAAATCCTTACAGTTCGGTGATGGGTTCGGTATAAAGTTCGGTATAAAGTTCGGTGATAATGACACGAGGCGATTGCCGATGTTTAACTCAAATACTACATTATACAGGCGCCGAACTATCGCGGAGCCTGTCTATACTTCGCGCCCTTCTGCTCTCCCCTCATATACTCGTCTCGGTTGCCTTCGTTTATGCGCAGCCCAAATGTACGCTTCTTATGGGAGTAATTCGTATCAACATTCAGGATGATTCGATTGCTGTCCTTTGTTACCTTGAGCCATTTTATTTTCTTGCTGAACTTGCCAGTATCGAAACTCCTTCTTCTTTCTTCCCAACTGGTAGAATAAGTGGTGTCGTTTATTGTAATCTTATCTACGGACCAAAAACTCCTGGTGGTCAAAACATATTCGCCTCCATTTGCGTCTACGCTTAGCCATTTGGGTGTCAATTCCAGCTCTGGCCAGCCTCCATCAATCACCTCATCTCTTGGGTCGGTATTGGCGCTTACCATAGTAATCACCAATACCGATATAAGAATAAATATAAAGAACTTATTCATATTGTTTTATGGCAAAATATTCCATAGAATGCACTGTGTTGGCCCCAAGTGAGAAAGTGGCTCCAGAATAATATCCATTGCCATTTCCACCCCAACCCCAATCGCAATGGATATAGGCATTACGGATTTTTGTGATATCCTTCAGGAGTTGGCTTTGCCAGCAGAAAGAACACCCATCCGCTAACCAAGCATGACCCAAATTGGAATCATTGACTAATCCTCTCATATAGACATTATAACCCTCATAGAGATATTTAATAACGAATGGTTGGCTATAACGTGTCAAACTGTCCTGAGGAATATCCATATTGAATCGAGATAAAAATTCATAGCCTTTCGAAGGGGGCGTTCCACTTCTGAGAGTATCATAGGTTACATTAAGATCTCGTCCTATATCATACAATAATTGTCCTACCAAATCCAAGGCTTGATCATAGGAATAGGTAGGAGTAGAGCCAGAAGAAGTATCTGGATGCCCTCCCGATATTCTTCTTATTGAAGTCCTTGAAGAATTCATGGGAGTATAGTTGTGCACACTGTCTAATGCTTCTTTTATTGAAGAAAAATAGTAAACTTTTCCATTGTATACTGTTGTAGGGAAAGCATTTACCATAATGTGTCCTATAGTTAATGGCACACATCCCACTACACAATTGGGATAATCTATATCTACATATTTATTGAAAGGATAATGCTGATGCCAGTTGGTACCTGTATTTAGTAAAAGCGTATAGCATCCGTCCATTACCTCTTCATCGTACTCGACATCCTCAGCATCCTCTTCTAATTGATTGATTTGTTGTTCTATTAGGGAAAGGAAATTAGAATAGATGATATCATCATCGTTTTCTGCAAAAGACAAGTGACCATCTCTTGAATAAGCTAGGATAGGGAAGATTCTGGTATCTGCAGAAATCACTACAAATCCATTATTATTCCCATTATTGAAGATATAGGCTACGGTGTCGTTGAGATTTTGTATATTCCTAGAACTTAGGGCTGATTTAGCTTTCAACACTCTCTGAGAGAGTATATTTGTTCCTTTTCTGGAATTGACGTTGAAAAATTTGGCGGCCATTTCTGTGGCATCCTCTGCTGTGAGGAAGTGGGTGCGAGCCTGACTATCCTGGCGAAGGATTTCCTCATTTTCCCATGATTGGCAGGAAAAAGAAGAAACGAGAAGGGTAAGAAAAAGAAGTTTAAGACAAAACGATTTCATATTTACATAATAGATGTTAAGGAATTTTTGACAAAGGTAAGGAATATTTTTACAACTCCCATGATATATAGATTTTTTTAAGTTTATTTAACTTGTATGTCATTCTTGAAGGTAGCTACTCAGGTACCTGAGTAGTTACTTCTTGAATGCATTCGCCAAGGGATGTGGGCGGAAGGGTTTCTATCTTGATGGTGTCAATGGATCTTTTCTGATTAAGCCGATTCTGGGACACCAATAATACGAGTCATAAAATAAAATTGTTAAACCTTATCTTTTAGGAAAAGTCAAATAAGTGAGGATTGGCACCGCCTAAGCTTATAGGTATTTCTTCTCCTCAACTCTTATTCGATTTAAACAAATACATAAACATGAGAAAAATATTTACATGTGTTTTGGTTATACTTGTGGGCTCTATAATTGTAAGGATCCCAACCCCGGCAAGAGCCCAGGTGATTGATGGGGATTGGCCAGACCTGGAATTGACACCCAAATGGCTAAGCGTAGACCCCAATGGTGGAGAATATATTTTGACCACCCGAAACTTTTGGTCAGTAGATAGAATCACAATAAATGACACTACTTATTCTACCAGTTGGGAAGAAAGAAGAAGGAGTTTCGATACAGGCAAATTCAGCAAGAAAATAAAATGGCTCAAGGTGACAAAGGACAGCAATCGAATCATCCTGAATGTTGATACGAATTACTCCCATAAGAAGCGTACATTTGGGCTCTGCATTAACGAAGGCGACAGGTGGGAGTATATGAAAGGCGAGCAGAAGGGCGCGAAGTATAGACAGGCGTCGCGCTAATTCGGCGACTGCTAATGCGGTATTTGAGCTAAACATCAGCCATAGCCTCTTGTCATTATCACCGAACTTTATACCGAACCCATCACCGAACTGTAAGGATTTTAATTGAATAAAAATAATTCTATAGAATTACATTTTTATTCAATTAAAATCCTTACCTTTGTATAAAAGTTACAAAGAGATCCAATGTACACTCCGCCATTCAATTATACAGATAAAATCGTCAACCTGGTGGCTGAAATCACAGGGTTGCTACATCAGCTTACTGCGCGCTCTACAGACAAGGAAAGCGTGAGGCTGCGCAAGGAGAATAGAATCAAGACAATCCATTCCTCGTTGGCCATTGAGGGTAATAATCTTACCGAAGATCAGGTGAGAGATGTAATAGAAGGCAAAGCTGTGATGGGGCCGATGCGCGAAATTCAAGAGGTGAAAAATGCCATTGCGACTTACGATATGTTTGACACCCTCAATCCTTTCAAAAAAGAGGATTTGTTACGGGCCCACGCTACGATGATGATGGGGCTCATTGACGATGCTGGTAAATGGCGAAAATCGGGAGTGGGAGTGTTTGGCGAAAAGGGTTGCGTGCACATGGCTCCGCCCCCTCAGCGCGTGCCTGAGCTAATGGGCGATTTGTTTGAATGGCTGGGGAATGCCGACACTAATCTCTTGGTGCGGTCGTGCGTTTTCCACTACGAGTTTGAATTCATCCATCCTTTCTCTGATGGGAATGGCCGTACGGGCCGTCTGTGGCAATCGCTTATTTTGAGCAGATTGCATCCTGATTTGGCGAATTTTCCAGTAGAAAATCTTGTGCACGCCCATCAGCAGGAATATTACGATGGTATTGCCCAATCCGATAAGGCTGGAGATTCTACTGCTTTTATAGAATACATGCTGGGAGAAATACGTGATGTGTTGCTCCAGCATAAGCCATCCAATACAGAGTCGCAGACCGGTCTTGTCTCGGATTTGGACCGCGAGTTCGGTGCAATGTTCGGTGATGAGTTCGGTATAAAGTTCGGTATAAAGTTCGGTGATAATGACAAAAGGTTGTTGCTGATGCTTAATTCAAATCCCACATTAGCTGCCGCCGACCTGGCGCGCTGCCTGTCTATTAGTCAACGAGGAGTGGAAATAGCCCTAAAGCGCCTACGTGAACTCAATGTGCTCAGCCGCAGGGGAAGTACAAAAAATGGCTTGTGGGAAATCAATAAATCCTAATTGTGTACGAAACCTGAAATTATCTCACTTTTTTATCGAGATAATTTCAGGTTTCGAGTATTTTTATGGTAGGCTAATTGTTGCCTTAATTGATTTACTTGGCCTCATCCATAGAAATTCCGTAATCCTTTTCGGAAATGGTCCGTTTTTACCATATTTCCGAAAAGGATTACGGATTTTTGAGGGGAATGCTATTTTAAACCCAGGATGGGTTGGTGGGATGTTTGGTCGAGGCGGGAGGCGAAGCGGTTTTGCTCGGAGCGGGGGATGGCGCATCGGTCTTCTTTGGGGTTTTGCGTTTTGGGGCGCGGGTGTTGATAAGGGCGGCATCGGTGAGGTGCTGGCCAAGCAGGTCGGTTTCGATCAGGCGGTCGAGTTCTTTTTCGAGCCTCATGCCGAATAGCACTCGGGCGTAGGCTCCCATTGACACTGTCGGGTCTCCGTTCTCAATCTTGCCCAAGGTCACGGGAGAGCAACTGGCTCGCTGAGCCAGAATCTCCATGGGCAGCTTGCGCCGCAAGCGCGCCAACCTGATCCTCTGCCCCAGATTCTTGAGCTTCTCCTCAAGGGGGAGGGGCATCTTTTTTGATAGCGAGTGTTTTGACATAATCGTAAATACTGTGTGCAAAGATACAAATAATCTACAATATATGGATGGTTATAATAAGATTTTTTACTAGCTCGCCCCCTTTGGGGGCTCTGTGGGGTGAGCGACATCAGCAAGCCCCCACATTCCCTGCGGTCATGTGGGGTTACGGCTAGTTCGCCCCCTTTGGGGGCTCTGTGGGGACAGGCGAGGTCGCCCCCTTTGGAGGCTCTGAGAGGAGATGGGATGAGAAATATTTTGTAGTGTGTGAAAATAGTAGTAATTTTGTGGAACAAAATTGATGACAGAGAAATGAACCGGAATTCAGTGCTTTTTTTGTCTCTCTCCGTGGCTTTGGTTGTGTTCTTCACCATCGATATGATGGTGGGGAGCGTGGATTATAGCCCAGCCGAGGTGTGGCAAGCGCTGTGGGGCGAGGGCGAAAGGTCGACCGTGAAGATTGTGCGCAACATACGCCTCATCAAGGCCGTGGTGGCGATGCTCGCCGGCGCGGCTCTGTCGGTGAGCGGTCTGCAGATGCAGACCCTGTTTCGCAATCCCCTGGCGGGTCCCTATGTGCTGGGCATTACCTCGGGCGCAAGCCTCGGCGTGGCATTGGCCGTATTGGGCGGACCGCTTTTAGGCATCGCCGGTGCGCAATGGTTCCAGACCCTGGGCATCGCTGGCGCGGCATGGATTGGCTCGGCTTTGATATTGGCCATAATCGCTGCCATCAGCCTTAGGATCAAGGATATCATGGTGATATTGATTCTGGGTATGATGTTCTCTTCGGGCGTTGGCGCCATCGTGCAGGTGCTGCAATATTTGAGCCATGAGGATGCTTTAAAGTCATTTGTAATTTGGACTATGGGCAGCTTAGGCGAAGTGACCCTCACGCAACTGTGGATGCTGCTGCCAGCTGTGGTGGTAGGCCTGATATTGGGCGTGGTGGCCATCAAGCCCCTCAACCTGTTGCTGCTTGGCGAGAGGTATGCGGTGAGCATGGGCTTGAATATTACCCGCTCGAGGGCGATAATATTCTTGTCGACCACGCTGCTGGCTGGTACGGTCACGGCGTTTTGCGGACCTATCGGATTTATCGGCCTGGCGCTGCCGCATGTGGCGAGGGCGCTGATGCGCAATGCCGACCACCGGGTGTTGGTGCCGGCGACCACGCTGGTGGGCGGGGCCGTGATGCTGCTCTGCGACATCGTGTCAAAGCTGTGGGTGCTCCCCATCAACACAATCACTGCCCTCATCGGCATCCCCATCGTCATCTGGGTGGTGATCCGCAATAGATAAGGGCAGAAACCAAGCTACGGCCTTGCGGCCTTGGGACCATAAAACCATAAGACCGTAAGGACATAAGAGGCATAAGGACATAAATGGGATGCTATGTGAAACAACCCCTACGGGGTAGCCTTGATGACGTGGCCATTAGCCTATGTGAAACAACCCCTACGGGGTAGCTGGGCTGGCGTAAGCCTTGAGGTTGGAGGGAGTACTTATTACTCATTACTTATTACTTATTACTCTTTACTCATTACTTATTACTCATTACTTATTACTTATTACTCATTACTTGTACTGAGGTGCTGAAGATTGAAGATTTGACTGTGGGATATGGCAAGAGATATCTGATTGAGGATGCCAATGCCACAATGGAGGATGGGCGACTGATCGCCCTGATAGGACGCAACGGAGCAGGCAAGTCGACGTTGCTGCGCGCTTTGGCCGGTCAGGACCGGCCAATCACTGGCCGTGTGCTCATCAATGGCGAGGATATCGAGACACTGCCTCCCCATCGGTTGGCGCAGCTCGTGGCCTTTGTCACCACCGAGAGGGTGAGGATACCCAATATGACATGCGAGGACGTGGTGGGCCTGGGCCGCGCGCCATACACCGACTGGATAGGGCGCCTCAGCGCCGAGGACAAGGAGATAGTGATGCAATCCTTGCGGCAGGTGGGCATGGAGGACTACGCTCACCGCACCATGGACAAGATGAGCGATGGCGAGTGCCAGCGCATAATGATAGCTCGCGCCTTGGCGCAGAGCACGCCAGTGGTGATGCTCGACGAGCCTACGTCGTTTCTCGACATGCCCAACCGATATGAGATGACGCTGCTGCTGCGCGAATTGGCGCACCATGATGGGCGCACAATCATATTCTCGACCCACGAGCTCGACATCGCCCTGAATCTATGCGACGACATCGCTCTGGTCGACACTCCGCGCCTCGTCTACGGCCCAGTGGCCGAGGTGGTAGCAACCGGTGCCATCGAGCGCCTCTTCCGCTCCTCGCGCGTCTCATTTGATCCCCGCACCGGCCAGGTGAAATTTAGACCGTAAGGACATAAAGACCGTAAGGACATAAAAAACCGTAAGGACATAAAAAACCGTAAGGACATAAAAAACCGTAAGGACATAAGAGGCGTAAGGACATAAGGGGCGTAAGGACATAAAGATTTTAGTATCAATCCTTGTGTCCTTATGGTCCTTATGTCCTTACGGTCTTTATGTCCTTACGGTCTTTATTTAGCGCAACCGGCTTGTGTCCTTACGCCCCTTATGTCCTTACGGTCTTTGAACCAGGGCGGCAGATTTTGTGTTGTAATTTGGAGACGGCCATAATAGAGGCCGGAGGATTCTTATATGTGGCGCACACTCGTATTGGGCATAATTCTCGCATTGGGCTGCCTCTCGACCGAGGCGCAGCCCCCAATTCGGCTTTTCGTCACCAAGCATCTGCCAGCCGATTCGGTCGACCTGCAGTACTACGGCAAGAAGCATTTCTTGCGCGGCGCCGCCACGCTACTCACCCTCAACACCGGGGTGTGGAGCTTTGACCGATTTATCAAGCACGGCGACTATTCATACATCAGTTTTCACACCATCAAGGAGAATTTCAAGCACGGCTTCTACTGGGACAACGACGAGCTGCCCACCAACATGTTTATGCACCCGTATCACGGAAACCTTTATTTCAACATAGGTCGCGCCAATGGCTTCAATTTCTGGCAGTCGTCGCTTTTCGCCTTCAGTGGCAGCTTCCTGTGGGAATTCTTCATGGAGTGTGAATATCCCTCGACCAACGACATCATTGCCACCCCGGTCGGGGGCATGGCCCTGGGCGAGGTGATGTTTCGCGCCTCCGACCTGGTGCTCAACGATGAGAGCCGGGGTTGGCAACGCTTTGGGCGCGAGGCTGCGGCATTTCTGATTTCGCCGATGCGCGGGGTGACGCGCATCCTCAATGGCGATGCCTGGAGGCATCGCTCCACCACGGGGCGCCAATTCGGCATTCCCAATATCGTGCTCGAGTATTCGGCCGGTGTGAGGATATTGGAGTTTAAGAAGCCATTTCTCGACACCGGCGTGGGCTACACCTCAGAGCTCAACATCGAGTATGGCGACCGCTTTGAGGTGGTAAATGCCAAGCCCTATGACTATTTCACCTTCCGGCTCGACCTGAATATCCACAGCAGCCAGCCGGTGCTGGGACAGCTCAACATCATGGGGCGCCTGATAGGGTGCGACTTGGTCGACAAGGGAGAGCAGAAGCTCAATGTGGGCCTGTACCAGCATTTTGATTACTATGACTCTGACACCATCTCGTCGGTGGCCGAGGCTGTGCCGTACCAGTTGGCCGTGCCGGCCTGCTTTGGCGGCGGCATCATGTACCGGGGGCAAGAGAAGAATCATTGGGCGTTTGACGCCTTTGCTCATGCCAATGCGGTAGTGCTTGGGGGTGTGTTGAGCGACCATTACCATGTGGATATGCGCGACTATAATATGGGCAGCGGTTTTTCCGTGAAGTCAGGCATAAATCTGGTGTTTAGCCGCGACCGCTTTTCGTTTTCGGCCATCTATGACTACTATCGCCTCTTCACTTGGAAGGGGCAGGCGAGTGGCGAGAAGATGAGCCAGGAGAATTACCACACGCTCAACGCCCAGGGCAATCCCTCGGCCACCTCCTTCATGATTGGCGAGACGCGAGCGGCGCTCCGCCTATTTGAGCGCCTCTACCTGGTGGGCTCCTTCTCAATCTACCACCGCTCTACCCACTACAACGCCCTCTATCCCCCCGTCTCCACCACCACCACCGCCACCCGCCTCATGCTCAGCTACAAATTCTGAAAAGAGGTTACTTAAAAGTGTGTTTAAATATTATTTTTCAACTTTTTAGTGATTTATTTGGTTTTTACTATATAAATCCTTATCTTTGTGCCAAATAAATCAGAAGCAATGATAAAATCGGAAGAAGAAGTTGAACGCTTTTTGAAAGAGTTTTTTCCAAAGTTAGATATCTTTGGTATTTTCTTTCTCAATAGAGCTAAGAATGAAGAGGCTCTGCGCGTCTTGGGTATCACCCGTAAGGCAAGAGAAGAAGTAGTTCGCTGGATTGAGAAGAAAGATTATGTACAGACCATCATAGATGCCATAAGTTTTGGCGACATGTGGGTCTTTGGAAAAGATTTTGACGGGACAGAACTCTACATAAAAATTTCTATGGGTCGCCCCAATAGCAATACGATTTGTATATCTTTCCATTTTGCAGAGCATCCTCTGAATTATCCCTATAAAAAATAAAGTTATGAGAACAGAGAAATATGTAGATATAGAGAGTCCTTTTACTGGAGGCCGAGTAAAAGAGATAAGTGATTGCGAAAGAAAAGAGTTTCGTAAGGAATGGTATGATGTGCATGTAAGGTATTATGTATGTGAAGATACGGGTGAGCAGTTTACCTCAGGCGAACAAGATGAATTATGGACTAATGAGTTGTATGGTCAATATCGTGTGAGGCATGGTATACCATTCCCTGATGAGATAAAAAAAATACGTCAGGATTATGGCCTTAATTATGGACAAATGTCTAAAATTTTAGGCTTTGGTATCAATCAATATGCTCAGTATGAAAATGGCCAAGTTCCCTCTGAGTCAAATGGTAAAATTATCTTGGCGATTAAGGATAATCCCTCTCTGATGCTCAAGATGCTGGATGGGGCTAAGGAGAGCTTTCCACCTAAGGAATATGAAAAAATACGTGAGTCGATTTTGCTTTCACAAACCAGAGTGAAACAAGATGATTTTTCTGTCATTTTATTTTATGGCAATACCAAACGTTCAATTCTCAATGGCTTTGGTGAGAAAAATGTGGCTAAACTCAAGGAAATGGTGGGATATATTATCTGTGCCTTGCAGGAGGTTGGACCGACCAAACTTAATAAATTGATGTTTTATTCTGATTTCTATAATTATAAATTATATGGACGTTCCATAAGTGGTTTGGAATATCGCGCTATACAGTATGGCCCTGTCCCTCTACACTATGCTACCATATACGATAATATAGAGGGTATAACTAAGCGTATATTTATATCCCACAATATCTCTTCCTCCACTTTGTCATGCCGACCAGTTACCCCCGCCGAGTTGGAGGCCAATGAGATTTCTACAATAAATTTTGTCTTAGAAAAATTAGGATCTTTATCGGTGGCAGAGATAGTAGATTTAAGTCACAGAGAGGAGGGGTGGATAAAATATTCTGCGAATCACGAAATCATCCCCTACAGTGAGGCCTTTGGCCTGGGATTGGCCTAAAGTGCCATCCTGTGGCACAAAAGGTGGCACAAAAGAGCCATCCTATGGCACAAAAGGCCGTCGGATGGCACAAAAGGTGGCACAAAAGCCCGTCGGATGGCACAAAAGATGGCACAAAAGCCTCTCTGAGGCTGGGGGTTAGGCAACGCTGACAGGGAGGGAGGTGGTGGAGCGGATCTGGGAGGCGATGGATTCGAGCTCGGAGCGGGGGACTTTTTCGAGGGATTGCTCGGGGGTGCGGCGATCGATGGAGTAGATCATGATTGAGGCGGGACGGATCTCATTGTAGGCATCGATGAGGGCCTGGATTTCGGCAGGGGTGGTGTTGTCGATGCGGTGTCCGTCATGCTCGCCTCGGGTGAGCATGGTTTGGATAATTCCAGTGCCGGAGAATTGCTTGAGGTCACGGATTGCACTCTCGACCGTAAACGACTTCGCTCCCGGTCGGTCGAGAGCCCGCATAGTATCCTCCACAGCGCTGTCGAGCTTTAGGATATTGTTGTCGATCTTGCGTAGCGCAGCAGCGACCTCGGGCTTGTGGATCATCGTAGAGTTGGTGAGCACGCTGATTTTCACATCGGGATAATATTTATCCCGCAGCTCAATCACATCATCAATGATGGCCGGAAATTCGGGATGGATAGTCGGTTCGCCATTGCCGGAGAAGGTGATGACGTCGAGGCGGTCGCCATTGGCCTTCATTCCGGCGAGCTTGGCCTCGAGCAGCTCCTTCACCTCCTGGCGAGAGGGCAGCCCGGCATGGCCTGCGCCCTGCGCATTATACCCCGCCTCGCAGTAGAGGCAGTCAAACGAACACACCTTGCCATCCCTCGGCATCAGGTTGACACCCAGCGATGTGCCCAGCCGGCGAGAGTGGATGGGCCCAAAAATCGTCTCATTAAACAGTACGGTCTGCATATCTTGGTTACGTTTTATGTGCAAAGTTAGGAAAAATAATGGATAATTCGCGAAAAATAAGTAACTTTGCGATACTGAATACGCAAAAACCTACAAGCTTATGGAACATATCAGCCAACGGGTGCAATCCTTAGCCCCCTCAGCCACATTGGCAATGTCGCAAAAAAGCGCTGAGCTGAAGGCTCAGGGCGCTGACATGATCAACATGTCGGTCGGCGAACCCGACTTCAACACCCCCGACCATATCAAGGAAGCAGCCCACAAGGCTATTGATGAGAACTATACCCGCTATTCGCCAGTGCCCGGCTATATGGACCTGCGCAAGGCCATCAGCCGCAAGCTCAAAGAGGAGAATGGTGTAGAATACGCCCCCGAGCAAATCGTGGTGTCAAACGGCGCCAAGCAAGCCCTGTGCAACGTAATCCTCTCGACAATCAACCCCGGCGACGAGGTGATAATCCCCGTGCCGGCATGGGTCAGCTATATGGAGATGGTCAAGCTCGCCGAGGGCAAGAGCGTAATCGTGCCTGCCACCATTGAGCAGGACTTCAAGATTACCCCCGAGCAGCTCCGCGCCGCTATCACTCCCGCCACTCGCATGCTCATGCTGTGCTCGCCCTCAAATCCCACGGGCAGCGTCTATAGCAAGCAAGAGCTCCAGGCCCTGGTAGATGTGCTGGTCGACTATCCCGACATTATGATCCTCAGCGATGAAATCTACGAGCATATCAACTTCACCGGTTCATTCACCTCGATGGCATCATTCCCCGAGACAGCCGCTCGCACCGTCATCGTTAACGGCGTGTCAAAGGCTTATGCTATGACCGGCTGGCGCATCGGATTCTGCGCCGCTCCGCTGTGGCTCGCCAAGGCTTGCACCAAGCTGCAAGGCCAGTACACCTCAGGGCCCTGCTCAATCTCGCAAAAGGCTGCCGAGGCTGCCTACAACGGTTCGCAAGAGTGCGTCCATGAGATGAATCGCGCCTTTGAGCGCCGTCGCAACCTCATCGTCGAGCTGGCTCGCCAAATCCCTGGCTGGAAGGTCAACGACCCCCAAGGTGCTTTCTACCTCTTCCCCGAGGTTTCGGCCTATTTCGGCAAGCAATGCCTATGCGGCAAGACCATCGAGACCGACGCCGACCTGGCAATGTATTTGCTCGAGCGCGCCCATGTGGCCACAGTGGCCGGCTCGGCCTTCTGCATGGCCGGCTATCTGCGCCTGAGCTATGCCACCAGCGATGAGAAAATCCGCGAGGCCTTTAAGCGCATCTCAGCCGCCCTGGCCGAATTGAAATAACAAAGCATCGATAATCTCGATAATCTCGATACTATC
>NWBJ01000072.1 GCA_002633115.1 Muribaculaceae bacterium Zag1
CCAACTAACCCCTAAAGATGGGAAGTTAAGACTTTTATTCGTAACCTCCAAAAATATTCCTCTCAGCCGTTGAGACGGTTCCGCAGATAATGAGAGCGCGAATAAAGGAAATAAAAAGCCAAACCAAGCAGATTGACCAACCATGCCCACATAAAGGCTTGATGGAAACCAAAATACTGCGCCACCGAGCCGCCAACCAAAGTGCCAATGCCCACGCCGATGTCCCACGATACGAGCAATGTGCTATTGGCCGTGCCTCTGCGCTCATGCGAAGCGAGGTTGATAAACATATTCTGGAATGCTGGAAACATATGGCCATTGCCCAAGCCGATGGTCAATGCCGAGAGGTAGAAAAAGAACTCGGTATGCAGCGTGGCAAAAATCAGATAGCCTATGCACGAGATGACTATGCCGATCGAGGCATTCTGCGCGATGCGCCCCTTGCGCAATGAGCGTGTGCCGGTGAGGCGCGACAAGATTAGGCCACCAGCCAGAAGCATGAAGAAAAGGCCCGTACCGCCAGTCATGCCCAGATGCTCCTTGGCATAGATAGCCACATAAGTAGCCATGATGCCATAAGAGAAGGCAAAACAGAGTATGCACAAGCCCTGGCTCCAACCCTGAATGAGTATGAAGCGGTCCCACGACAGACGAGGCCTGGGACCAGAGAGAGGTCGCTCGCGCAATTTGACTTGGCTGTCAATCCAAAATCCGCCAAACGCTATAATGAGCGATATCCAGAAAAGCAACTGGAAACTATCGGCCCAAGCATAAATCCACAATGCAATGGTAGGCCCTATGGCTGTGGCTATATTGTTGCTGAGTCCGTAATACCCGATGCCCTCGTTGCGTCGCGACGCCGGTAGCACATCGATGGCTACGGTGCTGTTGGCTACGGTCACTGCGCCGAAGGGTAAACCATGCAGAGTGCGCACTATGGTAAATAGCGCCAAGGTGCCAGCCACTATATACCCGGCAAAGAACAATGCAAACAAAAGTAGGTAATCATCAGCACAGCCTTGCGCGGAAACGAGTCTACAATGTAGCCGCTGAAGGCTCTTACCACCAACGTCGCCACTGTATATCCCGACAACACCAAGCCTATATCTTGGCGGTCAGCTCCAAACTCCTCGCTAAGATAAAGCGGCAACAATGGCGTAAGCAGCATAAACGAGAAGAAGAGCATAAAGTTGGCACTCCACACCCGTTTGTAGTTGCCATTCCATAGTCGCTCCATAGCCCTGACATTGCTGCGCGCATTGTCAACCCCGCGGCTTATGTCCTCTTCAATCTTATCCATTTCTTTCTTTGTACCTAAATTGAAACGTCCTCCTTATAACGTTTCATCCCTCAAAAAGCGTACCCCAATATCAGAAAAATCGTTATAGAAAAAAAAGAGCGTGACAGGGAGGAGGCCTTGTCACGCTCTGGGGTATCCAAACCCTTTTGTCGAGATGAAGAACAGAATTTACTTAATCATCACTTTTTGGCGCTGCACTGAACCGTCGGTGAGGACAATGGTCTTGATGTAGACGCCATGCTCTGGACGAGCCACCTGGATGCCTGAGAGATTGGTGTAAATCACTTCTTTCACTTGAGCTGAGACAAGGGCATCGTCAGCTCCATCGGTGGTGAAGTTCTTTACGGCCATATCCGAATAGTAGCGCTCGCCATCGGCGTTGATATATATGCTGCGCAATCCTACAGTCTGTACGCCCTGAGCATAGAGCCAGAAATCTACATAGTTGCCGCTCGAATAGAAGTCATAACCCGAATATGAACAAGGTATTTCAGTCATGTCATCATCGAAATCCCAGAAATACTCATCGGTATAGAAGGTCATCAATTCGCCGTTGACATATACCTCATAGTACATATCCTCCCAAGGCAGGATGAAACCATTGACATTCTCATTGGGAATATACCAATAGAGGTCGAGGCCGTCACCATATTCGGTCATGTCGTAGTAGCCGTAGAATTCAGGCTTGATGGGAGCGGCATTCATCTGCTCGGCGGTCTGACAGAATAACTCAGGCACTACATAGAAATTGAAATAGTAGATAGTGTCACGCTGCGAGTTGATGATAAACGCTGAATTGTCGTCGCGGCAAGTCAATGTCTTATCCTCTGCATCGTAGAGCATCACCACCTCATCGGCTTTGAAGCCATACCAGATGTATTCCTCAAGGATATTGTCGTAGAGATGTTCGGCTGTGCCAGCGAGGAACCACATGAAATAGCTCATGCTCGGCAGCCAACCCATATACTGGGCATTCTTGAATGTAGCCACATTGCCATCGAGGTCGCCAATGATGCAAGCATCGGGCAGCCGATCGTTGAGATTGCTAACATATACATGCTCGGCATCTGCGCCAACTTTGATGAATCGGCAAGTGCCTTGCTTGTCCTTAAGCACCCAGGTCTCCATCTCTACGCCCTCAGGAATCTCATTGGCTGTGCCTTCAAAGGGTGAGAAAGTCTGAGCATAGTCGGCTACCGAATACCAGTAGATGGTGGGATTGTTGACACTGTAATAATACATGCCAAACAATGTGCTCGGAATCTCTACAGGATAGTAGTAATCATCGGGAACAGTAATGTCGCCGCCGAAAGCAGAGTTGTCGAGGCTGATTGAGCCGTCATCGTGGAGGATATAGTATAGTACATTATCCTCATCGGCCACTGGGCGGAAGTCGAACACATCCTGATCGTAATCTTCATCGTAGTATTCATACTCCTCCATCAGCGAGGCATAGTAATAGTAAGTATTATCAGCCCACCAAGCCTCTTCGAGTTCCAGGAGCTGAGGGAGCTGCACCTTGATGCGTCCATCATCTTGGAGAGTGCCCTTGAGGTAGGTCTTGGTCAGGGAGCGGCGGAATGGATTGAGGATGTAGTAGTCGTTGCCATCACGGTTGATGATGGTGCCGCTTGGGGTTGTGCCCCAATAGATCATGCCTCCAGAATTGTAGAAGCCAGTCTCAGAGCGCTCAAAGAAGAGCTGTTCGCCCGGAGCCTCGGTGATAGGCCACTCGTCATCGTCGGCGCGCGATGCGGTCTTGAGAGGAGCCTCTTCGTGATTTCTTGACTGGAGCAATTGCAGAGTCTCAGCTCTCAGGGGTTGTCCACCGCGAGCCTGGGGTTGGCTCTCGATGCTTTGGAGCGGCATTTGGGCCGAAGCCATGATGGCACAGGCTGCGCTCAGAGTGAAGATATAAAATTTCATATAGGGTTTTGGTCTTTGGTTTTTGGTCTTTAGATAAATTGCATCTAGTGGGCGCTATTTGATCAGTTTCTTGCCGTTGACGATGTATAAGCCATGGGGGAGCACCTTGATTTGGTCAGCATTGGCTTGGCGCAGGATTAAGACCCCTTGCACATTATACACATCGACCAAGGAATTGTCTGCGCCAATGCCTGAGATTGCTGATGATTTAATTTCAAAGTCGCATACCAAGTCAATCCCATCGAGGAGATTCCCGTATAGATCCATCACCCAATACGAACTGCTCGGGATGGTGAGGGTATAGGCACCGGGGTCGGCCACATCTGCTGGATCGAGAGTCACTACGAAGGTATTGACAAAGGTATTCCAATCGATGTCAATGCGCATATTGCCTTCGCCATAAGTAGCCACAACCTCTCCATCGCGCTCAAGAATAGCTTGGCATTGATATTGCAAGTCGCAGAAATATCCAGCTTCGCACACATAAGAGACGACACCATCGACAAAGGAGGCCGTGTAGGCGAATGTCTCGGGGGTAGGAGCCGAAGATCCATACAGCCACTCTACATCCAGATCTTGAGTATCCATCTCTACGCCATCCAGTTTGAGCGTGTAGGCATCCTTTGACATCAGCAGGCGACACTCAGTGCCCTCGGCGATGGGCAGGATATCATAGGGATAAAAGATGAAAAGGTCGTTCAGATACGAGGCAATCTCCCAATTGGCAGCCTCGATAGTGTATTCTGCTCCATCCACAATAAGGGTAGCTGAGGCATCAGAAGCAACACTCACCTCATAGCCATCGGGCCAACTCAACCACACTGATTCAGAGTCGGGTTGCGACAGGGTTGGCGCTAACCACTCCTTTTCTGTCGTCTCATAGCCCGACAGTGTGAAGCGGTCGGCATTGATGACTTTGCCATCGGCATCGAGCAGAAGAGCTATCAGCTGCAGATGGTTTACATTGTCGACATAGGTGGGCACTGATAGCGACTGCTCAAAGCTGAAAGGGGCAAATGCCGCAAAATCCTCTGGCACGCTCCCAGCGTATCCGTAAGTGTCGCCGTAAGCTGCGCGAGCCACATACTGGTATTTGATATCACTCGCCTCAATGTAATTGGGCAGGTCTTCGTAGCCTCCCATCTCGCCAAAATCGCCCCCGGCATAAGCGTTGGTCTGGCGATAATTGCGATTATCGGGATGGTACACATCATTCTCAATCAGTACGAAACCTATGCCGTAAGCGCGCCCATCGGCATCATGGTCAAAGCGAGCCGAAACCTCGGCATACAACTCAGTATAATCGTCAGACAGGGCGCAACCTGTAATCGTGATTTCTCCCTCGGGATCCATTTGGCGCATTATATTGAAATAAGTAGCCATGGTCGAAGGATCGTTGGTAGTGCCGGCATCGCGGTTTACGCACATTCGAGGCAGGCTCTCGGTCGACATCGGTGTAGGATAGGACGCCAGAGCCATGGGATCATCGCCAGAATGAACGCATATTGGCACGAATTCATCGGGATATTGCTCAGTGAGCTCCTCGACTGCAACGATGCCGCGGATACAGAAACCGCACCAGGTACCGGTACCCTCCTCAACCACTATGCGGTGATTGAAGCTCGGGTCAGCATTGGCCATAGCTCCTATGGCCAATGCTGCGATTGTAATAAGAGTTTTTGAATTCATAATGAATCAAAGGGGTATTAATAGATAGCAACTTTATCTGTTTGTATCGAGCCGTCGGAATAAGTGGATTCGCGTACATACACACCAGCCTTAGGATTAGCCACTTTGCGTCCTGTGAGGTCGTACCATTGCTCATTGACAATAGTCAAGCCATTCTCAGCCGATGTGATGCCAGAGAGGCCGAAATCGAGTGCTTGTGTCTCTGACCATTGGCTGCGCGCTGTCTGGCGGAAGAAATATTGGTAAGCTTGCACCTGATAGCCGTAATTCACACCTGCCACTGGGGCGATTTGGAACGCCATACTTGTCGAGGATGTGCCTCCCTCTTGCAAAGTCCAATAGAGAGAATCACCAGCGGAGACTTGATTTTGAATCACCTCAAGGTCATCAATGAAGAATTTATTGCCATTTCGGCAAAAGAGCATCAGATAATCATGCTGCCAGCCGTCGGTGAAGGCATATTCTATTTCTGTCCACTCTCCGCCCCGGCAGTAGAAATAATTGACCTCTTCGCTGCACTGGATGCAGAAATAGTCGCTCGATTCAGTCCACACCTTTACGCGCACCACGCCCGAGGCATCGCCGTTGCTGAGGGTCAGATAGGGAGTGCCTATATAGTTGAGATCATCCTCGCTGGTAGCGCAACCAAGCATGCCATCAGCTATGATATTGCCCAGGCCGATCCAACCTGGAGTGACAGTATATTGGTCTAAGCTCATCTCTTGGCTTGCATTTGGCAGTGCATAAGGAGCCTCGATGGTATAGAATGACTGGATATTTGAGAAATCATCAGCCAGTACTGCATACTGTGTGGCATCTTGTTCGATGTTATCGATTTGGTACACGCCCACATAGTAGCGGTCAGCCTTGCCAACTTCCTCCCAACGAGCAGTAAAGCTGCCATCAGAATTAATCACAGGCTCAGCCACCTCGGGAGCTGGCAATCCTAAGGCATGAAAGCGCTGGCTGATCTCCGACACAGCATCGCCCATTGTAGAGCGCAGAGTATAATAATACTCAAGGTCGGGATCAAGGCCGTCAAAAGTAATGGTAGGGTCGCTTACCCATACATTCTGAGCTACCACGCGAGCAGTGGTGGCTGGTGTAGTGACATAGCTTAGGTCATCAATGGCATACATCTCATTTGAGAAATTGTAGCCGCTCACTCTAATCTGGGTGTAATAATCGCTGAACACGAATCCATAGCCCAATTCCTCAAGTTCGGCAAAGTCAATCACCGTGGGCCCGTTGGAATTCAGTTGGTAATAATTAATCTCGGTGATTGTATTCCATTGGCCATCGTATAGGCCCTCGATTACAATACGAGCGCGCGACTGGTCAAGAGGGGTGATAGGAATAATGGTCAATGTAGCATTTTGGTACATGCCGCCAGTGCATGGATAGAGAATCACATCATCTGAGTGGCTCATCACCAAGGCCTGGCTACCATCGGTGCCCCCATCGGCTGTCACCTGGGTGTCGCCATGCAAACTTATTGTCCAGCCATGGGTGTCGGCACCGGTGGGAAAGATAGCACCATCGGCTGAGAAATCATCGATATCCCAACTGTCTACTTCATAGCTCGTACCAGACACTGTTTCCTCTTCGAGGGTCACATAATAGCCATCGGCATTGGGCACATTTTCCCAGCTGAGGGTAAAGCCATCAGTGGTGAAATCAAAGGCCGAAGCGCTGGTGGGACAAGGGATATTTTCCAGCGAGCGCGAGAGGGTAATATCATCGATAAATACCATCTCGCTGTAGCAGTTGAATTGCACAAAGGCATCTGCGCCAGCGTAAGGACAGTCAAATTCAAGCTCATAGTCGGACCAGCCATCTGCTCTCTGGATAAATACGCTGGAATATGTCACAATGTCGGGGAAGAATACGCCACCCGAACATACAATTACCTCAAAACCCACGCGGTCATAATATGGATTGTCATTCTTAGCGCGGAATCGCAGCTCCAGATGGCCTTGCAGATTGATTTCTGGAGTGTTGAGCACACCGCCCCAACCGGGTTCGTTGAGAGCCACGCAGCCCCCAGCCTGGTAGATGCCGCTGCCGCTCCAACCCGGAGTCTGGAAATAAGTCTCATCCAGGTATGGGTCTCCATAATAGTAATTGGCCCCGAGGTCAAGGCCATCAGGAGCTTCTACGCTGCCAGCTGTCATTTTTGAGAAATCCTCTTGCACCAAGATTTCTTTTGTTGCGGCAGCCTTCATCATTTTCTTCTGGGGTTGCACCAGGGGTACGATGCGCCGTCCCCAATCTCGGGCCGGCGATGCGGCTGTGGCTGCCAAAGCCATCAGCGCCACAAGGGTCAAAGTAAATATTTTTCTCATAGTCCGAAATTTGATTGATTTTTCTGACCCCAAAGTTAATTTGAATCAAAAAAATAATCAAATTTAGACCGATTAAGGTTGTTCCGATTTCCGAAATCGGAACAAAACACCCTCTATTCAGAGGATTTTACCCCTGTACTCCTGTATCCGAGACCTTAATCTGCGATGTGGCGATCTTTTGATATTCCCTCGGCGTAAGCCCTGTGAGTTTCTTGAAAAGAGTGGCGAAATTAGAGCGCGACTTGAATCCAAGCTCCTGAGCCACGGCTTCGATAGTGAGCCGAGCCGACAGAGCCGGGTCGCTCATGCGGCGACAAGCCTCCTCAATTCGCTTCTCAGCGAGGAGAGCATTGAAATTTTTGCCCGATAGATCATTAATAGCCTCTGACACGTAGCGACTCTTGGAATCAACCATCGCGGCCAACCTATCCACATTGAAATCTTGAGTGTAAATCTCCGGATTAGAGTTCAGTACCTCCATTACGGCGCCATGTAAGCGACGCTTCTCCTCTTCTTTCATCACCGAAACTCGCGGCTTATCTTCAATCTCGCCATCGGCCATAACCGCTACTGGCAATTCTTTGGGCTGCGCCTCTGGACGCTCAAGCCTCTCTTGTATGCGGCGATAGAGCTCAAGGTTGCGCTCGCGAAGCTGCTTGTTTTGCACATACAGGCGGGCTGTCATTGCCAAGATTATCAATAAGGCAACAGATATAATCAGTATGATGGTGAGCTGTGTGCGCCGCTTTTGTATCATCTCTTGGAGCGCCTGCTGTGTCTGGCGCATATCAAAGGCGGCTTTCAGGTCTTTGATTGAGCCATATTTCACCACATTGAATAGCGAATCGCTAATCTCCAAGGATTTCAGCTTGTAGAAATCTGCCGAATCTTTACGCCCCATGTCGCTGAAAATCTCAGAAAGATTGGCGTAGGAGAAGCTCTCCAGGTCGAGATGGCCATAGCGCTGAGCCAATTGCTGCGATTCCTTTGAGCGCGCGATGGCCAAATCGAAGTCGTCAGATTCGCAATAAAGATTGCTCTCATTGCGGAGCAGTAGATTTTGATGTCTTTCCGGGTAATATCGAGCGTCGACGGCCTCTTCTGCCTCTTGCATCCGAGCTATAGCTTGGGGTATGTCGCCAGATACGTAATTATGATACGACTGGCCAAATCGCCTATTGGAGGTGAGCATCTCTACCGGCGGAATATTCTGGTCTGAGAGCAAGCGCAGAGCATTTATTACCGTATCCTGAGGTTCGCAAAAATAGGCGTGGGAGAGGAGGTTGAAAGCCGCTGTCATCATATTCACCCAATCCTCTTCATAGTAAGCCGTCTCGAGGGCTCGGCAATAATAAGAAGTGGCGAGTTCGGTCTCATTATAGGTGGAATGTATATTGCCCATATTGATATAAGCAGCTGGCAGCAGGCTTTGAGCGCCTATCTCCTGGGCCAACGCTATGCCTCGCAAGAAGTATTCATAAGATTGCACATAGTCAGAATACTCAAAAAAGTAGATATATCCCGCATTATTGTAAGCGCTTGCCACATCATACTTGTCATCTGCATTCATTCTGGGGCGATAGGAATTGGTGATAATGGCATAGAGGACCAAAGCTCGCGCAGGCTCATATACAACCAGGCTATCGGCCTCATTCTTCATTTCCCTTATGGATTTGTCAGAATAAGCCTTATACAGGTCTCTGTAATCAATGGCCCAAACCATTCCGGCCCCGAGGACTACCATCCCGAGACATAGGATAATCAGTGCTTTTAAGGTCTTGTTTCGCAATATAACCGACAAGATTAAAGAATTGTAGATTTAGAAATTATTTTTGAGTCCACTTTAAAAAGTG
>NWBJ01000073.1:0-1368 GCA_002633115.1 Muribaculaceae bacterium Zag1
GTGCAGGTAGGGCCAGGTGGTAGTTTCACAGCGTTCGCGTCACCAAACAGATAGGATCGGCGATGGGTAAAGATGGCTCTGCCCATTGCAAATTTTATCAGGCAGGAGATGCACAACATGAACGCAGCAGGTATTGACGTTTCCGGTAGGAAGAGCATGGTCGCCGTCCTCCGGCCCTTTTGGGAGGTGGTAATGTGCCCCTTTGAGGTAGGTCACAACCACAACACAGAGGGGCTAGTCCATCTGGCCCAGCAGCTCAAGGAACTGGATTGGGAAACCCGCGTGGTGATGGAACACACAGGCCGTTACTACGAACCCGTAGCCAAGATTCTCCACAAAGCCGGCCTGTTTGTCAGTGCGGTGAATCCGCTGCTGATCAAGGAATACGGCGGCAATTCTCTGCGCAAGGTCAAACCGGACAAGACCGATGCCTCCAAGCTTGCCAGATATGGTCTTGACAACTGGGCTGATCTGCGCGATTATACTCCCATGGATACCATTCGTTATGATCTGAAAACGCTGAACCGCCAGTTCCACCTGGCAGTCAAGCAAAAGACAGCCACGGCAAACAACCTCATCGCATTGCAGGAGCAGTCCTTTCCCGGCATCCGCAAGTGCTTCACCAGCCCTGTGCGGAAGGACGGCGCCCAGAAGCGGGTAGACTTCACGCACGATTTCTGGCACATAGACTGTGTGTGGGGCGTCAGCAAGAACGCTTTTACCGAGCGATACCGCAAATGGTGCAAACGACATGACTACAAGTTCAAGCAGGATAAGGCTGAGGAGGTTTACACACTTGCCAAATCTGTCGTCGTTCTGGTAGCCAAGTCTGAGGTCACAAAGCTCCTTATCCAGGAATCTGCAGACCAGCTCACCAGCATCTCCCGTTCGGCAGAAACCTATCGCGCCGAAATGAACCGCTTGGCCTCCATGCTGCCGGAATATCCGTTTGTCATGCAGATGTACGGATGCGGAGGCTCCACTGGTCCGCAGCTTATGGCCGAAATTGGTGATGTCTGCCGCTTTGCAAGCAAGAAGGTTCTTGCTGCATTTGCCGGAGTTGATCCGGCTCCTAATGCTTTCGGGGATAAGGTTTCGAAAAGCAATAGGACGACAAAGCGGGGGTTCTCCCTATCTCTGAAAGACGCTGTTTAACATCATGAGCGTCTATATTCAAAAGTCTCCGTCGGATGAGCCTGTCTACCAATTCCTTGACCGCAAACGGGCCGAGGGTAAGCCGTACTACGTTTACATGACTGCCGGTGCGAACAAATTCCTGCGCCGCTATTACGGCCAGGTGTGGGACTACCTCAATGGGCTTGAGGCAGATGACAACTGCCCGACGGAAGCGGTTGCTGAAGCTGTGTC
>NWBJ01000073.1:1401-2079 GCA_002633115.1 Muribaculaceae bacterium Zag1
CTGTGTCTACCCACCTGCACAGGCGGGATGGCCTGTCAAGGACGCCATAGGCGCGGCGCAGCCGTTTATCCTTGACTGGACAGCCCGGCGGTGCTACCTGCAAATGCTTTCCAGTTTAAGCCAGCGCTCTGCGGCGGCTCTTTTGTGTTGTCCATTTTTCCCACCTCACCTGTCTCAAATATTTTCTTGCTCAAGCCCATTTGGGGCTTGACTTTTTGTTTGTAGGCTTTCCTTTTGTGTCTAAGCTTGCTGCCATATCCTTGGAGCTCCTTTCGGCTTCTTGAATGTTGTTTACAATACCTGCATTCTACCAGATCTGGAACCCCAAGGAAAACGAAGCAATCTGCCCCCCTTTTTTATTTTGCCAACGAAAATTTTACACTAGCCAACCTCCACACCGACCTACAAATCCTCCCAGGGCAAGTCGGCAACTGGGCTGTACACGGCGGCGACTATGAAGGACAAAATCAGTACCTTCCCCAAGACTGCGGGACTGCTGGTGTTCCGTGGCACAAGCACCTCAAATATTACTCATGTTGGCGTTTACGGCGGGGGATGGTTATGTTTATGAAGCGAAGAACCATGCCAGCGGTGTCTGCAAGACCGTTTACAAGCAGTCTGACTGGAATTACTGGGCGCAGTGTTCCCATATTGCTGATGATACGGCGGCTGACGCGA
>NWBJ01000073.1:2288-2932 GCA_002633115.1 Muribaculaceae bacterium Zag1
TCTTCGGATTCCGCCGGATACGGCCTGACGCAGTGGACTTATTCCACGAGGAAGAAAGCCCTGCTGGAGTATGCCGTGGCACAGAAAGCCTCTGTGGGCAACCTCTCCATGCAGCTGGCGTTTCTCTACAAGGAGATGTCCGAGAGCTATGGGGCTGTGCTGGACACGCTGAAGAATGCCACCTCCGTCCTCCAGGCATCCAATATCGTACTGACCAAGTACGAAATACCCGCCGATACGGGGACTTCGGTGCAGACGAAACGCGCCGGTTACGGGCAGACCTATTATGATAAATATGCAGGGATAAGCTCCTCTGCATCCTCCGGCTCGACCAGCACTTCTACAGTGCCAGAGAAAACAGCAACCGACCCGGCAAAGAGTTTCTCTGAGTCCCTGGCTGGAACGTACAAGGTCAGCCCTTCGTCGGGTGTTAATGTGCGCAACGGCGCCGGAACGGGAAAATCTATTCTTGTGGCCTTGCCGAAGGACACCAAAGTGCAAAACTACGGCTACTACACATCTGCAAGCGGCGTGAAGTGGCTCTACATTCAGGTCACCTACAACAACATCAAATACACCGGCTTCTGCTGTGGGACATATCTCAAAAAGCAGTAAGCCGGACAAGAGTAATGCCTGCTGGGGGA
>NWBJ01000073.1:3160-3585 GCA_002633115.1 Muribaculaceae bacterium Zag1
GTTGACCGCAGAGCGATGCGTGAGGTCATCTGCGCAAACTGCGGAAAGACCTTCTCAGTTTATGGCAGTGCTGCCAGGAAGTATTGTTGTCATGAGTGCTACATCGAGCATCGGTTTGGAGGCGGCGGCAATGAGTGAAGAACAGATGAAGAATGAAAAGCTGTACCAAGCGACCATGAGCATGGTCATGCGAATGCTGGAAAACGGCATCATAAATGAACAGGAGTATCGTCAGATTGATACAATATTCCTTGAGAAATACCGCCCCGTTTTCGGCACATTATTTTCGGACACCCGCTTGACTTAAGGGGCTTTTAGAGCGATGTATAGTAGCGGAAAGGAGCGTGATTTCATGGCTAAAATTACGAAAATCGAGCAGACCACGCCCGCAATTGCGGCAAGGAAAAAGGTCGCCGCCTATGCCA
>NWBJ01000074.1:0-2560 GCA_002633115.1 Muribaculaceae bacterium Zag1
CTGTGTAAATCTGTGGTTCCTTTCCTAAACTAAAAATTAATTTTAAATTGACAAGCTAAGTATAAACTGAATTTATTTTCAACATAAGTGACTTTCCGATTTAAAACTATATAATGGGACTCAGAACCACAGATTCGCACAGATTCGCACAGATTCCTCAGATGATGGCTGCTGTGTTTCATAGAGCTCCAGAGGTGCTTACAGATTTCACAGACCGTCCGGATGGCATCTGTGGAAATCTGTCGGCGCGACTGCGCCTCCATGAAATAGGCGCTTCCCATAGCTGAATCTGCGTAAATCTGTGGGAATCTGTGGTTTTATTCCATTCCTTTAATTTAATTTTAAACTGAATACTCACTTAATCGCTAAGGGCATAAAGGGATTCCACGAACACCTTTGCTACACTGCTTTGCGCCGGAGGCGGCGCAGCCACAGCCTTTGATTCACGGGCGGCTGATGGCAGCTCGCCCTCCTCTTCAAGGGGGCTTTATTTTAAACACTAACTAAATTCAAAATATGAAAGTTTTATCTTGGTACTTCAGCAAAAAGGCGCTGCCGTATTGGGGAGTATTCTTCATCGACTACTTCATCGTGGTGGTGTCGGCGGTGCTCGCCTACACGATCAGCTACGGCCCGGGCAGCGCGGCAGAGCAGATCCTTCCCTTCTGGGGAACCGTTTTCTTTTACTCCATCTTCTACGTGATTGGAATGAGGATGTTCCACACCTACGCCGGGGTGATGAGGTACTCGTCGTTCGTCGACCTGCAGTACGTGCTCTTCGCCGTGGCCTTCGGCTTCGCCTGCTCGGCTGTGGGCGTGACCGCGGTCGGCTTGAACCGGTGGCTGCTGCCGCTGTCGATGAATGACCTGTTCCTGTGGGCGCTGTTCTCGGTGGTGCTTATGTGGAGCATCAGGGTGCACGTCAAGATACTGTACGATTCGTCCAGCAACGAGAGCTCGACACCGATATTCATCTACGGCGTCAAGGAGGGCGGCATCGGCATCGCCAAGAGCCTGAGGAGCCAGAACCCCTCGCGCTACGTGCTGCGCGGCTTCGTCACCGCGGCCGACGACATGGTGGGCCACAAGCTGATGGGCCACCGGGTGCACTCGACCGCCGACTTCGTGGATGCCATGCAGAAGGAGAAGGTCAAGACCGTCTTCATCTCGCCGCTGATGACCGAGCGCTTCCGCCAGGACCAGAAGACGCTCGACCGCCTGATCGACGCCGGCGTCAAGATATTCATGATGCCCAAGGCGCAGGAGTGGGACGCCAGCAAGAAGATCGACGTCAGCCAGCTCAAGGAGGTCGAAATCGAGGACTTGCTGCCGCGCGAGAAGATCGAGGTGGACCTCGGCGCCATCGAGCGCCAGCTGCGCGGCAAGCGCGTGGTGATCACCGGCGCCGCCGGCAGCATCGGCAGCGAGATAGTAAGGCAGGTGGCGCAGTTCGGCCCCGCCGAGCTCACTCTCATCGACCAGGCCGAGACTCCGATGCACGACGTCAGGCTGATGATGAAGCGCTCATACCCGGCCATCAAGGTCGAGACCATCGTGGCCGACATCGTCAACGAGGTCAGGATGAGGGAGATATTCGGCCGGGTGAGGCCGCACTACGTGTTCCACGCCGCGGCTTACAAGCACGTGCCGATGATGGAGGATAATCCCGCCGAGGCGGTGCGCAACAACATCGACGGCACCCGCGTAATCGCCGACCTGGCGGTGGAGTACGGCGCGCAGAAGTTCGTGATGATATCGACCGACAAGGCCGTCAACCCGACCAACGTGATGGGGTGCTCCAAGCGCATCTGCGAGATATACGTGCAGAGCCTGAGCAAGGCCATCAAGGAGGGGAGGGTCAAGGGCTCAACGCAGTTCGTGACCACCCGCTTCGGCAACGTGCTGGGGTCGAACGGCTCGGTGATACCCCTGTTTAGGGAGCAGATCAAGAACGGAGGGCCCGTGACGGTGACGCACCCCGACATCATACGCTTCTTCATGCTCATACCCGAGGCCTGCAAGCTGGTGCTCGAGGCCGGCACGATGGGCAACGGAGGGGAGATATTCGTGTTCGACATGGGCGAACCGGTCAAGATCGTGGATTTGGCAAAGCGCATGATACAGCTGAGCCAGGCCGAGAACGTGGAGATCAAGTTCACGGGGCTGCGCGACGGGGAGAAGCTGTACGAGGAGGTGCTCAACGAGAAGGAGACGACCTTGCCGACGGTGCATCCCAAGATACACGTGGCTAAAGTACGCGAGTACCAGTACGACGCGGTCAGCGCGCAGATTGACGCGCTGGTCAAGCAGAGCTACTACGACACCGACATGGAGATTGTGCGCTCGATGAAGCGCCTGGTCCCCGAGTTCAAGAGCCAGCACTCGGTCTACGAGCAGCTGGACAAGGCTGTGGCCCCCTAACCCCCGCAGCCCCCTAACCCCCTAAAGGGGGAAGGCTACCGCCTGCTGGGGGAGCCCTCCGCAACCCCATCCGGAAACCCGAATCGACACGCCGCGTCAGCAGTGGGGGGCCCAGGCGCTGCAGAAAACCACGAAGTTC
>NWBJ01000074.1:2725-7564 GCA_002633115.1 Muribaculaceae bacterium Zag1
CCATTGATGGGATAGGGCCGCAAGGCCACGAAGCCGCTGACGCTTAGCGAAGGCCACGAAGCCATGCGGATACGCCGCGTAAGCAGTGGGGGCCCAGGCGCTGCAGAAAACCACGAAGTTCACGAAGATTTTCACGAAGTTCACGAAGATTTTTGCCATTGAGGGGATGGGGCCGCAAGGCCACGAAGCCGCTGACGCTTAGCGAAGGCCACGAAGCCATGCGGATACGCCGCGTCAGCAGTGGGGGCCCAGGCGCTGCAGAAAACCACGAAGTTCACGAAGATTTTCACGAAGTTCTCGAAGATTTTTGCCATTGATGGGATAGGGCCGCAAGGCCACGAAGCCGCTGACGCTTAGCGAAGGCCACGAAGCCATGCGGATACGCCGCGTCAGTAGTGGGGGGCCCAGGCGCCTCGCGGGCCCGGTCAGGCGATGCTAATTTTCCCTACAGATTAAACGGGACCCAGCAGATACAGTTTTAATCCGTTAAATCCGTATGGTTAATTTTTACCATGGTGTTTTCTTAAACCACGGAGGAGGAGGGGTTCGGAGAAACATGCCTAATATTGCTGTTTCTAAGGAAAGGTACATAAATTCTTGTTTTGACTTTTGGTGCATTCAGAAAATTTGATTACTTTTGCAGAGACAATACGAATAATCCGTAATCCCCAATCATTTGAGCAAATATCGTGATCTCTAATGGGAAAAGACCAAGAAAAGAGGCTCCCACTCAGTACAATAACCTGTCAACTCCTACCTATCACTGAGTTGACAGAGTATGATTTTATCCAGAAAGTAGCTGATGAATTGGCCGTACCCGATTACACTATTCAAACAGATATAGAGTACTACCTGGGATTCTTTTGACAAAGATGATCAAGTATGCCTCGGCTTCTTTACTTTGCGACCAACGGTACAAAGAGCATTGGGTTATACTTTTATAAATCCTCTGGCTTTCATAGACAACAATTCCCAATGTTGTCTTTGTTCTAAAACGATATCAGTAAATGGGTGCCTTTTCCCATTAAAAGGATTCCCATTCTGCGGACAGGATGCTGAGGCCATCTCTTGTGCAGAGACGTCGCTAATTATGATGATGGACTACTTTTCTCTTAAGTATCAACATTATCGCCAATTGTTACCTTCACAGATTGTAAAGATATTAAAGAAAAGAAACCTACAACGTTCTTATCCCTCCGAAGGACTCAATACCGACAATCTATCATTTGTCCTGTCTAAATTAGGTTTTGGCATTAAGGCCTATAATTCAATAACAGATGAAGATGATGAGTTTGAGCCTTACCAACGTGAGGATTTCTTATCTCTTTTCAAAACCTATGTGTATTCTGGTTTCCCATTGATAACCATAACAGACGATCATGCTTTCCTAACAATTGGTATAGAAAACACTGATTTGGATAATCCTAATCCAAGATATGTGGTACAGGATGACAATGAATATCCCTATAAATTAATGTCACTGACAGATAATATAAAAGGATTTATTGTCCCTATGACCGAAAAGACATTCTTGACGGCCGATTATCTGTCTCCGTGGGATACTTTGGATATTATAAACGATGAGATTAATTTACAGAAAGATATAGAGAGCTGGAAGACCTCAAATAACTATTTGGTCCATAGCTTTCTGACTACTTCTCGATCCTTTAAGGCACATTGTCGAGTTCAAAATAATGTTTGTGGAGAGATTTTTATAGGTGTAGCCATGCCAAAGTTTGTTTGGGTCTCAGAGTTTATTGATAAGGCAAATCTATCAGAAGATCCCAACAAAATAATTGTAGATACGTTACTCATATATGATGCCACGGATAATTATTTATCCGATAGAAAATTGGTAGGAGCAAAGATAGGTGATGCCTTAGTTCTACTTGAAGAAGATGATTCTCCTTATCGAAGAAGAAACTATAGCGTCCTCCTAAACATAAAAGATCGTTTTACCCACTTTAACCGCAATCTAAAAGGCAACCACAACAATTGGCAAATGTGAATAGTAGATTTGAGGAGATATTAGAAGAGAAGAAGAGAAATGGTGAGGTTATCACTATTTCTCATGAAGTAACTAATGAAATCAACCGGAGGATCACAGAGACTTTTCGGGAAAAACATAAGAGCATTAGCTATAAGCAAGCGCGCTCTTATGAAATTCTTATTACGGTAAGAAAACCCAAGAGAAAGAAGTAACCTGCTCGAACAGAGCAGGTTAACCTGGGCCCCACTATTTGCCGATGCAGAAGCGGGAGAAGACGGTGGAGAGGATTTCGGAGGAGGGGATGTCGCCGAGGATGCTGGAGAGGTGGGCGATGGTGAGACGGGTGTCTTGGGCGATGAGCTCGCCGGAGAGGCCGGAGGACATGCCGGCGATGGCGCGGGTGATGGATTCGGAGGCGGCGGTCAGGGCCTGGTAGTGGCGCTCGTTGGTGACGAGGACAGACTCTTGACCTGACTCGGCCTCGGAGGCGAGGGCAGCGAGGGCGGATTTGAGGGCATCGAGGCCGGAGCCGGTCTTGGCGGAGATGGGAATGGCCGGCGAGGGCGCCTGGCCCACCACCGATGGGTTTGATTCTGGGGCCGGCGAGGGCGCCTGGGCCACCAAATCGGATTTGTTGAGGGCTATGAGGATGTGGGCGTCGGTGGGGGGAAGGTCGATGGGCTGGGGGTTGGTGCTGTCGACGACGTAGATGATGATGCGGGCGCGCTCGGCTGCGCGGCGCGAACGGTCGATGCCGATGCTCTCGATGGCATCGGTGGTAGAGCGCAGACCCGCTGTGTCCATCAGACGGAACTGATAATCAGAGATATAAATAGTATCCTCAACGACATCGCGAGTGGTGCCATGTATGTCGCTCACGATGGCTCGGTCATCGCCTAACAGTGCGTTGAGCAGCGAGGATTTGCCGGCATTCGTCGGGCCGATTATGGCCACGGGGATGCCGTTTTTTATTGCCTGACCCGAGCGGAACGATGCCGCGAGACGATCGACCTCGGTCTTGATTTCGGTGGCAAGACTGAGCAACTGAGCGCGGTCGGCAAACTCGACATCTTCCTCCGAGAAATCGAGTTCCAGCTCGAGCAGACACGACAGGTCAACCAGCCGGTCGCGCAGCGACCGCAGCCGCTCGGAGAATCGGCCGCGCATCTGCGTCATGGCGATGCGGTGGGCCGCTTTGCTCTCGCTGGCTATGATGTCGGCCACGGCTTCGGCTTGGGCCAGGTCCATTCGGCCTGACGAGAAGGCGCGGCGAGTGAACTCGCCAGCCTCGGCGAGGCGTGCGCCAGCGCTGATGAGCGAGGCGATGAGCGCCTGCTGCACGTAGCGCGAACCATGCACTGACAGCTCGACCACGTCTTCGCCAGTAAACGACCCCGGGCTGCGGAAAACCGTGGCAACCGCCTGATCGAGCGGCGCGCCCTGGTCGTCAAGCACCGTGCCGAGCGAAGCGCGATGGGTGGGCAGCTCGGCGAGCGAGCGCCCCTGCCAGATGCGCTGCGCCACCTCGATGGCCTGATGGCCCGAGATGCGCGCCACGGCTATGCCGCCCACGCCCGGCGGCGTGGAGATGGCGCAAATAGTGTCTTTAACCTCGAGTGTGTCCATGGTCAGTTCTTTTTCTCCCAACGGGGGAAGTTGCACTCGGCCTCGACGCGATTCTCGATATCGTCGGGGAGGGCTGAGAAGAAGTCAAAGCCGGTGATCTGCTCTACCTCGTCGACGCTGACAGCGGTGGCTTGCATGCCGCCAGCGACCTTGGAGTTGGGCATGATGAAGCCGATGGCCCTGACGGGGTTGGCGTAGGGCGCAAGCACCACCTTGAAGAAACGTTCCGGCACCGGCACGGGCGTCTGGCCGATCGAACGCGGCAGCTTGTCGGTGAGCACCGGGCCGCAGATGATGATGATGGCGCTGTCGCGGATGGCCCACGTGCGGCATTTCTCCTCGAGATTTTTCCAGGCTCCGTTGTTGAGCTGGTGGTCCTGAGGCGACATGTTGGTGAGCAGGAAACAAGCGTCCATCGACTCTTGGCTCCATTTCATGTCGCCAGCTGGGCATAGGTGCCCACGGTCGTACCCCGAATTTTTGTAGTCGGCCAATGTGGCGCAACCCTCGACTGAGAGGTCGGGGGCGAAGGCTGAATTCTTGCGCGACGATTCGGCGCTCTGCGCCTCGGCGCGGGTCAGTTCCCACGCTACCCAGTTGGGCTGGTGGTACTCGGGGTTGAAATCGACGGTGAAACCGGGGTAATGGAGGATCTGTGAGGGGGTGCCGGCGGGGATGACGACATCCATCAGGGGGTCGGCTTGCTCGATGGTGAGCTCGGAGCCCTTGTCGCCGTCAGAGCTGTAGAGCTCCCAGGCCATGGCCAGGAGCAGCATGGCCAGGAGCCAAACGGAGTTCTTGCCGAGGGCGGATTGTTTTTTCTTCTTCTTTGTCACTTAACTTATAAATCTAAAAGGAAACCACGGATATAAATTAACCACGAAAACAAATTAAGTAAGGGCTCAATTAGTTAAATATGGAGGTCGCCCTGATGGCTACCCCGTAGGGGTTATTTCATCTAGCTATGGGCGCATACCCCTCCCCCTCCTACCCCGTAGGGGTTGTTTCACTAACCTTCTGAGCACTAGAATGAAACAACCCCTACGGGGTAGCCATCCGGGTGTTAACCTATATGCTAGATGAAACAACCCCTACGGGGTAGCCATCCGGGTACATCTGAGAAGGAAGCTTAAATTTAAAATGACCCATTACTTACTTATTGGCAATTGATGGAGGTGCAGGAGGTGAAGGAGTAGGGGGAGGGGACGGGATTGCTGAGGAAA
>NWBJ01000075.1:0-3878 GCA_002633115.1 Muribaculaceae bacterium Zag1
TTCGACTTTTTAAAGCGGACTCATTCTTTAATATTTTTAATTTTTCATTTTTAATTTTTCATTTAATGACATTCGGATATTTTGATGATGCCAATCGCGAATACGTGATTACAAATCCGGCCACCCCCTGGCCCTGGATCAACTATCTCGGCACTGATGGTTTCTTCTCTCTCATATCCAACACTGCTGGCGGATACGCATTCTACAAGGATGCCAAATTCCGCCGCATCATGCGCTATCGCTACAACGGCGTGCCTATGGATGCCGGTGGCCGCTATTTCTACATCAAGGATGGCGACACCGTGTGGAATCCTGGCTGGAAGCCATGCAAGACTCCGCTCGACAGCTACGAGTGCCGCCACGGCATGAACTATACGCGCATCACTGGCGAGAAGAATGGGCTGCGTGCAAGTTGCCTATTCTTCGTGCCGCTTGGCATCAATGCCGAGGTATGCCGTATGTCGCTCACAAATACAACTGACAAGAAGAAACGGTTCAAACTATTCTCCTTCATCGAGTGGTGCCTCTGGAATGCCTCGACCGACATGGAGAATTTCCAGCGCAACTTCTCGACCGGCGAAGTCGAAATCGATGGTTCTACCCTCTATCATAAGACCGAATATCGCGAGCGCCGCAACCATTACGCATTCTACCACGCCAATCGCCCCATCCAGGGATTCGATACCGACCGCGAAGCCTTTCTCGGCATCTACAATGGATTTGACACCCCGCAGGTGGTCGAGGCTGGCAAGCCCTCAGACAGCGTGGCTCATGGCTGGTCGCCTATCGCAAGCCACTATTTCGAGCTTGAGCTCGAACCGGGCCAGACCGAGGATATCATCTTCATCATCGGTTATGTCGAAAATCCCTATGACCAGAAATGGGAATCTCACCAGGTAATCAACAAGAAGCCGGCTCGCGAAATCATTGCCCAGCTCGACACCGTGGAGAAAGTCGATGCTAAATTCGCCGAGCTAAAGGCATACTGGGATCAGCTGCTCGACAAATTCTCACTCTCGGGCCTCGACCCGCGCTTGGAGCGCACTGTCAATATCTGGAATCAGTACCAATGCATGGTCACTTTCTGCTTCTCGCGCTCGGCTTCGTTCTTTGAGAGCGGAATCGGCCGAGGCATGGGCTTCCGCGATTCCAACCAAGACCTCGTGGGCTTTGTGCATCAGATACCCGAGCGCGCTCGTGCTCGCATCATCGACATCGCCTCGACACAATTCCCCGACGGCGGTTGCTATCACCAATATCAGCCACTGACCAAGCGCGGCAACAATGACATCGGCGGCGGATTCAACGACGACCCCCTGTGGCTCATCTTCGGCACCACCGCTTATATCAAGGAGACAGGAGATTTCTCAATCCTGAGCGAACCAGTGCCGTATGACAACCAGCCCGGCTCAGAGCAGACGCTGATGGAACACCTGCGCGTATCGCTCGACCATGTGGTCAACAATCTGGGTCCTCACGGGTTGCCTCTGATTGGCCGCGCCGACTGGAACGACTGTCTCAACCTCAACTGCTTCTCGACTGACCCCAACGAATCATTCCAAACCACTGAGAACAATACCGCTGGCTCAAAGGCCGAATCCCTGATGATCGCTGGCCAATTCGTGGTCACAGCTCGCGCTTATGCCGACCTGTGCGAGGCTTATGCCGAGCGCAAAAGTGGCAAAGAGGCCGAGGGGCTGCGCGCCGAGGCTAAGCGCGCCCTCAAGCTTGCCGATGATATGGAACAAGCAATCGAACGTGACGGCTGGGATGGCAACTGGTACCTGCGCGCTTATGATTTCTATGGCAACAAGGTTGGCAGCAAGGAGAATGAAGAGGGTCAAATCTTCATCGAGAGCCAAGGCTGGTGTTCGATGGCTGGCGTAGGCAAAGACAAAGGCATGGTAGAACGCGCTCTCGACTCTGTCAAGGAGCGTCTCGACTGCGAACACGGCATCGTGCTCAACAATCCTCCGTTCTCAAAATACGTGGTTGAATACGGCGAAATCTCTACCTACCCCGAGGGGTACAAGGAGAATGCCGGCATATTCGCCCACAACAATCCTTGGGTAATCATCGGCGAGACGGTAATCGGTCGAGGCGACCGTGCTTGGGAATATTACCAGAAGATATGCCCAGCCTACACTGAGCATCGCAGCCAGCTCCACAAGGTTGAACCCTATGTCTACTGCCAGATGGTAGCCGGCAAGGATGCCGCTCGCCCCGGCGAAGGCAAGAACTCATGGCTTACCGGCACAGCTGCTTGGAACTGGTACGCCATCTCGCAATTCATACTCGGTATCAAGCCCGGCTACGACGGCTTGGAAATCGACCCATGCATTCCGAAGGATTGGGACCAGTATGAGGTAAAGCGCCAATTCCGAGGAGCCGAGTATGACATCCGCGTTGAGAATCCCGACCATGTGTGCAAGGGCGTGAAGTCAATCGCCCTCAATGGCAAGCCAGTCGAGGGCAACACAATACCGCTGCAACCAGCCGGCTCTAAAAACGAAGTAAAAGTAACCCTCGGTTAATACCTCACTCTCAGACAATAAATACTATTAAGAAAGTAACTTTCAGATTAAGATTAAAAAAATGAATAGGAACCACAGATTTACGCAGATTTACACAGATTCCCATGGGAATCTGTGTAAATCTGCGTAAATCTGTGGTTAAACTTCATTATAATTTAATTTTAAAATCTTGTTTTACTTATTTCCAAAGACCAAAAACCAATATGAAAAACCTTTCTTACCTCGCCGTGGGGCTGATCGTGCTCAGTGCTTGCGGCTCAAAGCAAAAGCAAGAAGTGGCGGAAGAAACACTCACTCCCGCTCAGACTCTGATTGCACAACTCAACGCCTTGGTGGCTGATAGCCTGATAGCATTTGGCCACCACGATGACCTGAGCTACGGATATCGTTGGGAATACCAGCCCGACAGCAGCGATGTGAAAAATGTAGTGGGCGACTATCCGGCCATCGTCAACTGGGACCTCGGCGAGATAGAATGGGGACTGCCGCGCCAACTCGATGGCGTGCCATTCGACTTCATTCGCCAGAATGCTGCTGCCCACGCGGCTCGCGGAGGCATCAACACCTTCTCATGGCATCCTCGCAATCCCGTCACTAAGGGCTCAGCTTGGGATACCTCGGGTGATGTGCTATCGGCTGTGCTTCAGCCCGGCGAACTCAACGACTCGATGCAAATATGGATAGGCACCGTGGCCGACTTCATCGGCAATCTGCGCGACGCTGAGGGTCAGAGGATTCCGGTGGTGTTCCGCCCTTGGCATGAGCACACTGGCTCATGGTTCTGGTGGGGACAAGACCTGTGCACCCCTGAGCAGTACAAAGATCTCTGGAAGATGACACGCAAAGTATTTGACGAGCGCGGCATCGACAATGTGGTCTGGGCCTACTCGCCCGACAAGGTCAGCAGCCTCGAGCAATATATGGAGCGCTATCCGGGCGATGAGTATGTCGATGTCTTCGGGGCCGATGTTTACTACTTCCCCGATGCCGGCAAGGATTATTTCACCCAGATGATCAACAACGACCTCACTTATGCCACCCAGATGGCCAAGGAGCGCGGCAAAATCGCTGCCCTCACCGAGACGGGCTGCGAGGGGCTGCCTATCAACGATTGGTATTGCGATGTGCTCTACCCAGCCATCAAGGATTATCCCATTGCCTACATCACCGTATGGCGCAACGCCAAGCACGATGTCAAGCCGGGCCATTTCTACACCCCCTACCCCGGCCATCCAGCAGTGTCCGACTTCGTAGAGTTCTACAACCTCCCCCGCACCGCCTTCCTCCAAGACCTACCAAGATAAGGCAAAAACCACGGATTACACGGATTGCACGGATTGCATC
>NWBJ01000075.1:3956-18723 GCA_002633115.1 Muribaculaceae bacterium Zag1
CACGGATTGCACGGATTGCATCAGCATGGTCCGTGAAATCCTAAGCGACTTTCGCTTTAAATCCATCTGGATAGTATCCGTGTAATCCGTGTAATCCGTGGTTTTTAACATTACCCATTACTTATTACTTATTACTTATTACTTATTACTTATCATGTTGGATTTCCAAGCAAGAAAACAACTCGTCATCGATCGCTATGAGGCGCTCGTGACCCGCAAAAATACGCCCATCGAGGGAAATGGCATCTATTGCCGCTATGAGTACCCAGTGATTACCTCCCAAATGGTGCCACCGATGTGGAGATATGATTTTAATCCCGAGACCAACCCATTCTTTGAGGAGCGCATCGGCGTCAACGCCACTCTCAATGCCGGCGCCATTAAGATGGGAGGCAAATACCTGCTGGTGGTGCGCGTCGAGGGCAATGACCGCAAGTCATTCTTCGCCGTAGCCGAGAGCCCCAACGGAGTGGATAATTTCCGTTTCTGGGAGCGCCCTATTACGCTGCCCGATACCGAAGACCTGGCCACCAACGTCTATGACATGCGTCTCACCCGCCATGAGGATGGCTGGATCTACGGCCTATTCTGCGTTGAGCGTCGCGACAAGTCAAAGCCTGGCGACCTCTCGGCTGCTACCGCCTCATGCGGCATCGCTCGCACCAAGGACCTCAAGCACTGGGAGCGCCTCCCCGACCTGAAGTGCAAGTCGCAACAGCGCAACGTAGTGCTCCATCCCGAGTTTGTAGATGGCAAATACGCCCTGTATACCCGTCCGCAGGATTCATTTATCGACACCGGCAGCGGTGGCGGCATCGGCTGGACTCTCATCGATGACATCACCAAGCCCGAGGTGACGCGCGAGGAAAAGATTATCGACGAGCGCATCTACCACACCATCAAAGAGGCAAAAAATGGCGAAGGCCCACACCCCATCAAGACTCCCAAAGGCTGGTTGCATCTGGCTCACGGCGTGCGCAATTGCGCCTCAGGGCTGCGCTACGTGCTGTATATGTACATGACTGCGCTCGACGAGCCTTGGCGCCGCATAGCCGCACCCGCTGGCTATCTTATGGCTCCCGTGGGCGAGGAGTATGTGGGCGATGTGATGAATGTGCTATTTTCCAACGGTTGGATTGCCGACGAAGACGGTCGCGTGCTTATCTATTACGCCTCGTCTGATACTCGTCTGCATGTGGCCACCTCTACCATCGACCGCCTCGTAGACTACTGCCTCAACACCCCGCAGGACGGCCTCACCACTACCCATTCGGTCGAGACCATCAACGCCCTCATCGACCACAATATCAACTTTTTAAATAAGTAATGAGTAAGGAGTAATAAGTAATGAGTAGAAGTATGAAATAATAAGTAAGAAGTCAATAACCCACAATATAGAAAAGTCTTTCTACGTTTTTTATTTTTACTTCCTATCCAACAATGGAAAAAGATATTGACCTCCCTTAAGGTAACTGAAAAATAAAGCATTTTTCTACTCATTACTTATTACTCATTACTTATAATATACTAGTATCATGGCAACTTTAAAAGAAAAATTGGGATATGCCTTGGGTGATGCCGCATCGGGCGGCATCGTCTGGAAAATTATGTCGATAGCGTTTCCGCTATTCTTTACCAACATCTTCGGCCTCGCCTTTGCCGATGCGGCAGTGCTGATGCTGGTGGCCCGCATGTTCGATGTGGTCACCGACCCGGTGATGGGCAGCCTTGCCGACCGCACTCGTTCGCGCTGGGGCACCTATCGCCCATGGCTGATATGGGGTTCGATTCCTTTTGGCTTGATTTTCGCCCTGCTCCTCTACACCCCCGACTTGGGGCCCGTTGGCAAGCGCGTATATGCCTATGGCTTGTATCTGACCATGATGGCCATGTACACCTTGGTTAATGTGCCTTACGGCTCGCTGCTTGGCGTTATGACCGAGGACGACAACGAGAAGAATCAGTTCTCGTCATTCCGCATGGTTGGCGCTTACGCTATGGGCTTTATCACCCTTTTCTCCTTCCCATACCTACAGAAAATGGTTGGAGGCTCTGAGCAGCATCAATACTCTGTGCTCGGTGCCGGTTTTGGCATCTTCGCAGCCATCATGACCCTCGCTTGCGGCTTGATGACCAAAGAGCGCATCAAACCCATCATGGCCGAGAAATTCTCTTTCAAGCAATTTGCCGACCTGTTCCGCAACAAGCCTTGGGTATATCTGACCCTGATAGCCATCAGCACCAACTTCTTCAACGGTTTCCGCTACGCTGCAGCCGGCTACATGATTCTCTATTGCCTTGGCGGAGATGTGACGATGGGCAACTTCATTATCAACTATACGGTGTTCATGGCCTTCTCTGAGGTCACTTGTATGATTTTTGGTGGTCTGTCGCCAGCTTTCACCAAGCGCATTGGCTCAAAGCGCGGCGCTTTTATAGTAGCAGCATTGATTTGCACAGTTTGCTCAGTGCTATATTTCTTTATACCCATGGATCCTGCCTATATCTGGGTGATGATTGGCGTGCTGGTGCTCTCAAGCGTAGGCGTTGGCCTCTACTCACCGCTGCTATGGTCGATGTATGCCGACGTGGCCGACTATGCTACTGAGAAGAATGGCGTGTCTTCGACCGGCCTTATCTTCTCGTCGGGTACAATGGCTCAGAAGCTGGGCACCGCTGTCAGCGGTTCGCTGATTGCTCTATTCCTGGGTCTGGCTGGCGCAAGCATGATCTCTGACGAATTTGGAAATCTCTCAATCGACCCGGCTTCGATCAACGAATCGGTCAAGACTATGATATGGTCGCTCTTCTCGCTCTTCCCAGCTGTTCTGGCCCTGATAATGTGCGGTCTGGCCTACCTGTATCCTATCCGCAAAGACATCCAGTCCAGCGTACCAGCCACTACCGAAGAAGAAGTTTATGCTTAATCTTCCTTCTTACTCATTACTTCTTACTCATTACTTCTTACTCATTACTTATGTTTAGTGATTTCATCAAAGAGGTGCGCATGTGCCTCACTAACAACATTCTCCCCTACTGGTACGAGCAGATGCTCGACCCATGGGGAGGATTCTTCGGGCGGCGCGATGGCACCGACTGCCTTGAGCGCGAGGCTCCCCGAGGCGCCATCATGACTGCCCGCATCCTCTGGGCCATGGCGGCATCTTACCGTGTGCTTGGTGTGGAGAAATACCGCGAAACGGCCGAACTCGCCAAGCGCGAAATCATCGACAAATTTTACGACCCCGAATACGGGGGCGTGTATTGGAGCATCGATGAATCGCGCAAACCGCTCGACACCAAGAAACAATTCTATGCCATCGGATTTGCCATCTACGGCCTGTCCGAACTCGCACGCGCCACTGGCGACACCGAGGCTCGCGACATGGCCATGCGCCTATTCCGCGACATCGAGAATTACAGCCATGACCATAAGAATGGCGGTTACATCGAGGCTCTGACCCGCGACTGGCAACCCATCGAGGATATGCGCCTTAGCGAGAAGGATTATAATGCCTCGAAGACGATGAACACCCATCTGCATATCATCGAGCCCTACACCAACCTGCTGCGCTGCCTGCATCCCGGCTCGGAGCAGTACAAGGAGGTGGCCAAGGCTACGGCCTCGCTGTTGCGCCTATTTTTTGACAAGATTGAGAAGGAGCGCGGCCATCTGGGCCTATTCTTTGATGACGAATGGAATCGACAAGACCATATCATCAGCTACGGCCATGACATCGAGGCATCATGGCTGCTGCTCGAGACCGCCCAAGTGCTGGGCGATGAGAAACTGCTCGAGCGCACCAAGCGCGAGACTCGCCGCATGGCCATGGCTGCCCTTGAGGGTCGTTGCGTCGACGGCTCGATGATCTATGAGCGTCATGCCTCGGGGGCCTATGACAATGACAAGCACTGGTGGGTACAGGCCGAATGCGTAGTGGGCCAGCTGTGGCTATACCGCTTCCACGACATGCCCGAGCAGCTCGAACGCGCATACCAGACATGGCGCTACATCGTCAAGTACCTCATCGATTTCGACTGGGGCGAATGGCACTGGAAGGTCAATGCCAATGGCGAGATTGACCACTACAGTGACAAGGCTGGATTCTGGAAATGCCCCTATCACAACTCGCGCATGTGCCTCGAGGTGATTGAGCGTCTGAGCGAAATCGCCCCAGTCAAAGCCGAGCCTCAAGCTGTAGCACAGGAAGCATAGCAGACGATATACAGGAAAGATTGTTTTAGGTAGTCAGAACCCCAAGCCGACGCTGTGCGGCTTGGGGCTCTTTTTATTCCTCGTCTTCTTGACTTGCTCGGCGGCGCAACCGATGGATCAATCTGTCCATTCCAGTGGGGTCTTCGTCGGTGAACTCCCCATCGGGGCGCCCGGGCAACGGATACATGCCGTCATAGGATAAGCGGTCTTTTTTGGTAAGCATTTTGCCGTCCTGTGGGGTTTGGTATTCAAAGATATCCTTCTCGATGTCAGAGAGTTCGACATCGAGGTTTAGGTTGTCAAAGAGGTCTTCGGTCATCTGCTGGTCATGGCAGAATGTCTCAAACTCGTTTACCTCGGCCTCGCAGCGCCTAAATGCCAGGTGGATTCGCTTGATGGCTTCTTCGAGAGTCGGTATCTCTTCCTCGGGCTCAGCGTACCCATAGGGCTCCATTATCATTCCGCCTCCCCACTTGCCGTGGAAGATTTGGTTCTCGACCACTTGGGTCACCAGTTCGGTGAGGGTGTAATGGGTTTCGAGGTCATATTCCTGGTCATTTTCGTCAAAATCGACCGATGGCTGGGCCACCACGTGCGAGATTACCACCTGGGTGCATGATGAGTTGCAGAAGCAATAGCATCCCGAGATTCGGGCCTTGGCCATTTCTTCGATAGCAGCATCGTCGATGGGCACAGCCTTTACGTTGTCGCCCACCATCCTCTTGACCATCTTGTCGATTACTACATCGTCCAGTCGGTCTTCATAATATTTTTGCCATTGGCGCTTGCCTTTGCATCTCTCTATCTCTGCCTCAAAGGCATGGATATAGTCGGTAGAATTGAGGGCACGGCTCAGGCGCTTGTGCAGCAACGTGCCCTCGCGCACACATTCCTTGATGAAGTAGCGAGCCAAAAATTCATAATCCTCATCCTCGACCGGTGGGTAGTACAGCATATTGGGCCAAGATTTGGCTCTCTCCAAATCTTCAGCCGAAACTGCCGGGTCTTCAAATTTGCCCTCAAAGGCTGTGACCACCTCGCCGGTATCGATATTGAGATAGGCTGACATTCCCGCATCTATCGCTCTGGAGATCAACTCCACTATTTCCCTTAAACTCGGATTGTTCATTTTACACTGATTGTCTTGTTTTACCGTAATTTAGTCTTTGTATCATCTTCACCGCAAATTTAGTAATTTCTCCCCAATCCTCAAAATTTTCACCCCACATTAACATACTAAAGAAATACCAGACTAAGGATTAGAGTTATTAGAAAGTGTTTCATTTTATGTAAAATTATATTGTTTTTTATGGTTTAACCGTCTTCCATGCTAATTATTTATTCATCCAAAGCGGTGAGGGCATCGGGGATGAGGCCGGTGCAGGCGATGATGGTGTCGAGGGAGAAGCCTTGGGCTTTCATGGTGCGGGCTATGGCAAGCTTCTCCTTTTCTCGGCCTAACACTTCTCCTTTTGCCAGGCCTTTGGCCTCGCCTCGGGCTTCGGCGTAGCTGAACTGGTTGCTTTGGTCACGAGCCTCTTTGAGGCTGGATTCGTATTCCCACTTCTCAGCATCTGTGAAAGCCGCGATGCGTGCCAGCTCAAAGAATTTGACAAAAGTCTCTTCTTTGAGCTCCTCGGGGCATCGGTCGAGCTCGCACAGATTGTTGATGGCATACATCCACTTGTCCTCAAAGGTCTTGAGCTGATCAATGGTCTTCTTGAATTTTTTCATCTCCAAATACACGTATGTCAGCACAGGAGTCCATAATTCTTTAGTCTCGATGTCATAAAGACGCGCCGTAGTCTTATATGGGGTTTTCTTCACCACCTTAGTATTCTGTGGAGGCAAGTGGAAATTCAACAGCGATATACTGTAGATATGCGGTAAGTTGAAATCCCACTTCTTACCCTTTGTGGCTGAATCTTGGATAGCGAAAGATGAATAGTACACACTGCGCTCCTTGAAATACGCCTGCGGCTCGCGCTGCAACTCCACTATTATATGCTTATTATCCTCGGTTTTACAATACAAGTCAAACGATGCGCGCCGATTCTGCACTATGGTCCCTAACCTCTCTACATTGAGATATTCCAGGTCCACAATCGGAGCCTCATCCTCCAATATGGTATTGAGAAATTGGATGAGCACATCCTTTTCGGTGCCAAACACTCGCTTGAAACCAAAGTCGGTAAACGGATCTACGAATTTTTCCTTACACATATCTCTTTCCTTTATAGTTATATAAGCCGCGCCACAAAATTACGGTAAATATTTTGATTCTCCAAATATTGGCTTAGGAAATTCATACAGACCCCATCCCTGGGGAGAAAAACTAAAGGGGTGGGGTTGGGTGTTATAATAAGGACACACACCTCAAACCCGCCACTATGGAAGATTTCAATCTGATTACGCCCACGCTGCTATTCTCGGCCGTGTCGCTGATAATGCTGGCATATACCAACAGATTCCTTTTTTACGCCCAATTGGTACGCTCGCTCAAAGAGAAATTTGACTCTGGCGAAGGCCCCGCCAAAGTCACCGAGGCGCAGATACGCAATCTGCGCATCCGACTGCGCCTGACCCGCAACATGCAATTTTTCGGCGTCGGCAGCCTGCTCATTTGTACCCTCACGATGTTTCTCATCTTCATCGGCCTGCGGCCCTGGGCCATAGTGGCGTTCGGCGCTGCCCTTATCCTGTTTATCATCTCCCTGGCCCTCTCGGTATGGGAGATTACCCTGTCGACCAAGGCCCTGAATATCCACCTCCAAGGCCTCGGGTATCACAGATAAAGAAACATTTATCAAAAACACGCCCAAGTTTACAAAAAAATCACTACTTTTGCAGTACCAAAATCTACAAACCCAAGACAAAAATATCATGACTATCCTCAAAGAAGGCAAAAAGGTCGGAATCTGCAGCGACCATGCCGGCTACGAACTCAAAGCCATCGTGGAGGGATACCTCCAGTCACAAAACATCGAATACCACGACTTCGGCACATACAGCCCCGAGAGCTGCGACTACGCCGACTTCGCCCACCCATGCGCCATCGCCGTCGAGAGCGGCGAGTGCTACCCCGGCATCGCCATCTGCGGCAGCGGCAACGGCATCAACATGACCCTCAACAAGCACCAAGGCATACGCGCCGCTCTCTGCTGGGAGCCCGAACTCGCCCAGCTGGCCCGCGCACACAACGATGCCAACGTCCTGGTCCTCCCCGCTCGATTCATCGAGCCAGAAGTGGCCCTCAAGTGCGTCGACGTATTCTTCTCTACCCCCTTTGAGGGTGGCCGCCACCAGCGCCGCATCGACAAAATACCCGTCAAGTGAGCCAAGCCCACCCTATGGAATGGGCTAAGCTCATCAACGACACACGCTTCGGCCTCGAGGACTACCAAGACCCAAAGAAAGGCCTCGGCCGAAGCGACTTCCGCCGCGACTACGACCGTCTGGTCTTCTCGTCGCCCTTCCGCCGCTTGCAAAACAAGACCCAGGTGTTCCCCCTCCCGGGCAGCATCTTTGTACACAACCGCCTCACCCATTCGCTCGAGGTGGCCTGCGTCGGCAAGTCGATGGCCGACCATGTCAGCGCTTCGCTGCGCCAGAAATACGCCTCCGAGCCCTGGAGCCACAATCTCACCGACATGGGCGACATCGTGGCCGCTGCCTGCTTGGCCCACGACCTGGGCAATCCGCCATTCGGCCATTCGGGCGAGAAGACCATCAGTGCCTTCTTCCGCGAGGGCGCCGGTGCCCAGCTCGAGAGCCAGATGTCGGCACGACAGTGGCAAGATTTCGTCAACTTCGACGGCAACGCCAACGCCTTCAGGCTGCTCACCCACCAGTTCAATGGGCGCCGCGAGGGCGGTTTCGCTATGACCTACTCCACCTTGGCCTCAATCGTCAAGTATCCCTACGATTCCTCCCACGCCGGGGGCAAGGGCAAGTTCGGATTTTTCTGCTCCGAGCGAGAGAGCTTCCTGCGCGTAGCCGAGACCCTGGGCATGAAGCGCATACCCCAGGACGATGGCACCATCGTGTATGCGCGCCATCCGCTGGTATATATCGTCGAGGCTGCCGACGACATCTGCTATGAGGTGATGGACATCGAGGATGCCCACAAGCTCAAAATCCTGTCGACCGGGGAGGTGATCAGTGCCTTCCTCGACTTCTTTGAGGGCGAGCGCCACCAGCGCATCATCACTGTGATGGACCGCATCGACGACCCCAACGAGAAGATTGGCTACCTGCGCTCGTGCGTCATCGGCCAGCTCGTTGACCGTTGCGCCGAGGCATTCATCAGCAACGAACAGGCCATACTCGACGGCACATTCTCGGGCACCCTGCTGCAACAGTTGCCCGAGCGCGAGCGTTCGGCGTTTGCCCGCTGCAATTCGCTGTCTTGGAGCCGTATCTACAATGCGCCCGATGTCGTCGATATCGACTTAGCCGGTAATCGCATCATCACCTTCCTGCTCGAGAAGTTGGTCGAGGCTGTCACCCATCCTGACCTCTACTATTCGCGCCTGCTGTTGTCGCAGGTGCCACAGCAGTATGATGTCCACGCCCCCGAGCTATACGACCGCCTGCTCGCCGTGGTCGACCATGTGGCCGCCATGACCGACGTCTACGCCCTCAACCTCTACCGCAAACTCTGCGGCCACACCCTCCCCGCCGTCTGAACCGTGCACGGCGCTTTAGGCGCCGTGCCCATAGAAATGGCGCCACCAGCATAGGGAAAGTGCGTAGCACGTCTCTTGTCTGTTAACCCCACATGGAGTGCGTAGCACGGAATGTGGGGTAGAAAATAGCGCCACCAGCCTAAGAAGAGTGCGTAGCATGTCTCTTGTCTGTTAACCCCACATGGAGTGCGTAGCACGGAATGTGGGGTAGAAAATGGCGCCACCAGCCTAAGAAGAGTGCGTAGCACGGCCCTAAAGCGACGTATTATCAAGAGGTTTCGTAAATTTTTACAACATTATAGTGCGTATATCGAAAAAAATTCGTACCTTTGCGCTTGAATTTTCAAATCAATATTTTACTAACCCCGTTTAACAACTCAAGGAATGCACCTGACTACTGACCAAAAGGTAGAAATCTTCGAGAAATACGGTAAGGGCAAGACTGACACTGGCTCACCTGAAGCACAGATTGCTTTATTCTCGGTCCGTATCGCTCATTTGACTCAGCATCTGAAGTCAAATCACAAAGATTATACAACTCAACGCGCTCTGAAGATGCTCGTAGGTAAGCGTCGTCGTCTGCTCGACTACCTGATGCGCAAAGACATCAACCGCTACCGCGCCCTCATCTCGCAAAAAGAGCTTGGTATCCGCAAGTAAGCCTCATTCCGGCCCGCTTAAGGATTACACCTCATCAAAAGCCATCCGCCCCAACGCGAGCGGGTGGCCTTTTGATTTTAAACCCTTTACTCCCCTCGGTTGTTACTTTGTCAAAACCACTTTTGACTCTTGACTTAATACTTTTGACTTAGTAGCACTTTTGACTCTTGACTTTTGACTTAGCCCCATGTTTCGGTTCAAGCAATTCTCAATCACTGATGCCAACTGCGGCATGAAGCTCAGCTCCGACAGCGTACTGCTCGGCGCCTGGGCCGACATGGCTTCGGCCCGACAGATTCTCGATTTGGGATGCGGATGCGGCGTCCTCGCCCTGATGTGCGCCCAGCGCAGTCCCGACGCTTGCATCACAGCCATCGACATCAGCCCCGAGGCGGTTGAGGCTACCGAGACAAACGCCCAAGCCTCGCCGTGGTCCGACCGCATTCAGGCCCTCAAGGCCGATGCGCTCTCCTTTTCGCCCGTCCATGAGCCCGACTTCATAATATGCAACCCGCCGTATTTCTCCACCCCTCTGACATCGCCCGATGCGCTGAGGGCTACCGCTCGCCACGGCTTGGGCCTCTCGCCCTCGTCGGCATTGGCTATGGCGGCGCAATGGCTTGCGCCTGGTGGTTCGGTGGCTATGATCACCCCGGCCGATGGGGCCAAGGAGATAGTGTTCCAGAGCGAACTCAATCGGTTGCATCTGCGTCGCCGCTGCGACGTGGCATCAGTCGAGGGCAAGGCTCCGTCGCGCATCCTGTGGCAATTCAGCCTCACCGACGGCCCCACCGAGTATTCCTACCTGGCCATTCGCCTCGCCGCCGGCGCCTATTCACCCCAATACCAATCCCTCACATCTCCATACTATCTCAAGAAGTTTTAAGTCAAAAGTCAAAAGTCAAAAGTCAAAAGTCAAAAGTAGAAATTACATTTCGGCTCTTGAATTTGACAACACCCCTTCCCCATCCTTTTGACTTTTGACTTTTGACTTTTGACTTTTGACTTTTGACTTTTGACTTAGTACTTTTGACTTAGTACTTTTGACTTAGTACTTTTGACTTTTGACTTTTGACTTTTGACTTTATAATGATTTTACTATTAGATTTGAAGAAGCGACTGCTATTCCTGCTTTTCGCTTTCCTTATTGGATATTTCATCGTTAGCCTCGCCTCTGCATTCATCGTTGGCCGCTTCGGCGCCGATTCCACCCCGGCTATGCGCATAGTGGCCGTCCTCCAGGATATGATCCTATTCATCCTCCCGGCACTCGCCACCGCTCTCATCGTCACGCGCCAACCAGCCGAACTTCTCGAGATCGACCGTCGGCCCCCAGCCCTGCCCACCCTCCTGGCGATATGCGTGCTGATCGTGGCCATCCCGGCCATGAATGCCGTGATATGGCTCAACCAGAGCCTCCCCCTCCCCGACTCCCTGGCCCATACCCTGCGGCAGATGGAGGAGCACTCCGAGGCCCTCGTTGCCACCCTCCAAGGGCCCCACAACGTGCCAAACCTGATTGTCAGCATCCTCGTGGTGGGCGTATTCGCCGGTCTGAGCGAGGAGCTGCTGTTCCGCGGAGCCTTCCAGCGTCTGCTCTCCACCGGCGGCGTCAACGTCCATGCCGCGATTTGGATGGTGGCCATCGTCTTCAGCTTGATGCACATGCAATTCTACGGCTTCGTGCCGCGCATGCTGCTCGGCGCCTTCTTCGGCTATGCCCTGCTCTGGACGCGCTCGCTGTGGGTGCCGATCATACTCCACGCCTTCAACAACTCGCTCTACGTCTGCGCCCAGTGGATAGCGCCCCAGGGCACGCCATCGCCCATCGACACCGTAGGCTCGGGCCAGGACTTCCTGCTCGTGGCCATCTCGGCATTCCTCGCCGCTACGGGCCTGATCTTGGTGCGCCGCGCTTGCGTGGCCGAGGCCCCACAAAACTGACAAAATAGGCCACAAAATGTGGCAAAAATTGTGACATTCTGAGATTGCAACACTCTGTTACAATGCTTGTAACAATTCCAAAGCATTGACAATCAGAGTGTTGCATTAATTTTTAAGAAAAATGAATTTTGAGGCGAATTTTTGAGTTCTGAAAATTTGACTTGGGCGAATTTTGGTCGTAACTTTGCAATGTCATCAGACAAGAAACGATGACACCAGTGAACAGAAAACAGAATACAAACGACGCTTAAAACTCAAGAATATGAAAACCGATAGCTTCCAAGCCAATCTGATGAGCCTGCAGAACAACCTGCTCAACTTCGCTTACATGCTCACCTCGAACCGTGATGACGCATACGACCTGCTCCAGGACACCACACTCAAGGCCCTCGACAACCAGGACAAGTACGCTGAGAACACCAACTTCAAGGGCTGGGTGTTCACCATCATGCGCAACCTCTTCATCAACAACTACCGCCACGCCACCCGCGCTGCCACAATTGTTGACACCACCGAAAACCTCTATCATCTCAATATATCTCAGGATTCGGGCCTCGCAGCTCCCGAGGGCTCTTTCACAGCCCAAGAGATCACCGATGCCATCAACGATTTCTCTGACGACTACCGCATCCCATTCTCGATGCACGTGGCCGGATACAAGTACAACGAGATTGCCGAGAAGATGAATCTCCCGCTCGGCACCGTCAAGAGCCGCATCTTCTTCGCCCGCAAGAAACTGCAGCAGAAGTTTGCCGACTACCAGCACTAAGCCTCCCACCCGCTCAGGCTAAGCAATCGGTCCGCGCCCCCACCCGGGGGCACAGCCATAACCAAAATTCAATAAAGTATCAGTAGCCAAGATTCAGACTTCCATTTTGATTTACTACATAAGATAGGCACTATTTGTTAAGGAAATGTTTTTAGGTTTACCCCCATCACGCCCTCGCTGTGAAGCCAGGGCGTTGTTTTTTCCCCATCTCTATACGCCTATCACCCAGTCGAACAGCGCGCGTATCAGGCACGGGGGCATCACCACCGCCATCACCATGAATAGCATGAAATTGAGCTCCTTGTCCTTTTTGACGCACAGATACATCGTGGCCTTCCATATCACCATGGCCACGCCCAGCGGCAGCAGGTATGGCAGCCCCAGGGTCAGCGGCAGCAGGTTGCACACTATGGTGGCCAGCGCCAGCAGGCTCAGGGCGAAGATTACCACGGTCGAGCATTTGCGGTAGTCGAGCGAGCCCTCGACCCAGGCCTCTGAGAAGGTCTTGAGCATGGCCTCGGCGATCACATAACCCACAAAGAACGATGCGAACGTGGCGGCTGCCTTGACCACCAGCAGCGCTCCCGAGAGTTCGGGATGGAAATACCCCTGGGCGAATACGCTCAGGGCCGAGGCTGCAAACAGAGGATACATGCCCGTCGAGGCCACAGCCTTGGGGTCAGGATTAGATACAGAGATATCCTCCCACCCGCTGGTGGGCGCGAGGATCAGTTGGATGATGTTCTTGATGAATGTTACCATTGCGTATCGGTTTGGGATGGCAAAGTTAGTGATTTTATTCATTCCTCCCCATTTTTTAACACATAACTTATCTACACTGGGTGGCCCAAGCGCCCTCGCGGGCCGTTCCTGGGTGGCCCAAGCGCCCTCGCGGGCCCGTTCCGCCCTCTTTTTTCTTTTTTAACCATATTTATTTATTCTATTTCACCGAAAATTGCTAATTTTGCATTCGCTCTCCTACAGAGCATAACGCATAACGCAATCGTAACAATGATCCGACGCATCCTATCCATTGCCGGCAAGCCCGGCCTTTTCAAACTGGTGAGCCAAGGCAAGAACATGCTCATCGTGGAATCTCTCTCAACCGGCAAGCGCACCCCGGCCTACGCTCGCGACAAAGTGATGTCGCTCGGCGACATCTCAATCTACACCACCGAGGGCGACAAGCCCCTCGCCGAAGTGTTTGAGCTGGTCAAGCAGAAGACCGACGGACAGCCCGTCGACGTCAAGGCCCTGGGCGACGACCAGGCCATCCGCGCTTACTTCGCCGAGATTCTCCCAGCTTTTGACGAAGAACGCGTCTACACCACAGATATCAAAAAGCTCCTCTCCTGGTACAACCAGCTCCTCGCCGCCGGCATCACTACCTTCGTCGCCGAAGAGGAGAAACCCGCAGAGGAGTCCAAAGGAGAATAATAGGCTCCCCTCGCCAGGCCTCCGTGTCAAATGGGTATCCGGATGGCTAGTGCGTAGCACGTCTCTAAATTATAAACCACATATAATTCCGTATATATTTTCCAACAAAAAACCAACTATGAAAAAGAAGTTTATCTGCACCGTGTGCGGTTACGTGCACGAAGGCGACGAGGCTCCCGAGAAGTGCCCCGTATGCAAGGCTCCCGCTAGCAAATTCAAAGAACTCGATGAAGAGGCTCCCCTCCAATTCGTTACCGAGCACGTGATCGGCGTGGCCAAGGGCTGCGACGACGAGATGATCAAGGACCTCAACGCTCACTTCCTCGGCGAATGCGGCGAGGTGGGCATGTACCTGGCTATGTCGCGCCAGGCCGACCGCGAGGGTTATCCCGAGATCGCTGAGGCTTTCAAGCGCTACGCTTTCGAGGAGGCCGAGCACGCTTCTAAGTTCGCCGAACTCCTGGGCGACGTCGTATGGGACACCAAGACCAACCTCGAGAAGCGCATGGCAGCTGAGGCTGGCGCCAACGCCGACAAGATGCGCATCGCTAAGCGCGCCAAAGAGCTCAACCTCGACGCTATCCACGACACCGTGCATGAGATGGCCAAGGACGAGGCTCGTCACGGTCAGGGCTTCCAAGGCCTCTACAACCGCTACTTCAAGAAATAATATCCCCCTCACTCTCTGAGACCGCAGGGCCACGCAGATTCATGCAGATCTCATCTGCGTCAATCTCCGCGCCCCTGCGGTCTCCATTTTTCCCCACGCTAAGCCTCTGTGGTTAATTAATTCCCATGGTTATAAGTAAAGGGCCGATTTAAAGTTAAGCTTCCTTCTCAGATGTACCCGGATGGCTACCCCGTAGGGGTTGTTTCATCTAGCATATAGGTTAACACCCGGATGGCTACCCCGTAGGGGTTGTTTCATTCTAGTGCTCAGAAGGTTAGTGAAACAACCCCTACGGGGTAGGAGGGAGAGGGGTATGCGCCCATAGCTAGATGAAACAACCCCTACGGGGTAGCCATCCGGGCGACCTCCATATTTAACTAATT
>NWBJ01000076.1 GCA_002633115.1 Muribaculaceae bacterium Zag1
GACTTTTGCGCATGAGCCCAAATAAAACTAATCTTACAGCAGATACCCCAGTAAAATCTAAAGGCTCTGTAGTATCCACTAAGATTGTCTCAGATGTAGATAAAGACATTCCTTCGGTAGGAAACACAAACAACGAGAATACTTTTGCGGTAATCATTGCTAATGGTCTATATCAAAAAGTGGCCCAGGTAGAGCATGCCGAAAATGATGGCCGCACCTTTGAAGAATATTGTAACAAGACTCTGGGCATTCCGGATACCCATATCCGCAGCTATTATAATGTGACCTATGGGGATCTGTTGGATGCTATCGAGGATATCAAGGCGATTGCCACAGCAAAACGGGGAGATCTTAACATCATCTTCTACTATGCTGGCCATGGTATCCCAAATGAAGATACTAAGACTGGATATATCCTGCCGGTTGATGCCGATGGAAAGCAGATGAGAGTTTGTTATCCCCTAAAAGAGCTATACACGGAATTGGGTGAGCTTAAGGCTAGCAACACTGTTGTTTTCCTCGATGCATGCTTTTCGGGCGCACCCCGATCGAGCGGCGAGATGCTAATCCCAGCTCGCGGCGTGGCCATTGTTGCAAAGGATGATATTCAGGGCAAACTCGTAGTATTCAGCGCCGCCAGCGGCAGCCAGACGGCCCTGGGTTATGATGAGCAAGAGCACGGCCTCTTCACCTATTTCCTGCTCAAGAAGCTCAAGGACACCAAGGGCTCGGTCGACCTTGGCTCGTTGGCCGACTACATCCAGGAGAACGTCTCCCTCGAATCCCAGCTGAAAAACCGCAAGCAGCAGACCCCCACCGTAATGGCTGGCAGCGCCTACGGCGATGCCTGGAAAAAACTCACCCTCAACAAGTAATCTATTCCAAACTCTTCACCTCGACAAGCTCGTGAAATAGAGTTCTGCAAATTGGCCCTTAATAATTTTTGAGGTTTAGGGAGTTCGGTTAGAATAGCAGGGAGGAGAGGTATTGGCCTACGGCACAGAGAGGGACATTGGTCAGATAGTCTTGGCGCCGATAGTCGGCAAGGGAAAATCTGAGGGCGCTGGTGAGATGACATTTGTCACAGAAAGCTCGCAAGCTTTTGCTGCGCAGGTTTTCTTCAGCCTTCACTTCGATGGGGATGATAGAATTATCAGCCTCGATTACAAAATCGACCTCGCCGCGTGAATTATCGGCCGACCAATAATAAATAGAATCTCCCAATAGGGGGCGCATTTGCTGATAGACATATTGCTCGGTAAGGGCCCCGCGATAGGTCATAAATAGGTCATTGCCCAAAACAGCCGCCTTAGGTGACAAATTAGCCATTGCGCCCAGAAGGCCTGTATCGAGCATATACATCTTAAACGCATCCAAATCAACAAAGGTCGACAATGGCATCTCACCGGTTGATACTCGGTTGACTTTATATATAAGTCCCGCGTCCCTTAGCCACTCTATGGCAATCTCAAATTCCTTGGCCCTCCCACCCTTCTTCAGGGCGCCATAAATAAATTTCCGATTCTCTTTGGCCAACTGTGATGGGATAGAAGCCCATACCATCCTAATGCGTGGCACCTCCTCAGTTGGCTCATGCTTTGAAAAGTCAAGCTGAAATGAAGCCAACAGTTCGGCCTGCTCTCGGCGCACCTCGTTGAGATCATTAGTATTGATGAATTCAAGCACTACCCGAGGCATGCCCCCTATGAAATAGTACAGCTTCAACAATTCGGTAGTTTTGTTCTTTAGGCTACCGAGCACGCTCCATTGCTGCTCTACGATTTGATCATCCAGGATTTTGTTATTCGTTGCCCATAAAAATTCTTCAAAGTCAAGAGGGTAAACATTTAAAAGACTCACTTTGCCTACCGGAAATGAGTCATCCCTGTGCAGAGACAAACCCAGCATCGACCCCGCCGCAATTATGCGCCTTCCAGGTTCTTTCTCATAAAAATATTTGAGGGCCATTGTGCCGCGTTTCGCCTCTTGTATTTCGTCAAACAAAAACAAGGTATCCTTATTTATCTCAACCGCCTTGACAATCTTTATGGTAGTCTCAATTCGAGAGATGTCAAAGTCTTGCTGGAATAGAGTCTTCAGATCCTCTTCGTCCTCAAAATTTATATACACATAGTTGTCCGGATAATATCTATTGGCAAACTCTTTCATCAGCCAAGTCTTTCCCACCTGGCGCGCTCCATTGAGCACCAGCGGTTTGAATGACTGCCTCTGATTCCATTTTATGATATCATTAAGAGCTTTACGTTGCATATACCTATAAATTTGAGTCGAGCAAAATTACTAAAAATCTCCCACTCCAACAAATTTACGTCCTTAAAAATGCAGCATCGCACACTTTTAAGGACGTAAAAATGCAGTATCGCGCACTTTTAAGGACGTAAAAGTGTAAAACAACGCACTTTTAAGGACGTAATTAAGCCCGAGATGCTCAATTAAGGCATCTCGGGCCTATTTTATGTAGGGCCTTTATGGTCTTATGTCCTTACGGTCTTTTGTCCTTACGGTCTTTTGTCCTTATGGTCTTACGGTGCCTATTTCTTTTTGTTGTATTGGCGCACCTTTTTGAGGACCATGGCCGAGCGCGACGGGATGTAGAGACGCAGCCACTCCACCCCGTGAGGAGCGTAGAGGGGATCGGGCTGGGTGAAATGCTCAACCTTCTCATCGATGTTGCCGTAGCCGCCAAAACGAGGATTGTCGGTCGAGAGCACCGTGCGATACTTGCCGCCGGGAGCGAGGATACCGTAGCCGGTAAACGACTGAGTGGGCGAGAAGTTGAACACAAACACATAGTCGCCGCGCATAAATGCCAGCACCTGGTCATCATCCTTCTCCCACAGCTTCACCACTGGCAGAGCCTGGAAGTTGTAGATGCCCGATACCAGATGGATCATGGCATTGTCAAAGTCCTGCAGATAGATGTATTTCAGCTCTTGACGGTCAACGAGGTCCCACTGGCGGCGAGCATACTTGTAGCTCCAGCCATTGCCCTCGCGCGGGAAGTCAATCCACTCGGGATGACCAAACTCATTGCCCATGAAGTTGAGGTAGCCGCCGTTGATGGTGGCGAGGGTTACGAGGCGTATCATCTTGTGCAGCGCCAAGCCACGAGCCACGACCATATTGTCGTCGTCCTTCATCATGTGCCAGTACATCTCCTTGTCGATGAGGCGGAAGATCACCGTCTTGTCGCCCACAAGAGCCTGGTCGTGGCTCTCGACGTAGGAGATAGTCTTCTCATCGGCACGGCGATTTGTGAGTTCCCAGAATATCGATGTGGGGTGCCAATCCTCGTCCTTCTTCTCCTTGAGCATCTTGATCCAGTAGTCGGGGATGCCCATAGCCATGCGGTAGTCAAATCCGATGCCGCCATCGGCCACAGGTATAGCCAAGCCCGGCATGCCGCTCATCTCCTCGGCGATGGTGATGGCGTGAGGATTCACCTCATGGATCAGCTTGTTGGCGAGGGTGAGGTATGTGATGGCGTTGACATCTTGTCCGCCATTATAGTAGTCGTCATAGCTGCCAAATGCCTGGCCCAGGCCATGGTTGTAGTACAGCATCGAGGTCACGCCGTCAAAGCGGAAACCGTCAAAGTGGAACTCTTCGAGCCAGTACTTGCAGTTGGAGAGCAAGAAGTGCAGCACTTCGTTCTTGCCATAGTCAAAGCAGAGCGAATCCCATGCCGGGTGCTCGCGGCGATGGTCGCCGTAGAAATACTGGTTGTAGCTGCCATCAAGGCGACCGAGCCCTTCGTTCTCGTTCTTCACAGCGTGACTATGCACAATGTCCATAATCACGGCGATGCCCATCTCGTGAGCCTTGTCAATCAGGGCCTTGAGCTGTTCGGGGGTGCCGAAGCGCGATGAGGGAGCGAAGAAGTTTGATACATGGTAGCCAAACGATCCATAATACGGATGCTCCTGGATGGCCATGATCTGGATGGCGTTGTAGCCGTCGGCGTGGATACGCGGCAGGATGTTCTCGCGGAACTCGTCGTAGGTGCCTACGCCCTCCTTCTCCTGGGCCATGCCGATGTGGCACTCATAGATGAGCAGAGGCTTGGTGTCGGGTTTGAACTCGCGGCACTCCCACTTGTACTCCTCATCGGGCACCCATACCTGGGCCGAGAAGATGTGGGTCTTCTCGTCTTGCACCACGCGGTTGGCGTAAGCCGGGAGGCGTTCGCCGTAGCCGCCCTCCCAGTGCACCATCATCTTGAAGAGTTGGCCCTGCTTCAGGTCGCCGGGCTTGAGATGGATTTCCCATACGCCGTTGCCGAGGGGATGGAGCTGGTATTTGAGTTCTTCTTTCCAACCCGAGAAGTCGCCGATGAGGGTAATGGAGGTGGCGTTGGGGGCCCACTCGCGGAATATCCAGCTGCCGTCCTTCTCGCGGTGGAGGCCGAAGTATTTGTAAGCGTTGGCAAAGTCGGTGAGCGACTGTTTGCCTTGTGTCAATTCATATTCCTTGCGCAGGAAGTCGTGGTGACGCCCCTCGATGGCAGCCTCGAAAGGCTCGAGCCAGGGGTCGTTCTTTATGATGGGTAGGCGGTGAGCCAGGCGCTCTTGGGCCTGCTTCTCTTCGGCGGTCAGCTCGGGAGCCGACTGCTTGTCTTCAGTAGCTTTCTTAGGGGTTGAGGAGGTTGCTTTCTTTGCCATAGCGGTATTTGGTTTGCGGATTATTTTTGCAAAGTTAACAATTATTTTTTGCAATCGGTATATTTTTTCACCAAATAATATAACAACCCTACCCCCCTATTGGTTTAATCCCCTCGCCATGGTACAGGGGACGTTCCCCTGTAACGCTGTGCTTTTTACGGTTTTTGGAATTCTTCGATAATCCAATTGGGGTCAATGTTGCGAGTCGAGGAATCAAAATTAATGCCCATTAGGTAGATGGTCCGCTCGTCACATTGGTAGGGGATGGCATAGCCTTTGTTGTGAATCTGATCGATGGCTTCTTGAGCTGTTCCTTTATACTTGAACTCCATGATGTAAACAAATTTATCTGTTTCTACCACCAGATCAATTCGGCCATTGCTTATGCGCGGTTCGGCTTTTACTTGGAACTTCATCAAAGAGAAGATTACGAAAAGCACATTCTGGTAATGCGCCTCACGATCAAGTATAAGGTCATAGTTCCAGCCTCCCAACAAAGCTTGGAGATGGAGAAGGAATCTGACTGGTTCGCCTCGTCTTACTTCTTCAACAAATTTATCTATCTCATCTTTGCTCGTAGAATTGCCAATGTCGGTGTAGCGAGGCAATAGATAGCGGAGGAAGCCACGCTCAACTTCTTCGTTAGGGAAATCCAATATGTAAGTTTCGCTTTTCTCTTCATATCTTTTTATCGAGAGATAGCCGCTTTGATATATGACTGGGATTGGATTTGAGTGCATCGACTCTATGCTGGTCAGCAAATCAGCATCGGCTTTATATCCCGACAAGGTAGACAAATCCCAATGATGCTCCTGAAGAGCCTCTACCAAAAAATTTGGAGTGCCAGTTTGGAACCAATAGTCACTCATCTCCTTATCGTTAAGGGCATTCAATAGGCTGAACGGATTAAATACGCCCTCCTTGGTTTTGGAGAAATGATAGCCATCGTATTTGCGCTCCAATTCAGTCACCATTTTCTCTATGCTATAACTTTTCTTGGCGGCAAACTCCTCTATCCCTGAATAAAAGTTGGAAAGCATCTCTTGCGTGGTGATGCCGCAGATCGTGGCATACTCTGGCAATAGAGAAACGTCTTTAAGCTGGTTAAGATCACTAAATACACTCAATTTCGCGAATTTCGTGACACCGGTTATAAAGATAAACCGGATATATCGTTCTGCCTTCTTCAGGGTGCCATAAAATGGCTTTAGGACCTTTCTGTATTCGTTTTGTGCCTCCTCATCTTGAATCACTTCAAGCAGTGGCTTGTCATACTCATCAATGAGAATGACTACACGCTGCTTGTTGGCAGAAGCATAAGCCTTCTTAATGACATCATTAAAGCGGCCGCCTAAAGTTTTTTTAGGATTACTAACCTGGTAAGTATCCTCCAAATCCTCTAAAACCTCAATCAGACTCTCTGTCAACTCTTCTTTTGAGGTATATGTGCCATTGTTCAGATCGATATGAATGACAGGATGCTGGGGCCATTCTGTCTCAAGATTTTCGATGGCCAGTCCCTTAAATAGATCCTTCTCGCCTTGGAAATAGGCCTCAATCGTCGATTGGAGGAGGCTTTTGCCAAAGCGGCGAGGACGGCTTAAGAAGCATCCACGGAATGTGTGAGTCAGCTGGTAGATAAGAGCAGTCTTATCTACGTACACATATCCGTCTCTTATCAGATCGGGGAAGCTTTGTATTCCGAGTGGATATAGAGTCATTTCCTTCGCATTAATACGCAAAGTTAATGTTTTTTCCAGTAATTACCAAATCAACATCTACCAAAAATTTATGGGCGGCCGAGGGCGAGGGTGTGGAGGGAGGGGTAGCGGCGGAGGAGGTGAGAGATAAGGAGGCAAAGGGCGGTGATGAGGATGGCAGTGATGAGGGGGAGAAGACGGAAGAGAGGATGGCCGTCGAGAGGGAGGAGAGTGGTGAGGTCGGCAGCTGCGAGTAGGGCGATGGGGAAATAATGGAGGAGGTAGACGGGAAGGGTGGAGCGACCGAGGGTGCAGAGAGCTGCGCCGATGCGGGCAATAGCGGGATTGCGCACGGCAAGGTTGGCAGCAGTGAAATAAGCCGCGAGCAGGGAGAATATTCCCCACATCGTGGCTATGCCCAACAGGCCCTTGAGGTAATTGACCGGCAGGTCAAACCATTGCCATTTACAACATAGCAGAAAGGCCACAAGACACGCGCCAACAACCCAGCGATCCCCCATCAGTCGATGCCACCGCTCGCGATACAACCCCACGGCTGCGCCAACCAAGAAATATGGAGCCATAGCTACGATTTTGCGCGCTGCCAAGATATCAATCCACCGCTCAGCTGCGCCAAATCCCATGCCCTTGGTATGAATCGCCAAAGCGCCAAGGACAAGCGCCAGAACTATCATCACTGTGGCTTGGCCCCTGCGCCCCCACCCCAGCAATCCTAAACCATAAGACAAAGCCATATACCCGATGCATATCACCGCCAAGGCGTAAGGGTACCAATATCCCATCTTGGTGGGCATCTCAAGCATATCCATCACTGAGATGCTAAAGGCAGCGCAAAACACCAGCGCCATCACCACCGTAGGCAGCAGCTGATAGCGCAGCCGATTGGCGCACCGGCGCCTAAAGAGGCCCATGTCATACAAGCCGCTCGCCAAAAATCCGCTGATGAAGAAGAACAAAGGCATACGCCAATAGCCCGAGATGGCCGACAACGCCGTGTCGGCCTCCCACGCCTTTTGCAACACATGGTGGTACACCACCATAAGCATCGCAAAACCCCTGAGCGCGTCAATCGCCCTATTTCGCTCTGTCGATGTCTTCATACTAATCAGTGCGTAGCACGGCCCTCATCCTCAAATCCACCAACAAAGGTAGCAAATATTTGACAATAATTGGGTCGGATTGGAAAAGAATTAGTAATTTTGCCCAAAATACCACAAAACACAGACACCTATTAAACCCAATCTCGTGAAACCCATACTCGTGAAACCCATACTCGAAGTTTGCTGCAACGATTTAGTCAGCGTGGCCGCTGCCATCAAAGGCGGTGCCGACCGCATTGAGCTTTGTTCAGCTCTCGAGCTCGGAGGCCTCACCCCGAGCTACGGATTGATACGCCGCACCCGCAGCATGCTGTCGCTGGCACGCAGCAAAGCCAAACTGAATGTGCTGATACGCCCTCGCCCCGGCGATTTCTATTACGAGGATTTTGACAAATTCGCCATGCTCGACGACATATCCATAGCCCGCGAACTCGGAGCCGACGGCGTAGTGATCGGCGTGCTCACCGATGATGACGATATCGACACAGCCATGACCGCCGACCTCATAGACCGGGCCAAAGGCATGACCGTGACATTCCATCGCGCATTCGACCACTGCCGCGACCCATACCAGGCCCTCGAAGATATCATCAAGCTTGGATGCGACCACCTGCTCACCTCCGGATTGCAACCCACAGCCTTGGAGGGGATACCCATGCTCAGAGTACTCAACGACCAAGCCCAAGGCCGAATCAAGCTGATAGCCGCCTCGGGCATAAACCCCGAGAACGCCCGACAGATACTCGACCTGACCGGCCTAAACGAAATACATGCATCGGCCAGCGTAGAGGTCGGTGGCGATAGCGATTTGGAAGACAAGGTGAGGATGGGCCTCGCCGACACCGGCACATACCGCGTCACCAGCATGAAAATAGTTTCACAGATCATAGCAGCCATAAATCAACGATGAAAACCTACGCCCTGCTGCTTCTGGCCCTGATTGCCACAGCCTGCTCCAAGCCCCAACTGCAAGTATCCGACCCCCAAGTGCAAGCCGACTTGAAAGCTCGCCAAGAGGCTCTGAACGCCCCGGAATATTTCTCAATCTTGAATACCGACCTTAGTCCCGATCAGCGCCAATGCCTCGAATTTCTCTACGCTTATATGCCGCTGCCCGATGTCACCGACTATCCAGGCGAGTATTTCCTCGAGAATGTCGATTTGGCCCTGCAAGCCCGTGAGGAAATGCCCTGGGGCAAGACTGTGCCCGACCGCGAATTTCGCCATTTCGTGCTGCCGCCTCGCGTCAACAACGAGAATCTCGATGATCATCGCCGCGTGTTCTACAACGAACTCAAACCCCGTATCCAGAGCCTGAGCATGGCCGATGCCATCCTTGAGGTCAATCATTGGTGCCACGAAAAAGCCACCTACGAACCCTCAGACAGCCGCACTCATTCGCCCCTCGCCACAGTGAGCAGCGCCATTGGCCGCTGCGGCGAAGAGTCGACATTCGCCGTGGCAGCCCTTCGCTCGGTTGGCATACCGGCGCGCCAGGTCTACACGCCCCGCTGGGCACACACCGACGACAACCACGCTTGGGTAGAGGCCTGGGCCGATGGTGAATGGCATTTCCTCGGAGCTTGCGAACCCGAGGCGCAGCTCGACCTGGGATGGTTCAACGCTCCCGCCTCGCGAGGCATGCTGATGAACACGCGCACCCTCGGCCATTACGACGGCCCCGAGGAGAAATTGCTCGAGACCCCGATGTACACCGATATCAACGTCACAGCCAACTATGCGCCTGTCGATACCCTGTGGGCCATCGTGGTCGACTCAATCGGCAATTTCATAAGGGATGCCATCGTGGATTTCCGCCTCTACAACTACGCCGAGCTATACCCGATAGCCACCAAGCGCACTGATGCCGAGGGCCGAGCCTCGATAGTGGCCGGCAAGGGCGATCTGATTGTCTGGGCCTCGAGCCCCGACGGTTACGCTTTTGAAAAAGCGACAGTCGGCCAGGACAAAACCGTAGAATTACAAATCCGCCCCGGCTCAAAACCAGCCTCGAAGCAACTCGACATCACTCCCCCAGCCCAGTCTGGCTCGCTGCCGCAGGTTGCCCCAGAGGCCAAAGCGAGAAACGCCGAGCGGCTGGCTCAGGAGGATTCAATCCGCAATGCCTACACCGCGACCTTTGTCGACAAGTCGCGAGGACATCGAGCCGTGCTCGACCAATTCCTCAATTCCCTGCCCGAGGCTCGCAAAGCCCAAGGCCAAGCCATGCTCGATTATGTCACAGACAAAGATTGGACCGACATACCCATCGAGGTACTGAGCGATGCCATGCTACTCGACGTGCCCAACGAGCCCACTTACAACCGATTGGCCCTCTCGCCCCGCATCGAGAATGAGCATCTCAAGCCATTCCGCGCCGCCTTCTACCAATCCTTCAGCGACAGTCTGCGCCGCGCCTTCCAAGCCCAACCCGAATTGTGGGAGGATTGGGTAGCCGCCAATATCCGAGCCGACCAGCAGTGGCAGCCCTCGACCGTGAGAATGTCGCCAGCATCGGTGATGAATTTAAGGCGCACCGACGCTCCCTCGCGCAATATCTTCTTTGTAGCTGGCGCTCGCGCTCTGGGCATCCCGGCGTACATCGACCCCGTCAACGGCATGCCAAAATACATCGATAGCCAAGGCCAGGAGAGAGAGGCAACAAAGGTTCAGCCTGCGCAAACCGCCCAAGAGGGCACTGTAAGCAAGGGACTTGTGCAACTTGACTACAAGAAAACCGGCCATATCACCGACCCAGCCTACTATACACATTTCACCCTGTCGCATATCGAGGATGGACGACCCCAGCTACTGAATTATGACGAAGGAGCCACTTGGAGCAAAGATTTCAAGCGACCCGTAGCTCTCGAAACCGGCCAGAACATGCTTGTCACTGGCCAGCGACTGGCCAACGGCAGCGTATTGGCACAGGTTGATTTCTTTGATGTCAAGGATAAAGGCACAACGCGTGTGCCACTCAATATACGCCAAGCCACCGATGAGGTACAAGTACTTGGGAATTTCAATTCCGAAAATCTCTATTATGACCTCGCCACCGAGGCTCAACGCTCAATCCTATCAACCACAGGCCGAGGGTATTACATACTCGGCATCGTATCAAATAACCACGAGCCCTCGAATCACGCTCTGCGCGACATCATCGCTCTGCGCTCCCAGCTCGAGGTCAACGGCACGCCCATGCTTATCCTATTCTCCACGCCCGATGAGGCTCGCGCCAATCAATTGGCATCGCAGCTGCCAGCCACTACCCACCTCGGTGCTGAGGCTGAGAGCGGCATAGCACAAGAGATTATCACAGCAATGGAGCTTGACCCCAACGCCGCCCCAATCTTCATCATCGCCGACACCTTCAATCGCGTAGTCTTTGTCACCTCGGGCTACACCATCGGCCTCGGCCAACAACTATTGGATGTGCTTGCACATCTTTAAACCTTAAGCACATAAGAAACATAAGGACATAAGAAGTGTGAGACTTATGTCCTTATGTTTCTTATGTCCTTACGGTCTTTATGTCCTTACGGTCAAAAACCGCTCCCGAGGATTTCACAATCGTCGGGAGCGGTCTTATTTCGAGGCCGCGTTAAGGCTCACGGCTCTGATTATAAAAACAATTTCGTATATTTTCCACTGCAAAGTTACTGCCAATCATTGATATGCGAAATACCTAAAAATAAGTATTCTGCAGCCACTTGCAGTGGAAATTCCGAGATTACCAGCCTGGATTTTGCTCAAGAGCTGGATTATTGTTGATATCGGTAGCCGGAATGGGGAAGAGTTCGTTCTTTCCGGCCTTGAATCCGGGAGCGCCCGTGGCAGTCTCTGCTACTGTGTAATCATACAGGGTGAAGGCACCAAATCCGGGGATCTCCATCGAACCAGCCTCGTTGATAGTGCATGAGTATGAAGTCTTGCCGCAGTCGGCGAGCACGGTAGCTGCATCGCCCCAACGCACCAGGTCGATAAAGCGGCAACCCTCGGCGTAGAGCTCGGCGCGACGCTCTGCCTTCACGCCACAGGTGGCATCATCCATAGTGAGCGAGGTAGCAGCGTCAAGGCCAGCGCGGGTGCGCACCTTGTTGAGGGCCTCCAGTCCAGTGAGCGAAGAGCCGTTTGATCCGCCCTGAGCCACAGCCTCGGCATAGTCGAGCAGCACCTCGGCATAGCGCAGATACACGGTGTTACGGCGGCTAAACCAGTTGGGGAGCTGGCCGCAGAGGTCGTCGATGAGTGTGAGGTCCTTGACCTTAAAATAACCCTGACAGCTGGCGATGGTGTAGGGATAATTCATAAACATTGCCTGATATGACATCAGAGCCGAGGGATAGTCGCAGAGGGTCTGCTGATAGCGAGTGGTAGTGCCATAAGCGGTTGCATCGTGAGTGCCCATGAAGGTGGCAAATTCCTGCGAGGGATATGCGCCCATGCCAAATGACATGTAGAGGCTACCGTAGGTGGTAGAGTACACGCCGAAGTCGGCCGAGAAGCAGATGAGGTCGAATGAGCCGTCCTGAGCAGTCTCAGCGCTCGATTCGTCAGCGAAATTGTATTCCCACAGATTCTCGCAGCTGAAATCAATAGCTGATGAGTTGAGAGTGGCGAAGTCAGACACCAGGTCATATTTGCCGGTGGCGATCACCTTGTCATGGAGGGTCGATGCAGCTTGGCTATACTTGCCTTGCCAGAGATATGCCTTGCCCAGATAAGCGTAGGCAGCCTCGCGGGTAAGGCGACCGCCAATCGTGCTTTGGCCATCCAGTCCGCTCTTGGTGGGCAGATCGGCTGCGGCTGTGGTGAGTTCGCTCTCAATGAAGGCCCAAGATTCAGCGGCGGGAGTATTGCCCTCTGAGCCGTCCAGAATATGGTCGGCCAATGGAGGATTGCCGAAGAGTTGCACTAGGTTCATCATAGCGATGGCGCGGATGGCGCGAGCCTCGGCCAGTACTTGCGTCTTGACATCAGCATCGCACACCTCATTTTCGGGCAGATTCTCGAGAATCATGTTGCACCAGTATGCCCAACGATAATAGTAACCGTAGATAGCGGCGTAGGTGTTGGCATCGCTGCTCTCGTTGTACTTGTATCCGTCGGCAGTCTCATCGCTCATGCGCGACAGTTCGTACTGCAGCGAGCGGTAGCTGGCAGGCTCGCCTCCGGCCACGAGCACCGACTGGTATGAGTTGCCAAGGATTGTTGCGTAGACTGCAGCAATGAATTGCTTGGTCTGTTGGTTGTCGGCAGTGACGTAGGTGGATACGCCGTTGACACCCGGCTGCTCAATGTCGAGCAGATTGTCAGAGCAAGCCGATGCTCCCAAAAGCAGAGCCCCACAGGCTGCTGCATTCAGTATATTGCGAAATATATTTTTCATGACAAAGTGGTCTTTACTTATTACTTATTACTCATTACTTATTACTTATTACTTCTTACTTCTTACTTAAATCAGAATGCCACATTCAGGCCGAATGATACCGACTTGCACATCGGATAGCCGCCAAAGTCGATAGGCATTGCGCTGTATTCGATAGCCGAACCGTTGATTTCGGGGTCGCTGCCAGGATAGTTGGTGAAGGTGAAGAAGTTGTCGAGCGATACATAAGCGCGGAGGGTCTCGAGGCCGAGGTGGCCGAGCAGCGACTTGGGCAGTGAGTAGCCAAGCTGGATCTGCTTGATCTTGAAATAAGAAGCGTCGTGCACGTAAGCGCTTGAGTTGTAGATGCGCGGGTCGTAGATTTGATACTGAGCCGAGGGCATCGATGCGTTGGTGTTGGTGGGTGTCCAACGATCCTCGTAGGAGAATGCCGGGCGGTTGACCCATACCTGGTCGCTGGTGCTCATCATGCCGTACACAAGCTTGTTGCCAGATGCTCCGGCGCCGTAAGCACTCAGGTCAAAGCCTTTGTAGAAGAGGTTGATCGAAATACCGTAGGTGAAGTCGGGGATTGCCGAACCAAGGTTGGTGCGGTCGGCCTCGGTGATTTCGCCGTCATTGTCAAAGTCGTGGAAGATTGGTGAGCCATCGGCCGAATTTACGCCGTCGAGCTGATAGCCGCGGATGTACCACAGCGGATAACCTTCCTCAAAGTAAGTGATGGGGCTCGATGCTGCCAGCAGTCCAGAACCAGAGAGGCGAGTCCCTACGCCGCGATATTCCTTGACATTGTTCTTAACGGTAGCAATGTTGGCCTTGATGCTGTAGCCAAAGTCGCCGATTTGGTCGCGCCATTCTACCTCGGCCTCAAAACCCTCGTTGGTCACCTTGCCAAGGTTTTGGTAAACCGATGTGGTACCTGTGCTCAGCGGTGCCAAGCTCTGCACGAGCAGACCGTCGGTAATCTTGTAGTAGTAGTCAAATGTGGCGAGCAAGCGGCTCTGGAGGAAGCGGAGGTCGAGACCGAGGTCGACTTGCTTTGAGCGTTCCCAACGGAGCTTGGGATTAGCGAGCGATGAGCTTGGATAGGTGCCCTGATAGAGCTGGTTGTCGAGCCAGTAGGCCATGTTGGCGGTGTTGGTGTTGAGGTCATATTGGCCAGTCTGCAGAGTAGCAGCATACATATAGCCGCCGAGGTTGCTGATCGAACCGTTCACACCGTAAGATGCACGGAGTTTACCGAAGTTGAAGCCGGTGCCGGCGTGGTCCTTGATGAAACTTTCGTTGCTGAATGTCCAGCCCAGAGATACCGAGGGGAAGTAGCCCCAGTTGTGGTTGAGATCAAGGTAAGCTGAGTCATACGAGTCAGCGCGGAAGTTGGCCTGCAGGAAGTAGCGGTCAGCATAAGCCCAGCTCAAACGGCCGAAGTAAGAAATCTTACGGCGCTGGGTGCGTCCGCCCATCACATAGTCGTCAGCGCCATTGGTGCTGTAGTTGAGGTACCAGAAGTTTGACTGGTCGCTTGAGAGTTGGTTGGTAAGACCGCCGCTATAGTTCTGCTCATAGTCGCTGTAGCTCATACCGACCATCAGGCCGAAATCGTTGTCAGCAAGCGAGAAATTGTAGTTGGCAAAGTTTTCCCACTGATAATAAGTGGTCTGGTAGGTTGTATTCTGGAGGCGCAGGTCGGTGTCGGCGCTTGAATTGTATTTGTCGAGATAGGTGGGGTGGAAGTCGTTCTCGTTGACGCTGCCCAAGGTGTAGCCCAAGCGCGAGGTGAAGAGGAATCCCTTGAAGGGCGAGAGGTTGATATAGGTCGAACCATTTACAAAGCCTTGAGTGTATTCAGTGGTCTGATTCTCGATAGCGGCAATCGGGTTGCTGGTGCCACCAAGCTGCCAAGAATATCCGTAATAGCTGCCGTCGCCAGCCTGGATGGGATGCAGACCGTTGGCGATGTTGGTGGCCATATAGTCGGGAAGCTCATTGTAGTAAACTGGGGTGAGGGGGTCGATCAGCATCACATTGCGCATGATGCCGTATTGATTATTCTCTGAGAGGCTGCTGCTCTTGACATGGGTCACAGTGTTGTTGGTGCCCACTTCGAGCCAAGGACGGATCTTGTATGAGGCGTTGATTTGGCCAGAGATGCGCTTGTAGTAGTCTTTGTCAAGCTTGACCATACCGTCGTTGTCGAGGTATCCGAGAGTGAGGAAGAATTGGCCCTGGTCGTTGCCGCCTTGGAGACCCACGTTGTATTTCTGGATTGTGCCGTGGCCATAGACTTCGTCTTGCCAGTCGGTGTCGGTGCCGGGGATATAGTATGTGTCATAGAGCTGGGTGAAAGCATCTCCTACGCCCTCGCTGTAGAAGTTGTAGTATTCCTGAGCATTCATCAGGTCGATTGAGCGTGCTTGGCTGGTGAAGGTGAGTTGGGCATCGAGGGTAACCTTGGTTTTGCCCTTCTGGCCGCGTTTGGTGGTGATGAGGATCACGCCGTTGCCAGCCTCAGCGCCGTAGATAGCTGCCGATGCGGCATCCTTGAGCACCTCCATGCTCTCGATGGTCGAGGGGTCGAGGTGGCTGATGTCATTGACTTTCAGACCATCCACTACATAGAGAGGATTGCTGCTGCCGTTAGAGCTGTAACCGCGCACGCGGATTGTCGGGGTCGAGCCCGGGGCGCTCGAACTGTTGACCACTTGCACGCCGCTCACCTTGCCTTGCAGTGCGCTTGAGGCGTCGCTGATCACAGAGTTTTGGAGATCGTCGCTCTTGATGCTGGAGATAGCGCCGGTGACGTTGCTCTTCTTCTGCACGCCGTAGCCGATCACCACTACCTCTTCGAGGCTCTTCGAGTCTTCTTGCATCACGATATCAATCTGGGTGCGGCCATTGACCTTAATCTTTTGGGAGTTGAAGCCTACATAGCTCACCGAGAGGGTAGCGTTGGGGTCAACATTAGGCAGGGTGTACATGCCGTCGATGTCGGTGGTTACGCCTTGGGTGGTGCCATCGACCAGCACAGCCACACCGATGAGGGGTTCATCGTCAGAGGCCGAGGTCACGGTGCCGGTTACGCGGATGTTTTGCGCCAGAGCGCTTGCGGCCAGGATTAGGCCAATGGCAGAGAGCAGTGCTCGCTGCAGAGACGTTCCATGGCAAGAAAAGATGCGTTTCATTGCGTTGCGGGTTTTAGATTGATTATAGATTTTGTTGTTTAGTTTTTTATGGTAAGGTCAACCTGTGCAGTCGGTATTACTGATTGACGTTGCAAATTTCGGTGTTTTAAATGTTCCGAAAAGAATAAAAATTTTCTTAAAAATGAACTTTTGGTTGAAGAGGGATAGTTTTAACAATCTGATAGTCATAAAATTGGAACAAAAATGTACTAAAGGTCGAAAAATCGAGGGATTCGACTTTTTGTACATTAATCTACCTATTTTTATTCACCCTCCTTATTTAATAATTAGTTACTTTGCAACAGAAATTCTAAAACTATCATTCCATGAAACATTATCTAATACCCCTATTAGGATTGGGCGCAGCTCTGGCCTGTTCAAGCTGCCAGACTCAGACTGCCAAGGCCCAACCCCTGCCGCAACAACCAGTCAATCGCGCCGACCAGGTGGAAATCTCCACTTACGACTATGCTATCAAGGGCAACGACACCCTTAAGATCGATATCTATTTGCATCCAGAATATAAAGATGCCGAGAATCTGCCGGTGATGCTGTATGTGCATGGCGGAGGCTTCTCGATGGGCAGCCGCAAGAATGCCGCTCAGGAGGTGTTCCTGCGCCACTTTGCCGAGCAGGGCTTCCTCGCCGCCTCGATGGATTATCGCTTGGGATTCGCCGAGGGCAATCCTTATAATATAGCCAGCCTAAGCGATGCCGAGCGTCTCGCCACCACCGACATGGCTGATGCCACTTGCTACATCCTTGACAATTTCAAGGTCGACCGCAATCGCGTGCTCGCATCGGGCGGCAGCGCCGGCGGCATGACCATCATGCAGATGGAATACGACTTGTGCAACGATGAGCCTTATCTTCAAGGCAAGCTCCCCGAGGGATTCAACTACGCCGGCTTGATTCCGGCTGCCGGCGCTATCACAGTGCCTGGCGGACAAGAACTCAAATGGGCAAAGACCCCGTGTCCAGCCCTGTTTATGGCTGGCGGCAGCGATGTGACGGTGCCAACCGGCTCGGGCGAATGTCTCGGCATGATCGTAAAAGGCATCCACGAAATGGACAAGAGCTACGCCGCTATGGATGTGCCCCACTGGACATATATCGAGAAGGGCGCCGACCATATCGTGGCTATGACTCACCTCACCAACAATCTCGAGGAGGCTGACAAATTCTACCGCTCGTATGTGGTAGACGGCAAAAAATCGTCAGCTTACACCGAATGGGCAGATGCCGAACCCGGAAGCATGTCGGATGTGATGATGATGGTCAAGTTCGCCCCTCTCTATATTTTAGGTTACGACAAATACATGCATGAAATCGACTGGGGCAACCTCGACAAGCCCACCGATATCGTGTACTAACCCCTTTCCCCTCCTCTGTAAGTATGGAACCCATGAATAGGATAGGATTCATGATAAGCGTGTTGGCGGCCGCTTGCTGCCAGCATGCTTTTGCCCAACGCGATATCCTCTTTTCGCAGGGCTGGGAGTTTGGCCGTGGCGCGGCCGAACCCATAATCTGGACCCCCGTAGACCTGCCTCACGATTTCAGCATGATGCCAGCCTACAGCGATTCGGCTCTGTGCGTTGGCCCATTCTCAACCACATCTGAGGGCAAAAACCACACGGGCTACACCAAGGGTGGCACCGGGTGGTATCGCAAGCATTTTGCCATTTCGCCCTCAAATGCCGACAAGAGCGTGATCATCGACTTCGATGGCGCGTATATGGAGACCACCGTATGGATCAACGGTTCAAAAGCCATTGAGCATAAGTATGGCTATACGCCATTCTGCATCGATGCCACACCGTATCTCAACGCTCCTGGCGAGGACAACCTGATAATGGTGCGCGTTGACAATATCGGAGCCAATAGCCGCTGGTACTCTGGCTCGGGCATCTACCGCAATGTGAGGATGCACTTGGTGCCAAAGGCTCGTCTGGCGCAGTGGGGCGTAAGCGTCACCACGCCAAATATGCGCAAGGATGATGCTCAGGTCAACATCGACATCTCTCTCATCAACGAGACTGGACAGGAGCTCGATGCCAATCTCGACATTAAGATTCTTGACAACAAGGGCGCTTTGGTGACTTTCCTGAAAAAACCGACCCGCTTGCAACCGGGCACGAGCCCGCAGACCATGACCCTGCGCGTGCACCAGCCTTCGTTGTGGTCGGTGGATACCCCTACTCTCTACTCGGCTATGGTCACCGTTGAGACCGCTGAAGGCAAAGACACCTATATCCAGCCTTTCGGATTCCGCAAGATTGAATATTCGGCTGAAAAAGGTTTCCTGATCAATGGCACGCCTACATTGCTGCGCGGCGGTTGTCTCCATCACGACAACGGTTTCCTCGGGGCCGCAGCCATCAAGGCCGCTGAGGTGAGACGCGTAAAACTGATGAAGGAGAATGGCTACAATGCCATCCGCTGCAGCCACAATCCTCCATCGCGTGAGTTCCTCGAGGCTTGCGACAGCTTGGGCATGCTCGTGATTGACGAGTTTGTGGATATGTGGCATCACTACAAAAATCCCAACGACTATGCCCAATATTTCAAGGACTATTGGCGCGGCGACTTGGAGAGCATGCTCTTGCGCGACCGCAACCACCCGAGCATAGTGATGTGGAGCATTGGCAATGAGATACCAGCCTCCTCGACCGACGAGATTAGCGAGACAGCCCAGGAGATGAGAGAATTTATACATCAGTACGACACCACCCGGCCTATCACTCAAGGAGTGCCGAGCTTCTTGGCGCTTGGCGGCTGGGCCAAGTCGGCACCGTATTTCTCCAACCTCGACATTTGCGGCTACAATTACTTGGCCGACAAATATGTGCCCGACCATGAGCAGTACCCCGACCGCATAATGTACGCCTCTGAGTCATATCCACGCGATGCCTACAAGCATTGGCGCGCCGTTGAGGACCATCCCTGGGTGATTGGCGACTTTGTATGGACCGCGATGGATTATATCGGTGAGGTGGCAGTGGGACATTCGCAATATGTCGATGAGCTGAATCAGCGCCCCGGGCTGCAAGACCGCGACGGACTGCCCGAAGGCACTCAGCCCGAACATCTTTTCGACCTGATGAATTCTATGGCTCCCGACAAATGGCCCCTCTATCAATCGGGTTGCGGCGACATCGACATCATTGGCCATAAGAAATCTCAAGGCTTGTACCGCGATGTGCTGTGGGGCAACTCGCCAATCGAGATGGTTGTGCACGAGCCCGTACCAGAAGGTAAGATTGAAGAGGTGACTGGCTGGGGCTGGCCGCGCGAACTCAAGTCGTGGAATTGGGAAGGCTCTGAGGGTCGCCCCCTGCAGGTGCATGTCTTCTCATCGGCTCCGCGCATCCGCTTGCTGCTCAATGGTGAGCAGATTGATGAGCGCCCTTGCGGCGAGGCTATGATCACGGCGTTTGACGTGACTTACCAGCCTGGCGAATTAAAAGCGCAAGCCATCGATGCCGAGGGCGCAATCGTGGGCGAGACGGTGCTGACCACCCACAGCCGCCCGACTAAGATCCAGCTCAATCCCGACCAAGCCACAGTCACTGCCGACCGCAACGATTTGGTATTCATCGATATCTCTCTGCTCGATGATAAAGGGAATCTCACAGTAGCCAACGACGAACTGTGTCATATATCAATTGATGGCGAAGGCGAGTTGGTGGCTTCGGGAAATGCCGACATCCTGGGCATGGCCGATGTCAACCAGCCATCAGTGCACACCTATCGCGGCCGAGCACAAGCCATTGTGCGCCCATTCGCCAAGAAGGGTCAGATATCAGTCAAGGTCTCATCGCCAGGGCTCCCAACCTCTACGCTGACTATCCCAGTGATGAGCGTTGAGTAACGTTTGGCCTAATAAAAGATAGAATTGGATACAAATCACAGGTCTGAAAGTGTGGAATTTTGGAGATTCCACACTTTCTTTTGTATTTGGTTGAAAAAATTTAGTATCTTTGCGGTGCCAATGGATTTTTGCTCACCAATCGCTAATCGCATTTTCATCCTCGACCCATGAAAAAAAGCTATACAAAAGTTGATTATTCTACCCTTAAGGAACAGGGTGAGGTGGCTTCTTTGCCCAACAAGATTACCCTCCACGATAATATTTGCCAATACGTCGATGTGAAGAGAACCTCAAAGACCTATCTTGGCATGCCTCTGCGCATTGAGGGGGTCACTATTTTCTTGTTTTGCCTCAGGGGTGAGATCAATATCAAGCTAAGCTTTAAGGACTATACTCTACGCAAAAACGACATTTTCATCGTGCAGAGCGGACAGCTTGGCGAGTTTCACGGCATGAGCGATGATGTGCAATTTTTCATCATATTTGTTCACAATGAATTTTGCGAACCCTTGACCCAGGCCACCAATAGCTCTAAGGTTCAAGACCTGATGTTCCGAGGCCCCTACCATTCATGTTCGGCTGAGAATATGGAGGAGATTTACACTGTCTACAAATACATCCTCAACAAGATACGCGGCAATTACCGCTACAAGGAGGATGTCATCAAGGGCTATCTCCACGCCATGCTCCACAACATCTACTCTTGGTCGGCCCAGGAAGAAGAGCAGGAGCAGAAATTGGAAAAGTCGAATGTCAACGAAGACAATGAGGGCACCAAGCGCCACATGGAGCTGTACAACCGATTCATCGAATTGGTGCAGAAACATTTTGCGCAGGAGCACAAGATCGGTTTCTATGCCGACAAGCTGTGCATCACGCCTAAATACATGTCTCAAATCATCTACAAGGTGAGCGGACGATTTGCCAAGGATTTCATCCGCGACAGTCTTGTCATCGAGGCCAAGGTGCTACTAAAAAGCGGCATGCCTATACAGGATGTCGCTTATGAGTTGAATTTCAATAGTCCCACCTTCTTCAGCCGATTCTTCAAGGAGGCAACCGGCTCTACGCCGTTTGATTACCAGAATGATCGTTAACGAGTGGTACCCTTCATTATTCTGAGAAAAAACAGGGTCAATTGTCGAAGATCTTCGGCAACTGACCCTAACTATATTACTACTATCCTACCCCCCTTTATTTAATCATTAGCGGTGAAACATTCACCCAAGAGTTAAACTTTTAACATTTTTGTATAACCTGCCTCATGCTCAATGCGTTGTAGTTGTATAACAGTCTTATAACCGCAAAATAATGGGTATGTGGTAGCAGACAAGAAATGCAAGAATTTTGAATTAACTCGATGTTAAAGCACAAGTGGCTGTCAAGCCATTTGAAGAGCTAATATTCAATGTCACTGTCCCCGACTCTTGGGTGGAGCGAAGGATGACAGTGGCTCGTCCTTGATAGAGGCAGCGTTGATTGCCTGTAGAGAGCTCGTCGCTTGTCATATCTCCATTGATGACGCCTACGATTTGGGCAGGACCTTCCACTTTGAATGTAAGGAGATCTTTTGCGTCAGGCACGCAGCGTTCATGGCTGTCTGTGGCAATGATATCAATATGTTGTAAGTCGAGGCCATCGGCCTTCCAATTGGAATTGTCGGCCTTAGTAATCAATTGAGTTGCCACCCCAGAAGTCTCAATCTTGTGAGTGGCGACTCTCAGACCATTGCTATAAGCGACGGCCTCGATGGCTCCTGGAGAGTAGGGGATGGAATCCCATTGTATGCGGTTGCGCTTTTTGGGATTGGATATTTCGTTGGGTTTTCTGCCAAGAGATTTGCCATTAAGAAGGAGTTCTACCTCATCGGCGTTGGTGTAGGTGAAGAGCGTAAGAGGGGTACCTGGCTTTCGATTCCAATGGTCGCTCAGGCGCTTGGTGCCCACCTTGACGTCATTCCACTCAGCATCATCATCGCTGTCAACGATGCCGATATGTACCAGCGGCTCTTTGGGACAGAAGATGCTCTTCAGGAAATAAGCTGTCGGCTTTGGCTGCAGAGAGATATCAAACACTCCTTGCATCCAACCCTTGGCCGGCCACCCCAGGGATTCGCCAAGGTAGTCGATCATGCCCCAATAAGCAAGACCTACCACACGGTCTAAGTCCATTTCATAGAAATTCGGGCCCATGGCCGAGGTGTTGGCCTCGCTCTGATAAAAAATCATCCAAGGGAAGCGTCGGCTGTCGCCAGGGAAATACATATAGCGATAGTTGTAGGCCGCAATATCAGTTTGCAACGCCAAGGGAGCTGGCAGTGAATCAGTGGAGAGGTCGCGGCCGCGAGGGTGCATGGCTACGGTCACTGGCCGGGTAGTGTCAAAGCGCTCGAGCAAGGTCTTTTGCAGCTTATAGGGGGTCACTCCCCAATCGCCGTAAGGGAGATTGCTCAGCAATTGGAGCTCATTGCCCAGGCTCCACATCACTACCGATGGATGATTGCGGTCTCGCTTTATCCATTCTGGCACATCATTGGGCCACTGCTCCATCCAATCGCGTCGGCCTCCGGCGTATTGCTTAAGCCATTTGTCATAGAGCTCATCCACCACCAGAATGCCGTTGCGGTCACACAGGTTGAGAAACTCTTCGCTATATGGATTGTGAGACGTGCGTATATGGTTGAATCCAAACTCTTTTAGCAATTCAATGCGCTTCTCAATGGCTCGGGGATAAGCCGCAGCGCCCAAGGCTCCGAGGGTGTGATGGTTGGCTATGCCCTTGAGCAGGAGCTTTTGTCCATTGAGCTTAAATCCAAATTCAGGCGAGTATTCGATTTTGCGCACACCAAATTCTGTGTTTGCCTCGTCAACTACGCTTCCATCGTCGGAGAGAAGCTGCATGCTGAGCCGATACAGGTGAGGAGTATCGCAATCCCACAGACGCGGATTGTCAATAGTCACAGTATCGACTATGTATTCGCGAGTCTTCTGCCGGCGATCGAACGGGAGCTTTTCCTGACCTTTAAACACTATTTGCCCGTCAGCGTCAACTATGCTGGTGCTTACGCTTAAGGATTCGCCCTTGTATCGACCGGCATGGATTGCGGCTTGTATAATTGCAGTGGCTTGGTCAGCAGTGACCTCTGGAGTCGTGACGTAGATAGGATGACGCTCAAAATACATGTCCCGATCGGTGACTACCAGATTGACATCGCGATAGAGGCCGCCACCGGTATACCAACGCGAGTTTTCGGGGCTCCCGGTATCAGCATTGACAGCGATAATGTTGGTCTGGCCATAGCGCAGGCGGTCGGTGATGTCGAGCTCAAAGCCCAGATAACCGTAATCAGTACCACCAATCAGCTCGCCATTGAAATAGACATCGCCAGTGAGCATAATACCCTCGAAGTCGAGCAACACTCTGCGGCCTTTCCAAGCTGGATCAGCCACCAACCCTCGTCGATACCATCCGCTGCCCATTTCCTTGAAGGCACGAGCACTAAGGCGTGAACTCACATTAGCCACCGGATTATCTTTATCGGCTTTTTCATCGGCTGCGGGCGCTACCCATGGCTGTGAGATTTGATAGTCGTGGGGCAAATTCACCGGTAACCATTCGCTATCGTCATAAGACACAGCCTCAGCTCCCGGCTGCTCGCCGTAGGCGAATTTCCAACCGAAATTAAGATTCTCTTTTGTCCTTACATTGGCATCTGAGTCGCTATTGCAGATGCATATAAGGGATAAAACCAAGAAGGATTTTAATAAACTCGAGTTCATGGCACAGATTTAAGGATTTATTTGAGGAGAATAAAGCAGTAGCGTTACAAATTGGCTAAGGTAACCTCGATGTCATAGTTCGGCTGCCACTTTTGGGATGACCATCGAAATGCATCTCCCCTAAGTCCGGCATCGCTCAAGTCGATAGCATAGACATTGGGCAACTCGCTTGCCACTCGCATCTGGGCCGCCTCTACCTCAGAGCTGTATTGCTTAGAGTCGTGAGGCACGGTGCCAAAGATGAAGGGAAGAGTCTTGTCGGCATTGGATTGGCCGGCAGTAATGTACACGCTTGCCGGGGTAGCAGCCGTGGCAACTAAAGCACTAACGACTACAGCGCATTGGAGAAGTAAATGTTTTTGGATTCCCATGATTGGATGATTTGTGGAATTGACATTGCAAATTTACAATAAAAATTTCTGTTTCTATCAGTCAAATTGTCCAATCTGGTGTGTGTTTTTATTCATTGAGCCAGTTTTGACGGTTTTTACAGACGTAATGAACAATTATTCGAGGCCATATCCACGGATATTTTGTAACTTTGTGCATCGAATAATTCTTAACCCACTTACCAATGAAAAAAGTCGTATTGTTGATTTTTGCTGTTTTTGTCTCAGTCTGCTACTTAGAAACCGAGGCGCAATCAAGGGTAGTCGAGTTTGACTCGCCTAAGATGAAGGTGTTTCTGCCGCCGGCAAATATGACCAATGGCCGCGCTGTTGTGGCATGTCCCGGCGGCGGTTACACACATTTGGCCCAGAATCATGAGGGATACTACTGGGCTCCTTACTTCAACAGTCTGGGATATGCCTACGCTGTGGTGGAATACCGATTCCCTGAAGGCAATCGCGATATCCCTATGGATGATGTGAAATGCTGCTTTAAGGCATTTTCCGATAGCGCCGAGGTGTGGAAAATTAATCCCGGTCAGGTGGGCATCATGGGCTCATCTGCTGGTGGCCACTTGGCCTCAGCGTTAGCCACTCATCCTACTGCCAACTGCAAACCAGCCTTCCAAATCCTGTTTTATCCCGTTATTTCGCTTGAGAATGACATCACCCATGGGGGCACTCGCCGAGGCTTCCTGGGGGAGAATCCCTCAGAAGAACTGGTGAGCGAATGGTCATCTGACCAAAAAGTCGACTCCGACACTCCTCCAGTCTTCTTGGCTCTTTGCAGTGACGACAAGGTGGTAAAGCCCATCAACAGTATCCTTTATTATAATGCCTTGGTGGATGCGGGAGTGCCAGTGGCCATGTTTGTGTACCCAACCGGAGGCCATGGTTGGGGCTACCGCTCCAAATTCAAGCAACATGACCAGATGATTGACGAACTTACCGCTTGGCTCAAGAATCTGAAATTTAACTCCGAAAAAGAATAAGATAAGAAAAAAAGAATAAAAAATATCATGAAAAGATTCGCGTTTAAAATGTACCTAAAACCCGGATGCGAGGCGGAATATGAAAGGCGCCACGCTCAATTATGGCCCGAGCTCAAGAAGCAGCTCTCTGAGTCTGGAGTGCGCAACTACTCTATCTTTTGGGACAAGGATACAAATATCCTATTTGGATATCAAGAGGTAGAGGGCGAGTCTAACTCACAAGATGCCAAGGCTGCTGATGAGGTGACCCGCAAATGGTGGGACTTCATGGCCGACATCATGGAGGTGAATCCCGACAATTCGCCTGTTACTGTACCTATTCAAGAAGTTTTTCATCTCGATTAATCCACACGTCGCTTTATGAAAAAGATAGCAACTATTCTCCCTATCGGGGTGATGAGCTTAGCGGCCATAGCCCAATCTAATTATGACTTCTCAAAAATCCAGATGGAGGAGCTGGGACGCGGGGTGGTGGCTGTGCGTGAAAGCCCAGAGAAAGTGGTGGTGTCGTGGCGCTACCTCACACAGGACCCCGAGCACCAGCAATTCGACGTATATCGCGATGGACAAAAAATCAATAAAAAGCCCATAAGCGATGTGACATTCTGGGTTGACGAGTATGCTGGCACATCGACTGTCAAATATGAAGTGAAAGCCGCTTCTGGCTCAATCCCCGGCTCTTACGTCTTGCCCCAAGATGTCCCTATCGGATATATCAATATCCCATTGAATGTGCCCGAGCGCATGGTCGATGAGTTTGGCAAAGAATACACCTACAATGCCAATGATGTAACGATAGGCGATGTGGATGGCGACGGCCAATATGAGATTATTCTTAAATGGGATCCCAGCAATTCGCGCGATAATTCCCAAGACGGACTCACTGGCGCTACTTTAATCGATTGCTACAAACTCGATGGCACCCAACTGTGGCGCATCGACCTGGGCATCAATATTCGCTCGGGAGCCCATTATACCCAGATGATGGTCTATGACTTGGATGGCGATGGCAAGGCTGAGGTGGTGTTGAAGACAGCCGATGGCACGATCGATGGCACAGGCCGAATGCTTGGCGACCGCAAGGCAGATTACCGCAATCTTAAAGGACGCATTTTCTGGGGCCCGGAATATCTCACCGTTTTCAATGGAGCCACTGGCAAAGCTATGAAGTCGGTGCCCTATACTCCGCCGCGCGGCGATATGGGAGCTTGGGGTGATAATTATGCCAATCGTTGCGACCGCTTCTTGGGTGCCATCGCATATCTTGACGGAGTGCATCCATCGGTGGTGATGTGCCGAGGATATTATACTCGGTCGGTGCTTGCCGCCTATGACTGGGATGGCAAGGAACTGAAGCAGAAATGGGTGTTTGATACCGATATCCCTGGCAATGAAGCCTACGCCGGCCAGGGAAATCACAATCTGCGTGTAGCCGATGTGGATGGCGACGGATGCGACGAAATCATCTATGGACAAATGACTATCAACAACGATGGCACCGGGCTCTATTCCACCGGCATGGAGCATGGCGATGCCATCCATCTTCTCTCTGACATCAACAATGAGAAATATTATGTGTGGGGATGCCATGAAAACAAGAAGGATGGCACCTCGCTGCGCGATGCTGCCACTGGCAAGGTAATCTTGCAATATCCCAGCGACAAGGATATCGGGCGCTGCATGGCGGCTGACATCGATCCTACGCATCCCGGCGTAGAACTTTGGTCGCCCAACACAGGAGGCCTATTGGCTTTCAATGGCGATATGATAATGCCACAGAAGGAGTTCATCAGTGAAATAGCCAGTTCGATACCTGCTAATTTCTCTGTGCTTTGGGACGGCGACTTGCTTTATGAGATACTCGATGGCAATGTGATTAGCAAATACGATTGGAAGAATAAGAAGCTTGATGAGCTGGCAAAGTTTGAGGATTGTATGTGGAACAATGGCACCAAGCGCAATCCTTCGCTCCAAGGCGATATCATTGGCGATTGGCGCGAAGAGGTGATAATGCGTAGCAAAGATAATTCTGCTCTGCGCATCTATGTCTCGACTATCCCTACCGATTATCGATTCCACACTTTCCTTCAAGATCCGGCCTATCGAGTGAGCATAGCCAACCAGGATGTGGCTTACAACCAGCCAGCCGAACCAGGCTTCTATTTCGGCGCTGACCTTAAGGGCAAAAAATTCCGTGGGACCAAAGTTAAATGATTATGAAGTTAAATAATTCTATGGCTCCTATAAAGAAGATATATCCCATAGCCTTGTTGGCCCTGGCATTAGTGGCTTGCCACAAGAACGAAAAGGTCGAAGAATCCGAAATTAGCGATTCCAAAACTCCGCTCCATTTGTTGCAGCCCGACTACGTCACTCCTTATGGAATGTTGTCGGCCGATTCTGTCAAAGCTGACATGGATCGAGTGTTCGGCTTTATCGATGCTGCCACTCCTGCCAAAATGACCGATGGAAAGGTGAATCAAGGCACCTATAGGCTTACAAGCTACGAGTGGGGTGTGATGTATGATGCCCTGCTCGACGCAGCCAAGATTACTGGCGACACCCGCTATTCTGACTATGTAAGCGACCGAATCAGGTTTCTTGCTACAGAAGCCAACCGCTATTCTGGGAATCTGAAAGAGGATGGACAGATGCGGCAATTAAAGCAGCCACTCTCTCTCGACGATGCGGGGGCTATGTCTGGAGCTTGGATGCGCGCTGCAATGGCTGACTCCTCGCTCGATATAAAGCCATACATAGAGCAATATTGGAAAGTGGTAGAGGAGACTCCCGTGTATCTTGCCGATGGCACAATTGCTCGCAACCGACCCCATTATAATGCTGTCTGGCTCGATGATATGTTTATGGCTTTGCCATCAATGGCCACTCGCAGCGTTTATGCCTCTGATCCCAAACAGCTTGACGATGCCGCCAAGATTGCCACAGGATTCATCAAGCGGATGTGGATGCCGGAAAAGAAGATATTCCGCCATGGCTACGTAGAGGGCGTCTGGCCTGAGCCCGCAATGGCTTGGGGCAGGGCCAACGGTTGGGCTATACTCACCTTAAGCCAACTGTTGGATTATCTGCCCGAAAATCATCCCCGACGTGCCCAGCTCATGGAAGCATTTCGCAACCATGCTGAGGGGCTCGCTCAATTGCAAGGCATCGATGGCTTTTGGCATCAACTGCTCGACCGACCGGAAACGTATAATGAGACCTCAGCCACAGCTATTTTCGCCTATGCTATTGCGCATGGGGTAAATGAGGGCTGGTTGGATCCTGTTGTATTTGGCCCAGTGGCTCAGTTGGCATGGGAGGCCGTGTCGTCTAAAATTAACGCAAAGGGAGAAGTAGAGGATGTGTGCGTGGGTACTGGCATGGGATTCGATCCAGCCTACTATGCGTATAGGCCAGTCAGCGTAAAGGCAGCTCATGGATATGGACCTACAATTTGGGCTGGAGCTGAGATGATCAGGATGCTGAAGACTTGCTATCCCTATTTAAACGATAGCGCGATCCATTATTACAAGATTGACCCCGAGGCAACCATGCCCATATTCAGTCTTGACGAAAATGGCAAAGCTATGGAAGTGCTGCATTAGCGTTCGCTCATAATCCAATTCTATCAACTTCTGGTAGGCCCGTTTATGAAAAAATTAGTGGTTTGGTTAGATACAATCCTCTGGGTGTTTTCCGCAGTGGCTCAAACTGACGTTTATATTAAGCTCTACGACCACCAAGGAAAGCATCCTCGGATTGAATCCATTACTTATCCCGGCGATGCAAATATCTTGGATATGTACAACAGCCTCTACGGCCACGGGGCCGTGATAGAGAATCCATGGGTGGCTTATCGCATCTACATGGACAATCGTCAAAGCCTCGACTTGTATGTGAAACAGACCCCACGGCTTGAACTTGATGTCACAGGCTTCTATACCACCCCTCAGCAAATGGAAGAAGGTTGCGGATGCGATGTGCTATGGGCTGGAAAATCGGTCGGTGCTGGCTCTTTCCGAGGCTGGCAGAATAGCAACCCAGTCACGATTGATAGCGTAGCATCAAGGACCCAGACGGTAATTGATTCGTGTACAGTAGAAATGGTCGACCGCGACTGGATTTATAATGGTCATCCCATCCAGATGACGCAACGATATACAGTGAGCCCCGACAAGCGCGACTTAATGGTGGAAATTAGACTGAATGGGCATTTGCCCAGCGACATCTTCTGTACCGGCATCCAGAAACTTGAGCTCGACAATCGGGGTTTTGTGCTTTCAAATGGCGTAGCTGCCTCTTGGGGCAGCAATGTGCCCGACAAATCGCTGCCAGATCTGGTTGAGACAGTGGGCCTTGGAATAGTGGTAAATCCGGAGAATGTTGCCTCGGTGGTGGAGGATGATCTCAACTATCTGATCTTTCTGCAGCCTGACCCCCATGGAATTGTCCGATATCGTGTCATTTCTTGCGGCACTCGCGAAAAAGAAGGGTTTACAAATTCCGAAAAATGGTTTGAATATATTTCTAACTTGAAATAATATTTCATATAAGACAATGGAAAAGGAAGAATCTGAGAATTATACTCTGGCTGAAGCTATAAAGGAAGCTCAGCGCTGCCTCCACTGCAAGGTGCCTGGGTGCAAAAAAGGTTGCCCAATCAGCAATGACATTCCCGATTGGATTGCTGAATTGTCGAAAGCGAATTTCGGTAACGCTATGAGCATAATCAATGCCAAGAGCAATCTTCCCGCAGTGTGCAGCCGAGTGTGCGGCCACGAGCGTCAGTGCGAAGGCAGCTGTGTGCTTGCCAAGAAGGGGGAAGCAATCCGCATCGGAAAACTAGAAAAATTCGTTAGCGACTTTGACAGCGAAGCGGGTTGGCGCCATGAAGCAATCCCGGAAAAGAGCCGGGGACGCGTAGCTGTAATCGGCAGCGGGCCAGCAGGGCTTACCATTGCAGGCGACCTGTCGCGTCAGGGTTTTGCCGTAGAAATCTTTGAGATGGAGGCCGAAGCAGGTGGGGTGCTGAAGTATGGCATTCCGGAATATCGTTTGCCCAAGGAGGTTGTCCGCCGGGAAATAAATAAGATAGAACGTTTGGGCGTGACTTTTCATCTCAGCACCACGGCCGGGAAGGATTTCACGGTTGATGACTTATTCGCGCAAGGATTCGACGCTATTTTTATGGGCACAGGCACAGGAGTGCCCAAGCGTCTTGACATCCCCGGCATTGATCATCCAGGAGTGCGCCAGGCGATACGCTTCCTGCGCCGAGTCGGCCTATACGAGAGTGGCAGCATGAGCCGCGATGAGGTGATGGTTGCAGAGGGAGATAAGGTGGCTGTGATTGGTTGCGGCAACACGGCTATTGATGCGGCGCGCACGGCATTGCGCATGGGTGCCAGCGAGGTATCGATTATATATCATCGTGACATCGACAAGATGGCTGCGCTCCGCGCAGAATATGATGAAGCAGTCCGTGAGGGAGTGAAATTCCTTTGGAACAGCTCGGTCACCAATATTGTCGGCGGCGAGGGCCAAAGATTGAAATCGGTTACAGTGACTTCTGAAGACAACTCCTTTGAAATGCCTCTCGACCGTCTGATTTTAGCCGTGGGTTCCGTTCCAGCCTCTCGAATCGTTTCCACCACCAAGGGTATTGAGGTGGATGCTAAGGGCTATGTTCTGACCCGCGATTATCCTTATGGCATGACTACGCGCAAAGGCGTGTTTGCTGGCGGCGATGTCACCAACCACCCAGCCACTGTGGTGCATGCGATGCATGATGCCAAGCTTGTAGCCGAAGGCATTGCCAAATACATAGATGCTGTAAAGCTCATGCAATCAATCCAATAACAATAAAGCTAAGAGCTTCATTTCCTTATAAGAAAGCCTCTGTCAGTCATAACAAATTAGCGCTAGCTGACAGAGGCTTATAGAATGGCAGTTAGCGGACGGGGCCTTGATTCTCTCCAATCCCCCTTTATCCAATCTTCCCCAATTCTGTACTTTTATTCCCAAAAGTGCATGATTGTACCCCAACAGTCCACTTATAAATATCGTCTCACATATAAACCCACATATAAACCCACATATAAATCCATTGCAACCTGGACTGCAAGCCTTGAGTTAGACTGTAAAACTGCACTGTAAACCATCCGTTGCACTGTAAACTGCACTTGCTGTGTATCCATAATAATGATAGGATGGGTAAGTAAGGGGTCACATTAAAGTTAAATTTTAGTGGATACGAATCGTCTCTTCGAGGCGATTCGTCATTAAGCCATAATTTAACTTCAAATTGATTCATTACTTATCTGTCATATAAATTTCGAGGAAAAGATTTCGTGAGTTGAAAAAATTGAGTAACTTTGCGGTGTAGGAAGAAAAGGCCACGGCAAGGCAAGCAGTCAATGTTTTTCTCAACAGATAACCCATGAAATCCATCGCACATACTATTATTTACCTTATCGTGGTGGGGATTATGCTCGCATGCGGATTCTTCGGTGAATCTTGCAGTCATCGCCAACATAAGATAACAGTCGCCAAGGAATCATTCATGCTTGGCAACCAAGCTTACGAGCAAGACAGCCTGGAGGTCTCCTTCAATCATTTCTTGCGAGCTCGCACCCTGGCACTCGATGCGGGCGATGATTCCACGACTTTTCAAGCCTCAGTGTACTTAGCTATGCTGTATGAATTGATGGGCCATCCCGATTCGGCCTACAACATACTGAAACGCACTCCCTATATGGAGCATCATGACTTGAAGCATTACAGTTCGCAGTACTATCTGCGCATGCTATCACTCTATGCCATGAAGATTGACCAAAACTATGATGCCTCGCTTGATTACAACGCCCAGGTGCTGGACCTCTCACGACGCTTATACCCCCAAGATTCCGTATTTGTCTATACCGACTTGGCCAACCGTGCCGAACTCATGTGGCGCAAAGGCGATAATGACCAAGCTTGGGAAATCGTTAACTACCTTGAAAGCCTCCCACCGCTCAAGTTCAGGCTATACTTGGCTCAGACTTATCTGGTGCATGGCGCACTGCTGATGGAACAAGGTGATTTTGCCGCAGCATACAATTATTTAGAAAAAGCCGAGAGAGAGTCAAGAGCCATCAATCTGCATGAAAACGAGGTTGAAGCTTTGGAGCTCATGGCGCGAATCGATAGTCTAAGAGAGGATTTTGTCAACTACGTGGCCCACGACACCAGGCGCCACCAAGTGATTGACTTGCTGCGCGGCAGCGAGACTACCTACCAATTGGCTATAATACAGGAGCAAAACAAGCGCGATGTAGAGCAGCAAGCTCACGAGCGACAAAAGCTGGTGTTTTGGTTCGGCGTAGCCATACTCTTATTGGCTATAGTGATTCTACTCATCATAATGTATTTTATGGGTAGGACAGCGGCTACGCGCCAACGCCTTGCTCAACTCGAGAAAGAACAGCTCGATGCCCAACTCGAGAAGCATCGACTGGAGAAAGAGCTCCTCGACTTGCGCATGCTGCAAAGCCAAGCCGAACTCGAGCGCGCCCACAATGACATCCTGGCGCTCAGCCTGCAAATCGCCGAGATGCCCGAGGGCGAAAAGCGCAATCAGCACCTGCAGGCCTTTGAAAAACGGCTGCGCGAGATCGACAATGCTTTCTTCCACAAGCTGGAGGCCGCATATCCCACCCTTACCGACAACGATATGCGCCTCCTGGGAATGCTCAAGCTGGGCATGTCGAGCCATGAAATCCTGGCTTTGCTAAGCATCACAGCCGACAGCCTGAAGAAAAGCAAATACCGCTTGCGTAAGAAATTGGGCATGAGTCCAGAGACAAGTTTCCAAGATTTCATCCAAAATGTGGCCATGACCCCCGAAAAATGAGGTTTGACCCCCTTTTTAACACTCTTGTCCCCCTCTTGTCCCCCTCATATTTTTCCTAAATGGCTTGAAATAGCCTTAACTTTGCAATGCCTTACCGCTGGTGGCATAGAGTTGTCCCGGCCTTTTCTCAACCATTTAGAAAACTTAATACCAAAACCCCGACACAAACCCCGACACAATGAAAAAATTTCTACCCATCGCAGCAGCGCTCCTCGTAGCAGCATCTGCTCAAGCCGCTTGGCTGCCGAGCGATACTCAGTCGCTGATAATAGCCGAGGATCCCGGCTATGAATATTGCTTGCTAACCGAACTAATGGCCTCTGACGGACGCCTTGTTTATACCTGGCTCGATTACGATGGCTACTATGCCTTGAAGATGCAAGTGATCGATACTGATGGAAACCGAATGCTCGGCGACCAAGGCGTGACTATCATGAACCAGCCCACCAAGTCGTGGACTACCGACTATTATCCCGTGCTCACATCAGACAATCAACTGATTGTGGCCTTCAACGACACTCGCTATGACGAAACAGGGTGGGATCAGTATAGCAATCTCTTTATCTACCGTTATGATCTGGAGGGTAATCCGGTATGGGATGCCGATGGCGTACAGTTTACTATGCCTACTGTAAACGAAGGAGCCTCCTGCAATGACTATATGGGTATGGTTTGCCTCTCAGGCGACAACATCTATGTAGGCGGAATACACTCTGAGACCTACACTGTACCGGCCACGGAAGACAATTGGCAACCCTCCATCTATTTCCCCGATGAGCCGATGCCCGAGACAGTTACTTTGACTGACACTATGACCGAACTCCAATTGCTTAACTCTGATGGCACTTTCGCTTGGAATCAAAATCTGGTGATTGAATCGGACAGTTACGCCCTTTGTCCTTCGCTCGATGGGGATGTGATTGTGCTATTCCAAGGTGACAATTACAACCTAATGGCTCAGCGCTACAATGCGCAAGGGCAGTCGGTATGGGCCGAGGCGGCCGAGGGTATGCCCGAGACTCTTGGCATCAACTATTTCAGCATGCCAGAATACAAAAGCGATGGCGAGGGCGGTGTAGTGCTCGTGGCTCGCATCCCCAACAATTATTATGGCTATGTGGCCATGAATCATATTTTGGCCAATGGCGAAGACCTTCTCCACTCTATACCCTGCAATGGCTCGACCGATGGCGATGGCGAAAATGCAATTTTCGCTCTGCGAGGCCAAGAGATGCTGGTGATGTGGGAATTTTTGGATTCTAACTACCAGCTAAATATATTAGCCAATGAAATGAGCATCGAGGGCGACTATCTGTGGTCAGGCGATAACATGTATGGCGTATCTTTTGGCGCTAATGACATGTGGGGCTTTAAACCAGTAGCAGTAGTGCCTCAGGACAACGGCTGGGTGCTGTTCTATGGCGAAGGGATGACTTGGTCAACTGCCAATTTCTGGGTGCTCAAGATTGACAATTATGGCGACAAGGTGTGGAAGAAACAAATTTCAGAAGACAATTGCGAGATGTCGAGCATCAATGTGGTCACCAGCGGAGACTACGCTTATGTCAGCTATATCCCACCGTATGACTACGATGAGAACTGGAATCCCTACTATCCTGATGGAGGTCTGTGCGTAATGAAGATAGATATCAGCGACAGCAGCAATACCACCGGCGTCAGCGACATGCGTTGCGGCAACTCCGAAGCAATATATTACAACCTCAATGGTCTGAAAGCCTCATCTCCTCTTTCCCCCGGAGTGTACATCAAGGTTAGCGATGGCAAGTCGCAAAAAGTAGTGATTCGATAGCTTGGGTCATTACCCGGATGGCTACCCCGTAGGGGTAGCCATCCGGGTGCAACTTGAGGATGAAGCTTGATTTGGGAATCTCTCTTCGCTTTGGAGGAGGAGGAAAGGAGTGGGGAAGCGGATTTGTTCCAAAAGATAATAATTGGGTGGGAAAATGTGGGAGATGAGTGGGGAATATGTGGTAATTTTGTAATGTGAAATTTCGCCATGATTTAATCAAATTAGAGAGGCGAAATGCAGCTTAGACAAAACATCGTTACCCTACATACCAGCAATATGAAACCTAAGAAATTCTTGCCGATTGCAGCCAGCATGGCCTTAATGGGAGGGATAGCCCACGCGGCTGAGGCCAATCCAGAACGAATGCGCCATTTCGTTGACAGCCTCATGGCCGAGATGACCCTCGAAGAGAAAATTGGCCAAATAAACCTTGCCTCCGGCATGACTGATGCCGCTGTGCTCGCCGGTGCCGAAGGCACAGAGATGTACCAAGCAGTGAGAGAAGGGCGCATCGGTGCCACCGGTGCCTCATCATTTGATGTGGTGAAGAAAATCCAAGAATCATCGCAGGAGTCAGCCCACAAAATCCCCCTGCTCATCGGTCTCGATGTAATCCACGGCCTCAACACCGTGTTCCCGATCCCATTGGCATTGTCTTGCACCTTCGACACTGACCTGATCGAAGAGAGTGCACGCATCGCTGCCCGCGAATCAGTGGCCGCTGGCGTCAACTGGACCTACTCGCCAATGGTCGACATCAGCCGCGACCCACGCTGGGGCCGAGTGTCGGAGGGAGGCGGCGAGGACCCATGGTGGGGAAGCCAAGTGGCTCGCGCCATGGTGCACGGTTACCAAGGCGATGACCTTAGCGCTGATTCCACCATAATGGCATGCGTCAAGCATTTCGCTCTCTACGGAGCCTCCGAGGCCGGAAGAGATTACAACACCGTGGATATGAGCCGCCAGAAGATGCTCAACGATTACCTGCCTCCCTACAAGGCAGCATTCCAGGCCGGAGCCGGCAGCGGCATGTCATCATTCAACCTCATTGACGGCATCCCAGCCACTGGCAACCGCTGGCTGATGACCGACCTGCTGCGCGGAGAATGGGGTTGGGATGGATTCATCGTCACCGACTTTGACGCCATCAACGAGATGATGGCCCATGGCCTGGGCGACAGCATCAGTGTAAGCGTGCAAGCCATCAATGCTGGCACCGACATGGATATGCAGAGCAACGCCTACGAGAAATATATGAAGCGAGCTATCGAGCAAGGCTTGGTAAGCATGGAGACCCTCGACACCGCTTGCCGCCGAGTATTGGAGGCTAAATACAAGCTGGGGCTTTTCGATAACCCATATCTCTATAATGACCCCCAACGCAATGCAACCGAACCGGCCAGCTCAGCCAACCTTGCCGCTGCTCGGCGCATAGCCGCCAAGTCGATGGTGCTGCTTAAAAACGAAGACAACTTGTTGCCTCTGAAAAAGCAAGGCAAGATAGCCGTAGTCGGTCCGTTGGCCGAAGCCAAGGGCGACCTGCTCGGCGCTTGGGTGATGAAACGCGACAAGACCCACATGATCTCAGTAGCCGATGCCCTCAAGCAGGCTTGCGGCAACGAGGCTGAGGTAGTAACAGCCAAGGGAGCCAATGTCACTGAAGATCCTACTCTGCTATCAATTTTGCGCTCGCCCTATGCGATGTTTATGGGCGAACCCTTGGATTATGATTCTCGCTCGCCCCAAGAACTGATCGACGAAGCCCTGGCCACAGCTCAAGATGCCGATGTGATAGTGGCAGTGCTTGGCGAGACAGCCGCAATGTCGGGCGAGGCATCGAGCCGCAGCGACATCAGTATCCCGGAGAGCCAGCGCAGTCTGCTGAAAGCTCTGCTCGCTACTGGCAAACCAATTGCTTTGGTTATTATAAATGGTCGACCCCTCACCATCCAGTGGGAGTCGGAGAATGTGCCTGCCATCCTCGAGGCTTGGGCTCCCGGCACTGCCTCGGGTTATGCCGTGGCTGATGTGCTTTTTGGCGAAATCAATCCCTCAGGTCGTCTTACCATGACCTTCCCGCGTTCGGTTGGCCAGATTCCAATCTACTATAACCACAAGCCCACAGGTCGCCCATTTGACCCAGTCAACAAATTCACATCCAAATATCTCGACTGCCCTAACGAACCGCTCTATCCCTTTGGTTATGGGCTGAGTTATACTGAGTTTGAATACAGCGACTTGGCGCTCAGCAAAACCGACCTGCTTGCCGATGAGTGCCTTAGGGCAACGGTGACAGTTAAGAATACAGGCGACCGCATGGGCGAAGAAGTGGTGCAATTGTATGTAGCAGATCTGGTGGCAAGGATTTCGCGTCCGGTAAAAGAACTGAAAGGCATCCAAAAAATCTCACTCAATCCTGGAGAATCGAGGCAAGTGACATTTACCTTGACTGCCGACGACTTGAAATATTTCGATGCTGATGGAAATTACGACTGGGATGGCGGCGAATTCGTAATTATGGTGGGCCGCAACTCATCAGATGTAAAATCAGCCAAGGTAAACTGGAGCAAAGGGGAAGCCATTGGGTTGCTCCCCGCCGTTGGCAAATTTGCCACACTCTCAGATCCAGCCGTAACCCTCTCTCCAGCCATTTATTATTCTGATAAGACGCTGGCACCCCTCGCCGAAATCTTGGCCCAGGACCTGAAAGCCACGACCGGAGTGAAATTTTCAGTCAGCGCCAAATCGCCCGAAAAAGCCGGTATCATCTTGACCCTTGGGCAAGTCGATGGCCTGGGCCAAACTTACGGCACCGACCCGGCAGCAGGGGATGATAATGATGAGGCTTATGCCATTAGTATCGCTGGCAATCAGGCCACACTGACCGCCAACAGTTATCGCGGCCTGACCAATGCTTGCAGCAGTCTGCGCCAATTAATCACCACCGAAGCTGGAGCCGTTAAGGCTCCGGCTCTGGAGATTGCCGATGCTCCTCGCTTGGCTTGGCGCGGTCTATTGCTCGATGTATCGCGCCATTTCTTCACCCCGGTGGAGGTAAAGCAAGTAATCGACGCTATGGCTCTCTACAAGATGAATGTGCTGCATCTCCATCTCTCCGACAACCAAGGTTGGCGCTTCGAGGTCAAAGGATATAAGCCCCTCTCTGACCAGTTTTATACCCAAAAAGAATATTCTGACCTTGTGGCTTATGCTTCGGTCCGTGGCATAACCATTGTGCCCGAACTTGACCTGCCAGGCCACAGCGCAGCCGTGTTTCAAGCCTTTCCCCAATTCAGCAACACCGCTTCGCTGCCTTTTGAGTTTAATTTCCCGGGGCAGGAGATTTGCGCTCTCGACCCCGATGATGCCGAGGCTATGGAGTTTGTCAAGGCTGCCATCACGCAGCTCTGCGCCCTCACCCCTGGCCAATACATCCACATCGGAGGTGATGAGACATTTGGAATGCATGACGAGCCTTATTCAAAATTCGTAAAGCAAGTCAAGGCGCTGGTGCGCTCATGCGGCAAGCAAGTGGCCGGATGGCAAGAGATGGCTCGCGCCGACGTGGGCGAGGGCGATGTGGTGCAAAATTGGATACGCTTCAGCCGCAAGCAAATGATGATGAAGAAAGATGCTGGCAAATCCAGTCTGCCCGATGAGGTCTCAAAGATGCTCGGCGCAACCTATATGAAAGCTCCGTCGGATCTGCCCACCTCGATTCAGAATGGCGCAAAGGTGCTGCTTTCGCCTTTGGCTTTTGCCTATCACGACTGCCCTTTTGAGGAGGAAAATCTCAACATCGCCTATCAGGAACGCAGTCGCGAACTAGGACTAAAAAATTATGCCCCGCAGAATCTGCGGGACATATACGAGTGGGATCCAACCAATCTTTATCCTTATCTTGACATTGAGAGCAATATTGCCGGTATCGAGGCAACGCTCTTCTGCGAAACTATCCAGAGCCTTGACGATGCGTTCACTATGATTCTCCCTCGCCTCGCTTCGATAGCAGAGCATGCTTGGAATTGCGGCCGCGAACTCCCTTGGGACGGCTTCTCCTCCCGCCTCCCCCAGCACGAATCCCTCTATCGCCTCCACAATTGGCCATTCTTCAAATCCTCAATCATTCCCTGGAACTAATCATCCCAGTCACCAAATCAAATTTTTGGCCTGAAATCAGACTTTAGCGGGGCAAAATTGCCCCGCTAAAGTCTGATTTCAGGCCAAAAATTCTCTACTAATCTACCCCAACAGAGCGGAAAGACGATTGACACGATAGGAGCCATTGCGAGAATGATCGTACTTAGTATATCTAATTGACTCCAAAATTATTGGATCTATCTCAGATTCTATAGAATATGGGAAACCACAATCCTTTCTTTTCTCTTGTAGGTAAGAGGAAAGCGATAAGCCTAAAGTCTTACCAAAAATAGTTGGGACGGCATTTCCAACTTGTTGAAATTGATTAGCCTTTGACCCGCAAAAAGTCCATTCTTCCGGGAATCCTTGCAATAAGGCTACTTCTTTCAAAGTAAGCCGTCTCAAAGAGTTATCGGGCATCCTTATCCAATCTTGACTTGAGGAACCTGTTACGGTACGCGCAGGTTTGTCCACATCGGCAATAAAAGTACCTTGGCGATAACCCCAATGGCCATTTGGTCTAGTAGCCTCAGCCCTTCCCGTACTTTTTAATCCAGAGCCATTAGGGAGATTCTTTAAAGCTTCCCAAAGTGATTCTGTAGGACGACACCAATTGCTTTCGTCCTTATCCTCGTGGCTGGATAAAAATTCTCTCAAAGTCCTCCAAGGCTTAGTGGCTTGTGAGAACAGATCGGCCTCTAAAGCCTCTTTACTGTGAGTAGCAAGTGGAATATCGGGAGCCTTACCAATTCTAGATCCTATAATGAAACACCTTACTCTCCGTTGGTAGGACCCATAATCGGCTGAATTGAGAAGCATGGCGCGTGAGGAATATCCCATTTGGCCCATGAGGCGTAACAATTCATGGAGCACCTCTCCTGGTTCCCCATTTTTCCCTCGAGCAGTTGCCAAGCCACGCACATTCTCAAATATAAATGTCAGAGGTTGAACTTCTTTCAATAATCTAAGATATTGATACACTAAAGCGCCCCTGCTGTCAAATATTGACTCTTGTTTGCCAGCACTTGAAAAAGCTTGACAAGGGGGCCCTCCTACCAAGCAATCGATTTCCAAGCCTTCAGGATTCAAATCAGAGGCCGAAATGTTGTATATATCTTCTTGGATAATATGGGTATGCTCTAAATAGGTCCTATCACTGTCACCGATTCTTAACCCTTTGGATTGATTCAATCTAAGAGTTTGGCTAAAGTCTGGACATATCTCTACAGCCGACAGAGTCTGAAATCCTGCCTGCTCCAAACCGATATCTAATCCTCCGGCCCCACTAAAAAGACTTATTGAAGTAAGTCGAGGAGATTTTTCATTTTTCAACAACATACTCATACAAGCTTTTATCGTGTTCCCAGAATATTAATGCTCCCAGTTCTATAGTTAAAGCGAAATAGATTGCG
>NWBJ01000077.1 GCA_002633115.1 Muribaculaceae bacterium Zag1
CACTTTTTAAAGTGGACTCAAATTTTGAATTGATAGCTAAGATATTCTTTAAGGCTGCTTTCATCTTTGCCTTTGTAGGAAGCAAGGCTTAGAGTCACAACAGGATATGTTTCCCATTGCCTTTCCAATTTCTCAAGGGCCAACCCTTTGAATAAATCCTTTTTCCCCTCAAAGTAGCATTTGAGTGTGCTCAGCTGGGGTGCGCCAGTTGAGTTGGAATTGGCGCAAGAGCATGTCTTGCACAGAGCTCCACCAAGCAAAGCAGTAGCCCATACCTTTGGGCGTGTCAGCCATACGCTCGGCAGCATCGCGCTGGGCGATGGCTATCACATCTTCCCACTCGCGTGTCCATTCCACAGGGTCATGTTTTAGGTGTGCGCGGTTATCGATTATGGCATCAAAGTCGCCACGGTCGGCAGCCATAATGTTGTGTTGCAACTGCATGATTTCTTGCGACAGCTCGTCAAGTCCCATCCCTGCTTCGTTGCTCAATTGGTCGCCTTTAGCCTCAATGGCATCGCGCTTAAGCATTAGCAGCCGCAATTTCAGCCTTGGATGGTCATATAGCGATTCTATAGCCTTTGACAACACATTCTCAGCCATGGGCAGTTTTTCCGGGTACTCAAGGATTTCAGGCATGTAATGCGCTATTGTGCGACAGAGCTCTGGATTCTCCCAAAAAGGTCCGTACATTTGCGCATTCTTCTCGCAGAGCAAGGCGCTGGCGCACACCAGTTCGCAAATTGCTTCAATGTTGTGCGGATCGTTGTATAGAATATGGAATTGTTCTTCCCGATATTCTTCAAGGTTCAATTCTTGGGGTATTTCACTCATAAGCGTAAAGGCAAGGTTAAGGTATTACAATCACAATTATGATAGGCATCAAGAATAGGCGTCCCACCGGGAATCGTCTTCTTCGTAATCCTCGATCAGGGTAAAGATCATGTCTCCTGAACCAGGGCACCCGAGGGTGAATGGTTCATCAAGTGTTACTGTGAAAGGTTCAAATTCCTCAGGGGTGAGAAGGGCTATTTTTAGCGTCAGCGAGAAATCGTCAATATCTACTACCTCGATTTCAGGCCAAAAGCCATCATCAGGACAGCGTCTTGCTTTAAGCAGTAACAGCCCTGGCTCTAACTCCTCAGCAGGATAGAGCATAGTGACGCTTCCGCCTCCATAAGGATGGAGCGTCAATCGGAGGATATCAATAGTTCTCATGTCGAGAGAATTATGGCGCGAGCGTCAGAGAAGTCAAGCGTAGCGAGCGACTGTGGCGAAACGAGGATGCAGAGCACGCCCCAATCAACGAAATTATAGATGTAGCCTGAATCCTCCATTGAATCCAGCTGAAACAGCATGGGCCAATGCGCGCAAGGCTTGGGCCAGGTTTCCCATTCTAAATGGTCAGAGCGGCCGAAAATCTGCAAGTCTGGATCTTCGATTGTGGGCTTTTCTCGATTGAAGAAGATGCGAGTAGCCGGAGGCACATCTTTGCAACCATCGGTGCGGCGCACGTTGCGTGGAAAATCCTTATCGGGCACGTAAATCACAGCCAAACTTTCAGGACTGCTCAAGTGCATCGAGATGTCAGGTTCCCCTTCCCAGCGATTGCTGTAATAGTTGATGTCAGCAAAAATCAGGAGCAAACCGCTGCTCGGGAGAATTCCGTTGTCAGGCAGTCCCGACAGGTTTATCTGACAAATCAGCGGGAATTCTGGCATTGGATAATCGGGAGGCATATCCGGTTGTCCCCAGAGATGACTTGCGCCGAGCGGCAAGTTGCTGTCGTGCTCGCCAAGGTGAATGTAAATGGGTTTGTACATGGTAATTAATAAATCCTTAGTAAATTTCTATGCCTACCTTTGCCGTAGCTTCTTATTTTCCAAAGATTACTGGATTATTATCCAATCATTGATGGTATGGGTTTTTGTAGTAAAAGAGATGCCAATTTTGATGACAGGATATAGCAATGGATTGAAGCGATCAGAGTATTCTTTGCGATCAATTTGGTCTATAGCTGTCATGGCGGAGCCATTGAGCTTTACTTCCCATAGGTAAAGTTTGTCATGAAATACCATGGCAAAATCCACTCGACCATCTTTTGTATGGACTTCTACGTCGCCATAGGCACCGAAAAGAGAAAATATTACATATAGCATTTGCTGCCAATGGCCTTCTGTTTTGGTGCCGCGGCAGTACGGCACTGTCTTGAAAAAACTTTGCAGTTTTTCCAAAGCGCCATTGATATCTCCCTTAGCAATAAGACTGATCATCTCGGCTATAGTATTGCGAGCCAAAATAGGCTCCTCCACATAGTTGGGAATCAGAGAATTCATCAACCCTAACCTCACTTCTCGATTTGGGATTTCGAGGGTATAACAATGGGTCAAATCATCGTAATCAGTAATGGTCAAGTACCCTGACTGATAGAGCAAAGGCACGAGTTTGGCTTCATTTTCCACTGGTGCGTCAAAGTCCTGTGCCGTAGCCTTCATCTTCTCTATTTGCGAAGGCACCACTTTATGCTTTTTCAAAGTTTCCACCACGTATGTAGGGGTGCCCGATTCAAACCAGAAAGGCTTGATTTGTTCCCAGTCAAAGCAGTTGATCAGGCTGAAAGGGTTGAAGATTCCCGGGGATGGCCACAGAAACTTATAGCCATCATAATATTCTCGGAGCTTATCCATGGCGCTTTCAGCGGTCTCATCATTTTTATTGGCGAGAGCCTCAACGCTGGCCCCCATTTCTCTCATTATCTCTTCAGCGGTGATGCCGCAAATTGCCGCATACTTGTCGCGCATGCTGATATTGGAGATATTGTTGAGGGTGCTGAAGATGCTGAGTTGAGAAAACTTGGTGATGCCTGTAATCATCACAAACTGCAACTTAGGGCCCAAGTCTTTAAGCGGAGCATATACGCTTTGCATCAGACTCCGAATGGCTTCTCGGGCTTTCTTATCATGGAGCACATTCAGCATAGGTGTGTCATATTCATCAATCAACACCACGACTCGTTTGCCAGACTTATAGTTTAATTCCTCTATGATTTCTGTAAACCTAATGCCTAAATCGGTGAATTCACTGATTATGCCATATTTCTTTTCTAATCGCCTGAATTGATAGCTAAGATATTCTTTAAGGCTGCTTTCGTCTTTGCCTTTGTAGGAAGCAAGGCTTAGAATCACAATAGGATATGTTTCCCATTGCCTTTCCAATTTCTCCAGTGCCAACCCTTTGAATAAATCCTTTTTTCCCTCAAAATAACATTTGAGAGTACTCAGGAGCATACTTTTGCCAAAGCGTCGGGGCCTGCTGAGAAAATTGTACTTTGCTCCATAATGAGTTAAGTCATACACATATTCGGTTTTGTCGACGTATACATAGTTGCCTTCCCTGATTTCTTGGAAATCCTGGATGTCCACTGGGTATTTCTTCTTTTCTGCCATAATTTTGTTGGTTAATATCGCAACGCAAATTTAATAATATTTTCTCTAATCTCAAAATTTCATTCCTTTACTTTGTACTTCGACCAAATTGTCGTAAATTTGCCAATAAGAATTAGCAGCTTTGTACCCCATGAGGACTGTCAACATATTTATCAGCAGCACATTTATCGACATGCATGCCGAGCGTGACGCCATCGCAAAATACGTGGTGCCAAGGCTCAACGACGCTTTGCGAGATGACGGTATTTCTGTAATGGCAACAGATTTACGTTGGGGCATAAATATTCAAGATGTCGCAGAGAACTTGCGCGAGCGCAAAGTGCTGCGCCGGTGCTTGGACGCAATCGCAGAGACACGCCCATATTTTGTGGCATTGCTCAGTGCTCGCTACGGCTGGCAACCGCCTCTCCAATTGATGCAAAACCTGATTTCCGACCTCCCTGAATCAGACCAAGGCCTGATTGATGGAGGTTCCAAAAGCGTGACCGAAGTGGAAATTCTCCTCGGAGCCCTACGCGATCCAGAGACACTGCGACATAGCTTCTTCTGCTTTCGCGATGACAACTCTTACGCTCAGCTCCCTCCAGATACTCGCGCCGTATTTACAGCAGATCCCGAGGGTAAACAGAGACGACTGAAAGATAGGATTATTGAGGCATGCGCTGATTCTGACGTATGCACAATGATAGAATACAGCCCAGAGTGGAATCCTGAAAAAGAAGCCTTTGGCGGATTCTCCGCCCTAATCGATAGCCTCTATCAAGCCATCCATGCTGATATTGTCCATTCTCTGACGAATGGATATGTTGAGCTTACGGCATACCAATCATACGCTCGCCAGGAGGAGTTAATGCGCGACCGTGCCCTCGACTCATTCCACGGCCGCAAGGCTGTGCTAAAAGATTTGACCGATTTCATCGATGACTTTTATCGGGGTGCCCACCCCGACTTGCGCCTCCATGGTCTGATTCTTGAGGGTGATTCCGGCACTGGCAAGACTGCGATTTACGCCAAGCTATGCCAGGAGTTTAGAGAGAAAGGTTTCGCACCAATCTGCTTCTCTGCCGGCATAGGCCAAGATGCGGTGAGCGATAGCTGGATGATTGGGTATCTCAACAGCCAAATGGCTCAGCTCCTTGAGGAGGAAGATGACCAAGACGACCGTCGGACTCTTGAAATCTTTAACGACTATTTAATGAGACTATACTCTGCTGGATTGCGCCCGGTGGTGGTGATTGACTCACTCGACAGCTTCCAATACCGCGACTATGTGGATACCATGAAATTCATACCGCCGACCGTCCCATACGTCTGCACCGCTATTCCAGGCATCATAGGCTCACGAGTGCAGCCTCAGCCCCAAACCTACCTCCTTTATTCCCTGCCCCCATTCACAGCGCCCGAGGCTCGGGAGATGGTCGGAGCAATCCTTAAGCGCCATCACAAGGAACTCCCTCCTAATCTCATAGATTGCTTGATGTTGAAATCCGACAAGGGCATTCCGGCCCATGCTATGCCTATCTGGATCAAGCAGGCTCTTAATATCCTGATGGAGCTTGGAAGCCAGGATTTCCGCGCCATATATGACATCCAATCTGGCCCCGAGGACCAAATCAATGTCTATTTGCGGCAAGAGATTAAAGAGATGCCAAGCTCCGCGGCGGGATTGTTTCGATACTCGATCGACAAGGGATGCCAATATTTCCAGCCCCGCCTCACGCGGCGCTCTCTCGCCTTTATCAGCATAGCCTACCAAGGGCTGCGCCAGGACGACCTCGCTGCTTTGCTTGCTCAGGATTGGGATCTGCTGGAATTCGATGCTCTGAGATTTTGGCTTGACACTTTCTTGGTGAAAAGCGCCGATGACGCTTTTGTACTCTCTCATGCGGTATTTGCCAATGTGGTCAGGGGCATGGACGCCGACTTGATGGAAGCGTGCTCAATACAATATAAAGAATATCTGATGTCCCACATCACCGATGAGCGGATATTGATGCAACTGTGCAGTGCCGTAATTCAGTCGGGGGACATCGACTTGATGCATGAATTGGCCACAAATGATAATGTGATTTTTTATGGCAAGGGCATCACTCCCTGCGTCAACTTACTTGCTCAGGATACACAACGGATGTTGGATTTCGTGGGCGGATATCTCGAAAAGTATGACCGAGAATCAGGCGACTGGATTGACCAATTGTTTGAGCAAATTCCCAGCAATTTTCCCGAGGGGAAAGCTCGCTATCTCATGTTGAGATTGGCGCAGACTGAGGTCACCACTGCGGGAGACGTACCGGCTGAGGGCAGAGCTGCGCATTTTTTCAATTGCTACGCCCATCTCGATGAGTATTATCACCAATACGATGACGAGAATGTCGATCGCTGGTCAATCTCGGCTCGCATGGTAGATATCTTTGAGCAATGCATCGAGAGGTGGCCTGAGCAGATAAGCGACTATCAATACCAATATTCGTTCCTATGGATGCTTACCCGCTACATCTGGCATATGGATCGCCAATCCCGTGATGACGAGCAAGCACGTGCTCCATTCCGAGAATTGCTCAATCGCTCGATTAAGCTCATGCAATGGTTCCTTGAGCATTGCAATCCCCATTGGTTGCCAAACGAAAGGACTATCGAGTGGATGTACCAGAGCGTACTGAGCAGAAATTTCCTAGAGCTAAGCCAGAACGAACTTACCGACTTGGCAGTGCGTATTCACGGATTGCAGTTACTGATAAAGCCAGAAGCTAAGTATAGACAGTCTACTTACGAAAATGCCTGTGAGGAATTAGTGCAAGCCTACTCCAAGCATTTTACCGAAATAGAATTTATCCCTACTCGACTTTGTGAATTGTATCCGCAATTTGTTTGCTATCGCAAGGAGCATACAACCAAGGAGCCTGATTTCTCAGCATTCCTGGATGAGGAGGATAGCAAACAGAAGATTGCCAAAGCCGCAGAATCAGAAGCGCCGAGCGATTGGGATGACTCCGGGCTTAGCTATGAAGATTACTTAGACATCTTCAGCGATGATGGAGATGAAGAAGACGATGGAGAGGAAGAAGACGCACCTACTCATAATCTCCTCACCTCTGAAGATGCCAACCGAATAATCCTTGGAGTGCTTGGCAATCTTACTTGGCCCTATGCCCTATCAGAAGGCGAGATAGACCAGCTCATCTATCTTTTGGATAATCTGGGCGACATTCCCGACCCCGATATCCGAAAGAATCTTATCCTGAATATGTGCGAGCGCATAAAGCAGCCAATCTTCCGTCACGCAGACGACCTGGGATGGCTTTTCCGCAAAATAATTGAAAAGCTCAATGAGAATGTTGAACCGGCTCTGGCGCAAAAGACCGCTTATGACCTATGGGATATGGCTGTGCGCTGGCAATTGGAGCGTGCCTTTGATGAAATCAGCCGACGCTATCAGGGCCTTGGTTATCTTGATCCTGTGTATTTGCGTGGAGCAAAAGATTATTTCAAATCTGTTGGGGCTGCGCACTATTTGGAGAAAGTAATTGCCGACTGGGAGATGCTGGAGGCGCGTTGCTTCATCGACTACCACGGGGATGATGTGCCTTTTGGCGACAACGAGCTCACTATTTCGGGCGCATACCACGATTTAGGATATGTCAATCGCAATGGCCAGTGGGTGATACCAAAAAGATACCACATGGCACGCCCCTTTAGCGAGGGATTGGCTGCCGTGGGCAAGGGCGATGCTTTCAACAATGGCAAATGGGGATTTATCAATTCTCTGGGCGAGGAAGTAATACCCATGAGGTATGAAAAAGTGGGAGATTTCCAAGATGGAGTGGCTTGGGCGTGCATCTACGGTTGGCGCAGTCAAAAGAAGCAAGCCCAATTCATACTTATTGACCCCCAAGGGCGCCAAATCGGCACTGATGTCTACAGCGACATCTCCTCAGCCAAGGATGGAAAAGTTATCGCCTGGAAAGACGGCCTTATCCTTGAAATCAAATGTGATTTAGCCAAATAGTCGTAAATTTGTCAATAGTATTAATTAGGGTGTCCAAAATTTTGTGACTAATTTTTCAAATTAAGAGATGAGTTTCCTACGTTCAACTCTCCAGTTGTCAAGAAGGTTGAGGTCTCGCCATTCTTTGAGATCTGCCATCCTTACGGCTTCGAGGCACTCCTTGAAGT
>NWBJ01000078.1:0-2487 GCA_002633115.1 Muribaculaceae bacterium Zag1
CTGCCTGATGTCACATATCGTGACGTACGCATCGACCAGAACGAGAAGGTGTGCTACATCGACGACAAGGAGGTGCCCCTGACCCGCACCGAGTTTGACTTGCTGCTCTTCTTCCTCACCCATCGCAACCGCATCTATTCGCGCGATGAGATCATCCGCAACGTATGGCCCAACGACGTGCTGGTGTCGCAGCGCGCCATTGACACCAACTTGACCCGACTGCGCCGCAAGTTGGGCCAATATGGCAACAACATCACCACTCGCCAAGGATTCGGATATGGGTTCAAAGAGGGGGATTAATTATCAGTGGCGCCTATTCTTCTCGGCGATAGCTGCCTTCTGGCTCGTGATTATATGCATGGCCGCTTGGCAGCTCTACCGCATAGGCGATATCAAGCGCAAGATGGTCTATGACCAATTGGCTGTTGTGGGCGAGCGCGTGGTTGACTTTCTCAACCGGGACAATATCGCCGGTGCCACCAATTTTATCCACTTCATCGACGAATTCTACGATTCATCGCCGAGCTACGACATGCTCTCAATCTTTGTGCGCGAGCGTGATGGGCGAGTATCNNCTCAAGAGCGGCGAGTTTATGCCAGTCGATTTCTCGCTCGACGATGGCGAGCACGCCACCGGCATGATCCGCTATGGCAAGCATGGAGATTCGACTGCCAAATACCTATATTATACTACGCGGTCGAACGATGGCCGTGAGGTGTACGTGCTGCTGCCCTATACCAGGGAAGTGGCCAAGGTGCTGAGCGCCAGCACCACTCGATTCTGGCTGATATTCTTCAGTATAGCCATCATGGTGACTGTGCTGGTATATATCTCGGCGGCCTACTATGGGCGCAATGTGCGCATACTGCGCGACTTCGCCAACGAGGCGGCCGGCAATCCCGACTTTGTGAGCCCTGATGCCTACAATTTCCCCCACGACGAGTTTGGCGAAATTTCGCGCCAGATAGTCAACATCTACAATCAGCGCATAGCTGAGATGGAGAAGCGCGAGCGCGAACACAAGGTGGCGCTCCACGCCATCGAGGAGAAAGAGCGCATCAAGCGCGAGCTGTCGGGCAACATCAACCACGAGCTCAAGACCCCGGTGGGGGTAATCCAGGGCTATGTCGACACCATGGTCGATGACCCCGACATGGAGCCAGCCACGCGGCAGCGCTTCCTGCTTAAGACCCAGCAGAATGTGCATCGCCTGTCGTCGCTCATCGCTGATATCACCGCTATCACCAAACTCGAGAGCGGAGGCAAGCTGGTGAATGTGACAGATGTGAATTTCCACGACTTGGTATTCACCTTTGAGAAGTACCTGAGCGAGACCCATCTGATGGAGAAGGGCATGACATTCAGCTACGACATACCGCTCAACTGCGTGGTGGTCGGCAACGAATCGCTCTTGACCTCGGTGCTACTCAACTTCACCAAAAACTCGGCAGCTTACTCGCAAGGCACTATGTGCCGCTTGGAGGTGTACAAAGAGGATGACGATTTCTTCTACTTCCGCTACTACGATGATGGCGTAGGCGTTCCGCCCGAGCATCTGCCCCACATGTTTGAGCGTTTCTATCGCGTCAACTCTGGGCGTTCGCGCGAGGCCGGAGGCACGGGCTTGGGCCTCTCGATTGTGGAGGTAGCAATACATTCGTTTGGAGGCCAGATTGATGTGAGCAATCGCTATCCATCGGGTCTGGAATTCCACTTCTCGCTTAAGAAATATAAGAGACCGACCCCTGGGCAACGCCAAGCCGAGCCCCAGGAGGCAACTCAGAAAGCATAAGTATTAATACGGATTGTAAACTGCCAGGTTGTGAAATCGTGCAGGGCTTATTAAAAAATAAGCCATTTGGTTTAATAAGAAATAGGCTGTCGTCACGACAGCCTATTATTCTTTTACCTTAAATCTAATACCATGAAAAACACAGTGCAAATATAGCAATTACATTATTGAAACATTGGGGCGGCTCAGATGGTTCGCCCGGGGGCGGATTTTTATACGCTAATTTTTTGTGAATTTAAGATTTTCTCAATTCTTAGGCTCGGCGAGGTGGTGATATTGGAGGATTATTCGTAACTTTGCAGTCAGAAACAAAAAATACCAGGAAAAAGTATGGCAAAGAAACCGAAACTCACCAAAGTGCTCGTGCTTGGCTCAGGCGCCCTCAAGATAGGGCAGGCCGGTGAATTTGACTATTCCGGCTCGCAAGCTCTGAAGGCTCTGCGCGAAGAAGGCATCAGCTCAGTGTTGGTAAATCCCAATATCGCTACTATTCAGACAAGCGAGGGAATTGCCGACACTGTTTATTTTCAGCCGGTGACCCCGCATTTCGTCACAGAAATCATAAAGAAAGAGCGCCCCGACGGCATCCTGCTCGCCTTTGGCGGCCAGACTGCCCTCAACTGCGGCACCGAGCTGTACCGCAACGGCACACTTGAGAAATATGGCGTGGAGGTGCTGGGCACCTCGGCCGAGG
>NWBJ01000078.1:2573-2812 GCA_002633115.1 Muribaculaceae bacterium Zag1
AACCATCGGCTACCCGGTGATGATACGCAGCGCTTATGCGCTGGGCGGCCTTGGCTCTGGCATCTGCCCCGATGAGAAGACATTTATCGAGATTGCCGAGAGCGCATTCACCTTTGCGCCCCAGATTCTGGTCGAGGAGAGCCTCAAGGGCTGGAAGGAAATCGAATTTGAGGTGATACGCGATGCCAACGACCACTGCTTCACTGTGGCCTCGATGGAGAATTTCGACCCCCTGGGCA
>NWBJ01000078.1:2832-4887 GCA_002633115.1 Muribaculaceae bacterium Zag1
ACTGGCGAGAGCATCGTGGTGGCTCCGACCTGTTCCCTTACGGCCGAGCAGGTGAAATTCCTGCAAGAGATAAGCGTCAAGTGCGTGCGCCATCTCAACATCGTAGGCGAGTGCAACATACAATTTGCCTACAATGCCGAGACCGGCGACTACCGCATCATTGAGGTTAACGCCCGACTGAGCCGCTCATCGGCCCTGGCATCCAAGGCCACGGGTTATCCCCTGGCTTTTGTGGCCGCTAAGATAGCCCTGGGCTACACTCTGGACCAGATTGGCGAGATGGGCACTCCCAACTCGGCTTATGTGGCTCCGAGCCTCGACTATATGATATGCAAGATTCCGAGGTGGGACTTGACAAAGTTTGCCGGTGTGAGCCGCCTGATCGGCAGCTCGATGAAGTCGGTAGGCGAGATTATGTCGATTGGCCGGTCGTTTGAGGAGATGATCCAGAAGGGNNCTGCGCATGATTGGCCAGGGCATGCACGGATTTGTGGGCAATGACCATGTGAGGTTTGACGACCTCGACAAGGAACTCGCTAATCCTACCGACCTGCGCATCTTCGCCATAGCCCAGGCCCTTGAGGATGGCTACACGGTAGAGCGCATTGAGGAGCTGACCAAGATAGACAAATGGTTTCTCGAGCGCATGAAGCATATCGTTGACCTCAAAAACGAACTGCTCACATACAATAGCCTGTCGGAAATCAGCGATGAAAAGATGCGCGAGGTGAAGGCTGCCGGATTCAGCGACTTCCAAATCGCCCGCTTTGTGCTTAAGCCCACTGGCAATATGGAGAAGGCCAACCTNNGAGGTGCGCCGCGACCGCAAGCAGCGCGGCATCCTGCCCACTGTGCGCCGCATCGAGACCGTAGGCGGCGAGCATCCCGAACTCACCAACTATCTATATTTCACCTATCTGGGCGAAGTAGAGCCCACCAATGCCGACCAGAAGACCACTGAGCAGTGGCGCAAGACATGCCTTAAGCCTCAGGGCCACAGCATCGACTGGTATAAGAATGAGAAGTCGGTGATTGTGCTCGGCTCGGGTGCCTACCGCATTGGCAGTTCGGTTGAGTTTGACTGGTGCTCGGTCAATGCCATCAACACTGCTCGCAAGCTGGGCTATAAGTCGATAATGATCAACTATAATCCCGAGACCGTGTCGACCGACTATGACATGTGCGACCGCTTGTATTTCGACGAATTGTCTATGGAGCGCGTGCTCGACGTGATCGACCTGGAGCAGCCACGCGGCGTAGTAGTGTCAGTGGGAGGCCAGATCCCCAACAATTTGGCGATGAAGCTGTATCGCCAGGGTGTACCGGTGCTTGGCACAAGCCCAGTGGATATTGACCGCGCAGAGAATCGCGACAAATTCTCGGCGATGCTCGACAAGCTTGGCATTGACCAGCCGGCATGGCGCGCCCTGACGAGCATGGATGATATCAAGGAGTTTGTGGCTGAGGTCGGATACCCAGTGCTGGTGCGTCCGAGCTATGTGCTGTCGGGAGCTGCCATGAATGTGTGCTACGATGACGAGCAGCTCGAGCGCTTCCTGAATATGGCTACCGAGGTGAGCAAGGATTTCCCGGTGGTGGTGAGCCAATTCATGCAGGACACCAAGGAGATAGAGTTTGACGCTGTGGCCGACAAGGGCGAAATCGTTGAGTATGCCATCTCGGAGCATATCGAATATGCCGGCGTACACTCGGGCGATGCCACGATGGTATTCCCAGCGCAGAACATCTACTTCAGCACTGTGCGCCAAATCAAGAAGATAGCTCGCCGCATTGCTGCCGAGCTAAACATCTCGGGCCCATTCAACATCCAATTCCTGGCCAAGAATCGCGAGGTGAAGGTGATTGAGTGCAACCTGAGAGCTTCGCGCTCGTTCCCGTTTGTGAGCAAGATCCTCAAGCGCAACTTCATCGAGACCGCCACCAAGATTATGCTTGATGCGCCGTACTCCAAGGCTGAGAAGAGCGAATTTGACATTGACCGCATCGGTGTCAAGTGCTCGCAGTTCTCGTTCAATCGCCTCTCCAATGCCGACC
>NWBJ01000079.1:0-18268 GCA_002633115.1 Muribaculaceae bacterium Zag1
AAATCAAATTTTGAACACCCTACCCAACAGGCTTTAAAAAATCTGACTTATACCTAACCATCCTGTATGAAGAAAATTGCTACTCTAATCTGTGCTGCCGTGGCCTTGCTGATGGCTTCTTGCGCACAAAAGGAAGCTGCTCCCGCATCATCCACCGGCGCCCAGCTCGGCGACCCATTCGAGACTTCGATTAATATCCGATATGTCTCGCAAGACTCTATCTACAAATACTACGTCTTCGCTCAGACCACAACTCTTGAAATCCAACAGCTCTACATCGACCTGGAGAGCTACCGCAACCAGCTCGGCAACCAGCTGCAAGCCCAGGCCAACCAGATACAGCAAAAAGCTCAAAACAACCAGTATCTGTCACAGGCTACTTATGAGAACGATGTCAAGGCTCTCAACAGCAAGCAGAGCAACTTTGAGAATCTCATCGCTCAGCGTGCCGCCCAAGTCGACGCTCAGGCTCAGCTCAAGCAGCAGGCCCTTGAGGATTCAATCAACAACTTCATTGTGCAATTCAACAAGTCACGCCAATACGACGCTATCCTTGAGCGCAAATTCAACCTCTACCTCAACCCGGCCCTGGATATTACCCAAGACGTGATCGAAGGCCTCAATGCGCGCTATCAAATGCCCGCTCCCGCCGCAAGCAAATAAATTGACCCCATACTAATCGCCAACAATGCCCCACGGAATGGAGGATTGTTGGCGATTCCTTTTTCTTAAAATCCCTCAACCTAATTCACCACCCCCGACCATGAAACCTTTGCTACTACCCGCTGTTGCCGCATCGCTGTGCGCCCCGGCTATGGCCTCGCCTCCTGAGCCTGAATGGATAGAACCAGACCCGTTTGTCACTGACCTCGAATGGTTTGAGCAGTGGCAAGAGCCGGTGCATATCGAATTGGAGGAGGAAGACCTGGCCGAGGTGGCCCGTTCGCTCGGCGTGGATGTGGCTACGATCCATGCCGTGATCGATATCGAGGCTGGCCGGGCGCATCAGGGATTCTGGAGCGAGGGCAAGCCAGTGATTTGCTTTTCGCCAAATCTGTTTAAGACTTACGCCCAGCGGCGCGGCATCAAGCTCAGCAAGTATGCCAAGAGCCATGCGGTGGTGTTCGCTCCCGCCAACAAGGCGCGCTACGGTTCGCACCAAGCGGCCCATCAGGCCCAACTTGACGCAGCTATGGAGATTGACGAGGTTACGGCCATCGAGAGCACATTCTGGGGGATGTTCCAGATCGGAGGCTTCAACTGGCGCAAGTGCGGGGTGGATTCGCCCCACGAGTTTGTCGAGAAGATGCAGCGCAGCGAGCGCGACCAGCTCGACCTGTTTGTCAATTTCCTGCGTTCGACAGGGCTCGACAAACCCCTGCAGGCTCACAACTGGACAGCCTTTGCCCGTGGATACAATGGCCGCTCGTATGCCAAACATGGCTATCACAAGCGGTTAGCCCAATCCTATAAGCGGTACAAGTGAGGCGCGGCATTGGTCGTCTAAGCCAATTATTGGGTCAATCTTTCGGTCAAATTTTTGGCATAGTTGGTAAATACCAAGAAATTTCGTATCTTTGCGCAAAAATCAACAACAAGGCTCATTTCTGATTAAGCTTTATGGAAAGAGAAGTACGCGTGCGGTTCGCCCCATCGCCCACTGGGCCATTGCATATCGGTGGCGTGCGCACTGCCCTATATAATTATCTGTTTGCTCGCCAAAATGGCGGCAAAATGATTCTGCGTATCGAAGACACTGACTCGCAGCGCTTTGTGCCGGGAGCCGAGGAATATATCAACGAGGCTCTTGCCTGGCTTGGCATCGGCATCGACGAAGGCGTGCGCGAGGGTGGCCCTTACGGACCATACAAGCAGAGCGAGCGCCGCGACATCTATCGCGAGCATGTGCGTCAGCTGCTTGACCAAGGCAGGGCATACATCGCTTTTGACACCCCTCAGGAGCTGGAGGCCGCTCGCGCCGCTACTCCTAATTTCCAATACGACGCCTCGACCCGCATGGGCATGCGCAACTCGCTGTCGATGCCTCGCGAGGAGGTTGACCGCCTCATCGCCGAGGGTACGCCTTATGTGGTGCGCTTTCTGATTGAGCCGGGTCGCAATGTCGAGGTCAACGACCTGATACGCGGGCGCGTGGTCATCAAGAGCGACATCCTCGACGACAAGGTGCTCTACAAGAGCGCCGACGACCTGCCAACTTATCATCTGGCCAACATCGTTGATGACCATCTGATGCGCGTGTCGCATGTGATACGCGGCGAGGAGTGGCTGCCTTCGGCTCCGCTCCACGTGCTGCTCTATGAGGCATTTGGCTGGCAAGACACGATGCCGCAATTTGTGCATCTGCCGCTGCTGCTCAAGCCCGACGGCAAGGGCAAATTGTCAAAGCGCGATGGCGACCGTCTGGGCTTCCCAGTGTTCCCGCTGCTGTGGCACGACCCCAAGAGCGGCGAGACCTCGAGCGGATATCGCGAAAGCGGGTATTTGCCCCAGGCCGTGGTTAACTTCCTGGCCCTGCTGGGCTGGAATCCCGGTGATGACACCGAGATCATGTCGATGGACGAACTGATACGGAAATTCTCGTTTGACCATTGCTCGAAATCGGGAGCCAAATTCGCTTACGAAAAAGGCAAATGGTTCAACCACAACTACCTGCAGACACTGTCTGAGGCCGAGCTTGTGGCTGCTTTCAAGCCGGTGCTTGAGGCCCACGGCGTAGACCTGAGCAAATACAGCGACGAATATATCGGCCAGGTGGCCGAGCTGGTCAAGGGTCGCGCCAATCTGGCTGCCGACCTGTGGGATCAAGCCAATTTCTTCTTTGAGGCTCCTGATAGCTACGACCCCAAGGCGGTGAAGAAGCGTTGGAGCCCCGACACCCCCGCGCAGCTCGAGGAGATGATCAGTATCTTTGACACTGTGCCTGATTTTTGCGGCCCCGAGCTTGAGCCGGCCGTGCTCGGCTGGATTGCCGACAAGGGTTATCATCTCGGCAATCTGATGAATGCTTTCCGCCTTACGGTGGTGGGCGCTTGCCGAGGTCCGCACATGTTTGACATTACTCGCCTGCTGGGCAAGGATGAAATAGTGAAGCGCATGCGCCAAGGCATTGAGCGCATATCGTGTGATGGGCCCACTGTATAACAACGGCATACGACTCTACGCGTTGGCCGCCAAGATGGTGGCCATGCGTTCGCCCAAGGTCAAGCGTATGATTCAAGGCCAGGGCGAGACATTGGAGCGCATACGTGAGTGGCGCGCTGCCAACGATGGCGCACGCTTTGACGTGTGGTTTCACGCGGCCTCGCTCGGCGAGTTTGAGCAGGCGCGCCCTCTGATCGAGAAGCTGCGCCGCGAGCAGCCTGAGCGCCGCATCCTGTTGTCATTCTTTTCGCCCTCGGGATATGAGGTGCGCAAGAATTATGACCAGGTCGACCTGGTGGTGTATCTGCCATTTGACCGCCCCCACAAGGTGGCCAATTTCCTTGAGGCTGCCGACCCGGGGATGGCGGTGTTTGTAAAGTATGAATTCTGGGGCAACTTCCTGCAGCAGCTGCAGCGCCGCGGGGTGCCCACCTATATAATTGATAGCATTTTCCGACCCAAGCAACGCTTTTTCAAGCCCTACGGAGGTGTTTTCCGTGGGATGCTGCGCTGCTTTACGCGCCTGTATGTGCAAGACGAAAATTCGCGTCAGCTCCTGGCGGGCGTAGGGGTGGATAATGTCACTGTGGCCGGGGATACCCGGTTTGACCGCGTGACAGATGTGATGCGTACCCGCGTGGATTTCCCCATGATTGAGAAGTGGCTTGCCACCAAGAACAGCAAGGTGCTGATTGTGGGCAGCTCGTGGGAGAAGGATGAGGATTGCTACATCCCTTACCTCAACGCTCATCCCAAGCTGAGGGCTATCATCGCGCCGCATGAGTTCAACGCCGAGCGTCTGGCACGGCTGCAAGGTCTGCTCAAGCATCGCAGCATGTTGCTGAGCGAGGCTGAGCATCGACGCTCGATACCGGCCAACACCCAGGTGCTGATTATCGACAGTTTTGGCAAGCTCTCGAGCCTGTACCGCTATGGCAATGTGGCGATAATCGGTGGTGGCTTCGGGGCTGGCATCCATAATATCAACGAGGCTGCGGTGTATGGCATACCGGTGATTTTCGGCCCTAACCATTTCAAGTTTAAGGAGGCAGCCGACCTCATCGAGGCCGGAGGCGGATTTGAGTATGACAGCCAGGAGAAGCTCAAGGAGATTCTCGATGGCTTCTTTGGCGCCAATGGCGACCAGCGCCGCAAGCAGGCTGGCAAGATCGCTGGCGAATACATCCAGACCCATCTCGGCGCCACCGAGCAAATCTACAACGACCTATTCACAAATGAAAAATGAAGAGTGAAAAATGAAAAATAACCATTCTGAAATGAAAAATGAATAACGAAAAATGAAGAATGGTCATTCGGATTTGGTTATAAACCCCTAATTTTTCATTTCTTATTTTTCACTTTTCACTCTTAGTTTTTCATTCTCTTATTTTTCATTCTTAATTTTTCATTTTTCATTTTTCATTTTTCATTTCTAATGATAAAGGCAGGAATAATAGGGGGGAGCAACCCCATGGCAGGCGAGCTGATTAGGCTCCTTATCAATCATCCCGATGTTGAGATTATGTGGGTCGATTCGGCCCGGTATGTCGGGCGGTTGGTCTCGGATGTCCATCACGGCTTGATTGGCGAGTGCGAACTGCGCATATCGCCCAGCAGCGCCAACCGCCTCGAGGATATAGATGCCCTCTTTATTTTCCGCCACAAGGGCCAGACGCTCGACTGGCTCAGCCATCACGAGCTGCCCGAGGATTTGCGCATCATCGACTTGAGCGTGGATATGCGCGAGCCGGAGAATGCGCGGCAGTATGATTTTGTTTACGGCTTGCCCGAGCTTAACCGCAAGGCTATGGTGCGCGGCGCCAAGCGCGCCGTGGTGCCGCATCCGGCGGCGCTGATTGCCGAGCTGACGATGCTGCCGATGGCCAAGGAGGGGGCGCTCGCCAACCCGATTCATGTCAATGTGTCGATGCCGGAGCGAGCCGAGCAGATCGACTCTACGGCTGATGTGACACAGGAGATTGTCAATGCGCTGCGCGAGCTGCAGGCCGACTTTGACCAGCAGATTGTGCTGGTGGCTGGCCCCGCTGATGACGACCGCGCCTTGATGGCCACTGTCGAATTTGACACCGACCTCGACATCGGCGAGATTTTGCGCCTCTACGAGGAGTTTTATGAGGATCACAACTTTACTTTCATCATCAATCAGGCCCCTGAGGCCAAGGAGGTGGCTGGCACCAACAAATGCCTGATGCGCATCGACAAGCGCGATGGCCATGTGCGCATCTCAGCCATGCTCGATGCCTTGATCAAGGGCGCCTCCGGCACCGCCGTCCACGACATGAACCTCCTCTTCGGCCTCCACGAGCGCGTCGGCCTCGCCCTCAAAGCCTCCACCTACTGACCGCCCGGATGGATTTCGGCCAAACGCCCGGATGAAATTCGGCCAAACGCCCGGATGAAATTCGGCCAAACACCCGGATGAATTTCGGCCAAACACCCGGATGAATTTCGGAAATATTTGGAAATGTGGTAGTTAACCCGTATGAAAACTCCTTCATTCCTAATGGTTCTGACTGGTGTAGGCCAATATGCCTATCAGCGCGCCGATGGTGTCCTAGTAGTCCCCATTGGTTGCCTCAAGGATTAATATCCTTGCCAATGATGAAGCAAAAGATGAGTTGTTTAGGCCAGTTGGACCCATCTCGTGATGAATAAGAAGCGCAGCTGGAGGCTGATTTATCCCTAATAGCCTCGGAGAGGCTTAGCAATGTTAACCCCATGTGGATAGGGGCGCGGTGCGCCCTGTCAGCATGGGGTATCTTTTCCCCACCCAGCGAGCCTCGGAGAGGCTCAACGATGTGGGCTCCATGCAGCACTCCTCGAAGAGCCTTAACAGAGGAAGAAAGAAACAGTGTCCTTGATTTGGTTGTTAAAATAAAAAAGATTACCTTTACTAAACAAAAAAATAATTAGTATGCACCAACTCTTGATTACCGTTGAAGACAACCGAATGCTTAGAGCTCTCCGACAGACACTAAGCGCTATGGATGGCGTAATAGTGGAAACTTTGCGACCTAAGAAAAGAATGAGCTCCTATGAACGCTCTGTAGAAGACTTAAAGGCAGGACGTATTAAGGGCTTTGAGTCCTCAGAAGACCTTTTTAAGGATTTAGGTTTATGACCAAATATAAGATTTATCGTACTACAACCTTTAAAAAGGATGTAAAACGTTGTCAAAAGTGAGAGCTCCCAATTGAGGAACTCAAAAAGTCATAAAGTTATTGGATTTTTCCACTTCTTCTTTGAAGGTAATCTGAATATGACGAGCAATAACTTTCTTCCTGATTTTGTGGATTGAAAAATAATTGGTAACTTTGTGGTGATGATATTTTTAGAGTATGTGTGAAGTCGATGTTATAAATCAAACTTTGATGGGGCTGAGTCGCCGATCCTTTAATCGTCGCATAGACTCTCTCTCCTCTCCAGTAAAAAAGGAGAAGATGGCATTGTCGCGCCTTAATGGGCAGCTTGACAAATGCTATGATTTGCTGTATGAGGCCTATCCCACGGTCACTGAGGCTGACTATGAAAAAATAAGACCTTATTTGCAGATTCTCCTTACCACTATTTCCGAACTCATAGAGACTTATTCTGTATCCCCATTATCCTTATCTTTGGCAGATGGAGTTGAAAGGCTTAGGCGCAACTACTCAGCCCTCTATGAGATAAATTCTGATATACAGAATTTCCGTATCAAAATCCATAAGAATCCTCGTTTCCACGCCGCTATGGCCCAGTTGAAAGAGCAATCAAATTAAAGAAGAAATCGTAACAATGAACCCTTCAGAATCTTCAAACATTTGAGATACTTTATCTCTCTCAAATTCTGCAAATTCGTCGTAATCTCCAGTCATTCTATTCCTAAGAAGATTAGAGTAATGCTTTAACCACTGGTTGTTTAATTCTCCAGTTTTGACAAAATGTAATGCCAACATGGGTGCAACCGAACGATGACCTTTAATCAATATTCCTCTTGACACGAACAACGCAGAGGCGGCATAGAAACAAGCATAATATAACCTATTCACTACGCCAATCAAGCTATAGCCATTGTCCATTAATAATTTGGCGGATTGGAGGGTTTCATTGGCTTGCCCCAATCGATATTTTATAAGAGCTGCTCTATTATATTTACTTAATGTCATATACGAATGCCTTCTTTCATTACATTATCATAGAAATCCGAGAGTATTGGGCGATCGTACCATTGCTCCCGAGAATAAATGATAGGGTTGACCTCGATACCATTTTCCCATTGAAGCTCCATTAGAGGAAATGCCATGTTGTTTTCTTCATGGTAACTCAGTTTGCGAGGTGTAAGGATGAGGATATCAAAATCGCTATCTGGACGAGCATCGCCACGAGCCTCTGAGCCATACAATATGACCTCGGCATCGGGTGCTACTTGACGTAACACTTGTTGTATTAGTTTGATTTTCTCGGGCCTTCTCATAATATTCAAAATCTTTTACCGCAAATTTAATAATTATTCCTGTAATTATCATCAATCGTATTAAGAATTTTCAGTTCTATGCTCAATCCAACCACAAAATCATGACCTTCACCACTGCAAAGGGCATGCGCTAATCGTAACCAAGCATGATCGCGAGGAATGCACGGTATAGCCGAAGCGGACACCTCTAGAGCCCCTAAAGGAAACACTACCGGGATCCTCAAGAAGATTTTCAAAATCAATGTACTTTTTCCTCTGAAAAATCTCATCCTTGGATATTGTAGAGGGTCCATAGCCTAATAGAGATCATGGCTTTAGGGTACCAATCCCTTTGCGATGATGAATTGGCCTCCCAGTATGATAAAACCCTACAACTCATCTCCGCTGCCTTGAAAGAGATTAAAATCGCTCAAGGTGGGTCAGCAAATCCTCGGTGAGGGTACCAGCAACAGTACCCGTCGCTGCATCCATGGGACTCGCCTCACAAGCAGCTCTCGCCCCCACGGATATGGGTGTTTACCTGCTGAGTTTAAAGCGTAGTTGAAGGCCCAACTTTAGGAAATACTTCCCATCCTCCTTATAGATAACCATATCCTTGTGGCGACTATGGGATGGACCTTCCATCTGCATTTTAGCTACGAGAAAATCTTTAAATTCATCAGCTATGGTAGAGTGGAAAGCTACTACATCGCCATCATTCTTGACCACGATATACCCTCCGTTTACTTCTTGGCGTCCATTCCATGAGGTGCCAAGACGCATACCAGTAAACGTGCAAAGAAGGAAATGGGCGATTTTGCCACGATAGGTTTGGCTGAGGTCTTCAAAGCCATACCCCACGACATCGTTGTCAGCCAAATACTCAATACAGTCTTCCATGGATGTTTTGCCTGAGAAGTTTTCAAAGTAAAACTTTTTCAGCATCCCAGCAACTATAACTGGCATTTCAAGTCCTCCGCATTTTATAAGATTCTCTCTGGTATGTTTGCCGGCTGGTCTTAAAAATTCCAAATCACACCCGATAGTGTGAAGATAATGCATGCGCTCAGAGGTGGCCACATCATAGCACACTTTGCCTTTGCGGACTGTTTCCTTAAAGAGATTATTGAAGTGTTCCATTCTTTCATCATCCATGGGTCCCGTGACCTCATAAATGAAATTGGTATTGTCACCAGAGGCATTGAGAAGAGTAGCGGATGCTGATAGATCAGATTTACAGGAAAACCCTAAGATACGGTCAATACCACTTCGGTCTTTTGTCTCTATAGTGATATCGACAGTGCCACCACAGAAATCAGAGATAATATTGGCTGGAGACTTTGGCTTGTAGATAAAGATAGAGTGTAAGAAATCCTCTATCTCTTGAGAGGTAAAAGTGGTTTCTGTGTTCTCTTCCAAGAGTTTCCACAATAGATTTTTGTACTTTATAAATTTTCGTACCGGGACTTCGCCCACTCTCTTGTCATTGAGGAGGATAGTTACGCGATCTCCTGTCTTATAGCAATAGATCCTATCCTTGACCTCTTCTCGGATGACTGCTATCACATCAAGATATACACCTTTAATAGGATGGAAGTCAGCGTCTGCAGTATAAAGCTTACGATCGGCCATCACCTTGAAGAAGATGTAGACCTCCGCCCATTCACCTTTATTAAATGAAAGACTTTCCATAGATATGATGTAGCATATGAAGAGAAAATATAATAGCCAAAGGATAAAGTACTTCTTACTTTGAAATTAGTTTAAGAGGTAGGGCCAGAAATTTTAGGTGCGTTTCTAACATTAGCCTTCCTAGTGCTTCGTTTAGTCGAATTACGTTTTGATAGTTTTTTGTATCTTATCTGGAGATTTATTTTTATAAAATATTTCTCCCCTTCTTTGTAGAGAATACCATAATGAAAGGATTTCTCATTTTTCCCTTTTCTGAAATTGCCAGGATTGTTTTCGTCTTCGCTAGTCGAAGGTCTATCAAATCTGGTATTTCTGAAAAGGTATTCTCTAAAACTATTGAGTTCATAGATATGGTAACATACGATTGATCCATTGTCTTTTACCACAATTTGACCTCCTGTGGAATCGTAGTTTCCATTCCAAGCTTTCTCTGGCGTCATGCCTTGAGCAACATCTTGAAGAAATTTCTTTATTTTGAACTCATAGATATGTGGGTGAGTACCTATATTGTAATGTAACGGATTCCTTTCAGTGAGTAAAGCTGTTCCCTTAGCTAAGTCTCCAATCCCTTGCATTGTTTTAAGGAGTATGAGATAGGCTAATATCTCAGGTAAATCTCCATCAATCATTTTTAGATTGTTGTACAAACAATCTGATTGAACCGAGGAAAAATCGATCTTACCTCCAAGATTATAAATCTCTCGGATTCGGTATCCAATCTTTCCGCCCTTTTGTTTTTTAGCATTATAGGTCCTAGAGTTAAACTCATCACAATTTATATCAACACCTTCTGGAAAGGTGACTTCATAGATAAAATTAGTCCCTTTCCCAGCATTGAATAAGGATGAATCCTTACCCAGATAGGATTTAATACTAAACCCAAGAATTTGGGCCATGCTTCTAATGCAATCCTCTATTTTAAGGGTTATATCTCGTTTGTGACCAATGTCCTTTAATTTCTTTATGTTTATGCTTAAGAGGAAAGGGGTCAGTTGAGGGAGTTTAAAAGGACTTTTGGTTTGTATCTTGATGAGATTCAATAACCAATTGGCCATCTCCGCAAAAATGGAGATGGGACATAGAGAGGAATACTCCGCTTCCTTTCCTTCGTTATTGTAGTGAACCTTGATTAGGATATTTGTATCCTCTCTTATATAATCGCTTTGTGTCTCGCTGTCAGCTCTTAGAGCCTCCAATACCCGATAATAAGAGTTTGGAATAGGGGCTAGAGATTCATCCGCAACTTGAAGTTCTCCTGTTTCAAGGACTCGAAATAAGACATAGATTTCACTCCAATCTCCAACGTTGCCTATTAGTTTAGGAGATTTGGATTTAGATTTCTTGGCCATAGAGATTACATTAGATTTAATGCTTTAAGTTCCTGCTCTGCCGTTGCCTGGATGGCAGGTATGGCAACCGAGTTGCCAAACTGCTTGTAGGCTGAGGCGTCGGCTACAGGGATGACAAAGGTGTCGGGGAAGCCTTGGAGGCGTGCCCATTCACGAGGGGTCATCTTGCGGATACCGTCACGATTGACCTCACCCTTTATATTGGTCACTGGGGTGAAGTTGGAGAGACGTTTATCGATGATCAGATTGCACTCTCTGCCCATACCTCCTACTACGATGGCGTTAGCCACATCATCGAGGTCGATGATTTTATAGCCAAAACCGTGGCCAGCGGCTTCATGCCGGGCTTTGTGACGTTTTAGGGTTTCCACATAGACGGTAGAGAGATAGTATTTAACTGAGACCTCTTTCTCTTCCATCACATCGCGGAACTTTGGTCTATTGGGCCCAGTAGAGAAAGGCTTGGGGTATTCAAAAGATTTTACATCGATGTTCAAATCTTTTCTAAATCCAATGATATATATACGCTCTCTGTGTTGGGGTACCCCATAATCCATTGCATTGAGGATTTGAGGTGGTACCACATCATAGCCAGCATCATCAAGATGAGAGAGAATGGTGGCCAGAGTTTTGCCTTTGTCGTGAATGGCCAACCCCTTCACATTCTCCAAGAAAAATGCCTTAGGTTGATGTTTGCGAAGAATAGCCTCCACCTCGAAGAAAAGAGTGCCTCGAGTCTCATCCTTAAAGCCTAAGCGTTTGCCCGCTAATGAGAATGCCTGACATGGAAATCCGGCACAAAGCACATCAAATTCTTTGGGAATGAAGCGTTTAGTGCTTTCTTTTGTGATGTCGCCAAAGGGCATTTCGCCATAGTTGGCCAAATAGGTTTCTTGCGCTTTAGCATCAAATTCTGAGCTATACACGCATTTGCCACCAAGATTCTGCATAGCAATCCTAAATCCGCCAATACCGGCGAATAGGTCTATGAATGTAAACTTTGGATTTTCAGGAGCCGGGAAGGGTACATCAAAGAAATCGTCAAATAGATTTAGCTGTAATGGGTTTTCAGCACATCCCACAACTACATCTTCTGGAATGTCTTTCTCTTGCTTTTTACTTTTGCGAGCCAGAAATTGACGGATGGCTAATTTGATGTCGTCTTTACACACCTCACCTATCTCCGAGTTGCCATGGAGATAATGGGATAGGAGAGCCATGTGGTTTTCATAAGATGTCTCTCCGTATATCTTTATTCCACTTTCAGTAATTTCCTCTGGAACCTCGGACAGCTGAATGGGAAACTGATTTGTAGACCGATATGTTGAATTACCAATACCCTGCTTCATGGAAAATGCGTGTTCCTATCTCATAAATATCTTCTTTTCCACTTTCCTTTTCACAGGTCTCAAAACATTCTTGCATGAGGCTATTGTAGAGATGGCATTCCTCTTCGCTGAAAGAGGGAGAGCCAGTGCTGCATTGAATGTACTCTTCAAATTCAGTGTCTGGATGAAAGTTTACCGAAAGATCGTTGAGGAGGAAACGGAAATATTCCTCTACATCGTTTAAGGTGTTTATGTGAGCATTGATATCGAAACGCATAGGGATAGAAGTGTCTTGTTTGTTATCGATGGCAAAGTTACAAATAATTATTCAATAAAATCCTAATTTTACTCAATAAAATCCTAATTGCTATTCCATAAATACCTAAAATAAAATGGAGTGACTCTCAAAAGCGAACAGCTTTATCAAGAAAGGTTGGCCAAAGAGACTGAAGGAGCTCCCCCAATACCTAAGAAACCGGCTGGAGAGGATATAATAGTAACGAGCACAAGGCGAGCAGGACAGGATTTCTTTCGTGTCGCTGTTATCGCCTCATACAACACTACTTGTTGCATTTCTGGTGTGAAGGCTTCTCAGCTATTGGAAGCTTGTCATATAATAGGGTGGGCTGAAGATAGAGAGCTGCGCACAGACCCATGCAATGGCCTGTGCATGAATGTGTTCTTTCATCGAGCCTACGATAATCATTTGATGGGCATTACGCCTGATGGCATAATCCATATTAGCCCTACGCTTATCGACAACGTCTCTGAAGAGAATTTCAAGTCCTATCTGGTGAAATTGGAAAATAGAAAAATCCACATGCCATCCCATTTCTATCCCAATCCCGATTATCTCGCTGCTCGCTACGAGCAATTCGGCAAGGCGTGAGGGATGTCGTCAGAATGGCAGCTCGTTGCCGTCATCGTCGTAGTTGGGCTCGGAGAGGAGATTCTTGAGCTCCCAGTCTGGATTCCATTGGCGCGGTTGGTAGTTGGGGGCATACATATCTGTAGCCTGGATGTGTTACACTGTCAAGGTGGTAATAGGCACGATGTGGATGCCATCAGAACGAGTGTAAGCATAATCGCCTGTGGCTGTTAGTATCATTAGAAAAGAAGGTGTGCCCATTTTGGGGATATCAAGTCTTTCTTTAAGCTTGAGGAGATTGGCGCACCCCTCTTCGATAAGAGTTGGTCCCCCTAGTTTAACCTCAATGAGCCCATATTTGCCATTGCGCAGATGCATTACCATATCGCATTCCAATCCATTGCTGTCGCGATAATGAAAGACATCCCCATCTAAACATTGGGCATATACTCGCAAATCGCGCGCACACATTGTCTCAAAAATCAACCCGAATGTCTCCAAATCTCGCATCAAATCCTGAGGCCCTATGCGCAAGGAGGCTGTTGCTATAGAGGGATCGGTAAAATATCGTGTGGGAGAGGTGCGGATAGATGCTTTTGACCTGAGGTTGGGGTTCCACGCTGCCATATCTTCAATTACGAATATTGATCTCAAGGCGTTAAGGTAGGAGGTTATGGTTTTTTCTGAGATATCGTGGCCTGCGCCTCGGATATCAGCCGCGATGGCCCCAATAGTAGCTTGAGAGCCTTGATGCCTAGCGTAGGCTCGCATTAAGTTGGCAGCCAGGATTGGGTCACGCTCCACATTGTCAACCCGACTTATGTCGGAATGTGCTACAGCGTCGACATAATCCGATGCTGGGTCAAGGGAGTCTTCTTTGTCTAATTGCAGAGCTAACGGCCATCCCCCACGACATAGCAGTTGAGCTATAGTGGTCAAATCGTAGGGGTTATAGCCTTTTACCTGGGTCTCTCCATTAAACAATTCGCCAAGCCTTACTTGCTGGGAGGATTCTTTCGATTCGGTAAGACTCATGGTGCGCATCGACAAGCGAGCTATGCGGCCAGTGCCTGAGTGAACTATTTGTGAGAAATCAGGAGGAACGGCTGAGCCCGTGAGTATGAACTGGCCGAAGGCTGAGCGTTGGTCGACTTCAAATCTTACTGCATCCCAGAGCCTGGGGTAAAGTTGCCACTCATCTAATAATCGTGGCGTGGGGCCCTGTAGAAGCCCCTGAATATTTAATTCCACCATTTTAGTGTATTCGTCTCTACGCATGGGATCATCCATGTATATGACGCTTTTGCTAAATTGTCGGCCAGAGGTTGTCTTTCCGCACCATTTTGGACCTTCTATCAACAGGGCGCCTTTGGTGCGTAATTTCTTAGAAATGTATGAGTCGGTAAGTCGAGGCAAATATTCCATGGGAGAAATTTTTCCACAAAAGTACGATTTATTTTTTGTATTTCCAAATTTGTGGAGTTTTCGTTTCCAAAATTGTTGAATTTTCGTTTCCAAAATTGTGGACTTTTTATTTCCAAAATTGTGGAGTTTTCGTTTCCAAAATTGTGGTGTTTCCATTTCTATCCCAATCCCGATTGTCTCGCTGCTCGCTACGAACAATTCGGCAAGGGGTGAGGGCTGCCATCAGAATGGCAGCTCGTTGCCGTCATCGTCACAGTGAGGCTCGGAGAGGAGACAGGCTGTCGCAGTTTTGCCATGGGGTCATACCTTGTCATAGGGATTTTTGACTCTCGGTCAAAATACTCAAGGGGATACATAATTTTTTTGAACTTTTACCAATACAGTCGAAAAAATTGCGTACCTTTGTGAAGCTAATGTAATTCGCCATAGAAATTTACTTAGCCTAATGCAACCCCAAGACAATGAAGACCCAAAAAGGAACCGGCAAAAAGAAAAAGACCGAAAAGGACAAGAAAAAAGCAGAGGTGCGGTATAAAGTCTCTCATCTTGTAAAACCCATCGATATGACGCTCGAGCAGTGGCAAGTGGCCCTGCGCCGACAAGCGGCTGAAAAAGAGACATTTGAGATTGCACAACCTCGCGACCGAGAGAATCCCGGGTACTTCACTATCAAGAAAGCCATATTCAAAAAAATCTCGATCAAAGATGATAGGAAGGGCCTGAAGCCCAAATTTTTGGGCTATGGGCCAACCTACAAAGTGGTATATCGCGGCGACAACAGCCAATGGAACTATTGCTCATGCATGGATTTCTGCACCACGGGGCTTGGCACTTGCAAGCACATCGAGGCGGTGAAGCTTTGGCTCGACTTCAATAAAAAGCGACCATCGCGAGCCCTACCAAGCGCTTCCTCTATGTATATCGACTACAAGGATGACCGCAAGATAAAGCTCCGCATCGGCAGCGATGAGCGAGAGCGAATTGCAGCGTTGGCTAAAGACGTTTTCGATGACACTGGGGATTTGCTTCCGGTGCCGGAACACAAGATTCTGGATTTTATCCGTCAGGCTAAGGAATTATCCCCGACATTCCGCTGCTATCCCGACGTCATGGAGCAATTGAGCGCTAAGCGTCGCAAAAAGTATCTTCAGGCCTTAGCTCAGCAGATTGACGACCCTATGCTCGACTCGCTGCTAAAGACGCACCTCTACCCCTACCAAAAAGAGGGCATCCGCTTTGCCCTGCGCCATGGACGCAGCATCATAGCGGATGAGATGGGCTTGGGCAAGACTGTGCAAGCAATCGGCACTGCTGAGTTGCTGCGCAAATCCCAACTGATAACCTCAGTGCTAATCGTATGCCCTACTTCGCTCAAATATCAATGGAAATATGAAATAGAGAAATTCACCGCATCAAAAGTGACCGTGGTCGAGGGCAACGCTCTGAAGCGCAAAGCCATATATGACTCTGATGATGCTTTCTACAAGATAGTTTCGTACAATGCCATGGCCAATGATGTCAAGGCTCATGGTTCGCTATCGACCGACATGCTCATAATGGACGAGGTGCAGAGACTCAAGAATTGGGAAACACAGATGGCCAAAGCGGCCAGAAACATACGCTCTGACTATGCCGTAATCCTATCTGGCACACCTTTGGAGAACAAGCTCGAAGAGCTATACAGCATCGTCGAGCTTGTCGACCAGCACTATTTGGGCCCATACTACAAATTCCGCGATGAACACATTGTGACTGATGGCGCTGGAATGACCATTGGCTACAAGAACCTCAATACCATAGGTGACAAACTCAAAGAGATATTGATACGTCGGCGCAAAAGCGAGGTAGCGTTGCAGATGCCAGCCCGACAGGACAAGACCCTATATGTGCCCATGACCAAGGAGCAAGCCGAAATGCATGACGAGTTTGAATACCAGGTTGGTCGCATCGTGACCAAATGGCGCAATTACGGCTTCTTGAGCGAACTTGACCGTCAGAGGCTTATGCTCTTTCTGAGCCAGATGAGAATGGTGGCCAACAGCACCTACATCTTGGACCAGAAATCTCGGCACGATACCAAAATCGATGAGTTGGTCAACATCCTCACTGAGATATTTGAGAACGGCGACGAAAAGGTGGTCATATTCAGCGGATGGGAAAGGATGACGCGATTGGTGTGCGCTGAGCTTGACAAGCTCGGTGTGCGCTACAGCAATCTCAACGGCAGCGTACCTTCGGCCAAGCGCCGCAATCTGGTCAAGGACTTCACCGATGACCCCGAATGTCGGGTGTTTGTCTCCACCGATGCCGGCTCAACGGGCCTTAATCTGCAAGCTGGATCCATAATTATCAATTTAGAGCTCCCTTGGAATCCCGCTGTGCTCGAGCAGCGCATAGGTCGCATCTACCGTCTGGGCCAAAAGCGCAATATACAGGTAATCAATATGGTCTCGGTCGATAGCATAGAGAAGCAGATTGAGACCAAAATAGGATTCAAATCAGCTTTGTTCGCCGGCATTCTTGACCAAGGGGATGATATGGTGATGCTGCCAGACAAGAAGAAGCTTGACGAGTTGATGGAAACTCTCGGCCGAGTAGTGGATGAGAAAGAGAAAGAGCCCAAAGCTGACACTCATCCCGAGGAAGAGGAAACAGAAATGGAATCTGGCTCAGAAGAGACCACTGAAGAGCAAGAGGATATCATCGATGCTGAAGAAGAAATCGTTGAACCCGAGGTTGAAATCGTTGAGCCTGAAGACCATGCAGAAATCAGAGAGGAAACTATGGAGGCCATCTCTACCTCAAATGAGGCCCCTACGGATGAGAAGGTGGTTATAACCTCTGAAACTTCGGAAAAGCCCTCTGCTGACAAAGACACTAAGGCCGAGGAGCGCGAAGAGGCTGGGCATGAAAAAGTTACAACCAATCCCGAAAGACTAGTAAGCCAAGGCATAAGCTTCTTTACTGGCCTTGCCTCAGTGCTGCAGTCGCCCGAGAAGACACAAGCATTGGTCGATACGGTTGTCAAAACCGATCCTACCACCGGCCAAACCACTCTCCAAATCCCTGTGCCTGACAAGGCAGTCGTAACCGGCTTCCTCACCCTCCTCGGCAAAATGCTCGCCTCCTCAAAATAATCCCTAAGGGAGTCCCTTACAGGCAAAAAGTGATTTATGACAAAATTGGAAGCATGGGGTCTATCGGAATAGGGCGTCGAGGGTGAGGACTTTTTGGATGACTGAGGCGTGGGCGCCGGGCTTGAGGCCGTAGGTGGTGATGAGGGTGTTGATGATGGAGCGGCGCTTGCGGGTGACGGCGCGATAAGCGGCTTCTTTCTTCTTGATATCCTCGGCGTAATCAGCTTTCATCTCGTATTCGTCAGCGGCCCATTTGATTTCGCAGAGGTTGGCCTCATGGTTGCCGCGCTCAATAATGAGGTCGATCTGCGCCTCTGGGGTCAAGAGCGTAGACACCTGGATGGGTACCCCAGAGATGCCCAATTCCTCGCGTATCTGCTGGATATGTGTCAGGCAGAGCAATTCAAAGGCATGCCCTCGCCACACATAAGCCTCGGGCGAGGCGTGGCGAGTTTGCCAGAAGGACTCATCGCCTGTGGAGTTGTTTTTGACATAATGCAAATAAAAGATAGTGAAGAAGTCGCATAGCTGATAACATACCTCTCGGCCTTTGGGAGTGATGCGGGAGATTTGGGTCACAATGCTGCAATTCTCGAGATTATGGAGGATTTCACTCAGATTGCCACCCAATTTCTTGCCCATCTCGGTGCCTATCTGTGTGAGCGTCAGGCCATGCTTGCGATGCGACAGCAATTCCACCACGTTGACGTATTGGTCGGGATTGGTGAATAGGGAACTGTATAGGAAGTCAAACTCGTTTTCCAGCATCGCTCCACGGCGAAACAGCAGGTTGTCGATATTCTGCGCCATCGACATGCCGGGCTGCAGTTTGTCGTTCTGCGTGGCGATGAAGG